>NZ_JAZDCW010000001.1:0-891313 GCF_036323765.1 Streptomyces solitudinis
TCATTGGGCCCGGGGCCCGGACGTTTTCGTCCGGGCCCCGGGCTTTTTCATGTTCTGTCACCAGGCGTTCATGTCATTTCGCCATCATCGTCCCCATGGTGACCTCACTGTTGGCCGCCGCCGGCGTGCGCGCCGGGGACGAGGTGGTCCTGCCCTCCTTCGGCGGCGAGGAGACGGCCCGGGCCGTCCGGTCGCTGGACGCCGTACCGGTATTCGCCGACATCGACGCCGCGAGTCTCTGCCTCGATCCGGACGCCGCCGAGGCCGCGGTCGGCGAGCGGACGGCGGCGGTCGTGCCGCTGGCGCTCTTCGGCCACCCCGTCGACACCTCCCGGTTCCTCGCGCTGGGTGAGCGGTGCGGCGTGCGGATCGTCATGCCGCAGGAGCGGGACCCCGGCGTCCCGGAGCTGGACGCCGCGCGTCGCCGCCAGCACGCCGTCTACCTGGACGCCCGCCTCACCGGCGTCGTCACCCCCACCGCCGCGCCGGGGGTGCGGCACGCGTACACGCAGTACGTCGTGCGCGTGCCCGGCAACGGGCGACCGGACCGGGACGCGTTCCGGCGTGCGCTGTCGGCGCGGGGCGTGCGGTGCACGGTGCCGGTTCCCACACCGGCCCACCGCACAACGGCCCACCGGGGCCCGGTGCGGCTTCCGGAGACGGAGCGGGCCGCGGCCGAGACCCTGGCCCTGCCGTTCCACGCCGGTCTGACCCGGAGGGAGCTGCACCGCATCGTCGGCGCCTGCAACGCGCTGGGCGGCCTGGTGCTCGAACCCGCGGGCTGACGTGGTCGGCGGGCCGTCGCCCGTCAGGTATGATCGTTGCCGTCGACGCGCCCCAATAGCTCAGTCGGCAGAGCGTCTCCATGGTAAGGAGAAGGTCAACGGTTCGATTCCGTTTTGGGGCTCAGACGAAAGCCCCCGCCACGTGGCGGGGGCTTTTCGCATGTCCGGGACCCTTGTTCGCCGGGCGGTCACTCCGGGACGCGCATCGCCATGATGGCCATGTCGTCCGACGGGGCGTCGGCGGCGAACCGTTCGACGGCACGCATGATGCGGGACGCCACCGCCCCGGCCGTGAGGCCCGTGCAGGCGGTGAGGCATTCCGCGAGCCCGTCGTCGCCCAGCATGCGGGTGCCCTCCCGCCGCTCGGTGACGCCGTCCGTCACGCAGACCAGCACGTCACCCGGGTCGAGGGTGAGGGTCTGCTCGTACAGGTCGAGATCCTCCATCACCCCGAGCAGCGGCTGCGGCTCGGCCGCCGGTTCGACGCTGCCGTCCTGCCGCAGCCGCAGGGGCAGCGGATGGCCCGCGCAGACGACCTTGAGCAGCGCGCCGCCGGACTCCTGCGGCCACAGCTCGCCGTACAGGAGGGTGAGGAAGCGGCTGCGGGAGCCCTCCTCCAGGATGGCGGCGTTCAGGCGCTCCAGTACCGCGGGACCGGCGAAGCCCTCGCGGGCCAGCAGGCGCAGGGCGTGGCGGGCCAGGCCGGTGACGGCGGCGGCCTCCGGGCCCGTGCCGCACACGTCGCCGACCGCGAAGCCGTAGGCGCCGTCCCGGATGGGGAAGAGGTCGTAGAAGTCGCCGCCGACCTCGTTGCCCTCACCGGCCGCGCGGTAGATGACCTCGACCTCCACACCGGGAACGTCGGGCAGTTCCGGCGGGAGCAGGCTGCGCTGCAACGACTGGCTGATCGCGGTGCGCTCGGAGTAGAGCCGCGCGTTGTCGAGGGCGAGCGCGGCACGGCGGGACAGATCCTCGGCCAGTTCCAGGATCTCCTGGCGGAAACGCTCGTCGGTCGGTTTGCCGAGGGTGAGCATGCCGATGACGCGGTTGCGGGCCACCAGCGGCATGACGACCGTCTCGCCTCCGACGGCGGAGGCGGTGGCCAGGCTGGTGCCGGGAGCCGAGCCGGAGTCGTCGCCCAGGGAGAGGCTGCGCAGGGAGGTGCGCAGCGCGGTGGAGTGCGCCGCGCTGCCCGGCGCGGACCAGCCGCGGGCGCCGGGAGCCAGGACGGGCTCGGGCGGCTCCACCTTGGCCAGCAGGGCCTTGAGGCCGTCGATGCGCTCCTCGTCCTCGTGCAGGACGTAGGCGAGTTCCGGTTCGGAGTTGGACTCGGCGATGGTGTAGACGGCGCACCAGGTGGCGAGCGTGGGCACCGTCATCTGCGCCATGAGGGCGAGGGTCTGGTCCCGGTCGAGGGTGCCGGCGAGCAGGTCGGACGCCTCGACGAGGAAGGACAGGGAACCGCGGCGCAGCCGCTCCAGCTCGGTGAGCCGGGCGGACTCCACGGCCAGGGCGATGCGGTCGGCGGCGAACTGGAGGCGCAGGGCCTCCTCGTTGGTGTAGCGGCCCGGCGCCTCGGCGGCCACGCCGAGCGATCCCGTCAGGCGTCCCTCGACCTTGAGCGGGACGGTGACCACCGAGCGCATGCCCGTGCCCTCCAGCAGCGGCACGGCGCCGGGCACGGCTGGCACGTCCTCGTGCACGGATGGCAGCCGCGCGCTGCCGTACCGGCCGCTGCCGGCCTCGACGGGCACCCGGGCGAAGCGCTGCCGGGCGGCGGGCAGGCCGGTGGAGGCGCGGACCTCCAGCTCCGTCTCGTCGTCGGTGGCGAGGAGCAGGTAGGCGGCGTCGCCTTCGAGCATGTCGCGGGCCCGCTCGACGGTCCGCTGGAGCAGGCCGTCCAGATCCTCCGGCGGCGGTGAGCCGATGAACACCTCGAACGGGTCGACTCCCGCGCGGTCGCGCCCCTCACCGGACCCGCCGGAGCCCTCGGAGGAGGGCGGGCGCAGCGGGCTCTGGAGGACGGCGCGCTCGTGCTCGCGCACGAGGAGGCAGACGGTGGACGGCTCCCCGGCGGCGTCGCGCATGCGCAGGTGGGAGGCGTAGACGGGGATGGTGCGCCCGTCGGCGCGGCGGAGCCCGTAGGTGCCCTCCCAGCGGGACAGGGCCAGGGCCTCCGCGATGCCGGTCCCGGTGCCGGGGGTGTGCGGCCAGGCGGCGAAGTCGCTCAGGGGCTTGCCGACGACCTGGTCCGCGGTGAACCCGGACAGTTCCACGGCGTCGTCGTTCCAGGCGGAGACGCCGCCGCCGCGGTCGATCTGCACGACGGCGACGCGGACGCGGCTGTCGGTGAACGGCAGCGCGTCGTCGGGCAGCTCCGGACCGGCGGCGCGGGTGCCCACGGGGCGGTCGGGCAGGTCGAGGCGGAACCACACGCGCTTGTCGGACGCGGTGTAGTCCACGCCCCAGCGGGTGGCGAGGGCCGCGCACAGCATCAGACCGCGTCCGCCCTCCCGGTCGGGCCCCGGCTGGAGCTGGTCGGCGTCGCGTACGGGCACCTCGCGCTCCGGGTAGCGGTCGGCGACCTCGACGCGCACGCCGTCCCCGTCGCGCAGGCACCGCACCTCGGCGGAGGTACCGGCGTGGACGACGGCGTTGGTCACCAGTTCGCTGGTGAGGACGACGGCGTCGTCGATGATGTCCGCGAGGCCCCACCCCTGGAGGGTGTCGCGCACGAAGCCGCGGGCGGCAGCGACCGATCGTCCGACCGGCTCGAAGGTGGCTGCGGCCCGTGCCGTGATCACGTCTGCCCCCATGGGTGTGTCGGTGTGCCCCGTCGGCTGCGCCTCGGGGCCGCGCTGGGCGTACACCCGCGCGGTGGGCCGCCCCAGACTGGCGCTCTGCTTCTCCACCCCGGCGTTCTCTCCTTGCCCGTCTAGCTCACTCGGCCACTGTGCCGTCCGCCGCTGTCCGGCGGGCCCGTCCCGTCCGCGGCGCGGGCGGAATGGACAGCCGAAGGCCAGGTTACTTACGTTCGCTGGGGAGGCGGGCGCCGGATGCGGGTGATTCCCCCTCCGGCGTCCGGACCGGTGGTGTGCGATGCTGCCGAACTGTTATCGCCTGGTTCGGCCGAGGTGAAACACTGGGAAGGTTGGTTGAGGCAGCCGGACGGAATGGTCGACCCTGCAGGAGGGACGCGGTGGACTCTGGCGGAACGGCGCGAACGGGCGCCGGCACGCGGCCGAAGGGCGGACGGACCCGGAGGAGCGGGACCGTCGAGGTGGACAGGGCTGCCCTGGACCGGCTCCGTACCGCGCTCATGGCGATGCGGGACGGGAACTTCCGAAAACGGCTCACCGTCGCGGGCGAGGGCCCGATGGCGGAGATCTCGGCCCTCTTCAACGACGTGGCCGACCGCAACCTGCACCTGGCGAACGAGCTGTCCCGGGTGCGCCGGGTGGTCGGCCGGGAGGGGCGGCTGACCGAGCGGCTGGAGGCCGGGGCCTGTGAGGGTTCCTGGGCGGCCGCGGTCAACGCCTCGAACGCCCTGGTGGACGACCTGGTACGGCCGGTGTCCGAGGTGGGCCGGGTGCTCAGCGCGGTCGCCGAGGGCGATCTCGGCCAGCGCATGGACCTGCGGGTGCAGGGCCCGGACGGCAATCCGCCGCACGCGCTGCGCGGCGAGTTCCTGAAGGTGGCCAGGACGGTCAACGGGCTGGTGGACCAGTTGTCGGTGTTCACCGACGAGGTGACCCGGGTGGCCAGTGAGGTGGGAACCGAGGGCAAGCTCGGCGGGCAGGCCAAGGTGCGCGGCATGTCCGGGTCGTGGAAGGACCTCACGGACTCCGTCAACACCATGGCGTCGCGGCTCACGGCCCAGGTGCGCGACATCGCGCTGGTCACGACGGCGGTGGCCAAGGGCGACCTGTCGCGCAAGGTCACCGTCCACGTGGCCGGGGAGATGCTGGAGCTGAAGAACACCGTCAACACGATGGTGGACCAGCTCTCGTCCTTCCAGTCGGAGGTGACGCGCGTCGCGCGCGAGGTCGGCACCGAGGGGGAGCTGGGCGGGCAGGCGCGCGTCGAGGGCGTCGGCGGCGTCTGGCAGGACCTGACAGACTCGGTCAACCTCATGGCGGGCAACCTCACCTCACAGGTGCGGGAGATCGCCCGGGTGACGACGGCCGTGGCGGGCGGCGACCTGTCGCAGAAGGTCGCGGTGAACGCGCGCGGCGAGGTCGCGCAGCTCGCCGACACGATCAACACGATGACCGAGACGCTGCGGACCTTCGCCGACGAGGTGACGCGGGCGGCCAGCGAGGTCGGCACCGAGGGCATCCTCGGCGGGCAGGCGCAGGTGCCGGGCGTGGCGGGCACCTGGAAGGACCTCACCGATTCGGTGAACACCGCCTTCCGCAACCTCACCGCGCAGGTGCGGGACATCGCGCAGGTGACGACGGCGGTGGCCAACGGTGACCTGTCGCAGAAGGTGACGGTGGACGTCTCCGGCGAGATGCTGGAGCTGAAGAACACCGTGAACACCATGGTGGGCCAGCTCTCCTCCTTCGGCGCGGAAGTGACGCGCGTCGCCCGGGAGGTCGGCGTCGAGGGCGGGCTGGGCGGCCAGGCGAAGGTGCCGGGAGCCGCCGGCACGTGGAAGGACCTCACGGACTCCGTCAACACCGCCTTCGCCAACCTCACCGGGCAGGTCCGCAACATCGCGCAGGTGACGACGGCGGTGGCCAACGGTGACCTGTCGCAGAAGGTGACGGTGGACGTCTCCGGCGAGATGCTGGAGCTGAAGAACACCGTGAACACCATGGTCGACCAGCTCTCCTCCTTCGCCGAGCAGGTCACCCGGATGTCGCGCGACGTGGGCACGGAGGGCCGTCTGGGCGGCCAGGCCCGGGTGGACGGCGTCTCGGGCACGTGGAAGGACCTCACGGACTCCGTCAACACGATGGCGGGCAACCTGACGGACCAGGTGCGGCAGATCGCCCAGGTGACCACCGCCGTGGCCCGCGGCGACCTGTCGCAGAAGATCCAGGTCGACGCGCGCGGCGAGATCCTGGAACTGAAGAACACCATCAACACGATGGTCGACCAGCTCTCGTCCTTCGCCGATCAGGTGACGCTGGTGGCGCGCGAGGTGGGCACGGAGGGCCGCCTGGGCGGCCAGGCGCAGGTGCCCGGCGTCGCGGGCGTGTGGCGCGACCTGACCGACTCGGTGAACGGCATGGCCGAGAACCTGACGGGACAGGTGCGCAACATCTCGCAGGTGGCGACGGCCGTCGCCCGCGGTGACCTGTCACAGAAGATCACCGTGGACGCCCGGGGCGAGATCCTGGAGCTGAAGACGACCATCAACACGATGGTGGACCAGCTCTCCTCGTTCGCCGAGCAGGTGACCCGGGTGGCCAGTGAGGTGGGCACCGAGGGCAAGCTCGGCGGGCAGGCCGAGGTGAAGGGCCTGGCCGGCACCTGGAAGGACCTCACGCAGTCGGTCAACGGCATGGCGAACAACCTGACGTCGCAGGTGCGCAACATCGCCGAGGTCACCACCGCCGTGGCCGAGGGCGACCTGTCGAAGAAGATCAGCGTGGACGCCAAGGGGGAGATCCTCACCCTCGTCACCACGGTGAACACGATGGTGGACCAGCTCTCGTCGTTCGCCGAGCAGGTGACCCGCGTGGCGCGCGAGGTGGGGACCGAGGGCAAGCTCGGGGGCCAGGCGCACGTGCGCGGCGTCTCCGGCATCTGGAAGAACCTGACCGACAACGTCAACCTGATGGCGAACAACCTGACCGGTCAGGTGCGCAACATCTCCGACGTGGCCACGGCCGTCGCCAACGGCGACCTGAGCAAGAAGGTCACCGTCGAGGCGAGCGGCGAGATCGCCCGGCTGGCGGACACGGTCAACACGATGGTGACGACGCTGTCGTCGTTCGCCGCCGAGGTCACGCGGGTCGCGCGCGAGGTGGGGACGGAGGGCCGCCTCGGCGGCCAGGCTCAGGTGCCGGGCGTGTCGGGCACCTGGAAGGACCTGACCGAGTCCGTCAACTCGATGGCGAACAACCTCACCGGGCAGGTCCGCAACATCGCCCAGGTGACGACCGCCATCGCCAAGGGCGACCTGACCAAGAAGATCGACATCGAGGCCCGGGGCGAGATCCTGGAGCTGAAGACGACGATCAACACGATGGTCGACCAGCTCTCCCTGTTCGCCGAGGAGGTCACCCGGGTGGCCCGCGAGGTGGGCACCGAGGGCATCCTCGGCGGTCAGGCCCGGGTGCGGGACGTGGCGGGCACCTGGCAGGACCTCACCGAGTCGGTGAACGAGATGGCGGGGAACCTGACCCGGCAGATCCGCGTGATGGCGAAGGTGGCGACGGCGGTGGCCCGCGGCGACCACGCGGTGACCATCGACGTGGACGCGGCCGGCGAGATCATGGAACTCCAGGGTTACCTGAACCAGATGATCCGCAACCTGCGCGAGACCACGCTCGCCAACCGCGAGCAGGACTGGCTCAAGGGCAATCTGGCCCGCATCTCCGGCCTCATGCAGGGGCGCCGGGAGCTGAACGACGTGGCGCAGCTCATCATGAGCGAGCTGACGCCCGCCGTCTCCGCCCAGCACGGCGCGTTCTTCCTGGCCGTGCCGACGGGCGAGGAGCCGGAGAAGGCCGGGGTGGGCGAGGGTGACGGCGCCTACGAGCTGCGCCTGCTGGGCTCCTACGGCTACCGCCGGGACGCCATGCCGACCGCGTTCGCCCCGGGGGAGTCCCTGGTGGGCACGGCGGCGGTGGAGAAGCGCACCATCGTCATGGAGAAGGTGCCGCCGGGCTACCTGAAGATCGGCTCGGGGCTCGGCGAGTCCGCGCCCGCGGACGTCATCGTCATGCCGGTCGTCTTCGAGGGCGAGCTGCTCGGCGTGGTGGAACTCGCGGCGTTCCAGCCGTTCACCCAGATCCAGAAGGACTTCCTCAGCCAGATCGCCGAGATGATCGCCACGAGCGTCAACACCATCAGCGTCAACACCAAGACGGAGGTGCTGCTCAAGCAGTCGCAGGAGCTGGCCGAGCAGCTCCAGGAGCGTTCGGTGGAGCTGGAGAGCCGCCAGATGGCGCTGGAGAACTCCAACGCGCAGCTGGAGGAGAAGGCGGAGCAGCTCGCGCAGACCAACCAGGACATCGAGATCAAGAACTCCGAGATCGAGCAGGCCCGGCAGGTGCTGGAGGAGCGCGCCGAGCAGCTCGCCGTCTCGATGCGCTACAAGTCGGAGTTCCTGGCGAACATGTCGCACGAGCTGCGCACGCCGCTGAACTCGCTGCTCATCCTGGCCAAGCTGCTGGCCGACAACGGGGAGGGGAACCTCTCCCCGAAACAGGTGGAGTTCGCCGAGACGATCCACGGCGCGGGCTCCGACCTGCTCCAGCTCATCAACGACATCCTCGACCTGTCGAAGGTCGAGGCGGGGAAGATGGACGTCTCCCCGACCCGGATCGCGCTGGTGCAGCTCGTCGACTACGTCGAGGCGCACTTCCGGCCGCTGACGGCGGAGAAGAACCTCGACTTCTCGGTACGGGTGTCGCCCGAGCTGCCGCCCACCCTGCACACGGACGAGCAGCGGCTGCTCCAGGTGCTGCGGAACCTGCTGTCGAACGCGGTGAAGTTCACCGACGGCGGTGCGGTGGAGCTGGTCATCCGGGCGGCCAAGAGGGACGTGCCCGTCCCGATCCGGGAGCAGATGCTGGAGCAGGGCGCGCTGCGGGACGCCGACGCCGAGCTGATCGCCTTCTCGGTGACCGACACCGGCATCGGTATCGCGCAGAGCAAGATGCGGGTGATCTTCGAGGCGTTCAAGCAGGCGGACGGCACGACCAGCCGCAAGTACGGCGGCACCGGGCTCGGGCTGTCCATCAGCCGGGAGATCGCCCGGCTCCTGGGCGGCGAGATCGACGCCGTCAGCGAGCCGGGCCGCGGCTCGACGTTCACCCTGTACCTGCCGCTCGACCCGACCGAGCTGCCGCCGCCCGGGTTCGAGCAGCCCGTGGGCGCGCCGCTGGCCCTGCCGCTCTCGTCCCGTCCGGCGGGACCGGGGGCGCGGTCCCGTGCGGCGGACGAGGTGCCGGCGGTGTCCGCGCCCCGTGCGCTCCCGGCCCTCCCGGCCGCGGACGGCGCCGCCGGGGAGCGTCCCGCCGGTCCCGACGGTGGTCCGGTCCGGCCCGAGGGCACCGGTGGCCGCGGTGGCGGGCCGGACGGTGCGCGGACGGGCGTGAACGGCGCGGCGCCCGGCGTGCCGCAAGGCGGCGGGGAGCCCCTCGCGGAGCCGGAGCGCGAGCCGGAGCCGGAGTCCGGCGCCGAGTGGCGGCCGTCCGGGAGCGCGGCGCCCGACCCGGCCCGGTTCCAGGGCCGCAAGGTGCTGATCGTGGACGACGACGTGCGCAACGTCTTCGCGCTCACCAGCGTGCTGGAGCAGAACGGGCTTCAGGTGCTGTACGCGGAGAACGGCCGCGAGGGCATCGAGGTGCTGGAGCAGCACGACGACGTGGCCCTGGTGCTGATGGACATCATGATGCCGGAGATGGACGGCTACGCCACGACGCAGGCGATCCGGCGGATGCCGCAGTTCGCGGGGCTGCCGATCATCGCGCTGACGGCCAAGGCGATGAAGGGCGACCGGGAGAAGAGCATCGACGCCGGGGCCTCCGACCACGTCACCAAGCCGGTCGACCCGGGCCACCTGCTGTCCGTGATGGGGGAGTGGATGCGGGCCGGATGATTCGGGCCGGTACGCGCGGGTTCCCCGGAGCCGTGTATGTTGACTGCCTGTGGCCGGTTCCGGGCGAACTGCGGTGTTCGGGGAACCTCCTGGTCCTGCGAAGCGTTTCTGCTGTGTGCACAGTGACATCGCGGTGACAGGGTGTGGCGGGCGGCAGGGTGCGGCTACCATGACCGGCACAAGGACGGGCGGCGCAAAGGAGTCGTCCCCGAAGGCGGCGTCCCGGACGTCGCCGGGGCGAGGAGGACGGGCCATGGTGCAGAAGGCCAAGATCCTCCTGGTCGATGACCGGCCGGAGAATCTGCTGGCGCTGGAGGCCATCCTCTCCGCGCTCGATCAGACGCTGGTGCGGGCATCGTCAGGGGAGGAAGCGCTGAAGGCGCTGCTCACGGACGATTTCGCCGTGATCCTGCTGGATGTCCAGATGCCGGGCATGGACGGCTTCGAGACGGCGGCGCACATCAAGCGCCGCGAGCGGACGCGGGACATCCCGATCATCTTCCTCACCGCCATCAACCACGGCCCGCACCACACCTTCCGCGGTTACGCGGCCGGGGCCGTCGACTACATCTCCAAGCCCTTCGACCCGTGGGTGCTCCGTGCGAAGGTGTCGGTGTTCGTCGAGCTGTACATGAAGAACGTGCAGCTGCGCGAGCAGGCCGCCCTGCTGCGCCTCCAGCTCGACAACGGTGAGGAGGGCTCCGGCGGGGAGTCCTCCGAACCCGCCGGGGTGCTCGCCGAGCTGTCCGCCCGGCTGGCGGCGGTCGAGGAGCAGGCCGAGGCGCTGTCCAAGCAGCTCGGGGACCACGCGGACGCCGCGGCGGTGGCAACCGCCGCGCACCTGGAGCGCAAACTCACCGGGCTGCGCCGGGCACTTGACGCCCTGGAACCCGGCACGGGCGGGCGTCCGGCCTCGCTGCCCACCCAGCAGTGAGCTGACGGCGGGCTCCTGACGCCGGGTCACCGGCGCGGCAGGCGGTGGCCGCCGCGTGCTTTGGCCGCCGCTGACCGCCGATCCGTCCGTGCCTCGCGCGGCGGTCGGCGGTAACCTCACCACCATGGCCTCACGTACGTCCGGCAAGGCGGCCAGCAAGGCGCCCGCGAAGAAGGCAGCGAAGCCACCGGCGAAGGCGCCCGCGAGGCCGGCGGCGAAGAAGGCCAGCCCGAGGAGCGCCGCGGCGAAGAAGGCGGCGGCGAAGCGGCCGCCGGTCAAGCCGGCGCCGTCCCCCACGGGAGGCATCTACCGCCTGGTGCGTGCCGTGTGGCTCGGCATCGCCCACACCCTCGGTGCGCTGCTGCGCGGCATAGGGCGCGGTGCGAGAGGTCTGGACCCGGCGCACCGCAAGGACGGGGTGGCGCTGCTGCTGCTCGGCTTCGCCATCGTGGTGGCCGCCGGGACGTGGTCCAGCCTCCAGGGTCCGGTCGGGGACCTCGTCACCATGCTCGTCACCGGCGCCTTCGGCCGGCTCGACCTGCTCGTCCCCGTGCTGCTGGGCGCGCTCGCCGTCCGGCTCATCCGCCACCCGGAGCGGCAGGAGGCCAACGGGCGCATCGTCATCGGGTTCTCCGCGCTGGTGTTCGGCGTGCTGGGCCTGGTCCACATCGCCTGCGGCGCGCCGGGGCGCGGTGCGGGTGACGACGTCCTGCGGGACGCCGGCGGGCTGATCGGCTGGGCGGCGTCCAAGCCGCTCATCCTCACCGTCACCGAGGTCCTCGCGGTGCCGCTGCTGGTGCTCGTCACCGTCTTCGGGCTGCTCGTGGTGACCGCGACGCCGGTCAACGCCGTCCCGCAGCGGCTGCGGCAGCTCGCCGTGCGGCTCGGAGTGCTGGCCGGGCCCGCGGGGGAGCACGCCGCGGACGCGGACGACCGGGCGGGCGCGCCGCCCCGGCAGCGCCGGGCCAACCTCCGCAAGGACACCGGGCCGGAGGAGGCCGAGAAGGAGGCGCTGGACCGCCGCCGCGCGGCCCGGCGCGCCCGGCGTGCGCCGGAGGCGGGCGGCGGGGCGTTCGCGCAGGACGCCGACGGCCGCAGCCTGGACGGGCTGGACCTCGCGGCGGCGGCCACGGCGGACCTGGACGGCGCGCTGCTGCACGGCGTGCAGCCCTCGCCGCTGGTGGCCGGGATCAGCAGCACGGTGGCCGCCGAGCAGGAGCGGGCGCAGCGGCGTGAGCCGTCCGGGCCCGCGCGGGCCACGACGCCGTACGGCGGTGACCGTCCGCGCGGCGGCGCCGACGGGGAGCGCGGCGGCGTGCCCGACCTGACCAAGCGGGCGCCCGAACCGGCCGGGGACACGCCGGCGCGCGCCGAGCAGCTCCAGCTGTCCGGCGACGTCACCTACGCCCTGCCCTCCCTCGACCTGCTCGTGCGCGGCGGCCCGGGACGCACCCGCAGCGCCGCCAACGACGCCGTGGTGGAGGCGCTCACGACCGTCTTCACGGAGTTCAAGGTGGACGCCTCGGTCACCGGCTTCACCCGGGGCCCGACGGTCACCCGCTACGAGGTCGAGCTGGGCCCGGCGGTGAAGGTCGAGAAGATCACGGCGCTGGCCCGCAACATCGCCTACGCGGTCGCCAGCCCGGACGTGCGGATCATCTCCCCGATCCCGGGGAAGTCCGCGGTGGGCATCGAGATCCCCAACAGCGACCGCGAGATGGTCAACTGCGGCGACGTGCTGCGCTCGGCCGAGGCGGTGGGCGACGAGCACCCGATGCTGGTGGCGCTCGGCAAGGACGTCGAGGGCGGCTACGTCAACGCCAACCTCGCGCACATGCCGCACATCCTGGTCGCGGGCGCCACGGGCTCGGGCAAGTCGTCCTGCATCAACTGCCTGATCACCTCGGTCATGATGCGCGCCACGCCCGAGGACGTGCGCATGGTGCTCGTGGACCCCAAGCGGGTGGAGCTGACCGCCTACGAGGGCATCCCGCACCTCATCACGCCCATCATCACCAACCCCAAGAAGGCCGCCGAGGCGCTCCAGTGGGTCGTCCGGGAGATGGACCTGCGCTACGACGACCTGGCCGCGTTCGGGTTCCGGCACATCGACGACTTCAACGCCGCGGTGCGGGCGGGGAAGATCAGCGCCCCCGAGGGCAGCGAGCGGCAGCTCGCCCCCTACCCGTACCTGCTGGTGATCGTGGACGAGCTGGCGGACCTCATGATGGTCGCGCCGCGCGACGTGGAGGACGCCATCGTCCGCATCACCCAGCTCGCCCGCGCCGCGGGCATCCACCTCGTGCTGGCCACGCAGCGGCCCTCGGTGGACGTCGTCACCGGGCTCATCAAGGCGAACGTGCCCTCCCGGCTCGCCTTCGCCACCTCCTCGCTGGCCGACAGCCGCGTCATCCTCGACCAGGCGGGCGCGGAGAAACTCATCGGGAAGGGTGATGGCCTGTTCCTTCCGATGGGTGATGGGAAGCCCACGCGTATGCAGGGCGCCTTCGTCACCGAGGAGGAGATCCGCGGGGTCGTCGCCCACTGCAAGGAGCAGATGGCCCCGCGGTTCCGCGACGACGTGACGGTCGGGCAGAAGCAGAAGAAGGAGATCGACGAGGAGATCGGCGACGACCTCGACCTGCTGTGCCAGGCGGCGGAGCTGGTCGTCTCCACCCAGTTCGGCTCCACCTCGATGCTCCAGCGCAAGCTGCGGGTGGGCTTCGCCAAGGCTGGCCGGCTGATGGACCTGATGGAGAGCCGCGGTGTCGTCGGGCCGAGCGAGGGGTCCAAGGCCCGGGACGTGCTTGTCAAGCCGGACGAACTGGACGACGTACTGGCGGTGATCCGTGGGGAGACTCATTCGTGATGAGCACGCGGGCAACCGTCCCCGCGAGGAATACGTCCAGTCAGGCGGGTAACACGAACAGCACCCTCGGCCCCTGGGCGATGCGTCACCGCGCAGGAGGGGAAGCCGTCCATCCTGATGGGGGACAAAGTTCGTCCGCCCGCTTGCCCGAACCTTTTGCGACCCCCCTAGACTGAGTGCCCAGCAGGTGGCTACACGTTCGAAAGGCGCCCTCGTGTCCATCGGCAACTCCCCCGAAGAGGACCGGCCGTCCGCCGGCCCCCACGAGGACCGGCCCCCGGTCGGCCGCGTCCTCCGCCAGGCCCGTATCGACGCGGGGCTGACCGTCGACGAGGTCAGTTCCGCCACCCGCGTGCGCGTGCCGATCGTCCAGGCGATCGAGCAGGACGACTTCAGCCGCTGCGGCGGCGACGTCTACGCGCGCGGGCACATCCGCGCGCTCGCCCGTGCCGTCGGGCTCGATCCGGCCGGTCTGATCGAGCAGTACGACGCCGAACACGGCGGACGCCCGCGGGCCACCCCCGCGGCGCCGCTGTTCGAGGCGGAACGCATCCGGCCCGAACCGCGCCGCCCCAACTGGACGGCGGCCATGGTGGCGGCGATCGTGGCGGTCGTCGGGTTCGTCGGGTTCACTCTTTTCGGCGGTGACGACCAGAGCGGCACACCGGTCGCCAAGGCCGAGGCGACGCCCTCCGCGAGCCCCTCGCCGACCGCGTCCGACGCCGGGCCGGCGCCGGAGCCGTCCGACAGCGCCATCGCGGCGGCCCCCGCCGACAAGGTGACGGTCAAGCTCGTCGCCACCAACGGGAACAGCTGGATCTCCGCGGAGGACCACACCGGGCGGCTCATGCACGAGGGCGTGCTGGAGGACGGCGACAGCCAGACCTTCACCGACGACGAGCAGATCGACCTCGTCCTCGGCAACGCCGGGGCGGTCGAGGTGTTCGTCAACGGCAAGAAGGTCGAGCCCGTCGGCGAGGTGGGCCAGGTGCAGCGGGTCAGCTACACCAAGGGAGACCCGGCGCAGGGCTGACCCCCGCCCACAGGCAGGGCCCGGCCGGGGGCACCGGCGGGACGAAGTAGGCTGGGCTCATGCCCGAACGCCGTACCGTCGCCCTGGTCACACTCGGCTGCGCCCGTAACGAAGTGGACTCGGAGGAGCTGGCAGGCCGCCTGGCGGCGGACGGCTGGGACCTCGTCCCCGACGCCGCGGACGCGGACGTCGCCGTCGTCAACACCTGCGGGTTCGTCGAGGCGGCCAAGAAGGACTCCGTCGACGCGCTGCTGGAAGCCGGAGACCTCAAGGGCCAGGGCCGCACCCAGGCCGTCGTGGCCGTCGGCTGCATGGCCGAGCGGTACGGCAGCGAGCTGGCGGACGCCCTGCCCGAGGCCGACGGCGTGCTCGGCTTCGACGACTACGCTGACATCTCCGGACGGCTCCAGACGATCCTCAGCGGCGGCGTCCACGCCCCGCACACCCCGAGGGACCGGCGCAAGCTGCTGCCCATCAGCCCCGCCGCCCGGCAGGGCACCGGGGTGGCGCTGCCCGGGCACGGCGACGCCGTGCAGGACGCGGGTGACGCCGCGCCCGTCCCGGCCGGCCCCGTCCCCGCCGACCTGCCGGCCGGGCTGGCCCCGGCCTCCGGCCCGCGCCCCCCGCTGCGGCGGCGCCTGGACGCCGGTCCCGTCGCCTCCGTCAAGCTGGCCTCCGGCTGCGACCGGCGCTGCTCCTTCTGCGCCATCCCCTCCTTCCGCGGGTCCTTCATCTCCCGCAGGCCCTCCGACGTGCTCGCCGAGACGCGCTGGCTCGCCGGGGAGGGTGTCCGGGAGGTCATGCTGGTCTCCGAGAACAACACCTCCTACGGCAAGGACCTGGGCGACATCCGGCTGCTGGAGACGCTGCTGCCGCAGCTCGCGGCCGTCGAGGGCATCGAGCGGGTGCGCGTGAGCTACCTCCAGCCCGCCGAGCTGCGGCCCGGGCTGATCGACGTGCTCGCCGGGACGGAGAAGGTCGCTCCCTACTTCGACCTGTCCTTCCAGCACGCCGCCCCCGGCGTGCTGCGCGCGATGCGCCGCTTCGGGGACACCGAACGCTTCTGGGAGCTGCTGGAGACGATCCGCGGCAAGGCCCCCGCCGCCGGGGTGCGGTCCAACTTCATCGTCGGCTTCCCCGGCGAGTCCGAGGCCGACTTCGGCGAGCTGGAACGCTTCCTCACCGCGGCACGGCTGGACGCCATCGGCGTGTTCGGCTATTCCGACGAGGACGGCACCGAGGCAGCCGGGTACGAGGACAAGCTCGACCCCGACGCCGTCGCCGAACGCCTGGCGCACCTGACGCCGCTCGCCGAGGAGCTGACCGCCCAGCGCGCCGAGGAGCGCGTCGGTGAGGCCGTCTCGGTGCTCGTGGAGAGCGTGGACGCCGAGGACGGCGTCCACGGCCGTGCCGCGCACCAGGCCCCCGAGACCGACGGGCAGGTCCGGCTGACCGGCTCCGGCTGCGCCGGGCTCGCCGTCGGGCATATGGTCGAAGCGAGGGTGGTGGCGGCCGAGGGCGTGGACCTGGTCGCCGAACCGGAGCGGGCGAAGGAGGCGGTCGGATGACGGGCGTCCCGGCCTCCGCGGCCGGGGGAGGCTCCGTGGCGCAGCCCCAGCGGGCCGCGTCCCGGCAGGCGGGCCTGTGGAACATCGCCAACATCCTCACCATGGTGCGGCTCGCCCTGGTGCCCGGCTTTGTACTGCTGATGGTCGTCGACGGCGGCCACGACCCGGCCTGGCGCTCGCTGGCGTGGGCGGCCTTCACCGTCGCCATGATCACCGACCTCTTCGACGGCGAGCTGGCCCGGCGCTACGACCTGGTGACCGACTTCGGCAAGATCGCCGACCCGATCGCGGACAAGGCCATCATGGGCGCGGCCCTGGTCTGCCTGTCGGTCCTGGGTGACCTGCCCTGGTGGGTGACCGCGGTCATCGTCGGCCGGGAGGTGGCCGTCACCGCCATGCGGTTCTGGGTGATCCGCTACGGCGTGATCCCCGCCAGCCGGGGCGGCAAGCTCAAGACGCTCGCCCAGGGCGTCGCGGTGGGCATGTACATCCTCGTGCTGACCGGTCCGCTGGCCAGCCTGCGGTGGTGGGTCATGGCGGCGGCGGTGCTCCTGACGGTGGGCAGCGCCGTCGAGTACGTGCACCAGGCCGTGGTGCTCCGCCGGGCCGGATCGCGCGCCGCGCGGGCGGCCGCCGCGGACGGCACGGCACAGCGAAAGGAGGGCGCGCGATGATCCGCGAGGCCGCAGCCGACGCGCTGGAGGTACTGGGGCAGCGGGGAGAGGACGTCGCCGCCGCCGAGTCCCTCACCGGCGGCCTGGTCGCCGCCGCGCTGACGGACGCCCCCGGGGCGTCGCGGGCGTTCCGCGGCTCGGTCACCGCCTACGCCACCGGGATCAAACGGGAGCTGCTGGGGGTGGACGGTGGCCTGCTCGACGAGCGGGGCGCGGTCGACGCCGAGGTGGCCCGGCAGATGGCCACCGGCGTCCGGCGCCTGCTGGGCACCGGCTGGGGCGTGGCCACCACCGGCGTCGCCGGTCCCGAGCCGCAGGACGGCCAGCCCGTGGGGCGGGTGTACGTGGCCGTCGCCGGTCCCGGCGGGGAGGCCGTCGCCCGGCGCCTGGACCTTGAGGGGGACCGGGCCGCGATCCGCGACGGCAGCGTCGCAGCCGCCCTGCGGCTGCTCTGCGGGGAACTGCGGAAGAAGAGCGGAGGACCGGACACGGAACAGACCGGGGACGCAGGATGTTTGCAGCCCTGAGTGAACACGACATCGCTCCCCGCACGGCCACGGTTGTAGGCGGTACGGTGGGGCATGAAGGATTCAGGTCCACGGTCCGAGGAGGGAGCCACCGATGATTCTGCTCCGTCGCCTGCTGGGTGACGTGCTGCGTCGGCAGCGCCAGCGTCAGGGCCGTACCCTGCGCGAAGTCTCCGCATCCGCGCGCGTCTCACTCGGGTACCTCTCCGAAGTGGAGCGGGGGCAGAAGGAGGCTTCCTCCGAGCTGCTGTCGTCCATCTGCGACGCACTGGACGTTCCGATGTCCGAGCTGATGCGCGAGGTCAGTGACGAACTGGCCCTCGCCGAGCTGGCCCAGTCGGCCGCCGGTGATGCGGTGCCCGCGCCGATGCGGCCCATGCTCAACCCGGTGTCGGTGAGTTCCGTCACCGGCCGTCCGAACGAACGCGTGACGATCAAGCGGCCCACCGAGGCCGTGGACGTCGTCGCCGCCTGACCCACCGCACCACCGCACCTTTGTGCCGAGGTCCGTACCAGGGCCTCGGCACCGTGCTTGTCCGGCCGGGCCGGGCGGCTCCTCAGCGGCCCGCAGGCCCTGCCCACCGCGGCGGCCCCGGCCGGGCCGTGCCGGACGGCTCCGGCTGGCAGGCGGGGCACCAGTACACCGGGCGGGGAGCCCGCGACGCCGGGCCCGCGTCCGCGCTCCGCACCGGGGTGCCGCAGCGCAGGCACGGCCGGTTGCCGCGCCCGTACACCCACAGCATCCGCCCCCGGCGGCGGTCGCCCGTCGTGCAGCGCTCGGCACGGGCCTTGTTCACGTCCAGCAGCCGGTGCGCCAGCGCGAGCAGCCGCTCCGGCGCGGGGACCAGGCCCACGGGCGTCCACGGCGGAATCCGGACCAGGAAGCACAGCTCCGACCGGTACACGTTGCCCAGGCCCGCCAGGTTGCGCTGGTCCAGCAGGGCCTCGCCGATCGCGCGGCCGGGATCGGCGCGCAGCCGGCGCAGCGCCTCACCGGCGTCCCAGTCCGCACCCAGCAGATCCGGCCCGAGGTGGCCGACCACTTCCTCCTCCCGCGCCGTGGGCAGCAGTTCCAGCACCGGCAGCCGGTAGCCGACCGCCGTGCGCTCCGCGGTGCCCAGCACGGCCCGGATCTCGTGTCCCGGCCCGCCGCTCCAGCGCTCGCCGTCCGCGAACGTCCGCCAGGAGCCGTCCATCCGCAGGTGCGAGTGCAGCGTCAGGCCGCCGCCGAGGCGCGTCAGCAGGTGCTTGCCGCGGGGAACGGTCTCCAGCACCTCACGCCCGGTCAACCGGGCGGTCGCGAACGCGGGCACCCGCAGGTCGGCACGCGTCAGCCGGGCCCCGGACAGCGCCTGGTCCAGCCGCCGCGCGGTGCGCCACACCGTGTCTCCCTCCGGCACCCCGCCGCCCCCTCACGCCCGCAGCCGCAGGCCGCGCGGGGTGGCGTGGAAGCCCGCGGCCTCCAGCGCCCCGCCCAGCGGGGCCGTCAGCACCGGAGCGCCGTTGGCGCGCTCGACGGTGAGGGTGCCCAGGGACCCGGCGCGGGCGGCACCGGCCAGCGCCGCCGCGGCGGCCTCCAGCGGCGCCCCCTCGCACCAGGCCAGCAGCGACCTGCCGCCCCGCTCCAGGTAGAGGACCAGCTCACCGTCGACCAGGACGACCAGGGCACCCGCCTTGCGGCCAGGCTTGTGCCCCGCGCCCTCCGGCGGCTCCGGCCAGGGGAGGGCGGCCCCGTAGGCGTTGGCCGGGTCCGCGGCGGCGAGCACCAGCGCGCGGTGCTGCGGCTCCCGCTCCCTGGCGGTGTGGACGGCGCGCAGCCGGTCCACCGCGCCGTCCACCGCGAACTGCGCGGCCCCCAGGTGCTCCACGACGTAGCCCCGGCGGGCCTGGCCGCTCTCCTCGAAGGCCGACAGCACCCGGTACGCCGCGGCGAAACCGCCCGCGACGCCCTCCGCGGCGACGGCGCCGCGCGTGACGACGCCGTGGCGGTCCAGCAGGGTACGGGCCAGGGCGTGCGCGCGCACCGTGGCGTCCTCCTCGCGCGGCGGGAGCAGCGACCACCGCCCGGCGACCGTCGGCGGGCCGCCCCGCGAGGCCGTCCGCACGCCGAGCGAGCCGTAGCGCCCACGCGGCACGGTGCGCCGGGCCCGGTGCGCGGTGGACCCGGCGGTGCGCCCGGAGCCCAGGAGGCTGCGCAGCGGCGCGAGGCTGTCGTTGGTGAGCCGCCCGGACCAGGCCAGCTCCCAGACGGCGTCGGCGAGCTGCGGGTCGGTGACCTCCGGTTCGACGGCGCGGACGTGCTCGGCGAGCTGCCGGAAGAACAGCCCGTAGCCGCCCGCCAGCGCGTCCAGCACCGCGCGGTGCCGGGCTGTCAGCTCCAGCGGGTGCGGTTCGGGCAGCAGCAGCGGGGCGGCGTCCGCCGGGTAGAGCGCCACCCACCCGTCCTTGCCCGGCAGCGCCCCGGCACCCGCCCACACCACCTCACCCGTCGTCGTCAGCTCGTCCAGCAGGCCCGGCGCGTATCCGGGGACCCGGCCGGGCAGCACCAGCCGCTCCAGCGCGGAGGCGGGCACGGCGACGCCCTGGAGCTGTTCGACGGCGCGGGCCAGGCCGTCGGCGCCGCGCAGCCCCCCGGCCCCCAGGTGCTGCCACTGCGGCAGGAACGCGGCCAGCGCCGGGGCGGGCACCGGTTCCAGCTCCTGGCGCAGGGCGGCCAGGGACCGGCGCCGCAGCCGCCGCAGCACCGCCGGATCGCACCACTCCTGGCCGGCCCCCGCCGGGTGGAACTCGCCCTGGAGCAGCCGGCCCTCGGCGGCCATGCGGTGCAGCGCGGCATCCGTGACGGCGCTGCCCAGACCGAAGCGGTCCGACGCCTCCTGCGTGGTGAACGGGCCGTGGGTGCGGGCGTAGCGGGCGAGCAGATCACCCAGCGGATCGGCCACCGGCTCGGTGAACGCCTCGGGCACGCCGACCGGCAGGGCGGCGCCCAGTGCGTCCCGCAGCCGCCCGGCGTCCTCCACGGCCGCCCAGTGCTCCCGCCCCGCGATCCGGACGGCGATGGCCCGGCGGGCGCCCGCCAGCTCGGCCGCCCAGCCCGGCCCGGCGCCCCGTTCGGCCAGCTCCGCTTCGGTGAGCGGGCCCAGCAGCCGCAGCGCGTCGGCGACGGCCTCCACGTCCTTCAGGCGGCGGTCCTCGGTGCGCCACCGCAGCTCGGCCTCCAGCTCCGCCAGCACGTCCGCGTCCAGCAGTTCCCGCAGCTCCGCGCGGCCGAGCAGCTCGGCCAGCAGCCGGGAGTCCAGCGACAGGGCGGCGGCCCGGCGCTCGGCGAGCGGGGTGTCGCCCTCGTACAGGAACTGGGCGACGTAGCCGAACAGCAGCGAACGGGCGAAGGGCGAGGGCTCGGGCGTGGTGACCTCCACCAGGCGCACCCGGCGGGCGGCCACGTCGCCCATGAGTTCGGCGAGGCCGGGGACGTCGAACACGTCCTGCAGGCACTCGCGCACCGCCTCCAGGACGATGGGGAACGACCCGAAGTCGCTCGCCACCTGAAGGAGGTGCGAGGCGCGCTGCCGCTGCTGCCACAGCGGGGTGCGCCGGCCGGGATCGCGCCGGGGCAGCAGCAGCGCGCGGGCGGCACACTCCCGGAAGCGGGCGGCGAACAGCGCGGAGCCGCCGACCTGCTCGGTGACCGTCCCGTCGACCTCCTCCTGCGCGAACAGCACGTCCTGGGCGCCGACGGGCGCCTGCTCCCGCTCCGTCCCGGCGTCCGCGAACGTGTCGTCCGCGGCGTCCAGGCCCAGCAGGTCCGCGTCGGGCAGGCGCAGCACGATGCCGTCGTCGGCGTGCATGACCTGCGCGTCCAGTCCGTACCGTTCGGTGAGGCGGGCGCCGAGTGCCAGCGCCCACGGCGCGTGCACCTGCGCCCCGAACGGGGAGTGGACGACGACGCGCCAGTCGCCCAGCTCGTCGCGGAACCGCTCCACGACGATGGTGCGGTCGTCCGGGACGTGGCCGCAGGCAGCGCGCTGCTCCGCCAGGTACGCCAGCAGGTTCCGCACGGCCAGTGCGTCCAGGCCCGCCGACGCCAGGCGCGCCGTGGCCGCGTCCTCGTCCAGCGCGCCCACCTCGCGCAGGAAGGCGCCCAGCGCCCGGCCCAGCTCCAGCGGCCTGCCGAGCTGGTCGCCCTTCCAGAACGGCAGGCGGCCGGGCACACCGGGCGCGGGGGAGACCAGGACGCGGTCGCGGGTGATGTCCTCGATGCGCCAGGACGTGGTGCCCAGCGTGAAGACGTCCCCCACCCGGGACTCGTACACCATCTCCTCGTCCAGCTCGCCGACCCGGCCGCCGCCCTTCTTCGGGTCGGATCCGGCGAGGAAGACGCCGAACAGGCCGCGGTCGGGAATGGTGCCGCCCGAGGTGACGGCCAGGCGCTGCGCGCCGGGGCGCGCGGTGACGGTGTGGGCGACGCGGTCCCACACCAGGCGCGGGCGCAGCTCGGCGAACGCGTCGGACGGATAGCGCCCCGCGAGCATGTCCAGCACACCGGTGTACGCGGACTCCGGGAGGGCGGCGAAGGGCGCGGCACGGCGTACCACGGCCAGCAGCTCGGCCACGTCCCAGGTGTCCATGGCGGCCATGGCGACGATCTGCTGGGCCAGCACGTCCAGCGGGTTCGCCGGCACGCGCAGCGCCTCGATCGCGCCCAGCCGCATCCGCTCCGTCACCACGGCGGACTGCACCAGGTCCCCGCGGTACTTCGGGAAGACGACCCCCGCCGAGACGGCGCCCACCTGGTGCCCCGCACGGCCCACGCGTTGCAGCCCCGAGGCCACCGAGGGTGGCGACTCCACCTGGATCACCAGGTCCACCGCGCCCATGTCGATGCCCAGCTCCAGGCTGGAGGTGGCCACGACCGCGCGCAGCCGCCCGGCCTTCAGGTCCTCCTCGACCTGGGCGCGCTGCTCCTTGGAGACGGAGCCGTGGTGCGCCCGTGCCAGCACCGGCGGTGCCCCCTCCGCCGCGCCCGAGGCGCCCATCAGCTCGGCCGGGACGTGGTCCCTGGGCAGCGGCTCACCGGTGGCCCGCTCGTGGGCGATCTCGTTCAGCCGGTTGCACAGCCGCTCGGCCAGCCGCCGGGAGTTGACGAAGACGATGGTGGAACGGTGGCGTTCGACCAGGTCGGTGATGCGCTCCTCCACCGACGGCCAGATCGACGGCTTGGCGGTGACGTCCTCGTCCGGCACCGGGGAGCCGCCCAGCTCGCCCATGTCCTCCACGGGCACGACGACCTGGAGGGCGAACTCCTTCTCCGAGGGCGGCTGGACGATCGTGACCGCGCGCTGCGGGGACAGGAACCGCGCGACCTCCTCGACGGGCCGCACGGTGGCGGACAGGCCGATGCGGCGCGCCGGGCGGTCCAGCAGCGCGTCGAGCCGTTCGAGGGACAGCGCGAGGTGCGCGCCGCGCTTGGTGCCGGCGACGGCGTGCACCTCGTCCAGGATGACCGTCTCCACGCCGCTGAGCGCCTCGCGTGCCTGCGAGGTGAGCATGAGGAACAGCGACTCGGGCGTGGTGATGAGGATGTCCGGCGGGCGGCGGGCGAGCGAGCGCCGCTCGGCCGCCGGGGTGTCGCCGGAGCGGATCGCCACCCGGATCCCGGGCTCGGGCAGCCCCAGGCGCAGGGACTCCTGGCGGATGCCGGTCAGCGGGCTGCGCAGGTTGCGCTCGACGTCCACCGCCAGGGCCTTCAGCGGTGAGACGTACAGCACCCGGCAGCGGCGCAGCGGTTCGGCGGGCGGCGGCTCGGCGGCCAGCCGGTCCAGCGAGGCGAGGAACGCCGCCAGCGTCTTGCCCGAGCCGGTGGGCGCGACGACCAGGGCGTCCGTGCCCTGGGCCAGCGCCTGCCAGGCGCCCTCCTGCGCGGCGGTGGGCGCGCGGAAGGCCCCCGCGAACCAGGCGCGCGTCGCGGGGGAGAAGCCGTCGAGTGCGGCGGAGTGACGCATGACCCCATCGTGCACCCGGCCACCGACAACGGCCCGTGCCGCCGGACGCCGTGCCGGTGCGGGATACTGGACGCATGCGGCTGACGGACTTCTGGGAGCGGATGGCGGCGCACTTCGGCGGTGCGTACGCCGATTCCTTCGCCCGCGACCACGTGATGTCCGAGCTGGGCGGGCGGACGGTGTACGAGGCGCTGGACGCCGGGTGGAACGCGAAGGACGTGTGGCGGGCGGTGTGCGCGGCCATGGAGGTCCCGGGGCACCTGCGCTGACCCGGCCTTCCTTCATCCCTTCAGGGCGCCGGCTTCTCCACAACCCGGTGGTAACCGGATGTGACCTGCGGCTTTGCGGTATCCACAGGGGCGGCGCGGCTACTTGACACGGAAATCGAACATGGATTCCCATGGACGCGGCGGAGGAGGTCAGGCGGCCCGTCCGGACCGATTGTCAGTGGCAGCCGCTAGCGTCTGTGGACGTGAAGCGATCGAATCAGAAACCGGTGGCACCCATGGCAGGAACCGACCGCGAGAAGGCGCTCGACGCCGCGCTCGCACAGATTGAACGGCAGTTCGGCAAGGGCGCCGTCATGCGCCTCGGCGAGCGTCCGGACGAGCCCATCGAGGTCATCCCCACCGGCTCGACCGCGCTGGACGTCGCCCTCGGCGTCGGCGGCCTGCCCCGGGGCCGGGTCGTCGAGGTGTACGGCCCGGAGTCCAGCGGCAAGACGACGCTCACGCTGCACGCGGTCGCCAACGCCCAGAAGGCCGGCGGCACGGTCGCCTTCGTCGACGCCGAGCACGCGCTGGACCCCGAGTACGCCAAGAAGCTCGGCGTGGACGTCGACCAGCTCATCCTGTCCCAGCCGGACAACGGCGAGCAGGCGCTGGAGATCACCGACATGCTCATCAGGTCCGGTGCGCTGGACCTGATCGTGATCGACTCGGTGGCCGCCCTGGTGCCCCGCGCGGAGATCGAGGGCGAGATGGGCGACTCCCACGTCGGCCTCCAGGCCCGGCTGATGAGCCAGGCCCTGCGCAAGATCACCGGTGCGCTGCACCAGTCCAGGACGACGGCGGTCTTCATCAACCAGCTCCGCGAGAAGGTCGGCGTCATGTTCGGCTCCCCGGAGACGACCACCGGCGGCCGGGCGCTGAAGTTCTACTCCTCGGTGCGGCTGGACATCCGGCGCATCGAGACGCTCAAGGACGGTACGGACGCCGTCGGCAACCGCACCCGCGTCAAGGTCGTCAAGAACAAGGTGGCCCCGCCCTTCAAGCAGGCGGAGTTCGACATCCTCTACGGCGTGGGCATCAGCCGCGAGGGCGGCCTCATCGACATGGGTGTGGAGAACGGCTTCGTCCGCAAGTCCGGCGCCTGGTACACCTACGAGGGTGACCAGCTCGGCCAGGGCAAGGAGAACGCCCGCAACTTCCTGCGGGACAACCCGGACCTGGCCAACGAGATCGAGAAGAAGATCAAGGAGAAGCTGGGCATCGGCCCCAGGACGCAGCAGCCCGAGGCCGAGCCCGGCCAGGACGCCGCGGCCGGGCCGCTGGCGGAGGCGGCGAAGGCCGAGCCCGCCGTGCCCGCCGCCAAGGCCACGGCGGTGACGGCCGCCAAGGGGAAGGCCACCAAGGCCGCCGCGGCCAAGAGCTAGTCCGGGCGCGGCATGACACGGCGCACCGAGTGGCCGGAGGGCGACGGCCCGGCTCCCCCGAACAGCGGTGGTGCCTCCTCGTCGAGGGCCGAGGAGGCACCACCGCCTGCCCCGCGGGACCCGGTGGAGCAGGCCAGGGCCATCTGCCTGCGGCTGCTCACCGGTACCCCCCGCACCCGGCAGCAGCTCGCCGACGCCCTGCGCAAGCGCGGCATCCCCGACGAAGCGGCCGACGAGGTGCTGTCACGCTTCGAAGAGGTCGGCCTCATCGACGACGCGAGCTTCGCGGACGCCTGGGTGGAGTCCCGCCATCGCGGCCGGGGCCTCGCCCGCCGCGCCCTCGCCAGGGAGCTGCGCACCCGGGGCGTGGAATCAACCGTGATCGACGGGGCGCTCGGGCAGCTCGACTCCGCCCAGGAAGAGGAGACGGCCCGCGCCCTGGTGGAGCGCAGACTGCGCACCACCCGCGGCCTGCCGCCCGAGAAGCGGCTGCGGCGCCTCGCCGGGATGCTCGCCCGCCGCGGATATCCGGAGGGGCTCGCCCTGCGCGTCGTGCGGCAGGCCCTGGCGGAGGAGGGCGCCGAGGACGCGGAGACGCTGGAGAGATACCTGCCCGACGCCTGACCGCCGCCCCGGCCGCGCCGCCTGTTCCGGCTTCCGCTTCCGGCCCGGCCTCTCGTCCCGGCCCGGCCCCGCCCGTCCTCGCCCAGTCCGGAACGGCCCGGGGCAGCGGGAGCCCCGGCTCACCTCGCCGTGCGCGGCAGGGTGATCGTCACCCGCAGGCCGCGCTCCTCGCCGCAGGCATAGGCGATCGTCGCCTCGCCCGCCGCGAGCAGCGCACGGGCGATGGACAGTCCCAGCCCGGAACCGGAGACGTTCTGGTGGCGGCCGCTGCGCCAGAACCGGTCACCGACGCGCTCCAGCTCCTCCTCGGTGAGTCCGGGACCGCCGTCCAGCACCTCGACGGTCACGTGGTCGCCCGCCGCGGCCACCGTCACCGTCACCTCTCCGCCCTCCGGGGTGAACTTCACGGCGTTGTCCACGACGGCGTCCAGCGCGCTCGACAACGCCACCGGGTCGGCCCACCCCGTGACCGCCGCCGCGCCGGCCGTACGCAGCACCACCCCGCCGCGCTCGGCGACCGGACGCCACGCGGCGACGCGTTCGGCGGCGAGCGCCCCCACGTCCGTCAGCCGCAGGTCCGCAGGGCTGTGCTCGGCCGTCGCCAGGCCCAGCAGACCGTCCAGCACCCGGGCCAGCCGCTTGCCCTCGGCCTGCACCGAGGCGACGTCGGCGTGGCCCGGCGGCAGCTCCAGCCCCAGCAGCTCGATGCGCAGCAGCAACGCGGACAGCGGGTTGCGCAGCTGGTGCGAGGCGTCGGCGACGAAGGCGCGCTGCTGCTCCAGGACGTCCTCGACGTGGTCGGCCATCTCGTTGAAGGACCGCGCCAGCCGTTGCAGCTCCGGCGGCCCGCCGGCCGCGGCCACCCGCGAGGCGAGCCGTCCGGTGGCGATGCCGTGCGCGGCCTTGTCCAGATCGCGGACCGGGCGCAGCACCCAGCCGGCGAGCCGCGTGGCCGCCCCCAGGGCGAGCAGCATGGCCGCCGCCTCGCCGGCCACCAGCGGCAGCCAGTCGCGCAGGATGCGGGAGCGCAGCGGCCCGGTGGGGGAGTCGGTGAGGACGACGGCGACCACGTCGCCGTCCCGGATCACCGGCGAGGCCACGGCGATGCGGCTGCGCTGCCACGGCCACACCTGCGGCGGGTCGTGGCTGCGGCGGCCCGCCAGCGCCTCGGCGAACGCCGCCGCGCCCTCCCCCGTGCGGGGCACCCGCCAGCCGTCGGGCGAGGCGGCCATCGCCCGCCCGTCGCGGAAGAACACCCCCGCCCGGATGCCGTACAGCTCGTGGTAGCGGTCCAGTTCCTCGGTGAGTGTGGACAGCCGCTCGTCCTGCTCCTCCTCGGCGACGCGCGCCTCCGCGGCCGCCCGGGACAGCGGCGCGGGGCGGGCGGCGACGAACTGGGCGAGGGAGGCGAAGCGCGCCGTGTCATCGATCCGGTCGACGACGACCCGCTGCTGCTCGGTGGCGGCCATGCTGGCGGCCAGCGGGAAACCGAGGGCGAGCAGGACACCGGCCATCAGGACGATGAGCAGCGGCAGCAGGCGGGCGCGCACCGGCGGATCGCGCCGGGCTCAGGCGGCCGGTGCGGACAGCCGGTAGCCGACGCCGCGCACGGTCTCGATGAGCGCGGGCAGCCGCAGCTTGGACCGCAGCGAGGCCACGTGGACCTCCAGGGTCCGCCCCGTGCCCTCCCAGCTGGTGCGCCACACCTCGCTGATGATCTGCTCACGCCGGTAGACGACGCCTGGCCGCTGGGCGAGCAGCGCCAGCAGGTCGAACTCCTTGCGGGTGAGCGCGACGGGGACGCCCTCCACCGTCACCCGGCGGCCCGCGGCGTCGATCAGCACGGGACCCAGCCGCAGCAGCCCTCCTTCAGCGGGCTCCTCGGGCGTCTCCGGCGCGGGCGGCTCGCCAGCGGCGGAGCGGCGGCTGACGGCGTGTATGCGGGCCAGCAGCTCACCGGTGTCGTAGGGCTTGACGACGTAGTCGTCCGCCCCGAGGTTGAGCCCGTGGATGCGCGAGCGCACGTCGGCCCGGGCCGTCACCATGATCACAGGGGTGGCGGTGCGGCGCCGGATGCTGCCGCACACCTCGAAGCCGTCCCGGTCGGGCAGGCCGAGGTCCAGCAGGACCACGGCGAAGGGCGTTCCCCTGCCGTCCGGCAGCAGGTGCTCCAGCGCCTCCTCGCCGCTGCGGGCGTGGACGACGTCGAAGCCGTGGCGTGCGAGGACGGCGCAGAGCGCGGCGGCGACGTGGTCGTCGTCCTCCACCAGCAGCAACCGCATGCCGTCTCCTCTTCCGTCTTCCGCTCCTGCATCCACGCCCACCCGCGGGGTTTGCGTCAAGTGCACACGGGGGACACCGGAACTTCCGTTATGCACCCGGTACGCTCCCCGGTCATGCGATCACAGAACGTGCCCGGCCGTGGCCTGATCGTTATGCTCAATTTCCCCTCAGATGTGCTGACGCTGGTTCCCGCTGGTCACTAAGGTCCCCTCAACCGACGAGGACGGAGCAAGTGACGCCGATGAGCGCAGTACCGGTGACGAAGGACGCCGAGGCGGCGGACCCGCTGGTCGTGCTGGACAACGTCAACAAGCACTTCGGTGCGCTGCACGTGCTCCAGGACATCGACCTGACCATCGCCCGGGGTGAGGTGGTCGTCGTGATCGGGCCCTCGGGGTCCGGCAAATCCACCCTGTGCCGCACCATCAACCGTCTGGAGACGGTCGACTCGGGCGCGATCTCCATCGACGGCAGGCCGCTGCCCGCCGAGGGCAGGGAGCTGGCGAGGCTGCGTGCGGACGTGGGCATGGTCTTCCAGACCTTCAACCTCTTCGCGCACAAGACGGTCCTGCAGAACGTCACGCTGGGCCAGCTGAAGGTGCGCCGCAAGCCCAAGGCGGAGGCCGAGGAGCGGGCCCGCGCCCTGCTGGACCGGGTGGGCGTGGGGAGCCAGGCCGACAAGTACCCCGCCCAGCTCTCCGGCGGCCAGCAGCAGCGGGTGGCCATCGCCCGCGCCCTGGCGATGGAGCCGAAGGTGATGCTCTTCGACGAGCCGACCTCCGCGCTCGACCCGGAGATGATCAACGAGGTCCTGGAGGTCATGCAGCAGCTGGCCAGGGACGGCATGACGATGATCGTCGTCACGCACGAGATGGGCTTCGCCCGCTCCGCCGCGAACCGCGTGGTCTTCATGGCCGACGGGCGGATCGTCGAGGAGGCCACGCCCGACCAGTTCTTCAGCAACCCCCGCAGCGACCGGGCCAAGGACTTCCTCTCCAAGATCCTGGCGCACTGACCAACCTGCCCGGCGGGCCACGCCCACCTCATCCCAAGGGAATCCACATGAAACTCCGCAAGACCGGTGCCGCGGCAGCCGCTGCGATCGTCCTCTCCCTCGCCGCCACGGCCTGCGGCGGCAAGGAGGGGGACCCGGGCGACGAGAGCGGCGCCGACAGCCCCGAGCTTCCCACCTACGCCGTGGCCGAGAACGTCGACATCGACTCGTCCGTGCTCAAGGCGGCGCAGGACCGGGGCAAGCTCGTCATCGGCTCCAAGGCCGACCAGCCCTTCCTCGGCTTCCAGGACCCGCGCACCAAGGAGTACGAGGGCTTCGACGTCGAGATCGCGAAGATGATCGCGGCGAGCCTGGGCTTCGACCCGGAGAAGGAGATCGAGTTCAAGACCATCGACTCCTCGATCCGGGAGACCGCCGTGGCCAACGGCCAGGTGGACCTCATGATCGGTACGTACACGATCAACGACGAGCGCAAGAACCAGGTCGACTTCGCCGGCCCGTACTACATGGCGGGCCAGGACCTCCTCGTGCGGAAGGACGAGGAGGAGATCAAGGGCCCGGACACCATCCAGGGCAAGACCGTGTGCTCCATCAAGGGTTCCACGCCGCTGCGCAACATCACCGAGAACAAGGACCGGTTCGGCGCCGACACGGTCGAGCTCGGGAAGTACACCGACTGCGTCAAGCAGCTCGTCGACGGGCAGGTCGACGCGATGACGACGGACGACGCGATCCTCAAGGGCTACGCCGCCCAGCGGCCGGACGACCTGAAGGTGGTCGGCGAGACCTTCAGCGAGGAGCCGTACGGCATCGGCCTGAAGAAGGGCGACGACGCCCTGCGCGAGGCGGTCAACGACGCGATCCAGAGCCACATCGACAACGGCGACTACCGCAAGGCGTACGACGCGACACTCGGCCAGTCGGGCTCGGAGTTCACCGAACCGCCCGCCCTCGACCGGTACTGACAACTCTCGTGTGCCCCGCACGACCGCGCGGTGGTGCGGGGCACACCCTTCAGGCAGCAGCCCCTGACTGCCCGCGCGGAGGAGTCGCGGAGAACCTATGAACGTTTTGGTCGACAATTTCGCGCTGTTCCGCGAAGGATTCATCGGCACCGTCTCGCTCACGGTGGTCAGTGCCCTGATCGCGCTGGTCCTGGGGCTGCTCGTCGCGGGCTGCCGGGTCTCCCCGGTGCCCCCGCTGCGCGCCTTCGGCACGGCCTGGGTGACGGTGCTCCGCAACACCCCGCTGCTGCTGCTCTTCTTCGTGGCCTTCTTCATCCTGCCCGAGGTGCTCTTCCCCGGGATGAGCCCCTACGTGCTGGCGATCCTCGCGCTCGGCTTCTACACCTCGTCGTTCGTGTGCGAGGCGGTGCGTTCGGGCATCAACACCGTGGCGGTCGGCCAGGCGGAGGCGGCCCGCAGCGTCGGCCTCACCTTCCTGCAGACGCTGCGCCTGGTCGTGCTGCCGCAGGCCACCAGGACCGTGCTGCCGCCCATGAGCAGCATCCTGATCGCCCTGACGAAGAACTCCGCGATCGCGGGGGCGTTCAGCAACACCGAACTCTTCGGCGCCCAGAAGGATCTGAGCGATATGGGATACAACATCATGATCGTCTTCTTCTGGATCGCCCTCGCCTACCTGATCATCACCTTCTCGATCAGCGGTCTGTTCCGGGCGCTTGAGCGGCAGATGGGGGTGGCACGGTGAGTTCCGTCCTGTACGACGCGCCCGGCCCCCGGGCGAAGCGGCGCAACCTGCTCATCTCCGTCATCGGCGGCCTGGCCGTGGCCGCCCTCCTCGTCTTCGGCATCGCCCGCGTCGCGGCCTCCGGCCAGCTCGACCCGGAGATGTGGGAGATGTTCCAGTACTCCGGGATCATCGACGGCATCCTCACCGGTCTGGTCAGCACGCTCAAGGCGTTCGTGCTCGCCGGTGTGCTGTCGCTGCTGCTGGCCGCTCTGCTCGCGGTGGCGCGCCTGTCGGACCACGCCCCGGTGCGGTGGTTCGCCACCGCGTTCATCGAGCTGTTCCGCGCGGTGCCGCTGCTCATCACGATCTTCGTCATCTGGGCCGGGTTCCTCACGAACCAGCCGATGTGGGCGCTGGTACTCGGTCTCACCGTCTACAACGGCGCCGTGCAGGCCGAAGTGCTGCGGGCGGGCATCCTCGCCGTCCCCCGGGGCCAGGTCGAGGCGGCCTACGCGCTGGGCATGAGCAAGACGCAGGTCATGCTCACCATCCAGATCCCGCAGGCGGTGCGGGCCATGCTGCCCGCCATGATCAGCCAGCTCGTGGTCACCCTGAAGGACACCTCGCTCGGCTACATCATCGTCTACGAGGAACTCCTCTACGCGGGGCAGCTCATCGCCCGCAACACCCTGATCGACGGCGACAACCCCTACGTCACCGTCATCATCGTGATCGGTGCCGTCTACATCGCGATGTGCATGGCCCTGTCCGCCCTCGCCAGCTGGATCGAGCGGCGCGGCCGCCGTACCCGGCCCGGGGTCAAGGTGGCCCACGCCGACGCGGTGGAGGTCGAGGACGCGCTCAGCGACGGCCGCTGAGGAGCGCGTTCCGCCCGCCGCCCGGCGGCCGGTCCGCCCGGCCAGGCGCACACCCACTGCCCGTACGGGCCGTCACTTGACGGCCCGTACGGGCAGTGGGTTGCATACGTCTGTGATCACGCCCCACGCCCGGCCGTCAGCCCTGAGTCCGCCGCACCATCCGGACCGGCGGGAAGGTGCGGACCTGACGGTCCCGGTGCCGTGGAACCGGTGATCGTCGTGGGCGCGGGCCCGGTCGGGCTCGCCCTCGCGCTGGGGCTCGCGCGCCACGAGGTGCCCTCGGTGGTGCTGGAGGCCGGGGACGGCGCCCCCGTCCCGCGTCCCGCCCGTACGTGCGTCCTGCGTTCCGACACCGCCGCGCTCGCGCAGCGGCTGGCCGGCGCCGCCGTGCTCACCGGCGCGCACTGGCGGGTCTGGCGCACGCTGCGCCGCAGGCAGACCGTCCACCAGGAGGACTTCCCGCCCGGCGACGCCCCCTTCCACCTCCACCAGCACGCCCTGACCGAAGCCCTCCGCACGGCCGCGCACCACAGCGAACTCGTCCGCGTCGCACCGCACAGCCGCCTGGTGGCCCTGGAACAGCGCGAGGACGGCGTGCGCGTCCGGACCGCGGGGCAGGGGGAGGCCGCCGTCGAGGGCAGCTACCTCGTCGGCTGCGACGGCGCGCGCTCCACCGTGCGCAAGCTGCTGGACGTGCGCTTCCCCGGACGCACGTCCGTCGAGCGGCACGCCGTCGCCACGCTCAGGGCGGCGCTGCCCTGGCCCGACGAGGCCCTGCTGCACCGCGACGTGCCCGGGGGTCCCGCCGAGGTGTGCGCCCGCTGTCTGCCCGGCGGACAGTGGCGGCTGGACTGGCCGCTGCCGCCGCGCGGCGACCTCGTCACCCCCGACGCCCTGCTCGAACGCGTCTACGCCACCCTCACCGCCTGGACGGGGGAGCGGGAGCCGTCCTACGAGCTGCTGGACACCGGGGTCCACACCGTGCACCAGCGGCTGGCCCGCCGCTGGCGCAGCGGGCGGGCCTTCCTCGCCGGGGACGCCGCCCGGCTGCTGGGTGCGCTCGGCACCCAGGGCGTGGACGAGGGGCTGCGCGACGCCGACAACCTGACCTGGAAGCTGGCCCTGGCCTGGCACCACGGCGCCTCCCCGGCCCTCCTGGACAGTTACCAGGACGAGCGGCGCGGCGCGTCCGTCGCCCGGCTGCGCGCCCTGGACCAGGCGCTGCCGCTGGTCCGGGGCGGCGCTCTGCGGTCGCTGCTGCCCGGCGGCCGGGGCCCGCTCACCCTGCTCACCGAAGGGCACCTGGGCCGCGGCGTCCTCGGCGCGCCCGGTGCCTACGGCGCCTCACCGCTGACGTACGGCGGCGGCGTGCCAGTGGGCACCGCGCCGGGCCAGGTGGCCGAGGACGTGCCCGTCACCACGCTCGACGGCGAGCGCCATCCGCTGCGGCAGCGGCTCGGCCGGGACCTGCTCGTGGTGCTGGTCGCCCCCGGCGCCCGCGTCTGGGACAGCCGCCACTGGACGCGGGCGGGCCTCATGCCGGAGCTGGCCGCCGCCGTGCGCGGCCTGCCGCTGCCCGCCGAGGTGCTCGTCACCGAGGCGTACCCGGACGCGGCGGCCCACACGGTGCTGCTCGTGCGCCCCGACGGCCACCTGGCCGCCGCCCTGCCCGCCGCCGATCCGGGCGCCCTGCGCCACGCCGCCGACGCCGTCCGCGGGGCCGCCCCCGGCGCGGAGCCGTGAGCGCCCCGGGGACGGCGCGCGCCGGAACCGGCGGTACGCGGCCGGGCGGCGGCCCGGCGGCTCTCAGGGCTTGACGGCGCGGTAGTAGCGCTGGGCGCCGGTGTGCAGCGGGAGCGGATCGGTGTAGATCGCGGTGCGCAGGTCGACGCGCTGGGCGGCGTGCACCTCACGCGCTATGCGGTCCCGGCTGCCGATGAGCACCCGCGTCAGCTCCTCGGCCACGTCCGCGTCCACCCGCTCGTCGGTCACCAGGAGGTTGGCCACCGCGATCGTCTCCACCGCGCGCCCGCCCCGCACGTTGGGATACGCGTCGGCGGGCAGCACCGCGGCGCGGTAGTGCCGCGCCTCCGGTGCCTGGGCGTGCAGGGCGGGCACCAGACCGCCCAGCCCCACGAGCCGGACGTCCGTGCGGGCGGCCAGCCGCTGCACGGCGGAGGTGGGCAGCCCGCCCGTCCAGAAGAACGCGTCGAGCCGGCCGGACTCCAGCAGCGCGGGCATCGTGTCGATCCCCTCGTGCACGGCGGTGACGTCGCGGTCCGGGTCGAGACCGGCGGCGGTGAGCACGCGCCGGGCGATGGGCCGCACGCCCGAACGCAGCGGCCCGACGCCCACCCGCAGCCCCCGGAGGTCGGCGGCCTCCCGCACCGGGGAGCCGCCGGGGACGATGAGCTGCACGTAGTCGTCGTAGAGCCGGGCGCACGCCCGCAGCCCCGCGGCGCCCCGCCCGCCGGCCGCGAGGTGGGCGGCGACCGCGTCGGCCTGGGCGATCGTGAAGTCCGCCGTTCCCGCCACGACGCGCTCGATGTTCTGCACCGATCCCTGGCTGGGCATGAGCGCCATCTCCACCCGGGGCAGCTTCGCCCGCACCCGGTCCTGGAGCAGTGCCCCGTAGCGTTCGTAGACGCCGGTGGGCGATCCCGTGGCGAAGGTGATCCGGCCTCCGGGGCGCGGTCCCGCGTCCGGCAGCAGCCACCACGCCAGCAGCGCCAGCGCCGCGAGGACGGCGGCGGCGCTCCGGAGCGCCCGGCGCCGCCCGGCGGGACGGCCGCGGAGGGTGAGCATGGTTTGATCCTGCCATCCGGCTCCCCGGGGAGGGGAGGGGCGGCCCCCGCCTGGGAGCGCGTACCCTGGTCGACTGAGATGACTGCGAAGACATATGAGCTGCGCACCTTCGGCTGCCAGATGAACGTCCATGACTCCGAGCGGATGGCCGGTCTGCTGGAGGACGCCGGTTACGTGCGCGCGCCCGAGGGAGCGGACGGCGCGGACGTCGTCGTCTTCAACACCTGCGCGGTGCGGGAGAACGCCGACAACCGGCTCTACGGCAACCTCGGCCAGCTCGCGCCGCGGAAGGCCGCCCGGCCCGGCATGCAGATCGCCGTCGGTGGCTGCCTGGCCCAGAAGGACCGGGACACCATCGTCGCCAGGGCGCCCTGGGTCGACGTCGTCTTCGGCACGCACAACGTGGGCAAGCTGCCGGTGCTGCTGGAGCGCGCGCGGGTGCGCCAGGAGGCGCAGGTCGAGATCGCCGAGTCGCTGGAGGCGTTCCCCTCCACGCTGCCGACGCGGCGGGAGAGCGCGTACGCGGCCTGGGTCTCCGTCTCCGTCGGCTGCAACAACACCTGCACCTTCTGCATCGTCCCGCAGCTGCGGGGCAAGGAGAAGGACCGCAGGACCGGCGACATCCTCGCGGAGATCGAGGCGCTGGTGGCCGAGGGCGTCATCGAGATCACCCTGCTCGGACAGAACGTCAACGCCTACGGCAGCGACATCGGCGACCGTGAGGCGTTCGGCAGGCTGCTGCGCGCCTGCGGCAGGATCGAGGGCCTGGAGCGCGTCCGCTTCACCTCCCCGCACCCGCGCGACTTCACCGACGACGTCATCGCGGCGATGGCCGAGACGCCGAACGTGATGCCGCAGCTCCACATGCCGCTCCAGTCCGGCTCCTCCCGGCTGCTGAAGGAGATGCGCCGCTCCTACCGGCAGGAGCGGTTCCTGCGCATCATCGAGAACGTGCGCGCCGCCATGCCGGACGCGGCCATCTCCACGGACATCATCGTCGGGTTCCCCGGCGAGACGGAGGAGGACTTCCGCGAGACGCTGCACGTCGTGCGCGAGGCCCGCTTCGCGCAGGCGTTCACGTTCCAGTACTCCAAGCGCCCGGGCACGCCCGCCGCCGAGATGCCCGGACAGATCCCCAAGGAGGTCGTCCAGGAGCGCTACGAGCGGCTGGTGGCGCTCCAGGAGGAGATCTCCTGGGCGGAGAACAGGAAGCAGGTCGGGCGGCGGCTGGAGGTGCTCGTCGCCGAGGGCGAGGGCCGCAAGGACGACGTGACGCGGCGGCTCTCCGGCCGGGCGCCCGACAACCGGCTGGTGCACTTCGCCCGTCCGGACGAGCCGGTGCGCCCCGGCGACACGGTGACCGTGGAGGTCACCTACGCCGCCCCGCACCACCTGCTCGCCGAGGGGCCGGCCCTGGGGGTGCGCCGCACCCGCGCGGGTGACGCCTGGGAGGCCCGCACCGCCAAGCCCGCCCCCGCCGGGGCGGCGGGTGTGCTGCTGGGCCTGCCCACGGTCGGCGTCCCGGAGCCGCTGCCGCCGCAGCAGGACGGCTGCGGCATCCGCTGACGGCCCGCGCGGCGCCCCGGGGGCGCCGCGTCACCTGCGGGCGGGCGGCCGTCAACGTGACCGCACGGGCGGCCCCCGTGCCGGTAGCGTCCGCGCCGACGCGTGCGGGAACGGTTACGCCACGCGCTCGCGGCGCTAGGCTGCGCCCCATGCTTGCCGCTGCCGCCGCCTGCCCCTGCCCCCCGCTGCTGGTGCCCGAGGTCGCGAGAGGCGCCGCTCACGAGATGGACGACGCCAGGTCCGCCTGCGCCGAAGCCCTGGACGCCCTGGCCGCCGCCCGGCCCGACCGCCTGGCCGTGGTGGGACCGGCCGATCCCGCCGCCCGGGGCGCGTATCCGCCCGGCAGCCGCGGTTCCTTCAGCGGCTTCGGCGTGGACCTCACCGTCACGCTCGGCCGCGGCCCCGGCGGGGAGCGCCCGCTCCCCGCGTCGCTCGCGGTCGCCGCGTGGCTGCTGGAGCGGCACGGCTGGGACGCCGCCCCCGTGACCGGACGCGGGGTGGGGCAGGCGCTGGCCCCCGAGCACTGCGCGGCGGCCGGCCGGGAACTCGTCCAGGGCGAGGAGCGCGTGGCGCTGCTCGTCATGGGCGACGGCAGCGCCTGCCGCACCCTCAAGGCGCCCGGCTACTTCGACGAGCGCGCCGCGGCGTACGACGCGGAGGCCGCCAGGGCGCTGGGCACCGCGGACACCGCGGGGCTCGCCGCGCTGGACGCCGAACTGGGCTACGAACTCCAGGTCTCCGGGCGGGCCGGCTGGCAGGTGCTGGCCGGCGCCGGGCGTGGCACACGGCTCACGGGCAAGCTGCTGTACGACAGCGCGCCGTACGGCGTCGGCTACCTCGTCGCCCGCTGGTCCTGACGCCCCGGCGCGGGGCTTCGGCCCCGCGCGGGCCGGACGGCGGCGGGCGGTCCCGCGCGGCTGAGGCGCGGGCCGTGCCGCCGGTCAGGGTCGGGGACCGGCGCCCGGGGCGCCGCCCGTCCCGCCGCCGTCCCGCCGCCGCTCGTCGGAGATCCGCTCCACGGCGTCCCTGGCCTTCCGGCTGCCGCTGTGGATCTGGCGGCTGTACTTGCCGCGCGTCTTCCTGTCGGCCATGCGGGCCGCCTGGTCCACGGCCTTCCCGACCTTCGTGTCGTGCTTGACGAGCAGGGTCTTCAGCTTGTCGATGAGGCTCATGGGGCGGGACCTTTCCTCGGGGCGGGACGCACGGGCACGGTCGCGCCGTGTGGCCGCCTGCAGCCGATGGTATCGGGCGGCGCCGTGCGCGGCCCGCCTCCTGCGGACGCCTCCCGCCCGGCCGGGCGGGAAGACGCCGCCGCTCGCGCCCCGCGGGCGCGGTTTGCGAGACTGAGGGACGTGAACAGCGCTCCCGCCGCCCCCCAGGTCATCGCCGTCGTCGGTCCCACGGCGGCCGGGAAGTCCGACCTGGGCGTCGCGCTCGCCCGGGAACTGGGCGGCGAGGTCGTCAACGCCGACTCGATGCAGCTCTACCGGGGCATGGACATCGGCACCGCGAAACTCACCCGCGCGGAGCGGCAGGGCGTCCCGCACCACCTGCTCGACGTCTGGGACGTCACCGAGGCCGCGAGCGTCGCCGAGTACCAGCGGATGGCCCGCGCCGAGATCGACCGGCTGCTCGCCCTCGGCCGCGTCCCCGTCCTCGTCGGCGGTTCCGGGCTCTACGTGCGCGGGGCCCTGGACGCACTGGAGTTCCCCGGCACCGACCCGGCCGTGCGCGCCCGCCTGGAGGCGGAGCTGGCCGAGCGCGGCCCCGGCGCGCTGCACGCGCGGCTCGGCGCGGCGGACCCGGACGCGGCAGCGGCCATCCTGCCGGGCAACGGACGCCGCATCGTCCGCGCCCTGGAGGTCATCGAGCTGACCGGGCGTCCCTTCACCGCCCAGCTCCCCGCCCCCGGCGCCCGGCTGGACGTCTACGACACCCTGTACCTCGGGGTCGACGTCGGCCGCCCGGAGCTGGCCGGGCGCATCACCCGCCGGGTGGACGCCATGTGGGACGCCGGGCTGGTCGAGGAGGTCCGCACGCTCGCGGACGCGGGGCTCGCCCGGGGCCGCACCGCCTCGCGCGCCCTGGGGTACCAGCAGGTGCTGGCCGCCCTCGCCGGGAACTGCACGCTGGAGGAGGCCCGCGACGAGACCGTCCGCGCGACCCGGCGCTTCGCGCGGCGGCAGGACTCCTGGTTCCGCCGCGACGCGCGCGTGCGGTGGCTGAGCGGCGCGGCGCAGGACCGGGCCGCGCTGCCGCGGCGCGCGCTGGCCCTCGTCGAACGAGCGGTCACAGCCTGATCACGTCATGGCATCGGGACGCTCCGCACGCCGTGGGCGGCCGCACGGGCGTGCCATCATCGACCCTCTAGCCGCAACGCCGTTGAAGTGGGGAGGGCACGTGGCGATGGAAGCCGGCCCTCGCAGCAGCGATGACCACGCACTGGAGCCGGGGCGCACCACGCGGGTGCACGAGAGCGGCCGTGCCGTGGACCCGGTCGCGGGCGCACCCGCGGAGGACGTCCTCGCGGAGCTGCCGGACGACGGCGCGGAGGAGCTCGACGCGCCCGGTGACGGCGGCGAGTCGTACGCGGAACTGCGTCCGCCCCGCCGGCTGCGGATCTGGCAGCTCGCCCCCATCGTCGGTCTGGCCGTGCTCGGCTCGCTGATGTTCGCCTTCCCGCTGGCCTTCGAGTTCGGTGACGGCGGAGCGGTCGTCGCCATGCTCGGCCTGCTCATCACGGGCTGCGCCGCGGGCTGGGGCATGATGGCCACCCGCCGTGCGGGCGCCGCCTGGTTCGGCCTCCCGCCGCGCCACTCGGGCCGCCGCGCCCAGTGGCGGGTGACGGTGCTGTACGCCCTGGTGTGCGGCACGCTCGTGGCGCTCGCCGTCTGGCGGGTCGCGCGGCTCAGGTAGCCGCCCGGCGCGGCTGCCCGCGCGGGCAGCCGCCGCGGGGCCGCCCGGTGGCGGGCGCCGCTCGGCTTCGGCGCGCGGCGGCACCTCCCGTACGATCGCGGGGTGAGCACCGCAGCCCAGCCTCCCGCGCCGACCGCGTTCCTCAAGGGGCACGGCACCGAGAACGACTTCGTGATCATCCCCGACGCCGAAGGGCGGCTCGACCTGTCCGCCGCCGCCGTCACCCGGCTGTGCGACCGCCGGGCCGGGATCGGCGGTGACGGCCTGCTGCGCGCCGTGCGCTCGGCCGCCCATCCCGAGGCCCGGCCGATGGCGGGGGAGGCCGAGTGGTTCATGGACTACCGCAACGCCGACGGCAGCGTCGCCGAGATGTGCGGCAACGGCGTCCGCGTCTTCGCCCGGTACCTGCACCGCGCGGGGCTGGTGGAGGACGAGGAGTTCTCCGTCGCCACCCGGGCCGGGGTGCGCCGGGTGCGGCTGTCCGGGGCCGGGACGGTGACCGTCGGCATGGGCCGCGCGGTGCTGGCCGACGACGCCGCCCCGGTCACGGTCGCCGTGGGGGAGCGCCGCTGGCCCGCCCGCAACGTCAGCATGGGCAACCCGCACGCCGTCGCCTTCGTGGCCGACCTCGCCGAGGCCGGTCCCCTGCTGGAGGCGCCCCGGGTGACGCCGGGGGCGGCCTACCCGCAGGGAGCGAACGTCGAGTTCGTCGTCTCCCGCGGCCCGCGCCACGTCGCCCTGCGGGTGCACGAGCGCGGCTCGGGCGAGACCCGCTCCTGCGGGACGGGCGCCTGCGCGGTGATGGTCGCCGCCGCCCGGCGGGACGGCGCCGACCCGGCCGCGGACGGGCAGCCGGTCACCTACACCGTGGACGTCCCCGGCGGACGGCTGGAGATCACCGAGCACCCCGACGGCCGGATCGATATGACCGGACCGGCCGTCATCGTCGCCGAGGGCACCCTCGACCCGCACTGGCTCGTCGCCGGCTGAGCGCCGTGTGCCCACCCCGCGCTCCGCGCGAACTCCCCACGCCGTCAACCGAGATCGCCCGATGGAGTGATCCACGCCACGCTCTGGACCACCCGGTCGGCGTCGCGTGGTGTGGTCGGTAGCATCAGGCAACTGACGGTGCGACACCTTTCGAGGGGGCTGCCATGAGCGCGGTACGAAGCCTCAGGAAGCTCAGCCGGGCCGCCGTGAACGGTTCGGCGCCGCGCGGGAGGCTGCCCGACGCCCTCGAACACGTGGCCCAGGCGCACCGCGTCCACCACCCCGGCGCCCGGCTCGACCCGCTGCGCCGGGCCTACGTGCTGGCCGAGTCCTCCCACCGGGGCCAGATGCGCAAGAGCGGCGAGCCTTACATCACGCATCCGCTCGCCGTCACCCTGATCCTCGCGCAGCTCGGCGCGGAGACGACCACGCTCACGGCCTCGCTGCTGCACGACACCGTCGAGGACACCGACGTCACCCTGGAGCAGGTCCGCGCCGAGTTCGGCGCCGAGGTCGCCTACCTGGTGGACGGCGTCACCAAGCTGGAGAAGGTCGACTACGGGGCCGCGGCCGAGCCCGAGACGTTCCGCAAGATGCTCGTCGCCACCGGCAGCGACGTGCGCGTCATGTCCATCAAACTCGCCGACCGGCTGCACAACATGCGCACGCTCGGCGTGATGCGCCCGGAGAAGCAGGTGCGCATCGCCAAGGTCACCCGGGACGTGCTCATCCCGCTGGCCGAACGGCTCGGCGTGCAGGCGCTCAAGACGGAGCTGGAGGACATGGTCTTCGCCATCCTCCACCCGCAGGAGCACGCCCGCACCCAGGAGGTCATGCGCGCCCACGCCGACGGTCCCGACCCGCTGGGCGAGGCCGCCGACCTGGTCCGCGCCGTCCTGCGGGAGGCCCGGGTGAACGCCGAGGTCCACATCCGGCCCCGGCACGCCCTGTCCGTGCACCGCGCCGGGATCAAACGCGGCGCGCTGGGCCCCTGCGACTTCGGGCGGCTGCTCGTCCTCGTCGCCGAGGACGCCGACTGCTACGCCGTCCTCGGCGAGCTGCACACCTGCTTCAACCCGGTGATCGCGGAGTTCAAGGACTTCATCGCGGTCCCCAAGTTCAACCTCTACCAGTCGCTGCACACCGCGTTCGCCGACGCCCGGGGGCGGGTCGTCGAGGTGCTGGTGCGCACCCACCGCATGCACCGGGTCGCCGAGGCCGGCGTCATCGCCCTGGGCGATCCGCACCGCCAGGCCGCCCCCGCCGAGGACGCCGCGCCGGAGGGCGAGCGGTCCGACCCGACCCGCCCCGGCTGGCTCTCCCGGCTCCTGGAGTGGCAGAACGACGCCCCCGACCCCGACACCTTCTGGGCCCACCTGCGCGACGACCTGGCCCAAGACCGCGAGATCACCGTCTTCTGCACCGACAGCGGTTCCGTCGCCGCCTCCGGCACCCTGCACCTGCCCGCCGGCGCCACCTGCGTCGACGCCGCCTACGCCCGCCACGGCGCCGGGGCCCACAGCTGCATCGGCGCCCGCGTGGACGGGCGGCTCACGACGCTGGGGACGGTCCTGCGCGACGGCGACGTGCTCGAACTGCTCATGGCCCCGGAGGGCACCTCAGGGCCGTCACCCGAATGGCTGAGCCACGTCCGCACCCCCGCCGCCCGCATCGCGATCCGGCGCTGGCTGGACGCCCATCCGGAGGGCAGCCCGGCGCCCGAGCCCGGCTCCGGACGGGCGGGCGCCCAGCGCGCGTGGGCCCCGCCCGCCCCGGCGCCCGCCGGGGACAGCACCGCCGTCGCCGTCGGACTGCCGGGACACACGGTCCGGCTGGCCCGCTGCTGCACCCCGGTGCCGCCCGACCCGGTCACCGGTTTCGCCGTGCGGGGCGCCGCCGTCACCGCGCACCGCGAGGGCTGCGCGGCCGTCGCGCGCATGACGGCGGCCGGACGGCGGCCCGTGTCCGTCAGCTGGGAGCCGGACGCGGGCGGGTGCCGGGTGACGCTCCTGGCCGAGGCGTTCGGACGTCCCCGGCTGCTGGCGGACCTCACCGAGACCATCGCCGTGCAGGGCGCCGAGGTGATCTCCGCCGACGTCGAACCGCCCCGCGAGCAGCGGGTGCGGCACCGCTACACCCTGCGTCTGCCCGACGCGGCGACGCTGCCCGCCCTGATGCGCGCCATGCGCGGCGTGCCCGGGGTCTACGACGTCGTCCGCGCCACCCGCCCCGTCACCTGACCCGTTCGGGTGGGCCGCTGCCGCGCCGTCGGCGCGGTCCCGGGCGGCCCTGGTAGCGGTGGACCATGATCACCGCCCGTACGCCGAAGGCCCCGCGCCGTGCGGCGACCGCCGCCCCCGCCGCGACCGCCGTCGCCCTCTGCCTCGCCCTGCTCGCCGCCGCACCGCAGCCGCGGCCACTCGGTCTCGGCGACCGGCTGTTCCCGGCCCTGGGGAACCCCGGCTACGACGTCCGCCACTACGACATCTCCCTCCGGTACGACGGCGACGGGGACGGGCCACTCACCGCGCGGACGGTCATCGACGCCGAGGTCACCGCCGACCGCCTGGAGCGCGTCAACCTGGACTTCACCGGGGGCACGGTCCGCTCGGCCGCGATCGACGGCGTCCCGGTGAGCTGGACGACGGCCGGTGAGGACATCGTCCTCACCCCGCTCCTCCCCGCCGAGCGCGGTGAGGACCTGCGCATCGACATCCGGCACACCAGCCCCACCAGCGGTGACGGGCACGGCGGCTGGCTGCGCACCCGCAGCGGCGGCCTCGTGCTGGCGGCCCAGCCCGACGAGGCCCACCACGTCTTCCCCGGCAACGACCACCCCTCCGACAAGGCGCTGTTCACCTTCCGCGTCACCGCGCCCGCCGCCTTCACCGCCGTCGCCAGCGGGCGCGCCACGGGCCACCGCCGCCACGGGGACAGCGCCACCTGGACGTACCGGACGCCGCGGCCCATGGCGACGGAACTGGCGCAGGTCACGGTCGACCGCTCGGTCGTCGTGCGGCACGAGGGGCCGCACGGCCTGCCGCTGCGCGACGTCGTCCCCGAGGGCCGCCGGGAGGAGCTGGTCCCGTGGCTGGCGAAGACGCCCGACCACCTGCGGTGGATGGAGGAGCGCGTCGGCCCGTTCCCCTTCACCACCTACGGCGTGCTGGCGGCCGACGCCGACTTCGGCTTCGCACTGGAGACCCAGACGCTGTCCCTGTTCCCCCTGGACTTCTTCACCGCCCCCGGTCACCCCGCGTGGTACCGCGAGTCCGTCATGGTGCACGAACTGGCACACCACTGGTTCGGCAACAGCGTCAGTCCGCGCCGCTGGAGCGACCTGTGGCTGAACGAGGGCCACGCCACCTGGTACGAGTGGCTCCACGCCGCCGGAAACGGCGGCCCGGCACTGGAGGAGCGCGTCCGGCGGGCGTACGGGTCCTTCGACCGCTGGCGGCGCGCCGACGGGCCGCCAGCGGCTCCGGAGGAACCCGCGGGCGGCGAGGGCACGGGCATCTTCCGGCCCGTCGTCTACGACGGCGGCGCCGTGGTCCTCTACGCGCTGCGGCAGGAGATGGGCACGGACGCCTTCGAGCGGTTGCAGCGCCAGTGGGTACGGCGCCACCAGCACGGTGTGGCCGGTACCGCCGACTTCACGGCCCTGGCGAGCGCGGTGGCCGGACGGGACCTCAGCCCCTTCCTCGACGCCTGGCTGCACGGCGAGCGGACCCCGCCCATGCCCGGGCACCCCGGCTGGGCCCCCGGCACGCCCTGACCCACGGCGGACGCGGCGCCGCCCTGCGGCCTCCCGGCCGCGGCCGACAGCGGCACGACGGCGACACGACGGCCGCAGGACGGCGATAACGGGGTGACGGGCCCACCGCCGCGTGCCACCATCAAGGGGGCTCGGCGCGCCCGGCCGCCGCGGACCGCCTCCGGCGGGAATCCCCGGGACCGCGCGCGCGTTACACGGTACGAGCCCCATTCACCGACGTGAGGACACCCTTGACCTTCTCTTCTTCTCTTCCGCACCTCGGCCAGCGCACCGACGCCGCAGCTCGCCGTGCTGACGCCCTGATGGAGGAGGACGTCGCATGGAGCGACGAGGCGGCCGGCGAGCGTGACGGCGACCAGCTCGACCGCTCCGAGCGCGCCGCGCTCCGCCGCGTCGCGGGGCTGTCCACCGAACTCCAGGACGTCACCGAGGTCGAGTACCGGCAGCTCCGGCTGGAGCGCGTCGTGCTCGTCGGTGTCTGGACCTCCGGCACCGCCCAGGACGCGGAGAACTCCCTCGCGGAGCTGGCCGCGCTCGCCGAGACGGCCGGCGCCCTCGTGCTGAACGGCGTCGTCCAGCGCCGGGACAAGCCGGACCCGGCCACCTACATCGGCTCCGGCAAGGCCCAGGAACTGCGTGACATCGTTCTGGAGTCCGGCGCCGACACCGTCGTCTGCGACGGTGAGCTGAGCCCCGGCCAGCTGATCCACCTGGAGGACGTCGTCAAGGTCAAGGTGGTCGACCGCACCGCCCTGATCCTCGACATCTTCGCCCAGCACGCCAAGAGCCGCGAGGGCAAGGCGCAGGTCGCGCTCGCGCAGATGCAGTACATGCTGCCCAGGCTGCGCGGCTGGGGCCAGTCGCTGTCCCGGCAGATGGGCGGTGGCGGTTCCGGCTCGTCCGGCGGCGGCATGGCCACCCGCGGCCCCGGTGAGACCAAGATCGAGACGGACCGGCGCCGCATCCGCGAGAAGATGGCGAAGCTGCGCCGGGAGATCGCGGACATGAAGACCGGCCGCGAGGTCAAGCGCCAGGAGCGCCGCCGCTACCAGGTGCCGTCCGTGGCCATCGCCGGGTACACCAACGCGGGCAAGTCCTCCCTGCTCAACCGGCTCACCGGTGCGGGCGTGCTGGTGGAGAACGCCCTGTTCGCCACGCTGGACCCGACCGTCCGCCGCGCCGAGACGCCCAGCGGACGGCTGTACACCCTGGCCGACACGGTCGGGTTCGTCCGCCACCTGCCGCACCACCTGGTCGAGGCGTTCCGCTCCACGATGGAGGAGGTCGGCGACTCCGACCTGATCCTGCACGTCGTCGACGGCTCGCACCCGGTCCCCGAGGAGCAGCTCGCGGCCGTCCGCGAGGTCATCCGCGAGGTGGGCGCGACCGACGTGCCCGAGATCGTCGTCATCAACAAGGCGGACGTCGCGGACCCGCTCGTCCTCCAGCGGCTCCTGCGGGCCGAGCAGCACGCCATCGTCGTCTCCGCGCACTCCGGTGCCGGCATCGACGAACTGCTGGAGCTGATCGACACCGAGCTTCCCCACCCGGCCGTGGAGCTGGAGGCGCTGGTGCCCTACACCGAGGGCGGCCTCGTCTCCCGCGTCCACACCGAGGGCGAGCTGCTGTCCGAGGAGCACACCTCGGACGGCACCCTGCTCAAGGCGCGGGTCCACGAGGAACTCGCCGCGGCCCTGCGCCCCTACGCCCCGGCGGCCGGCTGAGCCGGGGCGGGCGCCGCGAGCGAGGCGGCGGCACAGCAGAACGGGCCGCGTCCGGCGGCCGGTACCAGGTCGTCGGGGAGGCCGGTCGTCAGCCGTCGCGGCGGCGCACGGCCCAGAGGCCGGCGTCGTACGCCGTCGCGCCGAGCGCTGGAACCACGAGCGGGGACGCTGCGGGAACAGCTCGTAGGACCGGCCTATTCGGACCGGACCCTGCTCGTGATGGCCGAGCACCTGGCGCCCCTGCTCGGAGGGACGGCCGAGGGCGTCATCGCACCACGGAGCGGATGACCTCTACGTCACCGTTGCAGACACCTCACGTTGCCATGCCGTCAAGCGGCAGCGGCCAGTTCGGTGGGGGACGCGGTGTTCTCGTCGAACAGCTTGCGGTGCGCGTGACGGGCGGTCGGGCGGCGACTCTTCGAGCCCGGCGGCCTGCCTGGGCCGGGCCGGGGGTGGTTTCGGTGAACCGGCTGAAGGCCCGGTCTTCGCGCAGGTTTCTGAGACCTCTGCGGAGGGGGCGGGTGTCAGTTTGTCGAACTCCGTCGGTTTCTCCCAGGCCGCCACAGGTCCGTGGCCAGCGGGCGGGCGAACCGGAGCTGGGCATGGGCGGCGATCACCAGCCAGGTCCACCGGCCCGCCGCCTCGGAGCTGCGAAGCCGGGCCTTGATCCGGCCGAGCGCCTGCTTGAAGAGGCGGAACGTGCGTTCGATGTCGAATCGCCGCGGGAAGGACTGCCATCAGCGGTCGGCGTCCGTCTCGGGCGCGCCGGCGCCCTCGATGATGGGCAGCGGGCCGTCGTCGTCGAGCCAAGCCGCCCGCCGGGTCGACCGCGGGTGCAACCGGTCCCACACCTGCGCGGTCGCCTTCCCATCGAGCCGGGTGCCCGTGGTCGTCGCAGTCTGTTCGGTGCTCCAGGTGCTGGAGTCTCCGAAGACGAACTCGCCGCCATGCTTGGGCGGTCGCCCCCTTCGGGGTTGCAGACCCGTGGTGGTGTCGGCCGGCGCATCACGCGATCGGAGCAGAACCGACTGGAGATTTCGACGGGCAGGCCGTTCAGCAGTCGGCGCGCTGGCCGAGTTCGCAGCGCTGGGACGGCGGACGGGACTGATGCACCGGCGGCGACGTCGTGGCCGACGCGGCGGCTTGCCGCCCGACAGCTGCCCCGGACTCCCGCTGAACCGACGCGGGCCCGTCGTGCCCCGCGCCGCCCAGCCGCTCCTATCGGGCCGCCGACCCGGTCAGGAGGCCCTGGCCAGAGCAAGGACGACGTTGTGTCCGCCGAAGCCGAAGGAGTGGCTGACGGCGATACGGACGTCCTGTCGGCGTGGCTCCTTGGTGACGCAGTCGATGTCGAACCCCGGAGCCGGGGCGTCCAGGTTCGCGACCGGGGGCACCGTACTGTGCTGAAGGGTGAGCACGGTCAGTGCCGCCTCCACGGCGCCCGCCGCGCCCAGGCTGTGGCCGAGTACGCCCTTGGGTGCGGTGACACTGGGGCGGTGCGGCAGTACCCGGGCGATCAGAGCCGACTCGGCGGCGTCGTTGGCCGTCGTGGAGGTGCCGTGGGCGTTGACGTGGTCGACGTCGTGCGGAGCCAGACCCGCGTCCGCCAGGGCGGTGCGCAGTGCAGCCTCCGCGCCCCGGCCGTCCGGGGCGGGTGCGGTGGGATGGTGGGCGTCCGAGGTGCTGCCGCAGCCCACCAACAGGGCGCGCACACGGGCACCACGGGGGGCCGCGTCCGCGGTCCGCTCCAGTACGAGGACGCCGGCGCCTTCCGCCATGACGAAGCCGTCACGGTCGGCGGCGAAGGGCCTCGACGCGCGGGTGACCGCGTCGGTGCGCCGGGACAGCGCGCCGGCGCGCCAGAAGCCCGCGGCGGCCAGCGGGGTGATGGCGGCTTCGGTGGCTCCGGCCACCGCGACGTCGCACCGGCCGGCGGCGAGGAGGTCGCGGGCGACGGCGACGGCGGTGGCGCCGGAGGCACAGGCGGTGGCCGGGGCGAGGCCGGGGCCGCGGGCCCCGAGGTCGATGGAGACCTCCCCGGCCGCCATGTTCGGGATGACCTGGGGAATGGTGAGCGCGGAGACCATGTCGGCGCCCCGTTCTGCCAGCCGCCTGGCCTGTTCCTCGCGCACCGCGTCCGCTCCCAACCCGCAGCCGATGACGACGGCGACTCGGTCGCCGTCCCACGTCCGGGCGTCGAGGCCGGCGTCGTGCACCGCCTCGCGGGCGGCGAGCACCGCCAGCACGGCGTTGTGTGACATGCGCCAGGCGGTGCGGCCGACGCGCCGGTCCAGGTCGGCGCGGCGCAGCGGGACGCGGCAGGAGAAGTCGACGGGAAGCCCGGCCAGCGCCGGATCGTGCGCGGCCGCGGTGCCCGCACCGCGGCGGACCGTGTCCCAGGTGGCGCCGGTGTTCTCCCCGGCGGGGGTGATCAGGCCGAGGCCGGTGACGGCGACGGGCTCGGTCACGAGGGGGCCACCGCCCCGGTGTCGCCCGTGCGCAACGCGTCGAGGTGGTCGACGACCTGCGCGACGGTCGTGCTCCGGGAGGCGTACGCGCTGTCGACCTTCACCCCGAAGTGCTCGTGCACGATGAGCACCAGCTCCGTCAGGGCCAGGGAGTCCAGGTCCAGTTGCTCCAGCGTGAGGTCGGGCCGGATCTCGTCCTGGGGGATGCGGAAGGCGCTGTTCAGAATGGAGCGGATGGTGTCGTAGGTGTCTGGCACGGTGTCTCCTCGCTGTCGTTCCGGGTGGAGAGGGTGAGTTCCGCGATACCGGCGTCGAAACTGACCGGCGGTGCGAAGCCCAGGTCGCGGCGGGCCGCGGTGAGGTCGAAGTGATGCGGATGCAGCAGCTCCGCGACGAGGAAGCGGCTCAGGGCGTGGGTGCGGGGACTGCGTGCCGCGCGCAGCAGCGCGTCGCTGACCGCGGCTCCGACGGTGGCGAGCCGGGGCGGTACGGCGCACCAGCGGGCGTCGATGCCAGCGGCCCGCAGGAAGTGCAGGGTGATCTCGCGCAGCGGACGCGGGTCGCCCTGACCGATGAAGTAGGCGCGGCCGCCCGCCGTCTCCGGCGACTGCCGCAGGCTGTCCAGGGAGAGCAGATGCGCGTGGGCGGCGGTACGGACATGGGTGGTGTCGACGAGGTTGCCGCCGTCACCGGGCATCAGCAGGCGGCCGGCTCGCACGGTGCGCGCGAGAGCGGGGGCGAAATGGGGGTCGCCGGGCCCCCAGATGATGTGCGGGCGCAGCGAGACGGTGGCCAACTCCGGGCCGTGGGCCGTCAGCACCAGGGCCTCGGCGCGGGCCTTGGTAGCGGGGTAGGCGGCCAGGTGACGGGGAGCGATGGGAAGGCTCTCGGTGACACCCTCCAGGCCGCCGGGCCGGAAGACGACGCTGGCGGTCGAGGTGTAGAGGAGCGTGCGCACGCCGTGGGCGCGGCACTGCTCGACGACATGGCGGGTGCCGACGACGTTGGTGGCCCAGTAGGGCCGTGGAGGGCCGCTGACGCCGGCCAGGGCGGCGTTGTGGATGACGGCGTCGCACCCGGCGACGGCACGGGAGACCGCGGCGGCATCGGAGAGGTCGCCCAGGTGCTGGTGGACGCCCAGTCGTTCCAGTGCGCTGCTCGGGCGCCGGCTGAGGGAGGAGGTGACGTCACCGCGTGCGCTGAGCAGACGGCAGATCTCCAGCCCCAGGAAGCCACTTCCTCCGGTGACCAGTACCTTCATCGATCCCTCCCGCGCAGGCGCTTGGCGGCCCAGCCGGCCAGTCGCATGCGGTCGATCTTGGAGTTGTGCCGGGGGTCGGTGGGTAAGGCGGTACGGATCAGCACGGCGCCGACGCGGTGCCCGTCCGGGTGGTTTTTCAGAACGGCGCGGACAGCCTCCAGGGCGGAGGCGCGTGGGGTGGAGGGCAGGGGTTCCACGCAGAGCACGGGCAGTTGGCACACGGCCGTGCCGACGCCGACGAGGGCGGTGCGCCGGATGCCGGGGGCGGTGTCCGCCGCGGCCTCGATGTCCTCGGTGGTCAGGGTGAAGCCGGTGCCGGTGATCAGGTGGGCCTTGCGGCCCAGGAACCACAGCCGGCCCTCGTCGTCGAGCCGGCCCAGGTCCCCGGTGCGGTGCAGCACGCCGTGGTCGGTGTCGCTCTTGGTGGTGGCGTCGGCGTCGGGACGGGCGTGGTAGGCGGGGCTGACGGTGGGGCCGGCGACGGCGATCTCGCCGAGCCCGGTGGCGTCGGCGTCCAGGATCCGTGCGTGGATGCCGGGCAGTGGCCGGCCCAGGCAGGTGCCCGCGTGCCCGGCGGGCGGCGCGTCGCGCGAGGCCCGCAGATCGTGGTCGCCGATCGCGGACACGGGCAGGCACTCCGTCGCGCCGTACACGCTGAGGATCTCGGCGTCGTCCGGCACAGCCTTGCGCAGGGCGTCGGCGAGACCGATGCGCAGCGGGGCTCCGAAGGACAGGATCTGCTGGACCGAGGGCAGGGCGATGCCGCGGCGGGCGCAGTGACGGGCGATCAGGGTGAGGACGGCGGGGGAGGCCAGGACGATGCTCGCCCGGTGTTCCCGAAGGGGCCCGACGATTTCCTTTGGCGGGGTACGGGCCGGGGCCAGGTGGTTCACCGCCGGGGCGACGGTGGTCAGGCCCAGCAGCGGACCGAGCAGCGCGACCGGCAGGAATCCGGCGAGGAGCACGTCGTCGGGCCGGGGGTCCATCAGCGTCGTCAGAGCGTCGAGCTGCCCGGCCAGGGTGGAGTGGCGGTACTCCGCGCCCTTCGGCCGGCCCGTGGAGCCCGACGTGAAGGCGATGAGGGCCGGTTCGTCGCCGTCGGGCTCACGCACCTGCGGGAGCGAGGTACCGCCGGCCGGCGTCCGGGTGACCAGTCGCCGTCCCACGGGGAGCGGCGCGGAACCGGTGACCAGGGCAATCCGGACGTGGGGGCGGCCCCACCCCAGCGCCCGGCGCCCGAGGTGGGCCAGCGGCTCCCCGATGAAGACGTCCGGGGCGATGTCCTGAAGGCAGCGGCCCACCTCGGCGCGCGGTTCGATCAGCACGGGTACGGCGCCGAGAAGGGCCAGTGCGTACGAGACGGCGGCGAGATCGTGGGCATCGCGGGTCATCACGACGGCCTTGTGGCCGGGCCGTACCCCCGCCTCGCGCAGGTCCTGGGCGATGCGGCGGCAGTGGCGCACCAGCTCGCCGCGACGGGTCGTCCGCCAGCTTCCCTTAGCGCTTTCCACGAGGGCGATGGCGTCGGGCCGCTCAGCCAGGCTCCCGGCGATGTCCGCGGCGGTCGTGGTCATGAGGCTCCCTCGAGGAAGTCACGGACGCGGTCGCCCAGTTCGGCCGCGGCGTCCTCCATGACGAAGTGCCCGGCGGCGGGGAAGCGGTGGATGACGGCTTGCGGGCACCGGCGTGCCCACTCCTGAAGCAGGTCCGGAGTGAAGACGGGATCGCGCATGCCCCACCCGACGAGCAGGGGCAGGTCCGCCAAGCCAGCCCCGGTGCCGGGGGGTTCGAGCAGGTGCCACGCGGGGGCCGCGGGGCCGCGGGGGATCGCGCGTACGGCGTCGGTGAGCGCCCGGCGCTCCGCGCGGCGGGCGTAGGGCCGTAGGTAGGCCCGCCGTTCGGCTGGGAGCAGCTGGTGGTGGACTCCGGCTCGTACGGCGACGCGGGCGAAGGCGTTGGTGGCGTGGACGAACGCGGCGACCGGCCGGTGGTCACGGATCCAGCGCAGGTAGAACGGCAGCCGGAAACCGTCCGGGAAGGGGAAGGCCACGGTGTTGCAGACGACCAGCCGGGCCACGACGCCCGGGTTGCGCAGCGCCCAGGCGGTTCCGAGCGGGCCGCCCCAGTCGTGCAGGACGAACGTCCAGTCCCGTTCGGGCAGGCCCTCGTTCCGCACCAGGTGACGGTGGAGGCTGTCCAGGCCTTCCAGCTGAGCCTCGTAGGGATCGGGCACCCCGTCCGCCGGCCGCAGGTGCCGGGACAGCCCGAAACCCGGCAGGTCGGGGGCCAGACAGCGGGCGTGCGGGGCGAGCCGGTGCAGCAGCTTGCGCCAGACGTAGCTCCACGACGGGTTGCCGTGCAGGAACAGCACCGGCCGGCCGGAGCCGAGGTCGAGGTAGTGCTGGCCGGTGACCGGCACCCGCCGCCAGTGCCGGGGCGCGGGGTAGCCCGGCATCAGCCGTTCCAGCGCGGCGGAATCCGGTGCCGGGGTGTGCCCGGCTCGTGCGGTCACCACCGGACGAGCGCCAGACCGAAGCTGAAACCACTGGCCAGACCGATCATCGCCACCAGGTCCCCGCTCTCGATGCGGTCGGCCTCCCGCGCCTTGACCAGTTGCAGGGGCAGGGAGGCCGCCGCGCAGTTCCCGTGCTCGGCCACCGCGGGCATACACCGGTCCTCGGGCAGGGAGAAGGTGTCGATCACCTCGCGGTACTGCGGCATGGCGATCTGATGGAAGGCGATGAAGGAGAAGGCGCCGGACTGCGCGGCCCGGAGTTCGTCCCCGGCGGTGTCCATGATCCGGGGGAGCACGTCGAGCGCGCTCCGTCGCAGGTCCCCGTTCAGGCGCAGGGTGGTGTGGTCGTCGTGGACGGAGAGGTGGTGCATGCTTCCGCCACCGGCCACCGTGCAGGCCTCCCAGGCGGGGGAGTTGCTGACGAACCGGAGGGACAGGATGCCGGGGTCGCCGTCACCCGCGGGGCCGGCGGTGAGCACCATCGCGGCACCGGCGTCGGAGGCTGTGTAGCCGGGCAGGGCCCTGAGCAGGTCCTCTCGGTGGGGGACGTGCCAGCGGGTGGCCAGGGTGGAGGGTTCACCGCAGGCGATGAGGACCGTGCCGTAGCGGCCGGTCTCGATGAACGACGCGGCCACCTCCATGCCGTTGAGGAAGCTGTTGCAGGCGTTCTTGACGTCGAACACCGGGCAGGAGGCGCCCAGTTTGGTGGCCACGATGTGGGCGGTCGCGGGTTCGATCAGGTCCTGCGAGGTCGAGGCGAACAGCAGCAGGTCCACATCACCGATCTTCAGACCGGCTGCGTCGAGCGCGCTGCGGGCGGCAGCCATGGCGAGGTCGGAGGCGTTCTCGCCGTCCTCGTGGACATGGACCCCGCGCACACCGGTGAGATCCTCCAGCAGACCGGGCGGCGGGGCGTAGCCACCCGTCTGGGTGATCTTGACGCGGGTTTCGTCCAAGGTCCGGTAACGAGAAGGAAGATGAGTGGAAACGGCGGCGATACGGGCACGGAGGGCATCGGGCACCGGGTCACCGTAACCGGCGCGAAACCGCCATGGTGTACGTGTAACGACATTCACTCTAACGAGTGCTTTATTCAGGATCCTTCCATTCCCGGCCCGCCTCATCCTCTTCAATCCGCACGAAGGCCAGTGAGTCGGCGTGAGGGGCGGGGACTTGGTGATGCAGCAGCGTGAACGGGCCGTGGCGGTGGTGGGCGTGGGGTGCCGGCTTCCCGGAGGCATCACCGATCTGGACGACCTGTGGGCCGTGCTGCGCGACGGGCGTGACATGGTCGGTGAAATGCCCGCCGACCGGCTGCCCCGCGACCGGACCGTCGACCCGGGAGGCGTGCGGCCAGGCCGCAGCTACACTGCCGCCGGCGGTTTTCTTCAGGACGTCGCCTCGTTCGACGCCGCCTACTTCGGTATGTCACCCGCGGAGGCCCGGCACATCGACCCGCAACAGCGGCTGCTGCTGGAGATGGCCGCCGAGGCAATGGACGACGCCGCCATCCCCGCCGAGTCACTGGCCGGGTCGGACACGTGCGTGTACGTGGGCGTCTCCGACCCCGGGTACGGCGTGCACCTGTCCATGATGCAGGACCACACGAGCCCGCACACCATGCCCGGCGCCACCCTGTCCATCACGGCGAACCGGATGTCGTACGCCTTCGACCTGCGTGGGCCGAGCATGGCCGTGGACACGGCCTGCTCCTCCGCCCTGGTCGCCCTGGACCGGGCCTGCCGCACTCTGCGCGAGGGCCCGGGCCGCGTCGCCCTGGTCGGCGGCGTCAACGTACTGTCCACCCCCTACTCCTTCGCCGGATTCTCCTACGCGGGCATGCTGTCGCGTCGCGGACGCTGCGCGGCGTTCTCCGCCGACGCCGACGGGTTCGTCCGCGCGGAGGGCGGCGCGGTGCTTGTCCTCAAGCGCCTCACGGACGCGGTGGCGGACGGCGACCGCGTCCACGCCGTACTGGCCGCCACCGGCAACAACACCGACGGCCGCAGCACCGGAATGATCGTGCCAAGCGCCGAGACCCAGGAGGCGCTGCTGCACACGGTCTACGCGGAGGCCGGGATCGACGCGGACGACCTGGTGTACGTCGAGGCCCACGGCACCGGCACCCAGGCCGGTGACCCGGCGGAGGCCGAGGCCATCGGCCGGGCTCTGGGCCGGCGCCGCAGCCGCGGACCGCTGCCGATCGGCTCGGTGAAGACGAACATCGGCCACCTGGAGCCCGCCGCCGGAATGGCCGGCCTGCTCAAGGCGATCCTGGTCCTGCGCCACCGGATGGTGCCGGCGTCCCTGCACGCCCTTCCCCTCAACCCCCGCATCGACTTCGACGCCTTGGGACTGGCCCCCGCCGTCAACCCCGTCCCGCTGGACCCGGGGGAGAGGGCGGCCGTCGGAGTGAGCGCCTTCGGCTTCGGCGGAGCCAACGCCCACGCCGTCGTCGTCCAGCCGCCCGCCACGCGGCAGCCCGAGCCGAACCCGGTGCCGGACGGGCGCCCCCTGCCACTCGTCGTCTCCGCCCGGTCCGGCAAGGCGCTGAAGCAGATGACCGCCCGTATGGCGGAGCGGCTGCGGAACGCCGAGCCGGCGGACTTCTACGACGTGGCCCACACCAGCACCGTACGGCGCACCGCGCACCCGCACCGTGCCGCCGTACTGGCCACCGACCCGCAAGATGCCGCCCGGCAGCTGGACCGGCTGACGGCCGCGGAACCCGCGAGCGGGGCCATGGTGCGCGTCGGCGAGCGGGACGGGATCGCGTTCGTGTTCTCCGGCAACGCCTCCCAGTGGCCGGGCATGGCCGCCGACCTGCTGCGGGGCGAACCGGTTTTCCGCAGGGCCGTCCAGGAGGCCGACGCGGCCCTCGCACCCCACCTGGGCTGGTCGGTGGCGAAGGAACTGGCCCACCCTTCCCCCCGGAAGTGGCAGCGCACCGAGGTGGCCCAGCCCGCCCTCTTCGCCGTGCAGGTGGGCCTCACCGCGCTGCTGGCCTCACACGGGGTGCGCCCGCGGGCGGTGACCGGACACAGCGTCGGCGAGGTCGCCGCCGCCCTCGCCGCCGGGGTCCTCAGCCTGGAACAGGCCGCGCTGGTGATCGCCGAACGCAGCCGCACCCAGGGCGCCACGGCGGGCCGGGGCCGGATGGCCGCCGTCGGCCTGTCCGAGGCACAGGCACGCGAGGAACTGCTCCGCCACGACGGCGCACTGGAGATCGCGGGAATCAACAGCGACCGGGACGTGACCGTCGCCGGGAACGCCGACGCGCTCGCGGCCTGGGAATCCGAACTCACGGGCCGCGGCGTCTTCTTCCGCGAACTTGACCTCGACTACGCCTTCCACAGCCGGGCCATGGACTCCATCAGAAAGCCACTGCTCGACGCCCTAGACGGACTCGAACCCGCCCCGGCCCGCATCCCGTTCGTCTCCACCGTCGCCGGTGCCCCGCTGGACGGGCCCGAACTCGACGCCGCGTACTGGTGGCGCAACGTCCGCGAGCCCGTACGGTTCGCCGAGGCCGCCACCCACCTCGCCACCGAGCACGCCGGCGTCCTGGTCGAGATCGGACCGCACCCGGTGCTGCGCCCCTACCTGCGCCACACCGGCGCCATCTGCGTCCCCACCCTGTACCGCGACGGGGACGGCCTCCGCGAGACCGCGGCGGCCGTCGCCGCCGTACTCGCCGCCGACACCGCGACCGACTGGCGGCACCACTTCCCCCGCCCCGGCCGGGTGGTCGACCTGCCCGCCTACGCGTGGCAGCACGAACGGCACTGGCACGGCACCGCGCACGACCTGGTCCCCCACACCAGCGGCAGCGGCCTGCTGGATCATCCGCTGGTGGGGGAGCGGATGCCCGCCCCGCACCCCGTGTGGCACGGCACCGTCGAGCCGCAACTGGTGCCCTGGCTGGGCGACCACAGGATCGGCAGCGACGTCCTCATGCCGGCCGCCGCCTACGTGGAAATGGCCCTGAGTGCCGGTCGCCGGGCCATGGACCGTCCGGTCGAGGTACGGCACCTGGAGATCGGCCGTCCGCTGTCCCTGCGGTGGCCGGACCCGACGCCGGTCGCCCTGCAGACCGCCGTCACCCCCGACGACGGCGCCGTGACCATCAGCGTCCGTGAGGAACACGGCGGTGAGTGCCTGCCCGTGGTACGCGCACAGGCCCGCAGCCTGCTCGGCACGGCACCGGCCCCGCTCGACGTCGGTGCGCTCCGGGCACGCTGCGACCGGAGCGTCGACGGCCCGGGCTTCTACCGCATGTGCCACGGCATCGGTCTGCGCTGCGGGCCGGGCTTCCAGCTCATCGACCGCGTCGACACCGGCGACGGAGAGGCATTGGTCAGCTACCGGCTGGAGCACCCCGCCGACGCCTACACCGCCCACCCGGTCCTGATCGACGCGCCGTTGCAGGCCACCGTGGTTCTCGCCGAGGCGCCGGAGAAGTCCGCCGCCTTCCTCCCGACCGTGTTCGGAGCCGTACGCGTGTGGCGCACCCCCGCGCCCACCGGCGTCGTACATCTGCGCCGCCGCAGCCGCAGCGCCAACGAGATGTGCTGGGACATCACCTACGCCGACCCCGACGGCACGGTCACCGTCGAGATCGACGGCTGCCGCACCCGCCGGGCACACCTGACCGAACACACCCCGCTGACCGTCCAGCGCACCGTCCTGAGGGCCGCCCCCCACCCGGATGCCGCCACCCCGCCCTCCCCGTATCCCACGCCCACCGAGGTGGCGTCCGCGGCCGAGCCGCGCATCGCCGCCGCCCGCACTGCCCTGGACGACGGCGGCCACCGTCGGTTCACCGCGGCCGCCGAGCAGGCTGGCGCCCATTGCTGGGCCGGGACGCTGCGCGGTCTTCTCGCCGACCCGGCGGCCCCGTTCTCGATGGACGACCTGGTGGCCGGGGGCCTCCAGCCGCGGCACCGGCGGCTCGCGCGGCTGATGCTGCCCCTGCTGGCCGAGCACGGTCTCGCCCGGCCAGCAGAAGAGACCTGGCGGCTGACCGGCGTGGAGACCCACGCCGAGGCCCTGCTGCGCGGCCTGGTCGAGGACCATCCCGCGTACGGCGCCGAGACGCTGCTCCTCAACCGGCACCTGCGCCGGCTGCCCGACGTGGTGCGGGGACACACCGACGCACGTGAACTCCTGCCGACCGGGGACAGCGCCTACGAGCAACTCCACGAGTCCGGTCCCACCCACCGCTTCGCCCACCGTGCCGTGCAGGCCCTGCTCGGTGACATCGTCGCCCGCTGGCCCGCTGACCGTCCGCTGCGCGTCCTGGAGTTCGGTGCGACCACCACCGCCCTGACGGCCGCGGTCCTGCCCGTGCTGCCGGCCGACCGGACCCGCTACACCTGCACCGCACCCACCGGCAGCACCCTCGCCCGCGCCGAACGCCGCTTCTCGGCACATGATTTCGTCGACTACCGGACTCTGAACCTTAACGCCGATCCGGCCGACCAGGGTCTGCCCCGAGGCGGGTTCGACCTCGTCCTCGCGGGCGACGCCCTGCACACCACCACCGACCTGGCCGCGACCCTGCACCGGCTGCACGGCGTGCTGGCCCCCGGCGGACACCTGCTGGCCACCGAACCGCATCACGCCCCGCTCCAGGCCCTGCTGTACGGCACGCTGAACGATTTCTGGGAGCGTGGGGACCACACCCTGCGTCCGGCGTCCCGCATCCTCGCCCGGGACCGGTGGGCACCGCTGCTGCACCGGTGCGGCTTCTCCGGTGTGGTGCAGACCGGGCCCGAGGACCGCTCCGTCCTTCTCGCCGCGGCGGACCACAGCCAGGCGGTGGCCACCACCGAGACAGCGCGGCCGGTACCGGGCACCACCTGGGTGATCGCCGTCGAGGACGGCACCGAGACGGCGACCGCGCGAGCTCTGGCCGCCCGCCTCGGGAAGGCCACCGTGATCATCGCGCCCGACGAGGCCGCCGCCTGGAAGGCGGCCCTGCCCACGGACCCCGATCCGCGCGTCGTCCTGCTGCTCGCTGCCCCCGGCCCGCACGAGACCGTCACGCGGACCACCCGCCGCGCGGCCCTCCTGCGCTCCCTGGCCACCGCCTGCGACGGCCTGAAGGGCGGAAGCAGCCCTCAGGTATGGCTCGTCACCCGCCCGACCGGCCTCTTCCCCGCCCCGGAGCAGCCGACGCACCCGGTGGACGCGGCCGTCTGGGCGGCCTGCCGCACCTTCGCCAACGAGCGCCCGGACCTGTGCCTGCGCCGCCTGTCCTGCCACCGCACCGGTGACACCGACACCGACGCCCGCCGCCTGGCCGGCGAACTTCTCACACCCGGCGACGACGACCGAAGCGCTCTGGAGGACGAGATCATTCTGACCGCACGGGGCCGGTTCGTGCCCCGGCAGGTACAGCAGCCAGTGGACGAGCCCCCGGGCGCCCCCGCCGGTACGCCGTTCATTCTGGAAGCCCGTGACCCGGGCCTGCACCGGCGGCTCGTCTGGCGGCAGACGGACGCCCCCGAACCGGGACCGGGCGAGGTGCTACTGGAGATGCGGGCCGTGGCCCTGAACTACCGCGACCCCATGCGGGCCAACGGCCTGCTTCCGCCCGAAGCGGTGGAGAACAGTCCGCTCGGCCGCGGGCTGGGCACCGACGGTGCCGGCATCGTGCGTGCCGTGGGAGCGGGGGTACGGGATCTGAAGGCCGGTGACCGGGTCTGCGGACTCGTGCCCGCCGCACTCGCCTCGCACGCCACGACCCCCGCCTTCGCCGTCGTCCGCATTCCCGACGAGATGAGCTTCACGGAGGCGGCGACCTTCCCCGTCGCCTTCCTGACCGTCCACCAGACCCTGGTCCACCAGGCCCGTCTCGGTGCCGGGGAGACCGTGCTCGTTCACGGCGGAGCCGGAGCGGTGGGCCTGGCCGTCCTGCAGTGTGCCCGCCGGCAGGGCGCCCGCGTCATCGCCACCGCCGGCACGGAGACCAAACGGGACCTGCTGCGCACGCTCGGCGTCGAGCACGTGCTCGACTCCCGCAGCCTGGACTTCGTCCCCCGAGTGCGGGAGCTGACCGGTGGTCAGGGCGTGGACGTCGTGGTGAACTCCCTCAGCGGCGAGGCCATCGCCCAGGGCCTGGACCTCCTGCGCCCCAACGGCCGGTTCATCGAGCTCGGCAAGAGGGACATCCTCCTCAACAATCCGATCACGCTTCGCCCCTTCCACCGCAGTCTCACCTTCATCGGCTTCAACCTGGACGCCGTCGTGGACGACCCAGCCCTGCGCACCCGGCTCGTCGAGGTCTTCGACGCGGCGGTCGGATCCCGCGCCTACCGGCCCCTGCCCCACTCGGCCTATCCCGCCGCCCGTGTCGACGAGGCCTTCCACCTGTTGCAGCACTCCCGGCACACCGGCAAGGTCGTCGTCACCTTCGACCCCCTGGACGAACCCGTCCCCGTCGAACCCGTACGCGGCTCCCTCCGCCTCGACGGCGAGGGCACCTACCTGATCACCGGTGGACTGAGCGGGCTCGGCGCCGCCACCGCCCACCTGCTGGCCGACCGCGGGGCCCGGCACCTGGCCCTGCTCTCCCGCAGCGGACCCGACGCCTCCGGTGCGCACACCCTGCTCCGGGAACTCACCGACCGCGGTGTGCAGGCCACCGCACACGCTGCCGACGTCACCGAGGAAGCGTCGCTGCGCCGGGTCCTCGACGCCGTGGACGCCACCGGGCACCCCCTGCGTGGCATCGTGCACGCGGCGATGCACATAGACGACGCGGTGCTGTCCGACCTCACCGACGACCGGTTCGCCGCCGTACTGGCCCCCAAAGCGGCGGGCGCTGCCCTGCTGGACCACCTCACGGCCGACCGCGACCTGGACCTGTTCCTCACGTACTCGTCCGTCTCCGCCACTATCGGAAACCCGGGACAGTCCGCCTACGCGGCGGCCAACGCCTACCTGGAGGCCCTCACCCGGGCACGGCGCGCCGCCGGCCGGACGGGTACGGCGCTGGCCTGGGGGCCGATCGGCGAAACCGGCTACGTCGCCCGCAGCGGCATGGAGGCCGCCATGGCCGGACGCGGCCTCGAGCTGCTCACCCCCACCGAGGTCCTGACCACCGCCGGCCACCTCCTGGCCGCGGGCACCGACGTCGCCGGAGCGGGCCGCTACCGCTGGGGGACCGCACGTCATCTGCTGCCTGCCCTGGCCACCCCCCGGTTCGCCCCGCTGGCTCCGGCGTCCTCCGCGGCGTCCCCGGACGCCCGCAACGAGCTCCTGAACGCGCTGGCGGACCTCCCGGCGGACGAGGCGGTGCGCAAGATCACCGACGTGATCACCCAGCTCCTCGCCGGTGTCCTGCAGGCCGACCCGGCCAATCTCGAGCCCACGGTCAACGTCACCGACTTCGGACTGGACTCGCTGCTGGGGATGCAGTTCCTGATGCAGGCCCGGGATTTGTTCGACATCCGCCTCGGACCGGCCGACCTGGCCACCGGACGCACCCTGGCCCACTTCGCCCGTCTGGTCCACCAGCGGCTGAAGCTGAGCGCCGACGAGCGGCAATAGACGCAAGGCGGGTGTCCGCCGTGCCGGACACCCGGAACGGCGGACACCGCAGCCGGGGACCGGTCCCGCGGTCACGCATCACCCGCCGCCACCCGTACCGACGTCCGACCCCACCTGCCCGGCGCACATGATCCTTTCCGGCCCTGTGCGGGCTGTCCGCGGCGTTCTGAAGCCCTCCGAGCCCCCGAGCGATGATCAAGGGCCTTGCCACCTGGTGCGCAATTGCTTCGCGCATGAGCCACCCCGCGACCTACCTTCGCGGCCATGACCTCCCACGATGCGCCCGCGCCCTCAGCCTCCAGAACCGCTTCTGGTGGTGCCGGGCTGGTGGCCCGGCAGGAGACCGCTGACGATCACCGAGATGTGCGCGAGGTTCATGCGCACGTCCGGTCACAACAATCGGGTTCCCGGACTCGTGGAGGCACTTCGCGTTGGGGAAGCGGCATTGCCGCCGATGTCCTGAGTCGCGTGGTTGATGGTCGGTTTATCGGGTGTGTCCTGCTGAGCCCGACGCGGTTGGAAGCTCCGCGCCGGATCGTGGACGTGCTGTCGCTGTCACCGCTGGGCGTGGTCCCTCAAACGTCCCTGACGCCCGCCCTGTGCCACCGCCAGGAGTCACCGGACGAGCCACAGCCATGGTCGTGAGAATCGCCGGTTTGGCTAACCGGCGATCCGCCGCTGTGCAGCCGCGCTGCTTCGGCCGCTCAAATTCATGGAGCTGTGGGCGCCTCCTCCTTCGAGACGGGATGCGAGGGGCCTGTGCCAGCTGCCCCAGGGCGGCGCGTGGTCCGGCTTCCGGCCGAGCGCCTTGGCTCCTGACCGTCGTCCAGGCCGTCCGGGTGACGATGATCACGGACGTCCTTCGAGGGGTGCTGCGTAGGCTTGGGCCGTCGCCACGGCGGGTTCGGCGAGAGTGGGCGAAGCCCTCCTCCAGTCACCTGACGAGGCGCCGGGAAGGTCAGCAAGTGGTCAGCATGAGTCCTGAAAAAGCTGGGGACAGCTGCCCGAACATGTGACTCGTTGTAGGGTGTCGAAACAGCCCTTGACCTGCAAGAACGCAGGCAGGGAGCCTACTTGTGGGAGTGCTTCGATGTTGCGTACAATGTTCAAGTCCAAGATCCACCGGGCCACGGTCACCGAGGCTGACCTCCACTACGTGGGGTCCGTCACCGTGGACGCCGATCTGCTGGACGCCGCGGACCTGCTGCCCGGCGAGATGGTCCACATCGTCGACATCACCAACGGTGCCCGCCTGGAGACGTACGTCATCGAGGGCCGCCGGGGCTCCGGCGTGATCGGGATCAACGGGGCCGCCGCCCACCTCGTGCACCCGGGCGACCTGGTGATCCTCATCAGCTACGGGCAGATGGACGACGCCGAGGCTCGCGCGTACCGGCCCCGGGTCGTGCACGTGGACGCGGGGAACCGGATCGTGGAGCTGGGCGACGACGCGTCCGCGCCCGTCCCCGGCAGCGACACCGTGCGCAGCCCGTTCGCGGCCGTCTGAGCGCGGCGCCACCCGGCGGCGGTCCCGGCACCCGGCGTGCGGGCCCGCCGCCGTCGTGCCCGCGTGGCGGTCAGCCGCCGTCCGCGAACCTCTCACTGACCGCGTCGAAGACGCCCTCCGCGGCCGCGCCCAGGTACGGGCCCGCGAGCCAGGTGGTCGGGCGCGGCCCGATCGCGTTCACCGACACCAGCTCCGCCCTGCCGTCGGCGCCGGTGGCGTACATGCCGCCGCCGGACGTGCCCCCGGTCATCGTGCAGCCGATGCGGTACAGCGCGGGCTGCGCCGGGTCGACCGTCAGCCGCCCGGGGCGGTCGGTGCAGGTGTACATCAGCGCGCCGTCGTACGGCGCCGCCGCCGGGTAGCCGTAGGAGCTGAGCCCGGCCAGCTCCCGGGGGCGCGGCGCGTCGAAGTTGACGCGCAGCGCGTTGCCGACCGTCTCCTCCAGGGACCGCCCCGGGCCGCCCTCCGGCTCGACGTGCAGCACGGCGAAGTCCTGCGCCGCGCCCTCCGCGCCCGAGACGGCGTCGCCCCGCTCGATCCAGTACGACGTCGTCTGGGCCCAGGTGGCCCACCACATCCGGTAGGGGGCCACCTCGTGCGCGGGCGCGCCGCCGAGCTGGCCGGCCGGGCGCCCCCGGTCGTTGTATGACGGCACGAACACGATGTTGCGGTACCACCCCTCGTCGCCGCCTCCGTGCACGCAGTGGCCCGCGGTGGCCACCAGGTTCGACCGGCCCGGGTTCGCCGGGTCCCGCACGACCGTCCCGGAGCAGACCATGGGGCCGCGCGGGGTGTCCATGAACACCTTGCCCACCGGCGCCGCGTGCTCGTGGTAGGGCCGTGCCACCTCGCTCGCCTCGACGGCCCGCGGCTCGGGGTCGGTGCCGGTGGCCGCCGAGGCGGTGGCCAGCTCATCCGCGGTGACGCCCCGGTGGTTGTCCCCGGCGTCGCGCATCCGGGCGGCGTCCCACACGCCCTTGACGTAGGGGTTGACGAAGTCCTGGGCGTCACGCGGCCAGTTCCCGGCGTCCCAGTCCCGCCAGCCGCCGCCTCGCCACCCGTCCAGGTCCCGCACGGCGTCCGGGAGGCCGCCGGGCAGCCGCTCGTCGCGTCCGGGACCGTCGTCCGTACCGGGACCGTCGTCCGTACCGGGACCGTCGTCGGTGCCGGGGGCGGAGGCGGCGGGGCGGACGTCCGCCGCCGTGTCCGCGCCGGAGTCCTCCTCCGCGGGACCGCACGCGGTGAGAGCCAGCGCCAGCGCGACGGCGGACGCCACCGCGGGCAGCAGCGGACGCCGGCCTCGGGCCGTACGGAGAAAGGGCATGGCGGGTTCTCCTGCGAACGTCAAGAGGTGGCCAGGAGGTGGCGTGGAACGCGGCGGCGGGACGCCACCGAGCGGGGCGGCTCCGCGACGCCGGGAGAGGGGCGCCCCGCCGCGGCGGCGCACCCCTCCGCGCGGTCAGCCGCTGACCGCGTCGAAGACGCCCTTGGCGTCCGCGCCCAGCCGGGGACCGGCCAGCCACGTGGCCGTGACCGGTCCGATGGACGTCACCGAGTACAGCTCGTCCTCGCCGCCGGGGCCCCTGGCGATCCAGCCGCCGCCCGAGGAGCCGCCGGTCATGGTGCAGCCGATGCGGTACATGGTGGGCTGCTCGGGGTCGATGGTGAGCCGCCCGGGGGCGTCCGCGCAGTGGTACATGGCGCTGCCGTCGAACGGCGGTGCCGCCGGGTAGCCGCGGGCCGTCAGCTCGCCCAGCGTGCTCACCGTGGGCAGGCTGAAGTTCACCGTGACGGCCGCGCCGACCGTCTCCTCCAGCGAGGAGCCGGCCCCGTCCTCCCGGCTCACCTCCAGCATGGCGAAGTCCTGCTGCGCGCCCGCGCCGCCCTGCTCGGCACCCTCCGCGCGCCAGTGGTCCGTCGTCGCCGCCTCACCGGCCCACCAAATGCCGTGCGGCAGGACGTCCTCCTCCGGCGCCGTCTCCAGCTCCGCGGCGGGCAGCCCCCGGTGGTTGAAGCCGGGCACGAAGACGACGTTGCGGAACCAGCCCTTGCCCTTGCCGCCATGGACGCAGTGCCCGGCCGTCGCCACCAGGTTGGACCGGCCCGGGTTCGCCGGGTCCCGCACGACCGTGCCGGAGCACACCATCTGCCCGCCGGGGGTGTCCATGAACACCTTGCCGTGCGCCGCCGCGCTCTCGGTGTAGGGCACCGGCACCGCCGCCGCGTCCACCTTCGCCGGCTCGGGGTCGGTGACGCCCTCGTCCTCGGCCGCCCCCGCGCCGTCCCCGTCCGGGGTGCCGCCGATCTCGTCCTCGCCGACCTCGCGGTCGGGCTCCTCGGCGTCCCGCATCCGCTGCCGGTCCCAGAGGTCCTCGATGACCGGATTGATGAACTCCTTGGCGTCACCGAGCCAGCCGTCCGGGTCCCAGTCGTCCCACTTGCCCTCCTTCCACGCCTTCAGGTCCTCCAGGCTGAAGGGAAGGTCCTCGGGCAGGCCCAGCTCCTCGGGGAGGAGGGCGCCGGGCGCCGCCGCGGTGGGCTTGGCGTCGGTGTCCGCCTCGGCCCCCTCACCGGGACCGCAGGCCGTGACGGACACCGCGAAGGCTGCGGCGGCGGCCGCGGCGGCCAGCGCCGGACGGCGCCGGATGGCCATGCGCTTGGACGACATGAACGAACTCCCCCTGGACGGATCACGCTGCGTGGCTTGTCATGCACCGCACTCGCGGCGGCGCCACCCCACTATGCCGGTGACGCGTACGACGGCGGTGGCCGGGGCGGCGGTTCCCCGGCCGCCCCGGACGATTCCGTCCGGGGCCGTGCTCCTTCGCTCTCCCCGTCGTTACTCCGTACGGGCTGCCCAGCGGTCGCCGCACGTTCAGGGAGGTTTGGTGAACGCACATTCCGACGCGGAGGACGAGTCCGCACCGGGGGCTCCTTCCCCGGCGCGCCAGCCGCTCGCCCGGCTGCTCGACCCCACCGTGCCCCGGCAGGCCCGCCGCGCCGCCGGTCCCGCCGCCGCCGCGGGCGCCGCGCACCGCGCCCCCGTCCGAAGCGGCGCCGACCCCCTGGACGATCCGGACCCGGCGCGGGCCGCCGACGCCGCCGGCGTGGAGAACCTGCTCCGCTGCTGGATCAGGGAGACGGCCGTGCCGCCGCCCGCCGGCGACGTCCTGCGAATGCCCCTCGCCGCCACCGGCACCACGCTGCGCGTCCCCGTGCGGTACTGGTCGGCCACCGGCTGGCACCGCTTCGGCCCGCCCCGGCTGGAATCCGCCCCGGCGGACGCCGCACCGCTGGACGCCGCCGCGCTCGCCGCGCTCATCGCCCGCGAGGCCGCCCACGCCCGCGACGCGGACTCCCCCGCGGGGGAATCCGCCGACCTGGTGGGCCGGGTCGCGGACTCGGTGCGCCACACGGCCCGCTACCTGGCCGCGCGCCGCGCCGACCCGGCCCCGCCACCGGAGGCCGACCCGTTCCTCACCGGCGAACAGGCCCTCGTCCTCGGCCATCCGATGCATCCGGCGCCCAAGAGCCGCGAGGGGCTCTGCGAGGAGGAGGACGCGCGGTACTCCCCGGAGCTGCGCGGCGCGTTCCCCCTGCACTGGCTGGCCGTCGAGCGCTCCGTCCTCGCCGCCGACTCGGCGTGGACGGAGGGCGGACGCCCCGTCCCGGCCGAACGGCTGACCGCGCGCCTGGCCGGGGACGGGCTCCGGCTGCCGCCGGACACCGTCGCGCTGCCCCTGCACCCCTGGCAGGCCCGCACGGTGCGGCACCGCCCCGCCGTCACGGCCCTCCTCGACGCCGGGCTGCTGCACGACCTCGGCCCGCACGGAGGGCCCTGGCACCCCACGTCGTCCGTGCGCACCGTGGCCCGCCCCGGAGCGCCCGCGATGCTCAAGCTCTCCCTCGCGGTGCGCATCACCAACTCCCGGCGGGAGAACCTCCGCAAGGAAGCGCTGCGGGGCGTGGACGTGCACCGGCTCCTGCGCAGCGGGCTCGGCACGCGGTGGCGGGCGGCCTTCCCCGGCCCGTCCGGCTTCGACATCGTCCGCGATCCCGCCTGGATCGGCGTGAACGGGCCGGACGGCCGGCCCGTGCCGGGGCTGGACACGGTCGTACGGCACCAGCCCTTCGGGCCGGGGGACGACGCGGTGTGCGTCGCCTCCCTGACCTCGCCCCGCCCCTGGCCGGGCGTGCCCGGCCATCCGATGCGCTCGCGCCTGGCCGACACCGTGCAGCGGCTCGCCCGGCGCACCGCGCGGACGGTGCCCGCCGTCGCCGTCGAGTGGTTCCTGCGCCACCTGGAGGCGGTCGTCGCCCCGGTGCTGTGGCTGGACGCGCACGCCGGCATCGCACTGGAGGCCCACCAGCAGAACACCGTCGTCCTCCTGGACCCCGACGGCTGGCCGTGCGGGGGCCGCTACCGCGACAACCAGGGCTACTACTTCCGCGCCTCGCACCGGACGGCCCTCCAGCGGCGGGTGCCCGGCGTGGGCGAGGAGAGCGACTCCTTCGTGCCCGACGCCGTCTGCGACGAACGGTTCGCCTACTACCTCGGCATCAACCACGTGCTCGGCCTCATCGGCGCGTTCGGGTCCCAGCTCGGGGTGGACGAGGAACTGCTGCTCGCCGGGACGCGCCGCTTCCTCGCGCGGCAGGCCACCGGCGCGGACAGCGGCGGGCCCGGCTCCCCCCTGCCCCGGCTGCTGCTGGACGCTCCGGCCCTGCGCTGCAAGGCCAACCTGCTGACGCGGCTGCACGGACTGGACGAACTGGTCGGTCCGGTGGACACCCAGTCCGTCTACGTCACGCTCACCAACCCGCTCGCCGTCCGCTAGCGGCGACCGCCGGAAGGAGGCTGCGCCGTGCCGTCCACTGACCCCGCAACGGACACCGGGGAACCGAGACCGGCCCCCCGGTCCGCGCCCGGCGGCGACCTTGGCCGCGCCCGCCCGGCGGACGCCCGGGGCCCCGGCGGCGACCACGCGTCCGGCGCCCCGCAGGACGCCGGTGCCGCCGGTGCCGCCTGGGCCGCCTGGGACACCAGCAACGACGACACCCTCGACCTGCGCCTCCCGCCGGACCTCACCGCGGCGGAGGGCGACGGACCTGCGGCCCCCGGTGACGGACCTGCGGCTCCCGGCGACGGCGAGGCACCGCCCGGCGACGGTCCGCCGCCGTCCGAACTGCTCGGCGCCATCGCCGACTGGCCGCCGGTGACGTGTGCCGCGGGCGCCTTCCAGCTCGTGCCCGTCCGCCTGGGCCGGGACCTGCCCGTGATCACCCGGTGGATGAACGACCCGGCCGTACACGCCTTCTGGGGCCTGGCCGGGCCGCCGGAACGGACGGGCGCCCACCTGCGCGGACAGCTCGACGGCGACGGGCGCAGCGTGCCCTGCCTGGGCGTGCTCGACGGCGTCCCCATGAGCTACTGGGAGATCTACCGCGCCGATCTCGACCCGCTCGCCCGGCACTTCCCCACCCGCCCGCACGACACCGGCGTCCACCTGCTCATCGGCCCGGCCGAGCGGCGCGGACGGGGCCTCGGCACCGCGCTGCTGCGGGCGACCGCCGAACTCCTCCTGCGGCACCGGCCGGAGTGCCACCGCGTCCTCGCCGAGCCGGACGTGCGCAACGCCGCGTCCGTCTCCGCCTTCCGCGCGGCCGGGTTCCGGGTCGCCGCCGAGATCGACCTCCCCGACAAGCGCGCCGCGCTCGTCGTCCGGGACCGGGAGGCCCACGCGGCACCCTGACGCCGCGCCCCGAAGCCGCACCACCGCACGTCGTTCCCGCCGGTACTGACCGTCCGTCCGGCTCCGTCGCCCACCGAGGAGAACGCACATGCCACCGTCATCAGCCGCGTCCGCCACCGCCTGGACACGGGCCGCCCGCCAGATGTTCGCCAAACTGCTCGGCGAGTTCGCCTACGAGGGCATCCTCACCCCCGAGCCCGAAGGACTGCCCGCCCGCTACCGCCTGGCTGTCCCCGGCGGCCCCGTCTACCGCTTCCGCGCCCGGCGCGGCGCCTACGGGCACTGGCGCGTCGACCCGGCCTCGCTCACCCCCTCCGCCGACCCGCTGGCCTTCCTCACCCAGGCCCACGACACCCTGCTGCGTCTGCCCGGGGACACCCTCGGCCACCTGCTGCGCGAGCTGACGGCGACCCTCAGCGCCGACGTGCGCCTGGCCGACGCCGCCCCCGACGCCGCGGCCCTCGCAGACCTGGACTACGCCGCGCTGGAGGGGCACCTCACCGGGCACCCCTGGCTCGTCGCCAGCAAGGGCCGGCTCGGCTTCTCCGCCACGGACGCCGGACGCTGGACGCCCGAGGCGCGCACCGCCGCCCGGCTGCCCTGGCTCGCCGTCCACCGCGACCTCGCGCACTACCGGGGCATACCCGCGCTGCCCACCGCCGAGCGGCTCTACGCGGAGGAACTGCCCGACCACACCCGCGACGCCTTCGCCCGCGCCGTCAGCGACCGCGGCCGCGACCCGCACCGCTACCTGTGGCTGCCCGTGCACCCCTGGCAGTGGGACGAGACGATCGCCCCCCTGTTCGCCCCGCAGGTGGCCGACTCCGCGATCATCCCGCTGCCCGCGGACGAGGACCTGCGGCTGCCGCAGCAGTCCGTGCGCACCTTCCTCAACCTCAGCCGCCCGCACCGGCGGAGCGTCAAGTTGCCGCTGTCGGTGCTCAACACCCTGGTGTGGCGCGGACTGCCCACCGAGCGGACCCTGGCCGCCCCGGCCGTCACCCGCTGGATCCACGCCCTGCGCGACGGCGACCCGTTCCTGTGCGACGAGACCCGGGTGATCCTGCTCGGGGAGGTCGCCTCGGTCACCGTCGAGCACCCCTTGTACGACCGGCTGCCCACGGTCCCCTACCAGTACCGCGAGCTGCTCGGCTGCATCTGGCGCGAGCCGGTGGGGCCCTACCTCGCCCCCGGGGAGCGGGCGCGCAGCCTCGCCGCCCTGCTGCACACGGACGCCGCCGGACGCGCGGTCACCGCCGAACTCGTCCGGCGCTCCGGACTGCCGGGACGGGAGTGGCTGCGGCGCCTCTTCCAGGCGCTGCTGCCGCCACTGCTGCACTTCCTCTACCGCTACGGCACGGTGTTCTCTCCGCACGGCGAGAACGCCGTCGTCGTCTTCGACGAGGACGACGTGCCGGTGCGGCTGGCCGTCAAGGACTTCGTCGACGACGTCAACCTGAGCGCCGAGCCGCTGCCCGAGCTGGCGGACCTGCCCGAGACCGTCCGCGACACGCTCCTGACCGAGCCGCCGGACTTCCTCACGCAGTTCATCCACACCGGGCTGCTCGTCGGCGTCTTCCGGTACCTCGCGCCCCTGTGCGCCGACCAGCTGGCGGTGCCCGAGAAGGAGTTCTGGGGGCTGGTGCGCGAGGCGGTCCTCGCCCACCAGCAGCGCTTCCCCGAGCTGAAACCCCGCTTCGAGCAGTTCGACCTGCTGACCCCGCGCATCGGCCGGCTGTGCCTGAACCGCAACCGGCTGTACGCCGACGGCTACCGGGACCGCCCCCGGCGTCCGCACGCCGTGGTCGAGGGCACCGTCCCCAACCCCCTGCACACGCCGTGATCCGCACGCTGGGTGAGCGGGCGGGCGCGCTGTCGGTGCCACGGCGTAGGGTGTCAGCCCTATGAGCGCAGCAGCAGACGGCGGCCCCGCCCTCCCCGAACTCCTCCACGCCGCCGTCACCGCGGTCGGCGGCACCGAGCGGCCCGGCCAGGTCGCCATGGCCGAGGCGGTGGCACAGGCCGTCGACGCGGGCACGCACCTGCTGATCCAGGCGGGCACCGGCACCGGCAAGTCACTGGGCTACCTGGTGCCCGCGCTGGCGCACGGGGAACGGGTGGTCGTCGCCACGGCCACCCTCGCCCTCCAGCGGCAGCTCGTCGAACGGGACCTGCCGCGCACCGTCGAGGCGCTGCACCCGCTGCTGCGCCGCCGCCCGCAGTACGCCATGCTCAAGGGCCGCTCGAACTACCTGTGCCTGCACCGGCTGCACGAGGGCGTGCCCGCCGAGGAGGAGGACGGCCTCTTCGACCCGTTCGAGGCCGCGCAGGCCGCCGCCGTGACGGGCGGCGCGAGCAGCAGGCTCGGCAAGGACCTGCTGCGCCTGCGGGACTGGGCCGACGAGACGGAGACGGGGGACCGCGACGGCCTCTCACCGGGCGTGTCGGACCGGGCCTGGGCGCAGGTGTCGGTCACCTCGCGGGAGTGCCTGGGCGCGAGCAAGTGCGCCTACGGCGCGGAGTGTTTCGCCGAGGCCGCCCGGGAGCGGGCCCGGCTCGCGGACGTCGTCGTCACCAACCACGCGCTGCTGGCGATCGACGCGATCGAGGGCGCGCCCGTCCTGCCGGGCCACGAGGTCCTGATCGTGGACGAGGCCCACGAACTCGTCTCCCGGGTGACGGGCGCCGCCTCCGGCGAGCTGACACCCGGCGGCGTCAACCGGGCCGTGCGCCGGGCGGCGAAGCTGGTGGACGAGAAGGCGGCCGACCAGCTCCTCACCGCGTCCGAGAGCTTCGAGCGGGTCATGGAGCTGGCGCTGCCGGGCCGCCTTGAGGAGATCCCGGAGGATCTGGGCTACGCGCTGGCCGCGCTCCGCGACGCCGCCCGCACCTGCCTGACCGCGCTGGGCAACACCCGCGACGCGTCGGTGCAGGACGAGGACGCGGTGCGCAAGCAGGCCGTCGCCACCGTGGAGAACGTGCACGCCGTGGCCGAACGGGTGCTGGCAGGCTCCGAGTACGACGTCGTCTGGTACGAGCGCCACGACCGGTTCGGCGCGTCCCTGCGCATCGCGCCGCTGAGCGTGTCGGGGCTGCTCAGGGAGAAGCTGTTCGCGGAGCGTTCGGTGGTGCTCACCTCCGCCACCCTCCGGCTCGGCGGGGACTTCAACGGCGTGGGGGCGTCCCTGGGCCTGGCTCCGGAGGGCGAACACGGTCAGGACGCGCCCGAGTGGCGCGGGCTGGACGTCGGTTCACCGTTCGACTACCGCAAGCAGGGCATCCTCTACGTCGCCCAGCACCTGTCCCCGCCGGGGCGCGAGGGCGGGCGCGGCGACATGCTGGCGGAGCTGACGTCCCTCGTGCAGGCCGCGGGCGGGCGCACCCTCGGGCTGTTCTCCTCGATGCGGGGCGCACAGGCGGCCGCGGAGGAGCTGCGCGGACGGCTGGACGTGCCCGTGCTGCTCCAGGGCGAGGAGACGCTCGGCGAGCTGATCCGCCGCTTCGCGGAGGACCCGCGCACCTGCCTGTTCGGCACGCTGTCGCTGTGGCAGGGCGTGGACGTGCCGGGGGCGAGCTGCCAGCTCGTGGTGATGGACCGCATCCCGTTCCCCCGCCCCGACGACCCGTTGATGAGCGCGCGGCAGAAGGCCGTCGAAGAGGGCGGCGGCAACGGTTTCATGGCGGTGGCCGCCACCCATGCGGCGCTGCTAATGGCCCAGGGCGCGGGGCGGCTCGTGCGGGCCACCGGGGACCGTGGCGTGGTGGCCGTGCTGGACTCCCGGCTGGCGCGGGCCCGCTACGGCGGCTTCCTGCGGTCCTCCATGCCGGACTTCTGGTACACCACGAACGGCGAGCAGGTACGCCGCTCCCTCGCGGCGATCGACGCGGCGGCCGGGGACGCCTCCTGAGGCCGGACGCGGTGAACCCCGGGACCGGCGCAGAGGTCCCCGGGGTTCACCGCGTCCGGGGCGGCGGTGCGTGTCAGACGCGGCGCATGACGGCGACGACCTTGCCCAGGATGGTGGCCTCGTCGCCGGGGATGGGCTGGTAGGCGGCGTTGTGGGGGAGGAGCCAGACGTGGCCGTCCTCGCGCTTGAACCGCTTGACGGTGGCCTCGCCGTCGAGCATGGCGGCGACGATGTCCCCGTTCTCCGCGACGGGCTGGCGGCGGACCGTGACCCAGTCCCCGTCGCAGATGGCCGCCTCGATCATCGAGTCGCCGACGACCTTGAGCACGAACAGTTCGCCGTCGCCGACGAGCTGGCGCGGCAGGGGGAAGACGTCCTCGACGGACTCCTCGGCCAGGATGGGGCCGCCGGCCGCGATCCGGCCGACGAGCGGCACGTAGGAGGCGGCGGGCTTGCCCGTGGTGTCGGTGGTCTGGGTGCTCGGGGTGTCGGAGCCCCGCACCTCGTAGGCGCGGGGCCGGTGCGGATCGCGCCGCAGGAAGCCCTTGCGTTCGAGTGCCATGAGCTGGTGTGCCACCGATGAGGTGCTGGACAGCCCGACGGCCTGGCCGATCTCGCGCATCGACGGGGGGTACCCGCGCCGCTGCACCGAGTCGCGGATGACCTCGATGACGCGGCGCTGCCGGTCGGTGAGGCCGGTGCTGTCGGCGCGGATTCCCGGTGGCCGCCCGGGCAGCGCGCGCCCTGGCCTGGGCGCGGACCGGTCTCCGGCGCCGACGAGCGGGGCCTCGGCCTCCTGGCCCGTCCGTGCCGGATCGATGTGTTCCTCGGTGACGTCCTGGGCAGTGAGCGTCGCGCTGTCTGCGGTGGTGGTCACGGTCGTCGGCACCCCTTTCGAACTGTTCTCCCTGTGGCACAACGGTAGTTGGTTTCGAAAGGTTGCGCCAAACACACGTTCGAGTGAAATATCGCCGATCGGCTGACGTGATCAGGGTCCTCCTTGTATACGCGACGGCCCGGTCGCTCCCGTTGTGCGGGTCCGGCTGCGGTACGCTCTCGCGGGCGTCCGGGGCCGGACCCGGGAGACCCCGGGCCGTGCACCGCGCCGGCCGGGTCCCGTGGCCCGGACGGCGCCGTCCGCCCCCGTCCGCGCCGTCCGGCCCGGTACTCCTGTGTCATGACGTCATCACGGAGCGACCACCACATCTAGTGGTCACCTGAGACACGGGCCCAACAGGTTGTGTCCCCCGGCGTTCGCGGCGAGGAGCATCGCCTATGCTGGTGGCCTGTTCCAGGGGCTCTCGCAGGGCCCGGCGGAGCTCTGTCGTCATGCCGCGCGCCGTGGGTCAAGGAAGGTGGATCGCCGTGCACTGCCCCTTCTGCAGACACCCCGACAGCCGGGTCGTGGACAGCAGGACGACCGACGACGGCGCCGCGATCCGCCGTCGCCGCCAGTGCCCGCACTGCTCCCGCCGCTTCACGACGCTGGAGAACGCGTCGCTGACGGTGATCAAGCGCAGCGGCGTCACCGAGCCGTTCAGCCGGGACAAGGTGATCGCCGGGGTCCGCAAGGCGTGCCAGGGCAGACCGGTCTCCGAGGACGCCCTCGCCCAGCTCGGCCAGCGGGTCGAGGAGGCGGTACGGGCGACCGGCAGCGCCGAGCTGTCCACCCACGACGTCGGGCTCGCCATACTCGGCCCGCTGCGGGAGCTCGACCTCGTCGCGTACCTGCGGTTCGCGTCCGTCTACCGGGCGTTCGACTCGCTGGAGGACTTCGAGGCGGCGATCGGGGAACTGCGTGAGGCGGCGCGGCCGTCCGGCCCCGGCGGCGGGGACGGCGACGGCGCGCCCGGTCCGGGAGCCCCGCCCGCCGCCTGCTGAGCGGCACCCACGAATGTGACCGGACCGCGCACCGCGGCCCGGCGGCAGACCGATACCGTGACCCGGGAAGAATCGGGGCACATCAGGGCGTTATGCCCTTACCAGGGAGGCGGAATGACAGAGACGACGAGCGGCCCGGCACGAGGCACCCGCGCCAAGGCCGGCAGGGCCGACCGCGCTGACAAGGGAGCCACGAAGGCCGGGAAGGGCCTGCGGGTCGAGCGCATCCACACCACCCCCGGGGTGCATCCCTACGACGAGGTGGTCTGGGAGCGCCGTGACGTCGTCATGACCAACTGGCGCGACGGCTCGGTGAACTTCGAACAGCGCGACGTGGAGTTCCCCGACTTCTGGTCGGTCAACGCGGTCAACATCGTCACCAGCAAGTACTTCCGCGGCGCGGTGGGCACACCGCAGCGCGAGACCAGCCTCAGGCAGCTCATCGACCGGGTGGTGAAGACCTACCGCGCCGCCGGTGAGGAGCACGGCTACTTCGCCTCCCCGGCCGACGCCGAGATCTTCGAGCACGAGCTGGCCTACGCCGTGCTGCACCAGGTCTTCTCCTTCAACTCCCCGGTGTGGTTCAACGTCGGCACCAAGCAGCCGCAGCAGGTCTCGGCCTGCTTCATCCTCTCGGTCGACGACTCCATGGAGTCGATCCTGGACTGGTACAAGGAAGAGGGGATGATCTTCAAGGGCGGTTCCGGTGCCGGCCTGAACCTCTCCCGCATCCGGTCCTCCAAGGAACTGCTCTCCTCCGGCGGCAACGCCTCGGGCCCGGTGTCCTTCATGCGCGGTGCCGACGCATCCGCCGGAACGATCAAGTCGGGCGGCGCCACCCGCCGGGCCGCCAAGATGGTCGTGCTGGACGTCGACCACCCCGACATCGAAGCCTTCATCGAGACCAAGGTGAAGGAGGAGGAGAAGATCCGCGCCCTGCGCGACGCGGGCTTCGACATGGACCTGGGCGGGGACGACATCACCTCCGTCCAGTACCAGAACGCGAACAACTCGGTCCGCGTGACCGACGCGTTCATGCGGGCCGTCGAGTCCGGCAGCTCCTTCGGGCTGCGCGGCCGGATGACCGGCGAGGTCATCGAGGAGGTCGACGCCCGGACGCTGTTCCACAAGATGGCCGAGGCCGCGCACGTCTGCGCCGACCCGGGCATCCAGTACGACGACACCATCAACCACTGGCACACGTCGCCGGAGTCGGGCCGCATCAGCGCCTCGAACCCGTGCAGCGAGTACATGCACCTGGACAACTCCTCGTGCAACCTCGCCTCGCTGAACCTGATGAAGTTCCTGCACGACGACGACGCGGGCAACCAGTCCTTCGACGCCGAGCGCTTCGCCCGCGTCGTGGAGCTGGTCAGCACGGCGATGGACATCTCCATCTGCTTCGCCGACTTCCCGACCGAGAAGATCGGGGAGACGACGCGGGCGTTCCGCCAGCTCGGCATCGGGTACGCCAACCTGGGCGCCCTGCTCATGGCCACCGGGCACGCCTACGACTCCGACGGCGGCCGCGCGCTCGCCGGTGCCATCACCTCCCTGATGACGGGCACCGCCTACCGCCGCTCGGCGGAGCTGGCCGCGATCGTCGGCCCCTACGAGGGCTACGCCCGCAACGCCGACGCCCACAACCGCGTCATGACGCAGCACGCCGACGCCAACGGCGCGGCCGCCCGCGTGGACGACCTGGACACCCCGGTGTGGGCCGCCGCCACGGAGGCGTGGCAGGACGTGCTGCGCCTCGGCCGGAAGAACGGTTTCCGCAACGCCCAGGCCAGCGTGCTCGCCCCCACCGGCACCATCGGTCTGATGATGGACTGCGACACCACCGGTGTGGAGCCCGACCTCGCCCTGGTGAAGTTCAAGAAGCTCGTCGGCGGCGGCTCCATGCAGATCGTCAACAACACCGTGCCCAAGGCGCTCAAGCGGATGGGCTACCAGCCCGAGCAGGTCGAGGCGATCGTCGCCCACATCGCCGACCACGGCAACGTCGTCGACGCCCCCGGCCTCAAGCCCGAGCACTACGGGGTCTTCGACTGCGCCATGGGCGAGCGGTCCATCTCCCCGATGGGCCACGTCCGGATGATGGCGGCCGCGCAGCCGTTCCTGTCCGGCGCGATCAGCAAGACGGTCAACATGCCGAGCAGCAGCACCGTCGAGGACGTCGAGGAGATCTACCTCCAGGGCTGGAAGCTGGGCACCAAGGCGCTGGCCGTCTACGTGGAGAACAGCAAGGTCGGCCAGCCGCTGTCGGCGAAGAAGAAGGACGCCGGTACGGCGGAGCAGGCCGAGGAGCGTCCCGCCGAGAAGGTCGTCGAGTACCGGCCGGTGCGCAAGCGGCTCCCCAAGGGCCGTCCCGGCATCACCACGTCCTTCACCGTGGGCGGTGCCGAGGGCTACATGACGGCCAACTCCTACCCGGACGACGGCCTGGGCGAGGTCTTCCTCAAGATGTCCAAGCAGGGGTCCACCCTGGCGGGCATGATGGACGCCTTCTCCATCGCCGTCTCCGTGGGCCTCCAGTACGGCGTTCCGCTGGAGACGTACGTCTCGAAGTTCACCAACATGCGCTTCGAGCCGGCCGGCATGACCGACGACCCGGACGTGCGGATGGCGCAGTCGATCGTCGACTACATCTTCCGCCGCCTCGCGCTGGACTTCCTGCCCTTCGAGACCCGCTCCGCCCTCGGCATCCACTCGGCCGCCGAGCGCCAGCGCCACCTGGAGACGGGCTCCTACGAGTCCGACGACGAGCTGGACGTGGAGAGCCTGGCCCAGTCGGCTCCCCGCCTGCCGGAGCCGCCCCGTCCGGAGGGCGGCCGGCAGGCCGCCACCCCGGCCGAACCGAAGGCGCACAACTCCACCGAACTGGCGGAGATGCAGCTCGGCCTGAGTGCCGACGCGCCGCTGTGCTTCTCCTGCGGCACGAAGATGCGCCGTGCGGGAAGCTGCTACCTGTGCGAGGGCTGCGGCTCCACCAGCGGCTGCAGCTGACCGCGCGCCCGCTGCCGTCCCGCAGCCGCGCCCCGGCCCCCGTCGGCCGGGGCGCGGCTGCGCGTCCGGCGCGGACCGGGCGGCGGCGGACGGGGGCGGACGCGGCGGGGCCCGGCGGGCGTCCTGCCCGTACGATGGCGCGGTGCTGGTCAAGTGGATGCGCTGCACCGTGGTCGATCGCCGGGGTTTCGAACGCGGGCAGCGGAAATGGGCGGGGCTGCTCGGCGAACCGGGCTTCCGGGGGCAGGGCGGCGGCTGGAGCCGGTCGCGGGAGGCCGTGGCCCACCTCTTCGGCTTCTGGGAGAGCCGGGCCTTCTACGACTCCTTCATGGCCCGCTCCCACGACCGGCTGCACGCCGCGCAGGTCGGCACCTACCGCGACATGCGCACGCGGCTGTTCGAGTACCGCTTCGACGTGAAGACCGGCTTCCGCCCCGAGTTCACGGACGCCGACCTGCTGCGCGTGGCGCACTGCCACGTGCGGGCCGAGCGCACGGACCACTACGTGCTGATGCAGGAGAAGGTGTGGAACCCGGCCATGGCGGGGTCGCCGGGCATGCTGCGCGGCGTCTTCGCCCAGGCGTCGGGGCAGGACGAGTTCCTGGTGCTGTCGATGTGGGACTCGGCGGCCGAACACGGCAAGTACCGCACCGAGCGCATCGAGCGGCTGTCCCTGAGGGCCCAGACCGGCGCCGACATCGCGGGCATCGACGGCGACGTCATCGACCTCCAGCCCTCCTGGACGGTCTGACCGCCGCGTCCGCACCCCCGGCGGCCGCGCCCGCGCACCGGGGCGGGAGCCTGATTTGCCGGGAAGGACGGTCCCGGACTTAGGGTTGTCGTATGGGACGACCCCGGCGCATAGTCCTCCTCCGGCACGGCGAGTCCGAGGGGAACAACGACGACTCGCTGTACGAGCGCGTCCCGGACCACGCCCTGCGGCTCACCCCCCGGGGGCGGCGGCAGGCCGCCGCGGCGGGCGAGGAGCTGCGCGCCGTCTTCGGCGAGGAGCGCGTCTCCGCCTACGTGTCGCCCTACCGGCGCACGCACGAGACCTTCGGGGAACTGCGCCTGGCCCCCTCGCGGGTCCGGGTGCGCGAGGAGCCCCGGCTGCGTGAGCAGGACTGGGGCAACTGGCAGGACCCGGACGAGGTGCGGCGGCAGAAGGCCGCCCGCAACGCCTACGGCCACTTCTTCTACCGGTTCTCGCAGGGCGAGTCCGGCGCGGACGTCTACGACCGGGTGGGCGCCTTCCTGGAGAGCCTGTGGCGCAGCTTCCGGGAGGACGACCATCCGCAGAACGTCCTGCTGGTGACCCACGGACTGACCATGCGCCTGTTCTGCATGCGCTGGATGCACTGGAGCGTGGCCGAGTTCGAGTCGCTGTCCAACCCCGGCAACGGGGAGACGCGGACCCTGCTGCTGGGCTCCGACGGCCGCTACCACCTGGACCGGCCCTTCGAACGGTGGTGCGTGCCCGAGTCGTACGAGATGCTGTGGGCCGGCGGTGCGGCCGGAGGCGACGGGCGCCGGTGACGCGGCCCGGCCGCGCACCGCGGCTCCCGGCGCGGGGGCCGCACCGTGCCGCACCGGCCGGACGGGCGCACTCCGGATAGAGTGCCGAGCACCATGACGCGTGATGCCGACCGCCTGAGCCGGGCCCTGGCGAGCCTGCGGGGGCTGTCCGTCGGGGACGCCCTCGGCGCACGGTTCGTCCTGCCCGGCCACCACCCGCTGCTGCGCCGCGGGGACGTGCCGCCCGGCCCGTGGCCGTGGACGGACGACACCGAGATGGCCGCCTCCGTCGTAGCCGTCCTGCACCGGCTGGGCGCCGCCGACCAGGACGCCCTCGCGGCGGCCTTCGCCGCCCACCACGACCCCGGCCGGAGCTACGGGCGCACCGTCGACGCGATGCTGCGGCGCATCCGGGAGGACGGCACGGACTGGCGCGAGCTGGCCCCGGCGCTCTTCGCCGGGCAGGGCTCCTGGGGCAACGGCGCGGCCATGCGGGTGGCGCCGCTGGGCGCCTGGTTCGCCGACAGCCCCGCGCGGGCCGCCGAGGAGGCCGAGCGCTCCGCCTACGTCACCCACCAGCACCGCGAGGCGGTGTGCGGCGCGATCGCGGTCGCCGCCGCGGCCGCGCTGCGGGCCGGTGCCGGGGCCGGGGACTGGGACACCGGTGCCGGAGCGCGGCTGCTGGCGCAGGTCACCGCGCTCGTGCCGCGCAGCGCCGTCGGGGCCGGTCTGCGGCGGGCGGGGGACCTGCTGGACTACGCGGACGTCGGCACCGTCGCCGCCGTGCTCGGGTGCGGGCGCCGCACCAGCGCACACGACACCGTGCCGTTCGCCCTGTGGGCGGTGGCCCGGCACGGCACCGGCTTCGCCGAGGCGTTCTGGGCGACGGCACGGGCCGGCGGGGACGTGGACACCACCTGCGCGATCGTCGGCGGCGTCCTCGCCGCGGCGCCCGGGGGCGCCCCGCCGCCCGCCTGGGTGCGCAGCACCGAGCCGCTGCCGGGCTGGGTGCCCGGCCCGGCCGCCGGGGCGGGGGGCACCCCGCACGAGGCGGCGCCGGGCGCCGAGTAGGCTGTCGGCGTGCCGTACGACCCACCCACCCACCGCGTCGAACGCTCGCTGCGGGCCACGACCTCCGCCCGCGTCATCGCGGGGATCGACGAAGTGGGACGCGGTGCGTGGGCCGGACCGGTGACGGTGTGCGCAGCCGTCACGGGCCTGCGCCGGCCCCCCGAGGGGCTCACCGACTCCAAACTGCTGACGCCCCGGCGGCGCACCGGGCTGGCCGAGGTGCTCCTCGGCTGGGTCACCGCCCACGGGCTGGGCCACGCGTGGCCCGGGGAGATCGACGAGCTGGGCATGACGGCCGCGCTGCGGCTGGCGGCCGTGCGGGCCATCGAGGCACTGCCGCAGCGCCCCGACGCGGTGATCCTGGACGGCGCGCACGACTACCTGGGCGCGCCGTGGCACGTCAGGACGGTCGTCAAGGGCGACCGCTCCTGCGTCAGCGTCGCCGCCGCCTCCGTGATCGCGAAGGTCCGGCGCGACGCCCTCATGGCGGAACTGGGCGAGCGCCACGCGGCGTTCGGCTTCGCCGACAACGCCGGGTACCCGGCCCCGGTGCACCGCGCGGCACTTGAGGACCTGGGACCCACACCGCACCACCGGCTGTCGTGGGCCTACCTCGACGCGCTGCCGCGCTGGCAGCACCTCAAGAAGACCCGCACTCCGCCCGCCGTCCCGCCGCCCGCCGGCGGGGAACGGGCCCTGGAACAGGCCCCGCTGTTCTGACCCCGCCCGGCGAACCCGCCGACGCGGCCACCGCCCGAGTTTGATAGACATCACCCATGCCGCACAGCTCCGAGGAGCCCCACATCCGACCCGCCGTTCCCGGCCCGCGTACGCCCGCGGCCGCTGCCCGCACCCCCCAGCCGTCCCGGACCACCGCAGGGCCCCGGCCCGGCCCGCGACCCGGCCCCCGTTCCGGCCCGGTGCGCGGTGACCGCGGCCGTCCCGGTCCCGGGTCCGTCCGCCCGGCCGCCGCCCGGAGCGCGGCCCCGGCCGCCGTGGCCGCCCCGGCGGCTCCCGCGCAGGACGCGCCGGCCGAGCGCATCCAGCTCGTGGCCGCCACCGACGACACCGCCGTGGCCACCGCCGACGACGCCGTCGACAGCCTGCTGGACGAGGGCCGCGCCCCCGGTGACGTGCTCGTACTGACCACCGGTGAGCCGCACCCCTGGGCCCAGCACGAACTGTCCTTCGGCGAGGACGCCTACTGGCGGCAGGAGTCGGAGGGGGAGGACGTCTTCTGCGCCACCGCCTCCGCGGCCTCCGCCGTCTCCCGGCTCACCGCCCGCGCCGTCGTCGTGCTCGCCGTCAACGGCGGCTCCGACACCGTGGTCGCCCAGGCGCTCCCCGCGGCGCTCGCCAAGGCCGCCGAGCGGCTCGTCGTGTGCGGCGACCCGCAGCGGCTGCGCGCCCTGCTGTAACGGTTGCCCGCCCCCGGTGGCGCGGTGCGCGCGGGCCGGGGTGCCGCCGCGCTCGCGGGCGGGGCGGTTCAGCCCCGCCCCGCTGGCGGCTGCCCGCCGCCGGGGGCACCGGCGGCCGGACGGCGTCCCCGGCGCTCGTCGCCGTGCACCCGCCAGCCCTCCGGCGTGAGGGAGACGTAGCCTCCGCAGCGCAGCCCGTGCAGGGTGCACGCGTCACGCAGGCCCCACATCCAGGCGCCGTCCTCCTCCGACCAGCGGTTCTCGCCCTCCCGGCAGTACAGGAGCACGGCGGTGCGGACGGGGCGCCGCAACCGCAGGTCGTGCGGGATGATCCGGCGCAGGACGGCCAGGAGCGCGTTGCGGTACTCCCAGCCGTCGGGCACGGCGGACCGGTGGCCGAACGACGCGCTGGCGGCGATCCGTTCGTCCGGTCCGAGCACGGCCACCACCGCGGTCGGCGGCGCCGGGCGGTGCAGGGCGTGCAGTGCGGTGACGACCGTGCGGGGATCGCGCAGCAGCGGTATCCCCGACGCCGCCCACTCGGCGGGCTCCACCGTGCGGGTCAGGCGGGCGGCGGTGTCGGTGATCGGGGCGGAAACGGGTACGGCGGTCATGGTTCCCCCTTCTTGTGCGCCCAGCGAGCGGTGGCGCGTCGGGCAGGGGCGCACGCCACGACAGGCACGGGTGGACGCTGCGGTCCGGGACGGGAGGATGTCCCATTGTCGCTGGTCACGCCCGTCACGGGCAACGGCGCTTTTCACCGTTGCGCCACCCGCCGCTCCCCGCCGCTCCCTGCCGCGTCCGGCTGTCGCCGTGGAGCCGCCGCCGACGGGCGCCGGGCCGATTGGCCGACTGTCCGCGCCATCGGGTTGCATGGGGGGCATGGACAACCAGGAGCTGCGTGCCGAAGCCGACGCCGTCCTCGCCGAGCTCGTCGCCGCCCCGGGGAGCCCGGCGCGGCTGCGGGAGGACCAGTGGCAGGCGGTCGCGGCCCTGGTGGAGGAGCGCAGGCGCGCCCTGGTGGTGCAGCGCACCGGCTGGGGCAAGTCGGCGGTGTACTTCGTCGCCACCGCTCTGCTGCGCCGGCGCGGCGCCGGGCCCACGGTGATCATCTCGCCGCTGCTGGCGCTGATGCGCAACCAGGTCGAGTCGGCGGCGCGGGCCGGCATCCGGGCGCGCACCATCAACTCGGCCAACCCGGAGGAGTGGGCCACCGTCTACGACGAGGTCGAGCGCGGCGAGACCGACATCCTCCTGGTGAGCCCGGAGCGTCTCAACTCCGTGGACTTCCGCGAGCAGGTGCTGCCCAAGCTGTCGTCCACGACCGGCCTGCTGGTGGTCGACGAAGCGCACTGCATCTCCGACTGGGGCCACGACTTCCGCCCCGACTACCGCCGGCTGCGGGCGATGCTCGCCCGGCTCGCCCCCGGCGTGCCGGTCCTCGCCACCACCGCGACGGCTAACGCCCGGGTGACCGCGGACGTGGCCGAGCAGCTGGGCACCGGCGCGGGCGAGGCCCTGGTGCTGCGCGGCTCCCTGGACCGCGAGAGCCTGCGCCTGGGCGTGGTCCGGCTGCCCGACGCGGCGCACCGGCTGGCCTGGCTCGCCGAGCACCTCGGTGAGCTCCAGGGCTCCGGGATCATCTACGCCCTCACCGTCGCCGCCGCCGAGGAGGCCACCGCCTTCCTGCGGCAGCGCGGCTTCGACGTGGCCTCCTACACGGGCCGCACGGAGAACGCCGACCGCCTGGAGGCCGAGACCGGCCTCCAGGAGAACCGGGTGAAGGCGCTGGTGGCCACGTCCGCGCTGGGCATGGGCTTCGACAAGCCGGACCTCGGATTCGTGATCCACCTCGGTTCACCGTCCTCCCCGATCGCCTACTACCAGCAGGTGGGCCGGGCCGGCCGGGGTGTCGAGCACGCCGACGTGCTGCTGCTGCCGGGCAAGGAGGACGAGGCCATCTGGCGCTACTTCGCCGACACCGCCTTCCCGCCCGAGGCCCAGGTCCGCCAGACCCTCACGGTCCTCGCGGACGCCGGGCGGCCGCTGTCCGTGCCGGCCCTGGAGGCGGCCGTGGACCTCCGGCGCACCCGCCTGGAGACCATGCTCAAGGTCCTCGACGTGGACGGGGCCGTCCAGCGGGTGAAGGGCGGCTGGACGTCCACCGGCGAGCCGTGGACCTACGACGCGGAGCGGTACGCCTGGGTCGCCCGGCAGCGCGCGGCCGAGCAGCAGGCCATGCGGGACTACGTGAGCACGAGCGCGTGCCGGATGGAGTTCCTGCGCCGCCAGCTCGACGACGAGGAGGCCGCTCCGTGCGGCCGCTGCGACAACTGCGCGGGCGCCTGGGCCGACCCCTCCGTGGCGTCGGAGACGGTGAACGGGGCGGTGCGGGAACTGGACCGCCCGGGGGTGGAGATCGAGCCGCGCCGGATGTGGCCGACGGGGATGCCCGCCCTGGGCGTCGACCTCAAGGGGCGCATCCCGGCCACGGAGCAGTGCTCCACCGGACGCGCCCTGGGCCGCCTCTCGGACATCGGCTGGGGCAACCGGCTGCGCCCGCTGCTGGCCGAGGACGCGCCCGACGGCCCGGTCCCCGACGACGTCCTGCGGGCGGCGGTCGCGGTCCTCGCCGACTGGGCGCGCTCCCCGGGCGGCTGGGCGACGGACGGCCCCGAAGCCGCCGACCGGCCGGTGGGGGTCGTCGCCGTGCCGTCCCTGAGCCGTCCGGAACTCGTCGGCTCCCTCGCCCAGGGCATCGCGGAGATCGGCCGCCTCCCCTTCCTGGGCTCCCTGGCGTACACCGGGCCCTCCGGCGCGCACGCGGCCCGCCGCAGCAACTCCGCCCAACGTCTCAGGGCGCTCTCCGGCGCATTCGCCGTCCCCGGGGAACTGGCCGGTGCGCTGGCCCGCTCTCCCGGCCCCGTCCTGCTCGTGGACGACCAGACCGACTCCGGCTGGACCCTCGCCGTCGCCGCCCGCCTGCTCCGCCGGGCAGGCAGCGCGCAGGTCCTTCCGATGGTCCTGGCGGCCGGGAGCTGACGCCTTCCGTTCCGCGCGCGGCCGTCTCCCCGGCTGCCCTCCCGCCACCGGCGTCCGGCAGCGGCGTTGGCCGCAGCCGTCATTCCACCCGGAGGCGGTGCGGGGGCGCCACCGCGGCCCTGTGGAAAAGACTTCGCTGATGCGTTGATCATATGGACGGCTCCGGCTGTGGAGGACGCCCGGCAGGATGACCGCCGATCCGTCATCGTCGTCACATGACACACAGTGACCGATACCTCGCGCTTCCGGGACCGCACCAGCCGCTCACCGGGAACCGCGTCACCCTCCGTGGGCCTGCCGAACTGGCCGACGCCCTGCCGTACCTCCTCGGGTACCACCCGGACGACTCGATCGTGGTCGTCGCCGTCCACGGCGAGAACGGCCGCTTCGGGGGACGCGTCCGCCTCGGCATCCCGTCCGTCGCCGAGGAGTGGCCCGGCACCGCGCGGGACGTCGCCGCGTGCCTGCTCGGCGACGGCGGAGCCCTCCGGGACCGCCCGCGCGGCGTGGTGCTCTACCTCTGCCAGGACCCGCACGGGACGGAGGAACCACAGGACGCGATGGAGCGGCTCCGCCCGCTCGCCCGGGAACTGCGCACCGCCTTCGGCGTGCGGGAGGTCCCCGTGTACGACGCGCTGTGCGTCAGCGCGGGCAGGTTCTGGTCCTACTGCTGCCCGGACCCGGCCTGCTGTCCGCCCGCGGGCACCGCCCTCGGGCCGCCGGGCACCTCCGCGATGGCGGCCGCTGCCGCCTACGCGGGGATCACGGTGCAGGGCACACTCAAGGAACTGACCGCACGCCTGGCTCCGCTCGGCCCGCCGCTGGCCGCCCGGCAGGAGCGGGCGCTGGACGCCGCCAGCACCGCCCTGGTGCCGCTGATGTGCCCGGCCCCGGACGGCGGCCGGGCCGAGGAGGTGCGCGCACGGACGCTGCTCCGGGCCGCCCGGCTGCTGGACCGCTTCCGCGCCGCCCCGCCGGAACAGGGCGGCGGCAACGGCCGCACGGACGCCCACGACGACGGCCTCGTCACCGAGGAGGAGGCCGCGGACCTCATCGTCGGGCTCCAGGACCGGCGAACCCGCGACCGGGCGGCCGAGTGGATGGAGGGTGACGACGCGGAACCGGCGCTGCGCATGTGGCGGGCCCTCAGCCGGCGCTGCCCCGGCGCCTACGCCGAGCACGCCGCCGCCCCGCTGACCCTCGCCGGATGGGTCGCCTGGTCGAGCGGTGACGAGGTGGGCGCCCGCGTCGCACTGGGGCAGGCGCTGGCGGCCGATCCCGAGTGCTTCTTCGCCCAGTTGCTGCACTCGGCCTGCAACAGCGGGCTGGACCCGGAGGCCCTGCGCACGTGCCTGCGCGAGCAGCGGGCCGCCCACACCGCCGGTTAGCGGACGCTGCGGGCTCCTGTTTATCGTCAAGGAGACGACTATGATCACGGCATGCCCTACGACCCGTCGGCCTACCCGCCCTTCGCCGTCACCGTCGATCTGGTCGTGCTCACCGTACGCCGGCACGCGCTCTGCGCCCTGGCCGTGCGTCGCGGCGAGCCGCCCTTCCAGGGACAGTGGGCGCTCCCCGGCGGGTTCGTCCGCGCGGACGAGGACCTCTCCGCCGCCGCGGCCCGCGAACTGGCCGAGGAGACCGGCCTGCGGGTGCAGGAACCAGTCGGCCACAGCGCCCACTTGGAACAACTGGCCACCTACGGTGCTCCGCAGCGCGACCCGAGGATGCGGGTGGTCAGCGTGGCGCACCTGGTGCTCGCGCCCGACCTGCCCGCGCCCGTCTCCGGCGGCGACGCGCACACGGCCCGCTGGGCCGAGGTGGAGCGGCTGCTGTCCACGGAGGCCGCCGGCCGGGGCGGGGAGAGCGGTTCCTCCCTGGCCTTCGACCACGACCGCATCCTGTCCGACGGCGTGGAGCGGGCCCGGTCGAAGATCGAGTACTCCTCGCTCGCCACCGCGTTCTGCCCGCCGGAGTTCACGGTGGGGGAGCTGCGCCGGGTGTACGAGGCCGTGTGGGGGGTGGCGCTGGACCCGCGCAACTTCCACCGGAAGGTGACCGGCACGCCGGGCTTCCTGGTGCCGACGGGCGGCACGACGACCCGTCAGGGCGGCCGTCCCGCCCAGTTGTTCCGGGCCGGCGGGGCCACCCTGCTCAACCCCCCGATGCTGCGTCCGGAGGTCTGAGGGAGGACAACCCGCCCGGGAACGCCCGCCGCCCGGAAAGTCCGACATGTCGCGTTATCGTGCTTCCGTTTCCTCATGCGTGCAGCGGGAGAAGCGATGATTTTGGCGATCGGACTCACCAGCGCCACCCGCCGGGGGCGGGCGCCCGTCCTGGACGACCTCACCTTCGAGGCGCGGCCGGGCCGGATCACCGCGCTGCTCGGCCCCGCCGGAGCGGGCAAGACCACCGCGCTCCGCCTCATGCTCCAGCTCCAGGGCGGGCGCGGGGTGGCCCTCTTCCGCGGCCGCCCCCTGCACCGCGTGCAGCGGCCCGCCAGGGAGGTCGGCGTGCTGCTCGGCGACGTCCCCGGGCACCCGGCCCGCAGTGCGCGGGGGCACCTGCGCATGCTCACCGCCGTCGCCGGGGTACCGCTTGCCCGGGCCGAGGAGATGCTGGACGTGGTCGGGCTCGGCGACCTCGCCGACCAGCGGCTCGGCACGTTCTCGCTGGGCATGGACCGCCGCCTCGGCCTGGCCGCCGCCCTGCTCGGCGACCCGCACACGCTCGTCCTCGACGAGCCCGCCCGCGGGCTCGGACCGCGCGACACCGCGTGGCTGCACGGCCTGCTGCGCGGCTACGCCGAACAGGGCGGCACGGTGCTGACCACCACCCGCGACCCCAGGGAGGCGGCCCGGCTGGCCGACCGTGTCGTCACCGTGGAGGACGGCCGGCTGCGCGCCGACCAGGACGCGGACGACTTCGCCCGCACCCGGTTGCGGCCCCGCGTCGTGGTGACCTCGCCGCACGCCGGGCGGCTCGCCGCCGTCCTCAGCCAGGAGGCTCGCAGCGCCGCGCACGCCGGGGTCTTCGCGGCGGCCCGCACGGCGGCGTCCGGTGCCGTCCGCCCGCCGTCACCCGATGCCACCGCCGGGGTGCCGGGCGGCGGCGGGCCGGGCGGGACCTTTGGGCCCGTGGAGGTCGTCCAGGAGAGCGGCGGGCGGATCTGCGTCTACGGGGGCAGTTGCGCCATGGTCGGGGAGGTCGCCTACCGGCACGGCATCCTCGTCCACCGCCTCACCGAGGAGGCCGGGGACACGGGCGCCCCGGCGTCGCCACCGCCGCAGCGCGGCGGTGGCGAGGTGCCCCCGCCCGCCGGGGGCTCCCGTGGCGCCGGGATGCGGGCGCGGGCGCGCGTGACGTCCCCGCGTCCCCAGGCGCCGCCCCGGCTGCCCGCGGTACGGTCCCCCGGGCCCTGCCGTCCGGTGCGCTACGAACTGCGGCGGCTGGCCGGGGTGCGCTCCGGCTGGCTCGTCATGGCCGCCGCCCTGCTCGCCGGGCTCGTCGCGGCCGTCCTGCTCGGGCACACCGACGGGCCCCGCGCCGTCCGGGCGCTCACCGGCTGGCCCGCCGTGCTGCCGCTGCCCCCGGCGGCGGCGGCCGCCGGGCTGCTGGGCGCGCTCTCCTTCGGCCAGGAGTTCCGCTATCCCGCGCTCGTGCCCGCCCGGGCGCCGGTGCCGCGCCGCCTCGGCCTCCTCGTCGCCAAGCTCACCGTGGGCTCGGCCGTCGCACTCGTGCTCACGCTCTGCGCCGCGATCCTCAACGCGGCCGCCCTCACCCTCCTGTACGGGGCCGGGTTCCTCGGTCTGCCCGCCCACTGGGGCCTGTGGCTGTCCGCCACCGCCGCGCTCGCCGTGGGCTGCGCGTGGGCCGGGGTACTGGCCGCCGCGGTGCTCCGTTCGACCGTCCTGGGCGCGGCGGCCGTGCTCGCCGTTCCGCTGGTCCTGGCCCCCGCGGCCCGCCGGCTGCCCGGCGACGCCGGAGCCGACGTGGTGGCCGTGCTCTCCCGGCGGCTGGAACCGCTCCTCGCGGTCCGCTGGCCGGGCGGCACCGACGCGTGGGCACCGGCTGCCGCCCGGCTCCTCTCCCAGCCGGTGACCGGCGCGCTCGCCCTGACCCTGCTGGGACTGCTGGGCGCCTACGCCTGCACGACGGCCTACCGCCGCGTCCGGTGAGGGGGCCTCCCGGCGCCCGGCGGGCCCCCGCCGCGGTGACCGGTCAGCGGCGTCAATCACGCATAAGCCGCTGATCACCCTTTCGTGTGCTTTTCACCAAAGCCCTCAAGCCTGCCGGGAGGGCCGCCGACAAAGGATGCGTGACTACCCTTGCGCACTCCATGATGACCTCCTCCCGCCCCGCCGACACCGGCCCGGTCGGCCCGGGTGAGCTGGACCGTTACTCCTACGCCGAGTCCACCGGCGTGCCGCGCGCCACCACCAGCGTCCCCACCTGGGACAACGGCGACTCGGACATGGCCCGCGCCGGGCGCCGGGCGGCTGGCAGCCGGGGCCGGGGCCTGCACGGCCAACTGGTCCAGCAACTCGGCCAGATGATCGTCTCCGGCGACCTCGGGGCCGACCGGCCCCTGGTGCCGGAGGAAATCGGTCAGAGGTTCGAGGTGTCCCGCACGGTGGTGCGCGAGTCGCTGCGCGTCCTGGAGGCCAAGGGCCTCGTCAGCGCGCGTCCCAACGTCGGCACCCGGGTCCGGCCGGTGAGCGACTGGAACCTGCTCGATCCCGACATCATCGAGTGGCGGGCCTTCGGCCCGCAGCGCGACGACCAGCGCCGGGAACTGCGCGACCTGCGCTGGGCCATCGAGCCGCTGGCCGCCCGGCTCGCCGCCGGGCACGGGCACGACGAACTCCAGCAGCGGCTGGCGGACATGGTCGAGATCATGGGCCGCGCCCTGCCGCAGGGGGACGCGCTCACCTTCTCCCGCGCCGACGCCGAGTTCCACACGCTGCTGCTGCAGGCGGCGGGCAACCGCATGCTGGAGCACCTGTCCGGCATCGTCTCCGCGGCGCTGCACGTCTCCGGCGGACCGGCCACCGGCTGTGAGCGGCCCACGGACGCGGCCATCGCCCAGCACCAGCGCATCGTGGACGCCCTCGGGTCGGGCGAGGCGTCCGCCGCCGAGTCCGCCATGCGCCAGCTCCTCACCGTCCACCCGGACCCGGCCGCGCCCGGCGCGCAGGGCGTCGACGGCCACGTGGTGCCCGCGCCGCGCGAGCACTGAACCGGGTCGGCCCGCCCGCCCGCCCGCTGCCGCTCCGATCACGGTCGCCGGACCCCAGAAAGGGTCCGGCGACCGTGTTTCCGGGACGTGCCGGGCCCCATCCGACCGGTGCCGACCGTTCCTGCCCGGCAACCGTTGTCGGATGATCACTTCCATCGGATCGTTATCGACCGATCTGCGACGTAAAAGCGGATAGATCCTGTGACCCGGGACACGCGGAGCGGGCGTAACGCTTTACGGCGGCGGCGCGATGGTTGAAGAGGTAGTAGACGCAGCGGGAACACGGCCCTCGTCAAGGGCGTTGTATTCCTTCCCTGTACTGCTTGCCCGGGCCGCCGGTTCCATCCCCGCCGGCGCTCACCGGCTCGGTCCCCCGTGGACGGGGTCGTTGCCGTTTCCATCGTTTCGAGAGGTTGTTCGTGTCGGCCAGCACATCCCGTACGCTCCCTGCGGAGATCGCCGAGTCCGAGTCCGTGATGGCACTCATCGAGCGGGGAAAGGCTGAGGGGCAGATCGCCGGCGACGATGTGCGTCGGGCCTTCGAGGCTGACCAGATTCCGCCAACCCAGTGGAAGAACGTTCTGCGCAGCCTCAACCAGATCCTCGACGAGGAGGGTGTGACGCTGATGGTGAGTGCCGCCGAGGCGCCCAAGCGCACCCGCAAGAGCGTCGCAGCGAAGACTCCGGCCCGTCGCCCCGCCGCCAAGCCCGCGGTGGCCAAACCCGCCGCCAGGAAGGCCGCTCCCGTTCCGGCGGCCGACGACCCCGTCCCCGGGGTGGACGAGACGGCTGGGGCCGCCGAGTCCGCCGCTTCCGAGGAGGACAAGCCGGCCAGGAAGGCCGCGGCGAAGAAGACGGCCGTGAAGAAGGCCGCCGCGAAGAAGGTGGCGGCGAAGAAGGCCCCCGTGAAGAAGGCGGCGGGCAAGAAGTCCGTCGTCGACGAGCTGCTCGAAGGCGCCGAGGAGGCGCCCGAGGAGGCCGCGGGCAAGGGCGCCAAGGCGGGCCCCGAGGACCCGGCCGCCGAGCCGAAGCCCGAGGGCGAGGGCGAGGGCTTCGTCCTGTCCGACGAGGACGAGGACGACGCCCCGGCGCAGCAGGTCGCGGCGGCCGGTGCCACGGCCGACCCGGTCAAGGACTACCTCAAGCAGATCGGCAAGGTCCCCCTCCTCAACGCCGAGCAGGAGGTCGAACTCGCCAAGCGGATCGAGGCGGGTCTGTTCGCGGAGGACAAGCTCGCGGGCGCGGACAAGCTGGCGCCCAAGCTCAAGCGCGAGCTGGAGATCATCGCCGAGGACGGCCGCCGCGCCAAGAACCACCTGCTGGAGGCCAACCTCCGTCTCGTGGTGTCCCTGGCCAAGCGGTACACGGGCCGCGGGATGCTCTTCCTCGACCTCATCCAGGAGGGCAACCTCGGCCTGATCCGCGCGGTCGAGAAGTTCGACTACACCAAGGGCTACAAGTTCTCCACCTACGCGACCTGGTGGATCCGGCAGGCGATCACCCGCGCCATGGCGGACCAGGCCCGCACCATCCGCATTCCGGTGCACATGGTGGAGGTCATCAACAAGCTGGCCCGCGTCCAGCGCCAGATGCTCCAGGACCTGGGCCGCGAGCCCACGCCGGAGGAGCTGGCCAAGGAACTGGACATGACGCCCGAGAAGGTCGTCGAGGTCCAGAAGTACGGCCGTGAGCCGATCTCCCTGCACACCCCCCTCGGCGAAGACGGCGACAGTGAGTTCGGCGACCTCATCGAGGACTCGGAGGCCGTCGTTCCGGCCGACGCGGTGAGCTTCACGCTCCTCCAGGAGCAGCTCCACTCGGTGCTGGACACCCTCAGCGAGCGGGAGGCGGGTGTCGTCTCCATGCGGTTCGGCCTGACCGACGGGCAGCCGAAGACGCTGGACGAGATCGGCAAGGTCTACGGCGTGACCCGCGAGCGCATCCGGCAGATCGAGTCCAAGACGATGTCCAAGCTGCGCCACCCGTCGCGTTCGCAGGTCCTGCGCGACTACCTGGACTGAGCAGGCACCGGCCGCCGGCCGGGCCGCCCCCGTCCGCCGCCCGTGGGCCGGCACCCCGTCGTGAGACCGGGGTGCCGGCCCACGGTGCTGCGCGCACCCCGCACCCCACATCCCCCCGGCACCCCGTACGTCGGCGGCGCGGGAGGGAACCACCCGTTCGGTGGACTCCGCGTGCCCGGATGGTCGCGCAGGGTAAGGAATCCGTATGGGAACCCTCACGCGTCTGCTGCTCGGCGCCCTCGCCCTGGCCCTGCCCGTCACTCTCACCCTTCCCCCTCCGCCCGCCGCGGCCGAACGCCTCGTCGTCGGCGGTACCGCCGTCAGCGCCGCCGACCACCCGTGGGTCGTCGCGCTCGCCAGCCGTGAGCAGTTCGGGGCCGAGCGCTCCGGGCAGTTCTGCGGGGGCGTCGTGATCGGTAGCCGCGCCGTGGCCACAGCGGCCCACTGCTTCGGCCGCGAGGTGCTGGGCGTGCACCGCTCCCACGTCCGGGACCTGGCGGTGATCAGCGGGCGCAGCGACCTGCGCGGCACGGAGGGCCGGGAGGTGCCGGTGGCGGACGTGTGGGTCAACCCGGAGTACGACAGGCGTACGAACGCGGGGGACCTGGCCGTCGTACGGCTCGCGGGGGCGCTGCCCGCCTCCGCGGTCGCCCCGCTGGCCGCCGCCGGTGATCCGGCGTACGCCCCGGGGACGGCGGCCACCGTCTACGGCTGGGGAGACGTCCGGGGGGACGGGAGCTACGCGACGCGGCTGCGGGCGGCCGGGGTGCAGGTCCTGGACGACGGGGACTGCGCCCGCGCCTACCCCGGAGGCGTGGTGGGGGCGTTCCAGGCCGCGACCATGGTGTGCGCGGGGGTCGCCGAGGGCGGCCGTGACGCCTGCCAGGGGGACAGCGGCGGTCCGCTGATGGCCCGGGGCAGGCTGGTCGGCCTGGTGTCGTGGGGGGCCGGGTGCGGTGAGCGCGGCCTCCCGGGGGTCTACACCCGGGTGGGGGCGCTGCGGGAGGCGATCGAGCAGCGGGCCTGACCGCGGGGGCCTCGCCCCGCGGTCAGGCCCCCGCGGGCCCGTCCGGCGCCCGCGCCGGGCCCGCACGACGACGGGCGGTCACCCCGTGCCCGGGGGACCGCCCGTAGACGTCCGGCTCAGCGCCGGTGCGTGCTCGTCGGTAGGGGACGCGGTGCGTCGGAGCGGGGGGTCAGCGGTCTTCCTCGCCGACCTTGGCGGGAGTGGCGGTGAGCCGCTCGGTCTCGTCCTGTATCTCGGCGGCGATCTTCTTGAGCTCCGGCTCGAACTTGCGCCCGTGGTGGGCGCAGAACAGCAGCTCGCCGCCGCTCACCAGCACGACGCGCAGGTAAGCCTGGGCGCCGCAGCGGTCACAGCGGTCCGCCGCCGTCAGCGGGCTCGCGGGGGTCAGAACAGTAGTCACGTCGCCTCTTCTCTAGCTCGACGAGCTGTCGTACCAGGGTCAACATCCAACCAGCCCGAGAATGTTCCCGCCCGGTTCATTTCCCCGGAACTCGCGCTCCGAGGGGTGGATGTTGCCGGTTGGCGGCGAATGAGCCGTATTGCAGGGTTACTGGTTGCCTGTGCGTGTCATGCGGTTCGTCCGGTCGTCGTCTCCGGGTCGTGCGCCCGGTCGTATCGGAGGACGTGCCCGGAGCCTAAATGGTTCATGCCTCAAAGGGAACGTGATGTACACGTCACCCGGTTACGTTATCGAACGTACATGCGACGCTCCTCTAGCATAGGTTTACCCCTGGGTGGCGGCTCACCAGGGCTCCTGGCCCTCGGTACCCTCTGACCGGCAGCCATGCCACCCCCCAATGGATTCAGCGAGGAGCGAACCGCGTGACCGCCGAAACGTCTGTGCCGTCATCCACAGCTCTGCTGACCGGAGCGGACCGTGACGGTTCCAACTACACCGCGCGGCACCTCCTGGTCCTGGAGGGCCTGGAGGCGGTGCGGAAACGCCCCGGCATGTACATCGGCTCGACCGACAGCCGCGGGCTCATGCACTGCCTCTGGGAGATCATCGACAACTCCGTCGACGAAGCGCTCGGGGGCCACTGCGACCGCATCGACGTGGTGCTCCACGACGACGGCTCCGTCGAGGTCCGGGACAACGGACGCGGCATCCCCGTGGACGTCGAGCCCAAGACGGGCCTGTCCGGCGTCGAGGTGGTCATGACGAAGCTGCACGCGGGCGGCAAGTTCGGCGGCGGCTCCTACGCGGCCTCCGGCGGTCTGCACGGCGTCGGCGCCTCCGTCGTCAACGCCCTGTCCGCGCGGCTGGACGTCGAGGTCGACCGCGACGGCCGGACCCACGCCATCAGCTTCCGGCGCGGCGTGCCCGGCATCTTCACCGAGTCCGGCCCCGACGCGCCCTTCGACCCGTCCACCGGGCTGCTGTCGAACAAGAAGATCGCCAAGTCCCGCACCGGCACCCGGGTGCGCTACTGGGCGGACCGGCAGATCTTCCTCAAGGACGCCCGCCTCGCCCTGGAGACGCTGCACGCCCGCGCCCGCCAGACGGCCTTCCTCGTCCCCGGGCTCACCCTCACCGTGCGCGACGAGCGCGGGAGTGACGGCGCGCCGCCCGCCGAGGAGGTCTTCCGGTACGACGGCGGGATCAGCGAGTTCTGCGAGTACCTGGCCCAGGACCGGGCGCTGAGCGACGTCGTCCGGCTGGTGGGCCAGGGCACGTTCAAGGAGACGGTCCCCGTCCTGGACGACCGCGGGCACATGATGCCCAAGGAGGTCACCAGGGAACTGGGCGTCGACGTCGCGCTGCGCTGGGGCACCGGGTACGACACCACGCTGCGCTCCTTCGTGAACATCATCGCCACGCCCAAGGGCGGTACGCACGTCGCCGGGTTCGAGCGGGCCGTCACCCGGACCGTCAACGAGGTGCTGCGCTCCGCCAAGCTGCTGCGCGTGGCCGAGGACGACATCGTCAAGGACGACGCCCTGGAGGGCCTCACCGCCGTCGTCACCGTCCGGCTGGCCGAACCGCAGTTCGAGGGTCAGACGAAGGAGGTGCTGGGCACCTCGGCGGCCTCCCGCATCGTCGGCCAGGTCGTCGCCCGGGAGCTGAAGGCGTTCCTGACCTCCACCAAGCGGGACGCCAAGCAGCAGGCCAGGGCCGTGCTGGAGAAGGCCGTCGCCGCCGCCCGCACCCGCATCGCCGCCCGGCAGCACAAGGAGGCGCAGCGCCGCAAGACGGCCCTGGAGTCCTCCGCGCTGCCCGCCAAGCTCGCCGACTGCCGCAGCGACGAGGTCGAGCGCAGCGAGCTGTTCATCGTCGAGGGCGACTCGGCGCTCGGCACCGCCAAGCTCGCCCGCAACTCCGAGTTCCAGGCCCTGCTGCCCATCCGCGGCAAGATCCTCAACGTCCAGAAGTCCTCCGTCTCGGACATGCTGAAGAACGCCGAGTGCGGCGCGATCATCCAGGTCATAGGGGCCGGGTCGGGGCGGACGTTCGACATCGACCAGGCCCGCTACGGCAAGGTCATCTTCCTGGCCGACGCGGACGTCGACGGCGCGCACATCCGTTGCCTGCTGCTGACCCTCTTCCAGCGCTACATGCGGCCCATGGTCGAGCAGGGCCGGGTCTTCTCCGCCGTGCCGCCGCTGCACCGCATCGAGCTGATCCAGCCGAAGAAGGGCCAGGAGAAGTACCTGTACACCTACTCCGACAGCGAGCTGCGCCAGACGCTGCTGGAGCTCCAGAGCAAGAACGTCCGCTTCAAGGACTCCATCCAGCGCTACAAGGGCCTCGGCGAGATGGACGCCGACCAGCTCGCCGAGACGACGATGGACCCGCGCCGGCGCACCCTGCGCCGCATCAACATCGGTGACCTGGAAGCGGCCGAGAAGGCGTTCGACCTGCTCATGGGCAACGAGGTGGCGCCGCGCAAGGAGTTCATCACCACCTCGGCGGCGACGCTGGACCGCTCCCGCATCGACGTCTGAGGCCCCCGCCGGGAGCGGCACCGGGCCCGCCGCCGCGCGTCACCTGGAAGGGTGAAGGTTGCGGCAATGCCGGTTCCGCGTGCCGTCGCGCTCGCCATGCTGGTCACCGCCGAGCGAGGGGAGTGCGGTGACACAGCAGGACGCGGGCGGCGAGGGCTCCGCCCCGCGGTACGAGGGCCCCTGGTACGCCGGGGCGGCCTCTGGCCGCCGCGGGCCCGCGCACGGGCCGGCGCCGGAAGGCCCGGAACCGCTCACCGAGGGGCTGGAGGGGCTGGGAGCGCCGCGCGGGGCCGGGTACCGCGGCAACGCGCCCGGGGCCGTGCCGTGGCCCGCCCGGCCGCTCCCGCCCAGCCGCCCTCCGCGGGCGCCCGGGGAGCGGCAGCACCGGCCCGCGGACGGACGGGCCGCGGTGTACTTCGCCGTCCACCGCAGCGCCGCGTTCCGCGAGGTGCGCCGCCGGCACCGCCGGTTCGTCTTCCCGGCGACGGCCGCCTTCCTGCTGTGGTACCTCGGCTACGTGGCCGCCTCCACGGCGGCGCCCGGCCTGATGGGCCGTCCGGTGGGGGAGGGGCCGCTCACCGTCGGACTGCTGGCCGGGCTCGGACAGTTCGTCAGCACCGCGCTGCTGACCTGCGCCTACACCTGGCACGCCCGGCTGCGGCGGGACCGCGCCGCCCTCGACCTGCGCTGGGAGACCCACCAGCGCACGCGGGAGGTCCTCCGGTGAGCTGGCAGGACGACCGGCTGCCGGTGCTGTGCCTCTTCAGCGGCTTCGTCGTGCTGACCCTGGCCATCACCACCTGGGCCGGGCGCAGGCGGCAGGGCTCGCCCGAGGAGTTCTACGCCGGGGGACGGCTCTTCTCCCCCCTGGAGAACGGGTTCGCCCTCTCCGGCGACTACATGTCGGCCGCGTCCTTCCTCGGCATCACGGGGCTCATCGCCCTGTACGGCCACGACGGGATGGTCTACGCCGTCGGATTCCTGGTGGCGTGGCTGGTCGTGCTGCTGCTCGTCGCCGAGCTGGTGCGCAACTGCGGCCGGTTCACCCTGGCCGACGTGCTCGCCTCCCGGCTGCGGGAGCGGCCGGTGCGGACGGCCTCGGGCACGGCCTCGGTCATCGTCTCCCTGCTCTACCTGGTGGCCCAGATGGTCGGTGCCGGGACGCTGGTGGCGCTGCTGCTGGGCGGCACCGGCGACGGCGTGCGCACCTGGACGGTCGTCGGCGTCGGGGCGCTGATGGTCGTCTACGTGACGTGCGGCGGCATGCGGGCCACGACCTGGATCCAGATCGTCAAGTCGGTGCTGCTCATGGGCGGCACGGCCACGCTCACCGCACTCGTCCTGCTGCGCTTCGACGGCGGGTTCGGCACCCTGCTGACCCAGGCCGCCGAGCGCAGCGGGCACGGCTCCGCCTTCCTCGCGCCCGGTCTCCTCTTCGGGCAGACGTGGGTCTCCCGCGCCGACTTCCTCAGCCTCGGGCTCGCGCTCGTCCTCGGGACAGCGGGGCTGCCGCACATCCTGGCCCGCTTCTACACCGTCCCCACCGCGCGGGCCGCCCGCCGCTCGGTGATCTGGGCCGTGGGCCTCATCGGCAGCTTCTACCTCATGACGATCGTGCTCGGCTTCGGCGCGGCGGCGCTGCTGGGCTCCGACGCCGTCCGGGCGGACAACGCGGCCGGCAACACGGCCGTCCCGCTGCTCGCCCGCCTGCTGGGCGGCGGGGCGGGCACGACGGGCGGCACGGTGCTCTTCGCGGTGGTGGCCGCCGTCGCCTTCGCCACGATCCTCGCCGTCGTCGCGGGGATCACCCTGGCCTCCTCGGCGGCCATCGCCCACGATCTGTACGGCTCGCTCAGCCGGGCGCGCGGCGGCGGGGCGCGCCGCGAGGTCGCCGTCGCCCGCGCCGCCGCCGTCGCCATCGGGGCCTGTGCCATCGGGCTGGGGCTGCTGGCGCAGAACCTCAACGTCGCCTTCCTCGTCGGCCTGGCCTTCGCGGTGGCGGCGTCGGCGAACCTGCCGGTGCTGCTGTACACGCTGTTCTGGCGGCGCTTCACCACCCGGGGCGCCCTGTGGGCCATCTACGGCGGCCTGCTGCCCGCCCTGGTGCTCGTGGCGCTCTCGCCGGTGGTCTCCGGCGCCCCGGACGCGCTGCTGCCCGGTGCGGACTTCGCCGTCTTCCCGTTGCGGAACCCCGGCCTCGTCTCCATCCCGCTCGGCTTCCTCGCGGGCTGGCTGGGCACCGTGACCGACTCCTCGCGCTCCGACCCGTTCCGGCACGCCGAGACGGAGGTGCGGGCGCTCACCGGTGCCGGGTCGGCGTGACGCCTGGGGGTGTCCGGGGACGGCTCCCGGCCTGGCCGCTCAGCCGAGCGGCGTGACGCCCACGACCTCCATGCGCGGCAGCGGGGCCGGTGCGGCGCCGCAGCTCGCCGCGCCCGGCGGACCGGGGACGGCGGCGACGCCGACCCGCCAGGAGCGTCCGTCGCGGTGCGCCACGGTGACCGTCCAGGCGTCGTCACCGGCCCGCACGCCGGTCAGCGTGAGGGCGTCGGCGTCCTCCTCGCCGGTCAGCGCGCGGACGCCCAGCTCCGCGGCCTGTCCCGGACGCTCCCAGGCCGAGCGGCCCCGGCAGTGCCCGACCCGGACCCGGCCGCGCCGCAGGGCCGCCAGGACGTCCTTCACGGCGGGCGCGTCGACGCGCCCGTACGCGTAGCCGTGGGGGAGCACCAGCAGGGTGGGGGAGAACCGGTGACCGCCGATGTGGGTGATCTCCCAGGCGTTCGCACCCCCGGATGCGGCCAGTTCGGCGGCGAGCGGCCGGCCGAGCAGCGCGCAGCAGCGGTCCCGCCGCCCGTTGGTGCACACCAGGGCGAGCGGGTCGCCCGTGTAGGGCTCGCCCGCGCCGGTGTGGTCCCCGGCGCCCAGCGCGGCGAAGTCCAGCGCACACAGCGCCGCCGGGTCGTCCGTCTGCCAGGTGCGCACCCAGGAGCGTCCGGGCAGGGTGTGCGCCACGAAGACCCGGCGGTCTCCCGCGCCGCCGCGGTCCGCGTGCGGGCCGGGGCGGCGGATCAGGGCCACGCGCACCCCGGTGCCCTCCGCGGCCGCGGACAGCTCGCGGCCGAGCCGCTCGTCGAGGTGGCTCTCACGCAGGGCGTCGGCGCCCCACGGCCCCGGCTGCTCCAGCAGCAGCCAGGTGCGGGCCGTCGCGGCGGTGGCCGCCAGCGGTTCGGCACGCTGGAGCGAAGCTGTCGCACACGTACTCACACAGGCAACCCTAACCTCCGTTACGATCGACTGCCGTTCCGGATGAGAGAAGGGCGCTGGTGTTCACGCACGGCACTCCCGCCACACCCATTCCCGTCATCGTGCTCGCGGGCTTCCTCGGCTCCGGCAAGACGACGCTCCTCAACCACCTGCTGCGCAACCGCCAGGGCATCCGCATCGGTGCCGTCGTCAACGACTTCGGCGCCATCGGGATCGACGCCATGACGGTGGCCGGGCAGGTCGACTCGATGGTCTCCCTGGGGGACGGCTGCCTGTGCTGCGCCGTGGACACCGAGGACCTGGACGGCGTGCTGGACACCCTCGCCCGGCCCGCGGCGGCCATCGACCTGATCATCATCGAGGCGAGCGGCTTGGCCGAACCGCAGACGCTGATCCGGATGCTCCTGGCCAGCAAGGACCGGCGCATCGTCTACGGCGGGCTGGTCGAGGTGGTGGACGCCGCCGAGTTCGACGCCGTGCGCGTCCGCCACCCGGAGCTGGACCGCCACGTGAGGGTGGCCGACCTGGTGGTGCTCAACAAGACCGACCGGGTCGGCGCGGAGCGCCACCGCGCGCTGCTGGAGACGCTCACCGGGCTCGCCGGGGGCACCCCCGTGGTGAGCGCCGCGCACGGGCGGGTCGACCCCGGGCTCCTGTTCGACCGCGACGCGGCCCGGGAGCGGACGGCGGCCGTGCGGCAGCTCTCCTTCGAGGACCTGCTCGCCGACGACGCGCAGGAGGCCGGCACCGAAGGGCAGGGGGCCCACGCCCATCCGCACGACGCCTACGACACGGTGGCGTTCACCTGCGACGAGCCGCTGAGCCCGCGGCGTCTCCTGGCCTTCCTCGACGAGCGCCCCGCCGGCCTCTACCGGCTGAAGGGCTTCGTCCACTTCGGCGGCGAAGGCCGGGACCAGCGGTGGGCCGTGCACTCCGTCGGCGGTTTCCTGCGCTTCTCGCCGGGCCCCTGGCCGGCGGACGAGCCCCGGCGCACCCAGCTGGTGCTCATCGGCGCCGGGATCGATGCCGCCGCGCTGCGCGAGGGCCTGGAGGAGTGCGCCGGGCCCGGGCCCGGGGACGCCGGGCCCAGTGGCATGTGGGGCGTCCTGCGCTACGTGGACGCGCCGCAGGACGAGGGCCCCGGCGCCCTCGACGACGACCCCGGTGCCTTCGACGCCTGGCCGGAGGCAGCCGACGGCCATCCCGGTGCCCACCCCGGTGACGGCACCGCGGCGGACGCCGCCGCCCGGGGCTGACGGGCGGCGGCCCCGGACGGCTCCGTCCCGGGGCCGCCGCACCGCCCCGGGCGGCTACACCGGTCCGGCGATGACGGCGACCGGCCCGGCGGGCGGCAGCCCGGAGCCGTCGCGGCGCGGGTCCGGCTCGGGGAGCTTCGCGGGCGCCCCCGTCTTCGACGCCGCCCGCGCGGGCGCGGCGCCCGCCCAGGCCAGCGTCAGGTGGTCCTCGCCCTTCAGGAACCGCTGGCAGCGCACGCCGCCGGTGGCCCGGCCCTTGCGCGGGTACTGGTCGAACGGGGTGAGCTTCACCGTCCCCGCCGAGCCGTCCAGGGTGTCGTGCGCGCCGGCGGCGGTGAACACGACGGCGTCGGCGGCCGGATCGACGGCGGTGAACGAGATCACCTTCGCGCCCGCCCCGAGCTTGATGCCCGCCATGCCGCCGGCCGCCCGGCCCTGGGGCCGCACCTGCGCGGCCGGGTACCGCAGCAGCTGCGCCTCGTCCGAGATGAAGACGAGGTCCTCCTCGCCGGTGCGCAGCTCGACGGCGCCGACGAGGCGGTCGCCCTCCTTGAGGGTGATGACCTCCAGTTCGTCCTTGTTCGCCGGGTAGTCCGGCACGACCCGTTTGACCACGCCCTGTTCCGTGCCCAGGGCCAGACCGGGGGACGACTCGTCGAGCGTCGTCAGGCACAGCAGGCGTTCGCCGTCCGCGAGCGTCAGGAACTCGTCGATCCGGGCACCGCCCGACAGGTTCGGCGAGGTGGCCGTCTCCGGGAGCTGGGGCAGGTCGATGACGGGCAGCCGCAGCAGGCGGCCCGTCGAGGTGACCGCGCCGATCTCGGCGCGTGCGGTCGCGGTGACGGCGGAGACGATCACGTCGTGCTTGACGCGCTTGGCGCCCTCGGCGAAGGAGGTGTCACCGGTGGCGGTGCGCGCCAGCAGGCCGGTGGAGGAGAGCAGCACCCGGCACGGGTCGTCGGCGACCTCCAGGGGCACCGACGCGACGGGCGCGCCCGCCGACTCCAGGAGCACCGTGCGCCGCGGCGTGCCGTACTTCTTCGCCACCGCGCCCAGTTCGGCGGAGACGAGCTTGCGCAGCTCGCTGTCCGACTCCAGGATGCGCGTCAGCTCCTCGATCTCCAGGCCCAGGCGGTCCCGTTCGGCCTCCAGCTCCAGCCGGTCGAAGCGGGTCAGCCGGCGCAGGGGAGTGTCCAGGATGTACTGCGTCTGCACCTCGGAGAGACCGAAGCGCCCGATCAGGCCCTCCTTCGCCTCGGCCGCGTTGTCACTCGACCGGATGATGCTGATGACCTCGTCGATGTCGACCAGCGCCACCAGCAGGCCCTCGACCAGGTGCAGCCGGTCGCTGCGCTTGTTCCGCCGGAAGGAACTGCGGCGGCGCACGACCTCGAAGCGGTGGTCGACGTAGACCTCCAGCAGCTCCTTCAGGCCCAGCGTGAGCGGCTGGCCGTCCACCAGCGCCACGTTGTTGATGCCGAAGGACTCCTCCATGGGCGTCAGCTTGTAGAGCTGCTCCAGCACGGCCTCCGGGTGGAAGCCGTTCTTGATCTCGATGACCAGGCGCAGCCCGTGCTCCCGGTCGGTGAGGTCCTTGACGTCCGCGATGCCCTGGAGGCGCTTGGCGTTGACCAGGTCCTTGATCTTGGCGATCACCTTCTCCGGGCCGACGGTGAAGGGCAGTTCGGTGACGATGAGGCCCTTGCGGCGCGTGGTGACCTGCTCGACCTCGGCCGTGGCGCGGATGCGGAAGGTGCCGCGCCCCTTGGCGTAGGCGTCCTTGACGCCGTCCAGCCCGACGATGCGCCCGCCGGTGGGCAGGTCGGGGCCCGGCACGAAGCGCATCAGCGTCTCCAGGTCGGCTCCCGGATGCCTGATCAGGTGCCGGGCCGCCTGGATGATCTCGGTCAGGTTGTGCGGCGGCATGTTGGTCGCCATGCCGACCGCGATGCCCGAGGCGCCGTTCACCAGCAGGTTCGGATAGGCCGCCGGCAGCGCCGCCGGTTCCTGCTCGCTGCCGTCGTAGTTGGCCGCGAAGTCGACCGTGTCCTCGTCGATCGACTCCACCATCAGGCCCGCGGCGGGCGCGCTGCGGCACTCGGTGTACCGCATCGCCGCGGGCGGGTCGTCGTTGCCGAGCGAGCCGAAGTTCCCGTGCCCGTCCACCAGCGGCAGCCGCATGGAGAACGGCTGCGCCATGCGCACCAGCGCGTCGTAGATGGCGCTGTCGCCGTGCGGGTGGAGCTTGCCCATCACCTCGCCCACGACGCGGGCGCACTTGACGTAGGAGCGCTCGGGGCGCAGCCCCATCTCGTGCATCTGGTAGAGGATGCGCCGGTGCACCGGCTTCAGCCCGTCCCGCGCGTCGGGCAGGGCGCGCGAGTAGATGACCGAGTACGCGTACTCCAGGAAGGAGCCCTGCATCTCGTCGACGACGTCGATGTCGAGGATGCGCTCCTCGAAATCCTCCGGCGGCGGTGTCTTGGTGCTGCGGCGGGCCATCGCGGCTGCTGCTCCTTCGGATTACGTACGGTACGCGTGGCGGCGTACGGGCCTGCTACGGCTCGGTGCGCGCTGGGCGGCCGTGCTGGGTCTGACGCGGACCATTGTGGACCCAGTCGCCGACAGAGCCGTCTCCGCCCCGGCTTCACCGGGAACTTCGCGCGGAGCCGGTGCGCTTGCATAGAGTGACAGGACCGCGTGCGCCGGGCACGCGCGGGCGGTTCCGCCCCCGCCCGCGCGAGCACCGCACCACCCGGCACGCCACGACGAAGGGACTTTCCGCACATGGGTCACACGGCCACGCCCCCGCCTCCTGACGGAGTGCTGACAGCGACCGAACACCGGCTGGCCAACGGCCTGCGCGTGGTCCTCTCGGAGGACCACCTCACCCCCGTCGCCGCCGTCTGCCTGTGGTACGACGTCGGCTCCCGGCACGAGGTCAAGGGCCGTACGGGCCTGGCCCACCTCTTCGAGCACCTGATGTTCCAGGGCTCCGCGCAGGTGCACGGCAACGGCCACTTCGAACTCGTACAGGGCGCCGGCGGTTCGCTCAACGGCACCACCAGCTTCGAACGCACCAACTACTTCGAGACGATGCCCGCCCACCAGCTCGAACTCGCCCTGTGGCTGGAGGCGGACCGCATGGGCTCGCTGCTGTCGGCCCTGGACGAGGAGTCGCTGGAGAACCAGCGCGACGTCGTGAAGAACGAGCGGCGGCAGCGCTACGACAACGTCCCCTACGGCACGGCGTTCGAGAAGCTGACGGCCATGGCCTACCCCGAGGGCCACCCGTACCACCACACGCCGATCGGCTCCATGGCCGACCTGGACGCGGCCTCCCTGGAGGACGCCCGCGCCTTCTTCCGCACCTACTACGCGCCGAACAACGCCGTCCTGTCGGTCGTCGGCGACATCGACCCCGGGCAGACGCTCGCCTGGATCGAGAAGTACTTCGGCACCATCCCCGGGCACGACGGCAAGCAGCCGCCGCGCGACGGCTCGCTGCCCGAGGTCATGGGCGGGGAGCAGCGGCTGGTGGTCGAGGAGGACGTCCCGGCGCGGGCGCTGATGGCCGCCTACCGGCTGCCGCACGACGGCACCCGTGAGGCGGACGCGGCGGACCTGGCGCTCACCGCGCTGGGCGGCGGCGAGTCCTCGCGGCTGTACAACCGCCTGGTGCGCCGTGACCGGGTCGCGGTCACCGCGGGATTCGGGCTGCTGCGGCTGGCCGGTGCGCCCTCACTGGGCTGGCTGGACGTCAAGGCCTCCGGGGACGCGGAGGTGGCGGCCATCGAGCGCGCCATCGACGAGGAACTGGCCCGCTTCGCGGCCGAGGGGCCGTCGGCCGAGGAGATGGAACGCGCGCAGGCGCAGATCGAACGCGAGTGGCTGGACCGGCTGGCCACCGTGGGCGGCCGGGCGGACGAGCTGTGCCGCTACGCCGTCCTGTTCGGCGACCCCCAGCTGGCCCTGACGGCCGTCCGGCGGGTGCTGGACGTGACCCCCGAGGAGGTGCGGGCCGCAGCCGCCGCCCGGCTCCGCCCCGACAACCGGGCCGTCCTGGTGTACGAACCGACCGCCGACGCGGACGGGCTCGGGCAGGCCGGGACGTCCGACGCACAGGAAGGGGCCGAGCAGTGAGCGACGCCACCCCCGTCATGGAGTTCCACCCGCGTCCGGCCGGGGGCCAGGCCAGGCCCTGGGCCTTCCCGGCGCCCGAGCGCGGCACCCTGCCCAACGGGCTGACCGTGCTGCACTGCCACCGCCCCGGGCAGCAGGTGGTGGCGGTCGAGGTGAACCTCGTCGCACCGCTGGCGGCCGAGCCGCAGGACGTGGAGGGCGTCGCGACCATCATGGCGCGGGCCCTGAGCGAGGGCACCGACCGGCACTCCGCCGAGGAGTTCGCGGCCGAGCTGGAGCGCTGCGGCGCCACCTGGGACGCCCACGCGGACCACCCGGGCGTGCGGGTCTCCCTGGAGGTGCCCGCCTCCCGGCTGACCCAGGCGCTCGGGCTGCTCGCCGACGCCCTGCGCGTCCCGGCCTTTCCCGAGGGGGAGGTGTCCCGGCTGGTCGCCAACCGGCTGGACGAGATCCCGCACGAGCTGGCCAACCCGGCGCGCCGCGCGGCCATCGCGCTGTCGGCCGAGCTGTTCCCCGCCGCATCCCGGCTCTCCCGGCCCCGCCAGGGCAGCGAGGAGACGGTCAAACGGATCGACGCGGCGGCCGTGCGGGCGTTCTACGCGGCCCACGTGCGTCCCGCCACCGCGACGGCCGTCGTGGTGGGCGACCTCACCGGCATCGACCTGCGGGCGGCGCTCGGCGACACCCTCGGCGCCTGGACCGGTGCCGCGGCCGAGGCCCGTCCCATGGCGCCGACCACGGCCGACGACACCGGGCGCGTCGTCATCGTCGACCGGCCGGGAGCCGTGCAGACGCAGCTCCTCATCAGCCGTCTCGGCGCCGACCGGCACGACGCGGTGTGGCCCGCGCAGGTGCTCGGCGTCTACTGCCTGGGCGGCACGCTCACCTCCCGGCTGGACCGGGTGCTGCGCGAGGAGAAGGGCTACACCTACGGTGTGCGCGCCTACACGCAGGTGCTGCAGTCCGACGGGGCGGACGGCGGCGCGGCGCTGCTGGGCATCAGCGGCTCGGTGGCCACCGAGGTCACCGGTCCCGCCCTCGCCGACCTGTGGCAGGTGCTGCGCACGCTCGCGGCCGAGGGGCTGACCGACGCCGAGCGGGACTTCGCCGTGCAGAACCTGGTGGGCGTGGCGCCCCTGCGCTACGAGACGGCCGCCGCGGTCGCCGCCACGCTGGCGGACCAGGTGGAGCAGTTCCTGCCCGACGACTACCAGGCGCGGCTGTACGCCCGGCTGGCCGAAACCGGCACGGTCGAGGCCACCGCGGCGGCCGTGAACGCCTTCCCCGAGGACCGGCTCGTCACCGTCCTCGTCGGTGACGCGGCCCGCATCGCCGAGCCGGTCCGCGCGCTGGGCATCGGAGAGGTCACGGTTCTCAGCGGCTCGTAACCCTGCGACCAGGCACGACGCCGGAACACCGACGGCCGGCCCCCGGCGCGGCGCACGCCGCGCCGGGGGCCGGCCGTCGCGCGTGGGGGCCGCTATTCCCCGCACGGGGGCGGTGGTGGCCGGATGTGGCATGTCCGACAAAGGGGCCGAATCTCTTGGCCTGAGCGAGATGTCCGGTTTAGCGTCGGTTCCGCTGCTCGTCAGAAGTGACCGCACCCGCGGCCGACGGCAGCGCATCGCCGAGTCCCCGTTCAGGGGGAGCCGGGGACCCACATCAGTCCTTGGGGTGAATCGGGCGTGTCCGCACGCCCGTAGGAGACCTTCCTGCTCCGAACCCGTCAGCTAACCCGGTAGGCGATAAGGAAGGAAAGGAGTACGCCTCCATGGCGTTCACCCGTGCCACCGGTCAGCAGAACCGCTCCGCCCGCGCCCTGCGCATGGGCACCGTCGCCGCCGCCGTCGCCGTAGGCGTGGCGGGCACGTTCTCCGCGCCGGCCGCCGCCGCGCAGCCCCAGAACAGCTTCAGCGAGGCCCTCGCTGCCAACGCCTCCGTCGCCGGCCACGTGGGCGAGCAGGCCGAGGCCCTGCGGGACGCGGCCGAGGCCGCGGCGCAGGCCGGCGAGGCGAAGAAGGCCGAGGCCGAGAAGAAGGCCGAGGCGCGTGAGAAGGCCGAGGCCGAGCGCGAGAAGGCCGACCGTGCCGACCGTGCCGCCGCGCGTCCCGCCTTCGTGGCGCCGGTCACGGGCGGCAACGTCACCACCGGCTACAAGTCCGGCGGTGCCATGTGGTCCAGCGGCAAGCACAGCGGCATCGACTTCGCCGCCGCCACGGGCACGCCCGTGAACTCCATCGGCGCGGGCACCATCGTCACCGCCGGCTGGGGCGGCTCGTACGGCAACAACATCGTCGTCCGCCACACCGACGGCACCTACACCCAGTACGGCCACCTGTCCGCCATGGACGTCGCCGTCGGGGAGAAGGTCGGTTCCGGCGAGCAGATAGGCCGCGTCGGCTCGACCGGCAACTCCACCGGGCCGCACCTGCACTTCGAGGCCCGCACCACCCCGGCCTACGGTTCCGACATGGACCCGATGAACTACCTGCGCGACAAGGGCGTCCCGCTGTCCTGACCCCGCCGCGCGGCCCCGCGGCCGCACCGTACCCGGACCCCCGGCTTTCCGCCGGGGGTCCGGGTCGTTTCCGCCCGCTCCCGGGCGCCGTTTTTCCGCCGGTTCCCGGGCGGGCATCGGAAAACACGCGGCGGTGGAATACAGTGCGGAACTGCGGGACAGGGAAAACGTGGGGAAAACGGAATGACGCCGGAGGTCGGGCCATGCGCGTTTCCGCGCACACGGTATGCACAGCGGTACGCGACGACATCGTCTCCGGCGCCTTTCCGCCCGGTGCCCGGCTCACCGAGGAACTGCTAGCCCGGCGCTACGGGGTCTCCCGCGTCCCGGTGCGGGAGGCGCTGCGCGCCCTGGAGTCGGAGGGGTTCGTGACCACCCGGCGGCACGCCGGGGCCTGCGTGGCCCAGCCCACCGAGCAGGAGGCCGCCGACCTGCTGGACATCCGCGCCCTGCTGGAGCCGCTGGGTGCGGCGCGGGCCGCGCACCGGCGCACCGAGGCGCACCTGAAGGTGCTGCGCGGCCTGGTGCGGCTCGGCCGGCAGCGGGCCGAGCGGGGCCAGTTGTCGGACCTGCGGCCGCTGGGGGACTGGTTCCACGAGACGCTGGCCCAGTCGTCCGGCAGCCCGAGCCTCGCCGCCCTGCTGGTCCAGCTGCGCCGTAAGATCGCCTGGGTGTACGCCGTCGAACCGGCGGACGGGCCGGGCGCCGCCGAGCGGGCCTCGGCGGCCTGGCAGGAGCACGGCGCGATCGCCGACGCGATCGCCCGCCGGGACGCCGAGCGGGCCAGGGCGCTGACGGCCGGCCACGTGGAGCGGGCCGCCGCGATCCGCCGCGCGCAGCGCCCGGTGGTGGTGAGGACCCGGAAACCTGCCGTCAACACGGCGGGTGGCCTCGCTTAACAATCCGTGTATACAACGGAGAGGACACGAAAGGCACGGCGCGGGAAAAGGCCGGGCACCACCGTTTCCGGTCGTTTGTGCACGCGCCGCGGTCAATTGATTTGCCGTGCGTTTCCGGCGCTCGGAACACGCGGCGTCCGGGGCGCGGAGCCGGGAAACGAAAAAGGCGGCGGAGCGCGGCCGGGCCGCCTTCTCCACCGCCTTCGCGCGGGCTGATCCGCCCCCGGCCCTCAGACCGTCTCGGGCAGCTCCTCCAGGCCCTCGTCCACCAGCTTCGCCAGCCGGTCGAGCACGGCGTCGGCGTCCTCGGCGGAGGAGGCCAGGACGACCTCCTCGCCGCCCTCGGCGCCGAGCCCCAGCACGGCCAGCATGGACGCCGCGTTCACCGGCTCGCCGCCGGCTTTGGCGATGGTCACGGGAACGCCGGCGGCGGTGACGGCTCGGACGAAGATCGAGGCGGGGCGGGCGTGCAGCCCCTCGGCCCAGCCGATGTTGACGCGGCGCTCGGCCATGGTGGTGTCCTCCGGATCGAAAACAGCTGTCTAGACCATTTTGGCACGCGGGGGTCCGTGCTCCCGTCCGGGCACCCGCGCCCGCGGCCCGCACCCCGCGAGGGCCCGCCGACGGGTCTGGACCGTACGCTGGAACGCATGCAGACGCCCACGGAGCGTGCCTACCCGACCCACTGGGAAGCCGATGTGGTGCTGCGCGACGGCGGTACGGCCCGGGTCCGGCCGATCACCGCCGACGACGCGGACCGTCTGGTCGCCTTCTACGAGCAGGTCTCCGACGAGTCGAAGTACTACCGGTTCTTCGCGCCCTACCCCCGGCTGTCCGACCGCGACGTGCGCCGCTTCACCCGCCACGACTACGTCGACCGGGTCGGCCTCGCCGCCATCGTCAGCGACGAGTTCATCGCCACCGTCCGCTACGACCGCATCGACGAGACCGGCCGCCCGGCCTCGGTCCCCGCCGACCGCGCCGAGGTCGCCTTCCTCGTCCAGGACGCCCACCAGGGCCGCGGCGTCGCCTCCGCGCTCCTGGAGCACATCGCCGCCTGCGCCCGCGAACGCGGCGTGCGCCGCTTCACCGCCGAGGTGCTGCCCGCCAACACGAAGATGGCCAAGGTCTTCACCGACGCCGGCTACTCGCAGCGGCGCAGCTTCGAGGACGGCTCCCTCCACCTCACCCTCGACCTGGAGCCCACCGAGCGGTCCCTCGCGGTGATGCGCGGCCGTGAGCAGCGGGCCGAGGCGCGCTCGGTGCAGCGGCTGCTCGCACCGTCCTCCGTCGCCGTGATCGGCGTCCGCCGCACGCCGGGCGGGGCCGGGCGCACCGTGCTGGAGTCGCTGCGCGACGGGGAGTTCACCGGCGCCGTCCACGCCGTGAACCGGGACCTTCCGGGGGGCGGGGCCACGCTGGAGGGGCTGCCCGGCGTCCCCGCGCACCGCTCGGTGCGCGACATCCCCGGGGCCGTCGACCTGGCCGTCGTCGCCGTGCCCGCCGCCGAGGTGGAGGCGGTCGTCACCGACTGCGGGGAGCACGGGGTGCAGGGCCTGGTCGTCCTCTCCGCCGACTTCCACCGCGCCGAACAGCGCGAGCTGGTGCGCAAGGCCCGCTCCTACGGCATGCGCATCATCGGTCCCAACGCCTTCGGCGTCATCAACACCGCGCCCGGCGTGCGGCTGAACGCCACCCTCGCCAGCCGGACGCCCGCCCGCGGCCGCATCGGGCTGTTCACCCAGTCGGGGGCCATCGGCATCGCGCTCCTGGCCGGGCTCGACCGGCGCGGAGCCGGGCTGTCCTCCTTCGTCTCCGCCGGGAACCGTGCCGACGTCTCCGGCAACGACGTCCTCCAGTTCTGGGACGACGACCCGGAGACCGACGTGGCCCTCATGTACCTGGAGTCGATCGGCAACCCGCGCAAGTTCACCCGCCTGGTCCGGCGGACGGCGCCGCGCAAGCCCGTCGTCGTCGTGCGCGGCGCCCGGCACAGCGGCGGCGCTCCGCCGGCCGGCCACGCCGCACCGGCCCTCAGCACCTCGGACGCCACGGTCTCCACGCTGCTGCGGCAGGCCGGGGTGCTGCTGGTGGACACCGTCACCGAGCTGGTGGACACCGGCCTCCAGCTCGCCTTCCAGCCGCTGCCCGCCGGGCCGAGGGTGGCCACCCTCGGCAACGCCGAGTCCCTGTGCCTGCTCACCTACGACGCCTGCCTCGCCCAGGGGCTCAGCCCCGGCACCGTGACGGACCTCACGGCCTCGGCCACCCCGGAGGACTTCCGCCGCGCGCTCGCCCGCGCCCTGGCCGACCCGGAGACCGACGCCGTCGTCGTCACCGCGATCCCCTGGGTGGAGGGGCGCTCGGCCGGGGAACTGGCCGACGCCCTCCAGCAGGCGGCCGACGGGTCCGGCAAGCCCGTCGCCGTCGCCCATCTGGCCATCGAGGGGCTCGACGCCGCGCTGAGCGCGCGCCGCATCCCCGCCTACCCCTCGCCCGAGCGGGCCGTCCGGGCGCTGGCCGAGGCCGTCCACTACGCGCAGTGGCGGCGGGAGGCCCGCGAACCCGCCCGGGTGCCGGTCGACGACGTGGCCGAGGCGGGCGCCGCGGCGCTGGTGTCCCGCGTCCTGTACGGCGCCGCGGGCGAGGGCGGCGACAGGCCGCCGCGCGGGGCTACCCTCACCCCGCAGGACACCGCCGCGCTGCTGGCCTGCTACGGCATCACCCTGCTGCCCGCGCACCCCGCCCCGGACGCGGACGCCGCCGTACGCGCCGCGGCGGCGCTCGGCTACCCCGTCGCGCTCAAGACCACCGCGCCCCACCTGCGGCACCGGGCCGACCTCGGCGGAGTACGGCTCGACCTCGGCAGCGAGACCGGGCTGCGCCGCGCCTACGCCGAGCTGACCGGGCACCTCGGCAGCGCGGGGGAACTGCGGCCGGTCGTCCAGGCCATGGCCCCGCGCGGGGTGGACACCGTGGTGCGGGCCGTGGCCGACCCCGCCGTCGGCACCGTGCTCTCCTTCGGGCTCGCCGGGCCGCCCTCCGAACTGCTGGGCGACCTCGCCCACCGGCTCGTGCCCGTGACCGACCGCGAGGCCGCCCAGCTCGTCCGCGCGATCCGCAGCGCCCCGATGCTGTTCGGCTGGCGCGGCGCGCAGCCCGTGGACACCGCCGCGCTGGGACGGCTGCTGCTGCGCGTGTCCCGGCTCGTCGACGACCATCCGGAGGTCGTCTCGGTGGACCTCCAGCCCGTCGTCGTCGCCCCGCACGGACTGAGCGCCCTCGGCGCCGCCGTCCGGCTCGCCCCGCCCCCGGCCACCACCGACCTCGGGCCGCGCCGCCTGCCCGCCTACTGACGGCGTGCGCGGGCCACGGGGACGACGGCCGGCGGGCCTTAGGATGGGCCGCATGGCGAAGACCGGAACGACGACGCAGGGCCTGCGGACGGCGATCGAACGCAGCGGCTACTACCCGGCCCTGGTGGCCGAGGCGGTGGAGGCCGCGGTGGGCGGCGAGCCGGTCGCGTCCTACGTCGTCCACCAGGAGACGACCTTCGACGCCAACGAGGTCCGCCGCCACGTCACGGTGCTGGTGCTCACCGGCACCCGCTTCATCGTCAGCCACACCGACGAGCAGGCCGCCGACGACAGCTCCCCGGTGCCCTACGCCACGACCTCCACCGAGTCCGTCCGCCTGGAGCGCATCTCCTCGGTGGTGCTCAGCCGCGTCGTGGCCAACCCGGAGTCGTACACGCCCGGCACGCTGCCCCGGGAGGTCGTGCTGACGATCGGCTGGGGCGCGGTGAACCGGATCGACCTGGAGCCCGCCGCCTGCGGCGACCCGAACTGCGAGGCCGACCACGGCTACACCGGTTCCACCACGGCCGACGACCTCTCGCTGCGGGTCAGCGAGGCGGGGGACGGGCCCGACACCGTCCGGCAGGCGCTCGCCTTCGCCCAGAGCCTGTCCGAGGCTACGGTGGCCGCACGCTGATGGCCCAGCACGCTCCCGCGGACGCCTCCTGGGCGGAGCCCGCACCGCTCGACCCCCGCACCGCGCCCGTCCCCCGCTACGGCACCGGCTCGCTCGCCGACGTGCTGCCCGCCATCGCCACCGGGCAGGGAGTGCCCGGACTGCGTACCCGCCTCACGCTGGAGCCGGCCGACCGGGCCTGTGTCTTCCTCGTGGACGGCATGGGCTGGGACATCCTGCGCGCCCACTCCGCGCAGGCCCCGTTCCTCACCTCCCTGCTGGACACCTCGCTGGGCGGCACGGGGCAGCCCCTCACCTCCGGGTTCCCCTCCACCACCGCGACCTCGCTGGCCTCCGTCGGCACCGGTCTCGCGCCCGCCGCCCACGGACTGCCCGGCTACACCGTCCTGGACCCCGACGCCGGGGCGCTGATGAACCAGCTCCGCTGGCAGCCCTGGACGGACCCGTACGCCTGGCAGCCCCACCCGACCGTCTTCCAGCTCGCGCACGCGGCGGGGGTCGCCACCAGCCAGGTGTCCGCACCGCACTTCGAGCACACGCCGCTCACCCGGGTCGCGCTGTCCGGTGGAACGTTCCTGGGCCGCCTCGCCGGCGAGGACCGCATGGACCTGGCCGCCCGCCGTCTCGCCGCCGCCGACCGCGCCCTGGTCTACACCTACTACGCCGACCTCGACGGCAACGGCCACCGCTACGGGGTGGACTCCGACGCCTGGCGGGGCCAGCTCGCCCACGTCGACCGGCTCGCCCAGCGGCTGGCCGAGCAGCTCCCGCCGCGCACCGCCCTCTACATCACCGCCGACCACGGCATGGTCGACGTGCCGACGGACGATGCCCACCGCTTCGACGCGGACGAGGACTGGGAACTGCGCGCGGGCATCGCGCACCTCGGCGGCGAGGGCCGGGCCCGGCACCTGTACGCGGTGCCGGGCGCCGCGGCCGACGTGTACGCCGTGTGGCGGGAGGTGCTGGCCGACCAGGCGTGGGTGGCCACCCGCGACGAGGCCATCGAGCTGGGCTGGTTCGGCCCGCCGCGGACGCCGGTGGAGGAGCGGGTGTACCGGCGCATCGGCGACGTGGTGGTGGCGATGAACGGCACCAGCGCGGTCGTGGCCACGCAGCGGGAGCCGAAGGAGTCGGCGCTGGTGGGCATGCACGGCTCGGTGACGCCCGCCGAACAACTGGTGCCGCTGCTGGAGGTCCGCACCTGATGCCCGCCCCCGCCGCCCGCCGAGCCCGCCGCGCCTGACGCCCGCGCCGCGACCGCCCGCCCACCTGAGAAAGGGTGCTGTTCCCATGCCTGAGCTGGTCTTCTTCAGCGGCACGATGGACTGCGGCAAGTCCACCCTGGCCCTGCAGATCCAGCACAACCGCTCGGCCCGGGGGCTGACGGGGCTGATCTTCTCCCGCGACGACCGGGCGGGGGAGGGACGGCTCTCCTCCCGGCTGGGCCTGGTCACCGAGGCCGTGGAGGCGGGGGACGGCTTCGACTTCCACGCCCACCTCGTGCGGCACCTGACGGCGGGCGGCCGTGCCGACTACGTCATCGCCGACGAGGCCCAGTTCCTCACTCCCGGACAGATCGACCAGCTCGCCCGGGTCGTGGACGACCTCGGCATCGACGTCTTCGCGTTCGGCATCACCACCGACTTCCGCACCCGGCTGTTCCCCGGTTCGCAGCGGCTGATCGAGCTGGCCGACCGGGTGGAGGTGCTCCAGGTGGAGGCGCTGTGCTGGTGCGGCGAGCGCGCCACGCACAACGCCCGCACCGTCGGAGGGCACATGGTGGTGGAGGGCGAACAGGTCGTCGTCGGCGACGTGGGCGGGCAGGGCGGCGAGGTGGGCTACGAGGTGCTGTGCCGCCGCCACCACCGGCGCGAACTCACCGCCGCCGCGGCCCGCGCGGTGGCGCTGTCGCCCGACGTGCTCCCGGTGGACGCGGAACCGGCGGCCGCGCGGCCGGCCGGCGCCGAACGCGTGCCCGCGCCGCGCCGCTGAACCGGGAGCCTGAGCGGACGGCGGGCGCGGGCGTCGGCCGCGTCAGCGGGGGCGCCGGGTGACCACGTCCTGCGGGTCGTGCATCTTGATCACGGCGAAGGGCGTGCCCTCCGGGTCGGCGACGTGGGCGACGCGCCCGTACGGGGAGTCGCGCGGTTCGCGCATGAGGCGGCCGCCCAGCTCCGCCACCCGCCGGGCGGCCCGCTCGGCGTCCTCCACCGCGAAGTAGGTCGTCCAGTGCGGTCCGCGGTCGCGCGGCACGGTGCCGCCCGTGCCGCGGATGCCGCCGATGGCCCGGCCGTTGAGGTTCAGGGTCAGGTAGTCCAGGTCGGAGGAGACGACGGGCTCCGGCTCGTACCCGAAGACCCGGGAGTAGAAGGGGCTGACCGCGAACGTGTTGGGGGTGAGCAGCTCGTTCCACACGGGCGTGCCCAGGCGGCCGTCCCAGCGGGCCCCGGCCTCCGCGCCCGCCTGGCAGATGCCGAAGGGCGCCCCGCAGGGGTCGGTGGCGATGGCCACCCGCTCGCCGTCGCCCGACTCGATCGGGCCCACGCCGACCGTGCCGCCGCAGTCCCGCACCAGGGCACAGGTGGCGTCCGCGTCGTCCGTCGCCAGATACGGCAGCCAGGACACCGGGAACGAGCGCCCGCCGGGCATCTCACCGAGCCCGGCGACGTCCCGGGAGCCGAAGCGGGCCCGTACGTACGGTCCGAGCTGCTGCGGGCCCTCCTCGAACTCCCAGCCGAACAACTCGTGGTAGAACTTCTCGCTGCCGGCCAGGTCGTGCACCATCAGGCTCACCCAGCTGGGTGTTCCCGGGGTCGGCCGGGGCGCTCCCTCACTCATCTGCGTCGTCTCCTTGGGACCATCATCGTTGCGGTCATCGCGTCGTGCCCTGAGTCGAATCGTGCTTCCGTGCGGCGTACGCGGTCGTTCGCGCCGCATGTGCCGTGAAGGGTCATGCTCGCACTCTCCGGACGGTGGTGTCCCGACCGTCGTGCGTTTCCCCCGCATGCCCCGGAGTATGCCCGTTCTACGGCGGCGAACCCGCCGTCGGGGCACGCCGTGCCCGCGGAGTTGCCCCAGCGTGGGCACCCTGCCCCGCAGGGCCCGCACGCCCCGTGTCGCACCCGTGGCCCGTGGGCGAGAATGCCCACCATGACAGCCATCATCTCCGCCGCCGGGCTCGCGGACGAGACGGCTCCCGGCCGCCCGGCCCCGGTGCTGCTCGACGTCCGCTGGGAGCTGGGCGGCCCGCCGGGCCGTCCCGCCTACGCGGCCGGGCACCTGCCGGGTGCCGTGTACGTGGATCTGGACACCGAACTGGCCGGGCCGCCCGGGGCCGGGGGACGGCACCCGCTGCCGGACCTCGCCGTCTTCGGCGCCGCCATGCGCCGGGCCGGCGTCCGCCGGGAGAGGCCCGTCGTCGTCTACGACGGCGGGCAGGGCTGGGCCGCCGCCCGCGCCTGGTGGCTGCTGCGCTACACCGGTCATCCGTCCGTGCGGGTGCTGGACGGCGGGCTCGCCGCCTGGACGGGACCGCTCACCACCGACGTCCCCGCCCCCGCCGAGGGCGACTTCAGCCCCGAGCCGGGCGGGCTGCCCCTGCTGGACGCCGACGGCGCCGCCGCCCTGGCCCGGCGCGGCGTGCTGCTCGACGCGCGGGCGGCCGAGCGCTACCGGGGCGAGGTGGAGCCGGTCGACCCCGTCGCCGGGCACATCCCCGGGGCGCTGTCCGCGCCCACCTCGGCGAACGTCACCGGTGACGGGAGGCTGCGGACGGCGGACGAACTGGCCCGCCGGTTCGCCGCGCTCGGCGCGGAGGCGGGAGCGGAGGTCGGCGTCTACTGCGGCTCGGGCGTCTCCGCAGCCCACGAGGTGCTCGCGCTGACCGTCGCGGGTGTGGACGCCGCCCTGTACGCGGGCTCCTGGTCGCACTGGAGCGCCGACCCGCGGCGGCCGGTGGCCACCGGCCCCGGACCGGGCTGACGCACCGGGACCCCGCGGCGGCCGCCGCGGGGTCCCTGCCGTCCTTGCGCGGGCCGGGCCCGCCTCACTCCTGCTTCTTGCGGCGCGTGCCGAAGACGATCTCGTCCCAGCTCGGCACCGCCGCACGGCGGCCGGGCCGGACGCCGTCCGCCTCGGCCTGCCGGTCGGTGGTGCCGGTGAGCCGGTCCCGGTGGCTGGCCACCGAGCGGGGCATCAGCACGTCCGCGTAGGCCGCGCCCGCGCCCGCCGCCGAGGCGGGCGGCTCCACCGGCTCGACGGCCTCGGCGACCGCCGGGTCGACGCCGTCCTCCTCGGTGCCCACGGGCGGCGGCTCGGGGACCACCATGTCGCCGCGGAAGCTGGGCACCGCCTCCAGCAGGCTGGTGAGCGAATCCCGGTCCTCCCGCTCCGCGCGGACGGGCGGCTCCGTCCGCGCCGGGGGGCCGCCGTCCTCCTCGGTGTTCCGGTCGCGCGGCAGCCGCGCGATGCGCGGGACGAACGGGAAGCTGGGCTCGGGCGTGTCGTCGCTCTCGCCGATCAGCGCCCGCGCTTCCTCGTCCATGGCCTGCACCAGGCGCCTGGGCGGGTCGTACGCCCAGCTCGCCGAGTGCAGCTCACCCGCGACGCGGTAGACGAGCAGCACCTCCCAGGTGCCGTCGTCGCGGCGCCAGGAGTCCCACCGCACGGTGTCCTTGTCGGCGCCGCGCAGCAGCAGCCGGTCGGCGACGGCCTCGCCGAGCTGCGGTCCGGTGCTCTCGCCGGGCCTGCGCACGGGCGTCTTGCGGGCCCGCTCGGCCATGAAGGCGCGTTCGGCCAGTACCGGCCCCTCGAAGCGGCGCACCCGCTCCACGGGGATACCCGCGAGCTGGGCCACCTCCTCGGCGGTGGCACCGGCTCGTATACGCGCCTGGATGTCCCGGGGCCGCAGGTGGTTCTCGACCTCGATCTCGATCTGGCCGAGGCGGGCCCGGTCGTTGCGGACGGCGGCGCGCAGCCGCTCGTCGATGGGCAACGTGTACTCGGTGCTGTCGGCAGCCTTGAGCACCAGCCGTGTGCCGTCGTTGCTGACGGCCACGACACGCAGTTCGGGCATGGGAACCTCCCGGGTGGTGCCTGCCGACGTCACGTGCGTCGCTGCTCCCGCTAGACGAGTGTGGCGTGCCCGAAGTGCAGCCTGCCACACCCTTTACCGACTTGCCCGGCGTGTCGGGCCCGCACCCCGATCCGCCCGTGTGTCACGGTAACCGGTTGGCCACGCCGGGTGACCGTACCACTCGTCGCCGCTCGCCCTTCGCCACGCAGCCCAGGCGGCTCCGGGGCCACGGTGGCGACACTACTCCATTAGGACCATCGGGGAACGGACCGGCGCGCCGCCGGATCCGCCACCGACATTCGGCCAAGGCAAGGGAGTTGACCGTATCCCCGCCGTGCTGCGCCGGGAAGTGGGCAGGGGGGCCGGGGTGGTGATCTTCACAGCGCCGGCGGAAGCGGAACGTCCGACCCCGCCCCAACTGTCACTCATGCGTGCACAGGGGGAATCACGCGTGATCCGCGACGGATGCGGACAAGCGGGGAGAAAGGCAGCCGAACGGGGGACGCCGGACGCGGCGGTACGTGACGGCTGCCGGGACCCCGCGGGCTCAGGGGCCGAGTATGCGGCGCAGGTAGTCGTTGCCGAACACCCGCTGCGGGTCCAGCCGGTCCCGCAGCGCGGTGAACTCGCCGAAGCGGGGGTAGGTCCCGGCCAGGTACCCGGCGTCGCGGCTGTGCAGCTTCCCCCAGTGCGGACGTCCGCCGTACGCGGTCATGATCCGCTCGGCCGCGGTGAAGTACGCCGCGTGCGGGGTGCCCCGGTAGACGTGCAGGGCCAGGTAGGCGGTGTCGCGGCCTGCGGCCGTCGACAGCGGGATGTCGTCGGCCGGCGCCGTGCGTACCTCGACGGGAAAGCCGACCCGCAGGTCCGAGCGGTCGACCAGGGCACGCAGTTCGCGCAGCGCGGGCATCGCCGCCGGGGCGGGCAGCGCGTACTCCATTTCCACGAAGCGCACCCGGCGGGGACTGGTGAACACCTTGTACGGGATGTCGGTGTACGTGCGCGGGGACAGGGCCCGGCTCGCAACCCGGGCGAGGTGCGGCACCGTGGCCGGGACGGCCCTGCCGAGCGAGCAGGCGGCCTGGAAGACGCCGTTGGACAGCAGTTCGTCGTCCACCCAGCCGCGTATCCGGGGCAGCGGACGCCCCGGACCCGGCGAGCGGTTGTTGCGCTTGGTGTTGCAGTTGCCGGTGTGCGGGAACCAGTAGAACTCGAAGTGCTCGTTCTCCGCGACGAGCTGGTCGAACTCGGCGGTGACCCGGGAGAACGGCATCGGCTCCTCCCGGGCCGTCAGCCAGAACAGCGGCTCGACGCGGAACGTCAGCTCCGTGATGACGCCGAGGGCACCGAGCCCGAGCCGGGCGGCGGCGAAGACGTCGGCGTTCTCCTCCGGGGAGCAGCGCAGCACCGTGCCGTCGGCGGTGACGAGTTCCAGCGCGGCGACCTGCGCGGCCAGGGAGGCCGAGTCGCGTCCGGTGCCGTGGGTGCCGGTGCTCACCGCCCCGGAGACGGTCTGCTCCATGATGTCGCCCATGTTGGTCAGCGACAGCCCCTCGCCGGCCAGCACCTCGTTGAGCTGCCGCAGGGGTGTCCCGGCGGCCACCGTGACCGTTCCGGCGGCCCGGTCGACCGCCCTGACGCCGCAGAGGCGCTCCGGGCGTATCAGCATCCCCGTGGTGGCGGCCACGGCGGTGAACGAGTGACCCGAACCGACCGCCTTCACCGGCAGCCCGTCCTGCGCGGCGCGGCGCACGGCGGCGGCGAGGGCCTCCGTCGTCGAGGGGGCCACCGTGCGCTGCGGCCGGGCGGTGGCACAGCCCGCCCAGTTGCGCCACGTACCGCCCCTGCCACCCGCCCTGATGCCGCGCGGTGCGCTCATGGCCGTCCCCTCCTGCCGCGCCGGTGGAGGGGATCATACTCACGGCGCGCCGCCCCGGGGCAGCCCCCGGAGGGACGGCGGACACCGCACGGCGCCGCCGGTCCGGCGGCGCGGCCGGGCGCCGGCTACGCCTGTTCCGCGGTGAGCGCCACCGGCGCGGGGCGCACCCGGCGGTGGCCGGCGACGGCGATGGCCACGGCGACCGCCCCGGCCGCGGCGGGCACGGCGTAGGCGCGTCCGGCCCCGGCGGCGTCCACGGCGTACCCGGCGGCGGCCGCGCCCAGGGCCACCCCCACCGCGATGCCGGTGCTGGCCCACGTCATGCCCTCGGTCAGCCGGGCCCGCGGCACCAGGCGCTCGACGAGGGCGACCGTCGTCACCATCGTCGGCGCGACGCTCATCCCGGCGACGAACAGGGCGGCGGCCAGCAGCGGCAGCGTGTCCACCAGGAGCAGCGGGACCATGCTCACGCCCACCGCGCACACGCCCGCCAGCCAGCGCCGGGCCGTCGCCGCGCGCAGGCGCAGCAGCCCGAAGACGGCGCCGGCCAGGCAGGAGCCGAGGGCGTAGACGGCCAGCAGCAGGCTGGCCGCCGCCTGGTGGCCGCGCTCCTCGGCGAAGGCCAGGGTGACCACGTCCACCGCGCCGAAGATCGCCCCCACCATCAGCTGGGCGCACACCAGCACCTTGAGCCCCTGGGTGCGCAGCGCCGTGCCGCGGCTGTGCCCGTCGCGCGGGTGGACGGGCGGTTCGGTGGCGCGCTGGGCGGTGAGCCAGAACACGCCGATGGCCAGGAACAGCGCCGCGCTGAGCGGACCGGCCTGCGGGAACCACGTCGTGGACAGCCCGATCGACAGGATCGGGCCGAAGATGAAGCACACCTCGTCGACGATGGACTCCCACGCGTACGCGGCGTGCAGCCGGGCCGGGCGGTCCCGGTACAGCGCCACCCAGCGGGACCGCACCATCGAACCGACGCTCGGTACGCACCCGGCGCAGGCGGCGCACGCGAACAGCGTCCACACGGGCCACGCGAGCACGGTGCTGGCCGTCACCCCCATGACAGCCGTGACGGTGACCGCCGCGGCCGGGCGCAGCACCCGCCGCTGCCCGTGCCGGTCCACCAGCCGGGACACCTGCGGACCGAGCGCGGCCGACGACAGCGCGACCGTCGCCGCGAGCCCTCCGGCGAGCCCGTACTCCCCGGTGATGCGCGACACCATCGTGACGATGCCGATGCCCAGCATGGCCACCGGCATCCGCGCCAGCAGCCCCGCGGTGGTGAAGCCCTTCGTCCCGGGCGGGGCGAAGAGGGCGCGGTAGGCACCGGGCACGGCGGACCCTCGCAGTCGGTAAGGCACGTTCGGACTGAATCAGCTTACGGGGCGGGCCGTGATCCCCGGGCCGGTCCCGGATGGCAGGATCGGGACATGCCCGACGAACGACCACACCCCTACGACGCCCTCCTGCTGCTCTCCTTCGGCGGACCAGAGGGCCCGGACGACGTGGTGCCCTTCCTGGAGAACGTCACCCGCGGCCGCGGCATCCCCCGCGAGCGCCTGGAGGAGGTCGGCCAGCACTACTTCCTGTTCGGCGGCGTCTCCCCGATCAACGCCCAGAACCGGGAGCTGCTCGCGGCGCTGCGCGAGGACTTCGCCGCCCACGGCCTGGACCTCCCCGTCTACTGGGGCAACCGCAACTGGGCGCCGTACCTGACCGACACCCTGCGCGAGCTGGTGCGCGACGGCCGGCGCCGCGTCCTGACCGTGGCCACCAGCGCCTACGCCTCCTACTCGGGCTGCCGCCAGTACCGGGAGAACCTGGCCGACGCGCTCGCCGCCCTCCAGGCCGAGGGCCTCACCCCGCCGCGGGTGGACAAGCTGCGGCACTACTTCAACCACCCCGGCTTCGTCGAGCCCATGACCGAGGGCGTGCTCACCGCGCTCGCCGCGCTGCCCGCCGACGTGCGGGACGGGGCGCACCTGGCGTTCACCACGCACTCCATCCCCACCGCGTCCGCCGACACCTCCGGGCCGGTGGCCACTCACGGGGACGGCGGCTCCTACGTCGCCCAGCACCTGGACGCGGCCCGGCGGATCGCCGCGGCCGTCCGGGCCGCGACCGGCGTGGAGCGCCCCTGGGAGCTGGTCTACCAGTCCCGCAGCGGCGCCCCGCACATCCCGTGGCTGGAGCCGGACGTCTGCGACCACCTGGAGACGCTGCACGGCGCGGGCGCACCGGCGGTCGTCATGGTGCCCGTCGGATTCGTCTCGGACCACATGGAGGTCCTGTACGACCTGGACACCGAGGCGCTCGCCAAGGCCGGGGAGCTGGGCCTGCCCGCCGTCCGCTCGGCCACCGTCGGCGCCGACCCCCGCTTCGTCGCGGGGCTGCGCGACCTGGTGCTGGAGCGGGCCGCCACCGAGCGGGGCGAGCGGCCCGAGCGGTGCGCGCTCGGCGCGCTGGGGCCCTCGCACGACGTGTGCCCCGTCGGCTGCTGCCCCGCCCGCACCCCGCGCCCGGCCGCGGCGGGCGCCGACAGCCCCTTCGCCTGACCGCCCCGCCGCACCCCGACCCGACCACCGCCCCGAAGGCCGCTGAGGAGCACGATGACCGACCTGACCGGCGAACTGGCCGCCGAACTGCTGGACACCGCACGGGAGGCCGCCCGCCGGGCGGGCGCCCTGCTGCGGGAGGAGCGCCCCGCCGACCTCGGGGTGGCCGCGACGAAGTCGAGCCCCGTGGACGTCGTCACCGAGATGGACCTGGCCGCCGAGAAGCTGATCACCTCCTTCCTGGCCGAGCACCGCCCCGACGACGGCATCCTGGGGGAGGAGGGCGCCAGCCGCACCGGCAGCAGCGGGGTGCGGTGGATCGTGGACCCGCTCGACGGGACCGTGAACTACCTCTACGGGCGGCTCGACTGGGCCGTCTCGGTCGCCGCCGAGCTGCGCGGCGAGACGGTCGTGGGCGTCGTGGCGGCCCCGGCGCGCGACGAGACGCACGAGGCCGTGCTCGGCGGCGGCGCGCGGCGCGACGGGCGGCCGGTGCGCTGCCGGCCCGCACCGCCGCTGGACCAGGCGCTGATCGCCACCGGCTTCAACTACGTGCACGACCGGCGCACCGCCCAGGCGGAGGTGGCGCGGCTGCTGCTGCCCCGGGTGCGCGACGTCCGCCGCTCCGGCTCGGCGGCGCTCGACCTGTGCGACGTGGCCTGCGGGCGGCTCGACGGGTACTACGAACGCGGCACCCACCCGTGGGACCACGCGGCGGGCGCGCTCATCGCCCGTGAGGCCGGAGCCCTCACCGGCGGACGCCCGGGACAGCCGGAGGGCCCGGAGCTGGCGGTGGCCGCCTCCCCGGGGGTCTTCCGCCTCCTCCAGCCGCTCCTGGAGGACCTGGGCGCCTGGCACGACTGACGGGCCCCGGCACGCGGGGCCTGCGACGTACGGCGCGGCGCCGTCCCCGGCACGGCCGCCGTCGCCAGAGGGCACGGCGGCGGCCCCCGGCCATGTGGCCGGGGGCCGCCGGAAAGAGAACGGGGGGCCGTGGCGCCCGTCGGCCTCACAGCGCGGCGCTGACCTCCACGCCGTACTCGCTGGCGAGCCGGTGCAGATCCTCCAGCTCGGACTGCTCGACGTCCGCCAGGAAGTCGTCACCGGCCTCGCGAGCGCGGTGCAGGTCGTGCTCGGTGCTCCTTATGCGCTGCAGGAGCCCTGCGGTGAACGCGTCCATGGTGCGCCCCCTCGTCGTGGGTCGGCGGCACGGGGGTGTGCCGGGGGTGAGGCGATCACGAAGTGGTCCCTGGGACGGTCGGCAGCCGGGAACCGTCCGGCGCACCGGTACGGTCCCGTCCTTGGTGGCATGCCGCCTACGGGGCGTGATCGAGGGTGTGAATCCTTCCTCCCCATACCGATCCTCAGGGAAACCTCAAGTCCGGGAAAATTCCGCGTCACCCGCGCTGGTTACCCCTTACCGCCGGTTTATCGGCCTTCGGGGCACGATGGAGGCCGGACGGGCGGTATCCGCCGCCCGGACGCGGCGCTCCCCGCCGTTCCGCCGGTGTTCCGGCGCCGGGGGCCCCGCGTTCACGCCCCGCCCACGAAAGGACCGCACCGTGCGCGTACTCGTCGTCGAGGACGAGCAGCTCCTGGCCGATGCCGTGGCCACCGGCCTGCGCCGCGAGGCGATGGCCGTCGACGTCGTCTACGACGGTGCCGCCGCGCTGGAGAGGATCGGCCTCAACGACTACGACGTCGTCGTGCTCGACCGGGACCTGCCCGTCGTGCACGGGGACGACGTGTGCCGGAAGGTGGTCGAGCTGGGCCTGCCGACCCGGGTCCTCATGCTCACCGCGTCCGGCGACGTCAGCGACCGGGTGGAAGGGCTGGAGCTGGGCGCGGACGACTACCTGCCCAAACCCTTCGCCTTCAGCGAGCTGACCGCCCGGGTGCGGGCCCTGGGCCGCCGCACCACCGTCGCCCTGCCGCCGGTCCTGGAACGGGCCGGTATCCGGCTCGACCCGGGCCGCCGCGAGGTCTTCCGGGACGGCCGGCAGATCCAGCTCGCGCCGAAGGAGTTCGCGGTCCTGGAGGTGCTGCTGCGCGGCGACGGCGCGGTGGTCTCCGCCGAGCAGCTGCTGGAGAAGGCGTGGGACGAGAACACCGACCCGTTCACCAACGTCGTCCGGGTGACCGTGATGACGCTGCGCCGCAAGCTGGGCGAGCCGCCGGTGATCGTCACCGTGCCGGGCGCCGGCTACCGCGTCTGACGCCGCCCGCCGTGCCCGCCCCGCCTTCCGCCGCCACGGGCCCCGCCCCCGTCCGCCCGGCCGTGCCGGGCCACCCGACCGTCCGCGGCCGCCCCGGCCGTCCCCCCGAGTGTGATCCGAGCCGCCATGACAGCCCCCGCGCCGCCCCCCGCCCCTCCGCCGGCCTCCGGCGGCCCGCCCGCCGCCCCGCCACGGCCCACCTGGGACCCGCCCATGCCGCCCCCGGCGTACCCCTGGCTGCGTCCCACCATCCGCATCCGGCTCACCCTGCTGTACGGCGGGATGTTCCTGATCGCCGGAGTGGTCCTGCTGACGATCATCTACCTGCTCGCCGCGCAGGCCCTGCGGGACGGCGCCGCGATGCCCATCCGCATCCTCGGCGGCAACTTCGAGGCCACCTCCGACGCCTGCTACCTGCCCAGCCAGGGCCTCGGCAGCGACCTCAACGACGCCGTGCACGCCTGCCTGGAGCAGCAGCGCCAGCTCGCGCTCGACTCGCTGCTCAAACGTTCCCTGCTGGCGCTGCTGGGCCTGGCCGTCCTCGCCTTCGCGCTCGGCTACCTCATGGCCGGGCGGGTGCTCGCGCCACTGGGCCGCATCATGCGCACCGCACGCCAGGTCGCCGGTTCCGACCTGCACCGCCGCATCGAGCTGGACGGCCCGGACGACGAGCTGAAGGAGCTGGCGGACACCTTCGACGACATGCTCGACCGGCTGGACCGGGCCTTCACCGCCCAGCAGCGCTTCGTGGCCAACGCCTCCCACGAGCTGCGCACACCGCTGGCGATCAACCGCACGCTGCTGGAGGTGCAGCTCTCCGACCCGGAGGCGTCCCCGGAGATCCACCAGCTCGGCAAGACGCTGCTGGCCACCAACGAGCGCAGCGAGCTGCTCGTCGAGGGCCTGCTGCTGCTCGCCCGCAGCGAGAACGAGATCGTCGACCGCAAACCGGTGGACCTGGCCGAGGTCGCCTCGCAGGCCGTGGAGCAGGTGCGCGCGGAGGCCGGTGAGCGGGGTGTGGAGCTGCGCGGCACGCGGCAGCCCGCGCGCCTCCAGGGCAACGGCGTGCTGCTGGAGCGGATCGCCCTGAACCTCGTCCAGAACGCCGTCCGGTACAACCTGCCCCGGCACGGCTGGGTCTCGGTGCGTACCGAGGCTCGTTCCGGGCAGGCGGTGCTCACCGTGGAGAACACGGGACCGCAGGTGCCGGCGTACGAGGTGGACAACCTCTTCGAGCCGTTCAGGCGGCTGCGCACGGACCGGACGGGCAGTGACAAGGGGGTGGGCCTCGGGCTCTCGATCGTGCGGTCGGTGGCCCGCGCGCACGGCGGCACGATCACCGCCATACCGCGTGAGGACGGCGGCCTGCTGATGCGCGTCGCCCTGCCGGTGTGACCCCCGTGCGGGGCGCGGGTGCGGGCGTCGCGGGGGGCTGGAGCAGGGGGAGGAGCCCGGTGTTCGCTCACAGCGCAATTTGTGCGGCCCGGTCCCGGTACGTCCCCCGGCGATCCGAACCTGTGACCGATCCCACACGCGAGCCCCCGGCGCAGTACGCTGGGTGCCCGGCAACTCGGGTGAAAGCCTTACAAAAGCGAGGTTTCCGCTGGTCTGTAACACGGGAAAGACCCGGGACGGCCCGCGTGCCGTCCGGCCCGTCCACCGCAGTACCCTCAACCGGCACCCGCGCGGGTCACCTCTTCAGGGGGCCGGTCGGGTGTCGATTGAGTAACAGACCTTGATGTGAGGCAAAATCTCCGCTTCGGGTCGGGCACAAGACCGGCCCCTCACGCGTTACGTGCGCTGAGACGTCACAGAACCCAGAGGGGGAGAACGACATGGCAACGGATTACGACACTCCACGCAAGACCGATGACGACCTCAACGAGGACAGCATCGAGGAGCTGAAGGCCAGGCGGAACGACAAGTCGGCGTCCAACGTCGACGTCGACGAGTTCGAGCAGGCCGAGGGCCTGGAACTGCCCGGCGCCGACCTCTCCAACGAGGAGCTGGCGGTCCGGGTGATGCCCAAGCAGCAGGACGAGTTCACCTGCATGAGCTGCTTCCTGGTCCACCACCGCTCGCAGCTGGCGGCGGAGAAGAACGGCAACCCCATCTGCCGCGACTGCGCGGCCTGACGGTTGCCCGCGCTGTGACCGGCGAGGAAGCACGTGACGCCGAGCGGGGCCCGCACGGCGGGGACGACCGCGACGACCGCGGGGGTGAGGTCTCGCCCGTGCCGGCGGACGAGCCCGCGACGACCGGCCGCCGCGGGCTGCTGCGGAGGCCCGGACGCGGGCCGGGCCGCAAGGAGCGCGCGGCGGCACGGGCGGAGCAGGACGGCGGCCGGGTCAGAGCCTTCGCGGGCGCCGTCGCCGACCGGCTGATCGCCACGGCGCCGCGCATCCCCGTCCGTTCCCTGGCCACCCTGCGCGCCCAGTTCCCCGGTCAGGGCCCCGAGGAGATCGCCGACCGGCTGATCTCGGCCGCCGCGAAGGGGTCGGCCACCGTCGGCGCCGGAGTCGGGGCGGCGGCCATGCTGCCGGTGCCCCCGGCGATGCCCGCCGAGCTGACCGCGGAGGTCGTCGGGGTGGCCTCCGTCGAGCTGAAGCTCATCGCGGAACTGCACGAGGTCTACGGGCTGCGTCCGCCGGGCAACGCCCGCCAGCGCGGCCTCGCCTACCTCCAGGCGTGGACGCACGAACGCGGCATCGACCCGGTCGCCCCCACCACGCTCAACGCCGCCCTCGGCGTGCAGCTCCGCCGCGAGCTGCGCCAGCGGCTGCTCAAGCGCACCCTGCGCAACCTCCCCAACCTCACCCCGCTCATGATCGGGGCCGTGGTGGGCGCGGTGATGAACCGGCGCGACACCACCCGGCTCGCCGGACGCGTCCGCGACGACCTGCGCGGGCGCCAGGTGCCCTGGTCCCGGCTCCCGCCCGGCGATCAGCCGGCCCTGGACGCCGACAGCACCGACACCAGCCGCTGAGGCCGCCGGGTGGACACGTAGACGTACGGCGTCGGGTCCTGCGGGTCGGTCACCTCGATTCGTACGGCCGTCGGCACGTACGCGCGCAGCACCATGAACGCCCGCGGGTCCGCCTTGTGCGTCCGCCAGGCCCGCGCCTCCTCCGCGTCCAGCACCCACGCCTCGCCCAGCGCCTCCAGCGGGATGCGGGCGCTGCCCGCCACCAGGGAACCGGCCACGACGCGGACGCGCAGCGAGCCGTACGCGCTCAGCCCCGCCCCCGCGAGCGCGCTGCCGGCCACCAGCGCCGCCAGCATCGGCAGCGGGCCCAGCGGCAGCAGCACCAGGCCCAGCGTGAGCCCGGACAGCGTGGGCAGCGTCAGCCACCAGGAACGCGGCGCGGTCAGTCGTTCGTCGTACGGCTGCATACCCCTTAGCTTGGCACGCGGCGTCCCGCGGGCGGACAGCGCCCGTGTCGCGCGGGCCGGGCGGCGGTAGGGTCTGCTGACGTGACTGCTCCAAGAACCTCGCTGACGCCGCCCGGGGACGCCGCCGCGCCCGTACGGCACCCCGAAGCGCCCGCGCCGGGCGAGCCGCTCGGCTCCCACTACGACCAGTGCTTCGGCTGCGGAGCCGGCCAGCCGCACGGGCTGCACCTGGACGCGCGTGCGGGCGAGGACGTCAGCGTCACCGCCGAGTTCACCGTCAAGCCCGAGCACCAGGGTGCCCCCGGTCTCGCCCACGGCGGAGTCCTCGCCGCGGCGCTGGACGAGACGCTGGGCGCCCTGAACTGGCTCATGCACACCATCTCGGTCACCGGGCGGCTGGAGACGGACTTCCGCCTGCCCGTCCCCGTCGGCTCCGTCCTGCACCTGGAGGCCCGGGTGACCGCCGTGCACGGACGCAAGATCTACTGCACCGCCAGCGGCCGCGTCGGCGGCCCGGAAGGGCCGGTCGCGGTGCGCGCCGACGGCCTGTTCATCGAGGTGAAGGTCGAGCACTTCATCGACAACGGCCGTCCCGAGGAGATCCAGGCCGCCATCAACGACCCCGACCAGGTCCGCCGCGCCCGCGCCTTCGAGGTGAACCCGTGAGCGCGCCCCGGCCGCCGGTGGACGTCCTGCTGTGCCGCCTGGACCCGGACGTGCCCGTGCCCGCCCCGGCCCACCCCGGCGACGCGGGCGCCGACCTCGTCACCACCGTGGCGTGCGAGCTGGCGCCCGGGGACCGGGCGGTGCTGCCCACGGGGGTTTCCCTGGCCCTCCCGGACGGGTACGCGGCCTTCGTGCACCCGCGCTCCGGTCTCGCGGCCCGTTGCGGGATCGCCCTCGTGAACGCCCCCGGAACCGTGGATGCCGGGTACCGTGGGGAGATCAAGGTGATCGTGGTCAATCTGGACCCGCGCGAGCCCGTCCGGTTCGAGCGTTTCGACCGCATTGCCCAACTCGTCGTCCAGCAGGTCGAGAAGGTGCGGTTCCACGAAGTGGCGGAGCTGCCGGGGTCGGTACGGTCCACCGCGGGCTTCGGCTCGACGGGCGGATTCACCACCAACGTTGCGGTCGGCGGCGCGGAGGCCGCCGACCTGAAGGGACAGTGACGTGTTCGGACGTCGCAAGCGCACCGAGAAGCCGGAGAAGCTCCCGGCCGAGAACGAGACGGCCGGCGCCGACGAGTCGGCAGCCGATGCCGCGGACGCCGACGGCGCCCAGGAGGAGGGGAAGGGCTCCGCGTCCCGCGTGAAGCTGCCGCCCGCCCCGCGCCCCGACGGGCCCTGGGACGTCTCGGAGGTCGGCAGGCCCGCGGAGGGCCGCGTCGACCTGGGCGGCCTCTTCGTGCCCGGCGTCGAGGGCATGGAGCTGCGCGTGGAGGTCGCCGGTGACGCCATCGTCGCCGCGACCGTGGTCCTGCGGGACAGCGCGATCCAGCTCCAGGGCTTCGCCGCGCCCAAGCGCGAAGGCATCTGGGACGAGATCCGTGAGGAGATCGCCGGCGGCATCACGAAGCAGGGCGGCGTCATCGACGAGATCGAGGGGCCGCTCGGCTGGGAGCTGCGCGCGCAGGTGCCCGTCCAGCTCCCCGACGGCAAGAACGGCGTGCAGGTCGTGCGCTTCGTCGGCGTCGACGGGCCGCGCTGGTTCCTGCGCGGCGTGATCTCCGGCCAGGGCGCGGTGCAGCCGCAGGCGGCCGGCCTGCTGGAGCAGATCTTCAAGGACACCGTCATCGTCCGCGGCGACTCCCCGATGGCGCCGCGCGACCCGATCGTCCTCAAGCTCCCGCAGGACGCGCAGATGGTGCCCGACGGGGTGCAGCAGGACAACGCCGAGCAGGGCTCCCGCTTCGCCGGCGGCATCGACAAGCTGGCCCGCGGCCCGGAGACGACCGAGGTCCGCTGACGCGGCAGGCCCCGGCCCCGGCCGGGGCCGCGCCCGGCCCGCGCCCCCCGGCGGGCGGCGCGGGGCGCTTGGCCACAATGGGGGCATGGCTCGACGCGGCACACTGCGGATCTACCTGGGCGCGGCCCCCGGGGTGGGGAAGACGTACGCCATGCTCGCCGAGGCGCACCGCCGCCGCGAGCGCGGCACCGACGTGGTCGCCGGGCTCGTCGAGCACCACGGCAGGCCGCGGACGGCCGCACTCCTGCGCGGCCTGGAGACCGTCCCCGCGCTGCGGTGGACCGGGCCGGACACCACGTCCGAGGAGATGGACGTCGCGGCGGTCATCGCCCGCGCCCCGAAGGTGGCCGTCGTGGACGACCTGGCCCACACCAACGCCCCCGGCTCCCGCAACGCCAAGCGCCGTCAGGACGTCGACGAGCTGCTGGAGGCCGGGATCGACGTGATCTCGACCGTCAACATCCAGCACCTGGAGTCACTCGGTGACGTCGTGGAGACGATCACCGGCGTCCGCGAGCGGGAGACGGTCCCCGACCACGTCGTGCGGCGGGCCGACCAGATCGAGCTGGTCGACATGTCGCCCCAGGCCCTGCGCCGCCGCATGGCGCACGGCAACATCCACAGCCCCGACAAGGTCGACGCGGCACTGTCCAACTACTTCCGCCCCGGCAACCTCACGGCGCTGCGCGAACTCGCCCTGCTGTGGACGGCCGACCGGGTCGACGAGTACCTCCAGCAGTACCGCACCGAACACTCCATCCGCTCCACCTGGCAGGCCAGGGAACGCATCGTCGTCGGCCTCACCGGCGGCCCCGAGGGCCGCACCCTGATCCGGCGCGCGGCACGCGTGGCCGCCAAGGGTTCCGGCAGCGAACTGCTCGCCGTCCACATCGCCTGCCCCGGCGGCGGCCTGACCCGGGCCCCGCACCGCGAGCTGGCCGAGCAGCGCACGCTCGTGGAGGACCTGGGCGGCACCTTCCACCACGTCATCGGCGAGGACACCGCCGCGGCGCTGCTCGACTTCGCCCACGGCGTCAACGCCACGCAGATCGTCCTCGGCTCCAGCCGCCGCAAGACCTGGCAGTACGTGCTGGGCCCCGGCGTGGGCGCCACCGTCGCCCGCGACTCGGGCTCCGACCTCGACGTCCACATCGTCACCCACGACGAGGTGGCCAAGGGGCGCGGCCTGCCCGCCGCGCGCGGCGCCAAGCTCACCACCTCCCGCACGGTCGCCGGGTGGATCATCGCGCTGGCCGCGCCCTGGCTGCTCACCGCCGCGCTGTCCGGCATCCCGGTGGACGCCGGGTTCACCAACACCGTGCTGTTCTTCCTCACCCTCACCGTCGCCGCCGGACTGGCCGGGGGCCTGCTCCCCGCGCTCGCCTCGGCCGTCGTCTGCTCCGGCCTGCTGAACTACCACTTCGCCGAGCCGGAAGGGGCCTGGACGGTGACGGACCCCGAGAACGCCGTCTCCATCGTCATCTTCCTGCTGGTGGCGATGGCGGTCGCCTCCGTCGTGGACCTGGCCGCCCGCCGCACCCAGCAGGCGGCCCGGCTGCGCGCCGAGTCGGAGATACTCTCCGTCCTCGCCGGCAGCGTCCTGCGCGGCGACGACTCGCTGGACGCCCTGCTGGACCGCGTCCGCGAGACGTTCGGCATGGAGGCCGCGGCGCTGCTGGAGCGGCAGGAGGACCGCGGGCCGTGGCGGCCGGCCGCGTCCAGCGGCGTGCCCCGCGACGGACGGCCGCTGCTGCGCCCGGAGGACGGCGAGGTGGACATGCCCGTCGGCGACCACCGGATGCTCGTGCTCGCCGGACGCGTCCTGCCCGCCGCGGACCGCAGGGTACTGGCCGCCTTCGCCGCGCAGGCCGTCGGCGTCCTGGACCGGCAGCGCCTGGTCGGCGAGGCCGAGCAGGCCCGTGAGCTGGCCGAGGGCAACCGCATCCGCACCGCGCTGCTGGCCGCCGTCAGCCACGACCTGCGCACGCCGCTGGCCGCCATCAAGGCCGCCGTCACCTCCCTGCGCTCGGACGACGTGGCCTGGTCCGCCGAGGACGAGGCGGACCTGCTCGCCGCGATCGAGCACGGCGCTGACCGGCTCGATCACCTGGTGGGCAACCTGCTGGACATGTCCCGGCTCAAGACGGGCACCCTCACCCCGCTCATCCGCCCGACCGACCTCGACGAGGTGGTGCCGCGCGCCCTCAGCGGCGTCCCCGAGGGCAGTGTGTCCCTCGACGTGCCCGAGACGCTGCCCGTCGTCGCCGTCGACCCGGGGCTGCTGGAGCGGACGGTCGCCAACCTCGTGGAGAACGCCGTGAAGTACAGCCCGCCGGGACGCCCCGTCGCGGTCTCCGCGAGCGCGCTCAACGAACGGGTCGAGGTGCGGGTCACCGACCGGGGTCCCGGGGTGCCGGACGGCGCCAAGGAGCGCATCTTCGAACCGTTCCAGCGCCACGGGGACGCCCCGCGCGGCGCGGGAGTCGGACTCGGGCTCGCCGTCGCCCGCGGCTTCGCGGAGGCGATGGGCGGGACGCTGGAGGCGGAGGACACCCCGGGCGGCGGCCTGACGATGGTGCTCACCCTGCGCGCGGCCCGCGGCACGGGCGGTGCCCCGGACCCGCGCACGCCGGCCCGGCTCACCACCTGAAGGGGGAAACCATGCACCGTGTGCTCGTGGTCGACGACGAGCCGCAGCTCGTCCGCGCCCTGGTGATCAGCCTCAAGGCGCGCGGCTACGAGGTGGACGCCGCGCCCGACGGCTCAACCGCGCTGCGGCTGGCCGCCGAACGGCGTCCCGACGTGATCATCCTGGACCTCGGGCTGCCCGACATGGACGGCTCGGAGGTCATCCGGCGCGTCCGCGGCTGGAGCCGGGTCCCGATCCTCGTGCTGTCGGCCCGCCACACCTCCGACGAGAAGGTCGGCGTGCTGGACGCGGGCGCCGACGACTACGTCACCAAGCCCTTCGGCATGGACGAGCTGCTGGCCCGGCTGCGCGCGGCCGTCCGCCGCGCCGAACCGGCCGGGCCGGACGGCCGCGGGGACGGGCCGGTGCGGACGGGGTCCTTCACCGTCGACTTCGCGGCCAAGAAGGTGCAGCGCGACGGCCGGGACGTCCGCCTGACCCCGACCGAGTGGCACCTGCTGGAGGTGCTGGTGCGCCACCCGGGGCGGCTGGTCGGGCAGAAACAGCTCCTGAAGGAGGTGTGGGGACCGGCCTACGAGAAGGAGACCAACTACCTGCGGGTCTACATGGCCCAGATACGCCGCAAGCTGGAGGCCGACCCCTCCCGCCCCCGGCACTTCGTGACGGAACCGGGGATGGGCTACCGCTTCGAACCCTGAGCGGCCGGGCACCCGCGGTGACCTCGTGCACAGCCCGTCAGGATGGGGCGCGGGCGCGGGTACGCTGGCCGCATGAGCGGTGGAGACGACTCCGACAAGCGCCAAAGCGGTCGGATACGACGCTTCCTCGGCCGGTTCTCGGCCACCGGGGAGGCCGCGCCTCCCGTACGCGTCCAGGAGGACACCGCCGTGCGCGGCTGCACCAGGATCTGCGACTGCGGCGACCGGCAGGTCGTCAAGGTGACCGGAACGCTGCGTACCGTTACACTCCGGGCCCGTGCCGGAGTGCCCGCGCTGGAGGCGGAGCTGTTCGACGGCTCCGACTCGCTGGACGTGGTCTGGCTGGGCCGCCGCGCCATCGGGGGCGTCGAGCCGGGCCGTAACCTGATCGTGTCGGGCCGGATCGCGATGAACCGCGGCCGCCGGGTGCTGTTCAACCCCAAGTACGAACTGCGACCCTGGGACAGGAGTAGCGGGTGACCTCAGTGGACAAGCCCACGAGCGAGCAGGCGGCAGCTGGAGACGACCCCGGCCGGCCGCGGGCCGGGGCGCCGGGAGCTGAGGGGCCCGCGTCGCCGGTGGCGGACCAGGACGTCACCAAGGCGGCCTTCCTGGAGGCGTTCGGCGGCGCCCGCGGCATGGTGGAGACCACCGTGCCCGGTCTCGTCTTCGTCCTCAGCTACACCGTCAACCGCGACCTCCAGATCTCGGCCGTCGCGGCCCTCGTGCTCTCCGGACTGCTCGCCGTCGCCCGGATCGTCCGCAAGGACACCCTCAAGCACGCCTTCAGCGGGGTGTTCGGCGTCGGGATCGGCGCCGTCTTCGCCCTGATGTCCGGGGAGGCGAAGAACTTCTACCTGCCCGGCATGCTGTACACCCTGGGCCTGGCCGTCGCCTACCTCGTCACCTCGCTGGCGGGCGTGCCCCTCCTGGGGCTGATCCTCGGCCCGGTCTTCCGCGAGAACCTGTCGTGGCGCACCCGCAACCCGGGGCGCAAGCGGGCCTACACGAAGGCCAGCTACGCCTGGGGCTTCGTGCTGCTGGCCAAGTCCTGCATCACCTTCCCGATCTACTTCTGGGGGGACGCGACCCAGCTCGGCTGGCTGCGGGTCGCGCTCGGCATCCCGCCGTTCCTGCTCTGCGTCTACCTGACCTGGGTCTTCCTCGTGAAGGCGCCACCGCCGATCGACGTCATCGCCGAGATGGAGGCCGAGGAGGAACGGCAGAGGCGCGAGGCCGCCGGGCCGGAGACTCCCGGGGACGGGGCCGCGGAACGCGCGGCCGGAGACGAGGCCGCCGGGAGTGAGGCCGCCGGGGGCGGCAGGCTGGAGGCGGTGGCCGAGGAGCTGACGGCCGACCTCGCCGACCGCATCGCGCACGCCGCCGAGGACCGCGACGCCCTGCCCCGCGAACCCGGGCCCCAGCAGCCCCGCTGAGGCCGTGGCCCCCGCGCCGACGCCGCAGCCTGAGCCGCCCCGGCCGCCTTCCACGGCGGCCGGGGCGGCGTCGTCCTGCGGGGGCGGTGCGGGCTGGGGCGCGGCCCGAGGGGCGTCAGCCCTCGTCCTCCACGCCTTCACGGCGCACCGACAGCAGCTCCTCCAGCTGCTCCTCGCGGGCGGGTGCGGCCACGAACAGCAGCTCGTCGCCCGCCTCCAGCAGCACCTCGGGCCCCGGCGTGAGGACCCGGGTGCCGCGGATGATCGTGACCAGCGTCGTGTCCTGCGGCCAGTCGACGTCACCGACGTGGGTGCCCGCGAGCGCCGCCTCCGGCGGCAGCGTCAACTCCACGAGGTTCGCGTCACCCTGGCTGAAGCGCAGCAGCCGGACGAGGTCGCCGACGCTCACCGCCTCCTCGACGAGCGCCGACATCAGGCGCGGCGTGGACACGGCCACGTCCACGCCCCACGCCTCGTTGAACAGCCACTCGTTCTTCGGGTTGTTCACCCGGGCGACGACCCTCGGCACCCCGTACTCCGTCTTGCTGAGGAGGGAGACGACGAGGTTGACCTTGTCGTCACCGGTCGCGGCGATCACCACGTTGCAGCGCTGCAACGCGGCCTCGTCCAGCGCGGAGATCTCGCAGGCGTCCGCGAGCAGCCACTCGGCGAGCGGCACCCGCTCCACGGCGATCGCGGTGGGCGCCTTGTCGATGAGCAGCACCTCGTGCCCGTTCTCCAGCAGCTCACCCGCGATCGAGCGGCCGACCGCCCCCGCTCCGGCAATGGCGACCCTCACCGCTGCGACTCCCCCGCCTTGCCCGGCCCGCGGTCGAAGACCGCCTCCACCTCGCCGACCTCGGTGCTGCGCATCATGACGTGTACGAGATCACCCTCCTGGAGCACCGTGCCCGCGTCGGGCAGCATCGCCTCGCCCAGGCGCGTGATGAACGCGACGCGCACGCCCGACTCCTGCTGGAGCCGGTGCACCGGCTGCCCGAACCAGGCGGGGGAGACGTGCACCTCGGCGAGCTGCACCCCGCCGGTGGGGTCCAGCCACAGCGGCTCGGCCCCCGACGGCAGCAGCCGGCGCAGCATCTGGTCGGCGGTCCAGCGGACGGTGGCGACGGTCGGGATGCCCAGGCGCTGGTAGACCTCGGCGCGGCGCGGGTCGTAGATGCGGGCGGCGACGTTCTGCACGCCGAACATCTCGCGCGCCACCCGGGCCGCGATGATGTTGGAGTTGTCGCCGCTGCTCACGGCGGCGAACGCCCCGGCCTCCTCGACGCCGGCCTCGCGCAGGGTGTCCTGGTCGAAGCCGACGCCGGTCACCCGGCGCCCGCCGAAACCGGAACCGAGCCGCCGGAAGGCGGTCGGGTCCCGGTCGATCACGGCGACCGTGTGACCCTGGTCCTCAAGAGTTCGGGAGAGTGCCGCGCCGACCCGGCCGCACCCCATGATGACGATGTGCATGAGGCCGCTACCCCGCACCTTCCCCTGCTGCGATCACCTGGGTAGACACCGTAACGCTACCCGGCCCGGCCCGCTCCGCCGCCACCCAGGTCGCGCCGGGTGCTTCCGTGCCCGTGCCGCGCGTGCCCGTGCCGCAGCGCGCTCGGCCACCACACGCGCGGCCCGATGTCGCGCACCAGGGCCGGCACGAGGAGGGAGCGCACGACGAGGGTGTCCAGGAGCACGCCGAAGGCGACGATGAAGGCGATCTGCACCAGGAACGCCAGCGGGATCACGACCAGCGCGGCGAAGGTGGCCGCGAGCACCACGCCCGCCGAGGTGATCACCCCGCCGGTCGCCGTCAGCCCCCGGAGCACCCCGGCGCGGGTGCCGTGCGTGAGGGTCTCCTCACGCACCCGGGTCATGAGGAAGATGTTGTAGTCCACCCCGAGCGCGACCAGGAACACGAACCCGTACAGCGGCACCGAGGCGTCGGTGCCGCTGAAGCCGAGCAGGTGCTCGAAGACGAGTGCGGCCACCCCGAGCGTCGCGGCGAAGTTCAGCGCCACCGTCACCACGAGGATCAGCGGCATCACGACCGAGCGCAGCAGCCCGATGAGGATCACCAGGATGATGGCGAGGACGACCGGGGCGATGAGGTTGCGGTCCCGCTCGGCGGTCCGCTGGGTGTCGTACTGCTGGGCCGTGTACCCCCCGACCAGGGCGTCGGCGCCCGGGACCGCGTGCACGGCCTCGCGCAGCCGCTGCACCGTCCGCTTGGCGGCGTCGCTGTCGGCCGCGTCCGCGAGGGTCGCGTCGACGCGGACCCGCCCGTCGGCGACCAGCGGTTCGCCCCCGCCCGGCCGGCCCGACGCCGTGAGCGGCGCGGCCTGCACCACGCCCTCGGTGCCCGCGGCGGCCTCGGTGACCTCCCGCACCTGCCCGGCGTCCGCCACGATCACCGCCGGGTTGCCCGACCCGCCGGGGAAGTGCTCGCTCAGCGCCTCCTGAGCGCTGACGGACGGCGCGTCGTTCACGAAGATCTCCTTCAGCGGCACGCCCTGGGCCGAGAGCATCGGCGCGAAGGCCGCGCAGGCGACGAGCGCCGCCAGGGAGACCGCCCACACCCGGCGCGGCGAGCGGTCCACCAGGGCGGCCACCCGGCCCCACAGCCCGCCGCCGGACACCGCCGTCCCGGACCCCTCCGCGTCCCCCGCCGCGTCCCCGTCCGCACGGCCCGCCCCCGCCGTCTCCGCCGCTGTCTCCGCGGCCGGGCGTGGCGCGGTGGGCCAGTACGCGGCCCGGCCCAGCAGCGCGAGCGCGGCGGGCAGGAACGTCGTGACGCTCACGACGGCGCAGACGATGCCGATCGCCCCGACGGGGCCGAGCGCCCGGTTGTTGGTCAGGTCGCTCAGCAGCAGGGCCAGCAGGCCGAGCGCCACCGTCGCGGCGCTGGCCACGATCGCGCCTGCCGAGCGGCGCAGCGCGGCCCGCACCGCGGCGAACCGGTCGGCTCCGGGGCGGGTCAGCTCCTCGCGGAACCGGGCCGTCAGCAGCAGCGCGTAGTCGGTGGCGGCGCCGATGACCAGGATGAACAGGATCCCCTGCACCTGCCCGTCCACCCGGACCACGTCCCGTTCGGCCAGCGCGTACACCACGGCGCAGGCCAGCCCCAGCGCGAACACGGAGCCCAGGATGACGATGAACGGCAGGAAGACGCTGCGGTAGACCAGCAGCAGGATGACCAGCACCACGCTGAGCGCCACGCCCAGCAGCAGCCCGTCGATACCGGCGAACGCCTCGCCCAGGTCGGCCTGCGTGGCGGCGGGCCCGCCGACGAACACCTCCGTGCCCGGCACCTGCTCGGCCGCCGCGCGGATGTCCTCCAGGGGGCCCGCGGCCTCCTCGCCGAGCGTGTCCAGCGAGGGGTCCACCGGCACCACGCCCTGCAACGCCTCCCCGTCCCGCGAGGGCAGCGCGGGGGAGACCTCACCGGCCGCCCACGGCGCGTCCCGCAGGGCGGCCAGCGCACCGGTCGCCGCCTCCCGCTGGGCGCCGGTGACCTGGCCGTCCCCGGCGACCCAGACCACGATCGCGGGCACCGACTCACCGGTGTCGAACGCGTCCACGGCCTCGCTGACCCGCGTCGACTCCGCGCTCTGCGGCAGGAAGGACGACTGGTCGTTGGTCGAGACCTCCCCGAGCTTCCCCGCGTACGGCCCGAAGGCGCCACCCACCCCCAGCCACACGACCAGCAGGAGGGCGGGAACGAGCCACCTCAGGCGGCGCGGCACGGCTGTCATGGAACTCTCGTCTCGGTCGGTCCGGCGGTTGTGATTCACCTGTGAAGAATCTCAATCATCAAACCATGTATATCGTGGGAGGCGTGCGTGAGACGGAACCCCGGGGGACCAGCGCCCCGAACGACGACGACGTCGCAGCCGACCTGCGGGTCTTCGCGGTACTGCTGCGCCGCGTGAACAGCGAGTTCAACCGCATCGCGCACGACTTCGCCCAGGCCAACGGGCTGCACCCCACCGACGTACAGGCGCTGATCGCCATCCTGGACGCCCCCGACGGCCAGCCGGCCACCCCCGGACTGCTGCGCGAACGCCTCCGGCTCACCTCCGGAGCCGTCACCGCCTGCCTGGACCGGCTCGAACGCGCCGGGCACGTCCGCCGCGTCCGGGACGCCGGCGACCGGCGCGTGGTGCACCTGCGCTACGCCGGGCGCGGCCGGGACGTCGCCCGGGAGTACTTCTGCCCCCTCGCCCGCGGCACCGAGGCCGCCCTGCGCCGCTTCGACCCGGCCGACCGGGACGCCGCCGCCCGCTTCCTGGCCGCCCTGAACGAGGAACTGGACGCCCGGCACGCCTGACGCCGTCCCGGCCCGGCCGTCCGTCCCGTCCGGCCCGGCCCTGCCCCGTCCCGGACGGACGGCAGCACGCGCCGGGGGCAGTAGACTGGACGGCTGCCGTCCCCCCGTCCCGAAGCACCGTCCCGCCTGGAGCCGCACGCCATGTCCACCGCAGCAGACCACGGGACGAACCCCGCACCGCAGCCCGCCCCGCCCGAGGAACTGACCGGCCACGAGTACGAGGTCGAGGTCGGCCCCGTCGCGCACGGCGGCCACTGCGTCGCCCGCAACGACGAGGGACGGGTGCTCTTCGTCCGGCACGCCCTGCCCGGCGAACGCGTCGTGGCCCGCGTCACCGAGGGGCACGCCGACTCCCGCTTCCTGCGCGCCGACGCCGTCCGCGTCATCGAGGCGTCCAAGGACCGCGTCGAGGCGCCCTGCCCGTTCTCCGGCCCCGGCCGCTGCGGCGGCTGCGACTGGCAGCACGCCAAGCCCGGCGCCCAGCGCCGCCTCAAGGCCGAGGTGATCACCGAGCAGCTCGCCCACCTCGCCGGACTCTCCCCCGAGGACGTGCGCTGGGACGGCACCGTCGAGCCCGCGCCCGGCGACAAGGTCCCGGCCGGCGAGGTGCCCGCCTGGCGCACCCGGGTCCAGTACGCCGTGGACGCCGAGGGACGGGCCGGATTCCGCCGCCACCGCTCGCACGAGGTCGAACCCGTGGACCACTGCCTCATCGCCGCCGAGGGCGTCAGCGAACTCGGCGTCGCACAGCGCGTCTGGCCCCAGACGGCCTCCGTCGAGGCCATCGCCGCCACCGGCTCCGGCGACCGGCAGGTCATCCTCACCCCCGCCCCGGGTGGCCGGCTGCCGCTCGTCGAGCTGGACCGGCCCGTCTCCGTCCTGCGCGCCGAGGAGGCCCGCGGCAAGGGCGGCACCCGCACCATCCACCGGGTCCACGGCCGTCCCTTCGTCCGCGAACGCGCCGAGGAGCGCACCTGGCGGGTCAGTGGCGGCGGCTTCTGGCAGGTACACCCGCAGGCCGCCGAACTGCTGGTGGACGCCGTCATGCGCGGGCTGACCCCGCGCAAGGGCGAGATGGCCCTCGACCTGTACTGCGGCGTCGGCCTGTTCGCCGGAGCCCTCGCCGAACGCGTGGGCGAGCAGGGCGCCGTGCTCGGCATCGAGTCCGGCAAGCGCGCCGTCGAGGACGCCCGGCACAACCTCGCCGACCTGGACCGGGTGCGCATCGAACACGGCCGAGTGGACCGCGTCCTGCCCCGCACCGGCATCACCGAGGCCGACATCGTCGTCCTGGACCCGCCCCGCTCCGGCGCGGGCAAGGAGACCGTCCGCCTCCTCGCCGGCCTCGGCCCGCGCCGCATCGCCTACGTCGCCTGTGACCCGGCCGCCCTCGCCCGCGACCTCAAGTACTTCGCCGACGCGGGCTACGCCCCCCGCTTCCTCCGCGCCTTCGACCTCTTCCCGATGACCCACCACGTGGAGTGCCTGGCGATCCTGGAGCCTGCTGAGAAGGCCGCCTGACCTGAGGATTTGCGGCACCCTTGATGGGCCCGGCCTGTTTTCGTCCCCGCGGTACGTCGGTCCGCGCACACCGGCCACGGAGTGCGCGTTTCTGACGCTCGGATCCTCGGCGGATCGTGGGGCGAAGTCGCGGTGGCCGGCGCGAGGCAGGGCCGGCCGCCGCGGGGTCACCTCGTGTCGCGCGGAGACCCGCCGTCTGCGGCGTTCGCGGTGTGACGCGGCTCGGGGGGCGGATCGCCGGCGGTGGCGGCCCGGTGCCCGCGACGCTGTTCGCGCCGCGGGCCGGGGTCTTCGAGCACGAAGGCGCGCTTACGGGAGGACGATGTCGCGGCCGGGTCCGCCTTCGAGGGTGTCCTTTCCGGTGCCACCGCAAACGAGGTCGTTGCCGCCTTCGCCGTCCAGCGTGTCGTTGCCGGGGCCGCCGAAGATGATGTCGCGGCCGTCCCCGCCCATGACGTGGTCGTCGCCGGGGCCGGCGTGCACGGTGTCGTCACCGCCGTAGCCCTCGATCATGTCGTCGCCCCGGCCGCCCCACATCCGCTGGTTGCCGTTGTCACCCATCAGGTGGTCCATGCCGTCGCCGCCGTGCAGGGCCGCGGGTCCCATGACCATGTCGTTCCCCGCGCCGCCCAGCACCCTGCGTGCGGTGTGGGCGTGCAGTTCGTCGTCGCCGGGGCCGCCGCTGACGGTACCGATCCCGGGGGTGAAGGCGGCGATCGTGTCGTCGCCGTCGCCGAGGAAGACGTCGATCCTGTCGGGCCGGGGGCTGTCGGCGGGCAGTTCGCAGACGACGGAGGTGGTGTCCTCGGGCCTGGAGTGCGCGCAGTGGTCGCCCGGTGCGACCGGGACCGCGTCGCTGAAGCCGATCCGCCGGATCCCGTCACTGGTGTACATGGTGAATATGCTGAGGTCGTTGGTCTGTCCTGTGGCGGCGGTGAAGACGATCGACTGGGTCGCCCAGTCGGCGCCGACGCGGGCCTTCGCCTCGGCGGTGGCGGCGGCCGCCGGGCCGGCGGCGAGCCCGGTGGCGAACAGGGCCACGGCGACCGCGCCGACAGTGGCTCGGTTTCGGTTCATGAGACCTCATCTCGATGGGGGGTGACGATCGACCCGCTTGGCGTGGTGCTGCCGGGGGACCGGGCGGACGGTCGTGGGGGCAGTCTCCCCTGCTTGCCCGGAGGATCGGCAAGACCCCGGAACGAACAGTTGTACGGGGAGACGGTGTTCCTCCGGATGTGACCGGTGGTTTCTGCTGGTCAGGCATGTTCAGTTGTGCTGGAGCGCGCTGAGGTTGATCTGTGTCGCTGGCGGCCTCACTGGCTGCGTCGTCATCAACTCCGTTCGTTTCATTGACATTTCGCCCAGGAGTCGTACCGTTGGGAGCGCTCCCATAGTGCTCGCGACTGAAGGAGTTCCCCCCACATGCGCACACAGAGCCCATTAACCGGGCGTTCCCGGTCGGCCCTCCGCCGGCCTCTCCAGACGCTCGTCATGCTGTTCGCCGTGGTTGTCGGCGCACTGGCCTGGTCGGCCCCCGCCCAGGCTCACGGCACGATCGTCGACCCCGCCTCCCGCGCGTACCAGTGCTGGAAGACGTGGGGCAGCAACCACATGAGCCCGGCCATGCAGACCGAAGACCCCATGTGTTACCAGGCGTTCCAGGCCAATGCCGACACCATGTGGAACTGGATGAGCGCGCTCCGCGACGGCCTCGGTGGCCAGTTCCAGGCGCGGACCCCCGACGGGGCGCTCTGCAGCAACAACCTCTCGAGGAACGCCAGCCTGAACAAGCCCGGGCAGTGGAAGACGACCAACGTCAGCAACAACTTCACGGTCCAGCTGCACGACCAGGCGTCTCACGGTGCCGACTACTTCAAGGTCTACGTGAGCAAGCAGGGCTTCAACCCCAAGACCCAGACCCTGGGCTGGGGCGACCTCGACTTCATCACGCAGACCGGCCGCTTCGCCCCGGCGCAGGACATCAGGTTCAACGTCAACACCTCCGGCTACACCGGACACCACGTCCTGTTCGTGATCTGGCAGGCCTCGCACCTCGACCAGGCCTACATGTGGTGCAGCGACGTGAACTTCCGCTGAGCCGGAGAGCGCCGCACATTGCACCGGCCGGGCGCCGGTGACCCGCCGCCCGGCCGACCGAGCCCCGTCGGGGCAGGGGACCCATGGGGTCACCCTGCCCCGACGGGGCTCCCCGCGCTCCTGGTGTGCACGCACCCGATCGCGCGCGGTCGCACGGTAACCGGCTCCCCACCGTCTCGTCGTACGACTCCGGAACTCAACGGCGGTCGCGAAACAGTGAAGCGGGCGGGCAACTCCGCCCCGTCCGGCGCGGCTACCTGTCCGTCTACGGGTGGAGCCCCGCCCACTCGTCGAGTACTACATCCCGGAGGCTACGGCTCGTACCGGCCCGCCTTCTCCGGCCACAGGGGCGTCGTCGCCCGCGACTCGTTCGCCGCCGGTGACTTCCGCTGGGTCGCGCAGGTCGTCAACCACGTCGTGTTCGCCGCGCCCGACAACGCGGAGGCACGTGCCTTACAGGCCGATGCCCTGGAGCAGCTGCTGGACTCCCTGGCCGTCCGTGTCGACGGCCCTCACAGCTGAGACGCCGATCTCACCGTCCGTTTCCGCCTGCACGGCGCGGACCCGGTGAACCCGCGCCTGCGCACCGGGGCCCTGGTCCGCATGGCCGGTCCGACGCCCGAAGTGGCCGAACCCGACGCCGACGTCGCCCTCAGCGGACCCGGCCCCGACTTCGCCGTGGTCACTCCCTGACACCTGTCACCGGACGGGCCCGGGCGGAGCGGGGCCGTTCGGGCGGCGGCGGGGGGGCGGGCGGACGCGTCGCGGCGTCCGCCCGCCGTCGGTGCGTCACTGGCTTGCGGGCACCGTGTCCTCGAAGGTCGTGCCCGCCGCCCGGTAGGCGGCGATCTTCGTGGCGACCTGGGCCGGGGTAAGGAGCTGGTCCTTGACGTGCAGCACGTAGTCGACCTTCTGGTCGTAGGCGCGCGGGGTGGTGCTGGTCTGCCCCGCGAGGTCGATGAGCCACTGGTTGAAGTTGATGGACATCGGCCGTTCGGGCAGGTACCGGGCGTCATGACGGCCGAACAGCTGGCCGTCGACGTAGTAGGTGATGCTGCTGTCGTCGATGGTGAGGACGAGGTCGTGCCAGCCGGCGTAGCTGGCGCGTACGGACGAGTGCTGGTTGACGGCCTCCCAGGGGTCGGGCCGGTAGGTCTCCCACGAGGTGGTGTAGAGGATGTTGGCGGGCTCGCCCCAGCCGCCGTTGGGCAGGTACTCGAAGTCGTACTCGGCGTAGTCGTCCGCCATCGGGGCCTTGAGGTCGTTGATGGTGAAGAAGGTCTGCACGACGCGGTCGCCGTCGGGGCCCGACTTCGGCGCGTCGGAGAACCGCACCCGGGCGGCGTAGGTCCCGTTCTTGAACTTCATGGCCCGGGTGAGGATCTCGGTGTGCTTCGTGGTCCCCGGCGTCCCGGCTGTCGAGGTCTCCAGGTTCATGATCGAGTTGGAGCCCTCCTTGGCGAACGTGACGTTCTGCGCCGCCCAGGTCGCGCCCGGCACCCCCGGTCCGCCCGCGTTGGACCGCACGCTCCAGCCGTGGGCGCCGATCGCCGGATCGGTGTGCGAGGTGTAGTTGAAGTCGTCGAAGAGCGCGGCCCCGCCGGTCGGCGGATCGGTCGGGTCCGGGCCGGGTCCCGGGTCGTTGCCCTCGGGCGCCGTCCCCCACACCGGCGTGCCGCCGACGCTGGCGGTCACCTTGGACCAGTTGCCGTACGCCGTCTGGGCGGGCCCGAAGGAGTAGTCGTCGTTCTGGTTCAGCGGCTGCCAGTTGGAGCGGTGGAAGCGCAGCTGCATGTCGCCGGTGTCCGCGCCGGGCGCGAGCGTGCCGGCGCCGGCGGTGAAGCCGATCTCCAGGTAGCGGTCGGCGGTGGCGGTCGGCCGGGCGAGGGCGCCGAAGGTACCGGTGATGTTGGCGCAGCCCCTGACGGCCCAGGAGCAGGCGAAGCTGTACGAGGAGGCACCGGCGTCGGCCTTGAAGTAGTACCGGATCTTGACCTGGGCGAGGGAGACCGGGGCGGTGCCGGTGTTGACGGCCTTGAACCAGGGTTCGGCCTGGCTGCTGCCGGTGGCGCTCTGCCGGTACTGGACGGTCAGCGGCTCGTCGGCGGCGGCAGCGGGAGTCGCCGACAGGGTGGCGCAGCCGAGACCGGCCACGATGGCGGCGGCCAGGGCCGCGCGTATCCGTGTGGTGCGCGCGTTCTTGCTCGTGCTGATGCTGGTCACCTGGTGGTCCTCTCAGAACGAAGGATCGCGGAGGGGCGGCTCGGCACTTGGAGAGCGTCGAGCCGGGTTCTGTGGTGGTGCAGCCGTGCCTGGAACCCGGGCCAGTCGCGGCCGCCGGTCCAGGCGGTGTCGGCCAGCGCGCACAGCCGGGGAAAGGCGAGGAACTCGGCGTGCGCCGCGGTGGAGACGTACTCGGTCCACAGCTGCGCCTGGGTGCCGAGCCCCCGTCCGGCGGCGGCCGCCTCCCAGTGGGCGGGTGCGGGGTTCGGTGGCGTACACGGCCCGCAGGCCGACCGTGCCGTCCGGCTGGCCGGGCGGTTCGCCGGGGTGGGCGGACTGGGGGTAGTCGAGGTACGTGGAACGGTACGGCGCCATGATCACGGGCTGGCCGCGGCGGGCCGCCGCCAGCTCGTGGTCCGCGTCGCGCCAGGCCAGGGCGGCGAAGGACCCGGGCAGGTCGCGGCCGGTCCCGGTCCAGCCCGGGGGCCGCCTGCCGCGCCCGGTCAGGAAGTTCCCGACGCGTTCCGTGAACCATCCGCGGAGCGCGTCGGGACCGTCCAGTCCCTTCTCGGCCACGCGCCGCAGGGCGGCGGGCGCGCGGTGCCATTCGGTGGTCGGGCACTCGTCGCCACCGACGTGGACGTAGGGCGAGGGGACGAGGCCCATGACCTCGTCCAGCACGGTGCGGCAGAAGCCGAGGACCTCGTCGGTGACGCCGAGGACGGTGTCGCACACCCCCCAGCCCTTCCACACCTCCAGCCGCCGCCCGGGGAAGTTGCCGAGGTGCGGGTAGGCGGCCAGGGCGGCACGCGCGTGGCCCGGCATCTCGATCTCCGGGACGACGGTGACGCCCCGGTCGGCCGCGTACGCCACCAGGTCGCGCGGTTCGTCGCGGCTGTAGGCGCCGCCGTGCGGCACGCCCGCGACCTCCGTGAGGCCGGGGTACGCCGCGACGGGCATCCGCCATCCCTGGTCGTCCGTCAGGTGCAGGTGCAGGTGCAGCACGTTGAGTTTGTGCAGGGCCAGCAGGTCGGGGAAGCGGCGCAGGAAGGAGACGGGCTGGAAGTGGCGGGCCACGTCGAGCATCGCGCCGCGCCACGCGTACCGGGGCACGTCCGTGATCTCGACGCCGGGGATGGTCCACCGCACCCCGCGTACCGGTTCCGTTCCGAGGACGGCGGCGGGCAGGAGCTGCCGCAGGGTCTGGACCCCGTGGCGGAGTCCGGCGGCGCCCGCGGCGCGGAGCAGCACCGCCTCGCCGCTGACGCTCAGGCCGTAGCCTTCGGCGCCGAGGCCGGTGAGGCCGGGTTCCGTGACGAGGACGATCCGGCCGTCCGGTGCGAGGGGCAGCGGCGAGGCGGTCGCGGGGGACAGCAGGGTGCGCAGCAGTGCGGCGGCGGGCCCGGCCCCCGGGGCGGCGCGGATCGCCGTGGTGTCGTCGAGGGTGAACGTTCCGGCGGACCGGCTGAGCTTCGAGGGGCCCGGGACGAGCCCGGGTTCTGCGGACGGTCGGAACACGGGGGTCTCCTAGCCCTTGACCGCGCCGCCGGCCAGGCCGGCGGCGACCCGGCGCTGGAGCACCAGGAAGAGGATGAGGACGGGCGGCGCGAAGAGCGTGGAGGCGGCCATGGTGGCGCCCCAGTCGGTGCCGAAGACGTTCGAGAACGAGGAGAGCCAGCCGCGCCGTCGATCCGGGCCGGTTCGAACAGCTCGGTGGGGACCGTGGTCAGCGCGGAGTGCGGCGTGATGGCGAGGAACGGCACGGCCTGCCACACGACGAGCAGCACCAGGACGGTGAAGGCCGCCGGGCCGTGCGCCAGCCAGGAGTGGTCCTGGAAGGAGTCGAACCCCAGGCGCACCAGCAGCCAGTCGACCACTCCCAGCCGGGAGGCGAACAGCCACTGGAAGACGGTGGTCGTGGCGATGACGGGACTGGCCCAGGCCAGCACGAGTCCGCTCAGCACCAGGGTCCGCATCCCCTTGCCCAGGCGCTGGAGCATCAGCGCGACGGCTGTGCCGATCGTCATGATGAGGACGACGTTGATCCCGGTCTGCCCCAGCGTGCGCCGGGTGACCTGCCAGAACTCGGCGTCGTCCAGGATCTCCCGGTAGTTCTCCAGACCGGCGAAGCCCGCGCCGCCCCGGATCAGTTCGGCCATCCCGTAGTGCTGGAGGGCGATCAGCAGGTGGCGGACGAGGGGGTGGGCGAGCAGGAAGACGATGCCGAGGACGGCGGGGGCGATGAGCAGGCAGGGCCACAGGGCGCCGGGGACGGCGCGCCGGCGTGCGGCCGGTGCGGAGGAGGTTGCCGGGGCGGGCGGGGGAGCGGGCGCCGGGGCGGGAGCTGCCGCCGTGGCGACCGGCCCGGCTGCCGTGCCGGGGCGGGCGGCGCGGCGCGTCATGCCCGCTTCCCCGGCCGGGACCCGCTCACGGGCCGAGCGTTCTGGTGATGGCGTCGGAGGCGTCCTTGGCGGCCTTGCGCCGGTCGCTTCCGGTCAGCACCGCGGTCATGTACTCCTTGACCGGGTTGGTGGCCTCGACGGCGGCCCACTGCGGGGAGCTGGGCGTCGCGCGCCCTCGCGCGGCCGCCGCGGCCATGGCGGCGGTGCCCTCGTCGTCCGCCAGGGCGTCGGCCAGCGACGTCCGGTTGGGCACGTAGCAGGTGTACCAGTTCTGACCGGGCAGGTGGATGCCCTGCGTCGTGCCCCGGTTCAGCTTCCCGGTGGTCCGCAGCCACTCGTCGCGGGTCCTGGGCGGGGCCGGGATCCCGGCCTGCGCGAAGAGGTACTTGTGGTAGATCACGACGCGGTTGGCCGCGTACCAGGGGATGCCGTACGGCCTGCCGTCGACCTTCCCCGGCTCGGCGAGGCCGGGGAGCCAGTTGCCGCCCCGCGGTTCCCCGACCTTGTCACTCAGGCCGAGGACGCCGCCGCTCTGCGCGTACTGGGCGACCTGGGTGTTCCCCACCTCGGTCACGTCGGGGGCGTCCCTGCTCGCGGGCGCGGCGGCAGGGGGGGTGAAGCGGATCATCACTGGATACACCTCGGGGGACAGTTGTCCAGTTGGTCAACTGGACAACGATGTGGCTCGAAGGTGGCATAGACCAATGTGGGCGTCAACCCCTTGGCAAACAATGGCTTTCTCCGTCGGTGGCGGAGTTTCGAGCGCCTAAACTGCCCTTTACCACCACACCAGTTGTGGGTAGTGAGGCAGAGAGGTCACAGACATGGAGAGCAGCTCCTCAGGTGCCGTACTCAAGCGGGAGCGGGTCCGGGAGTTCCTCCTCGGCCTGATCGAGGTGCGCAGCCCCGGCGACGCCATCCCCTCGGAACGCACGCTCAGCGCCGAGCTGGGCGTCTCGCGCCCGACCCTGCGCGCCGCGGTCGACGAACTCGTCGCCACCGGGCAGCTCGTCCGCGAGCACGGCCGCGGCATGTTCGTCGCCCCCGTCAAGATCACCCAGGAACTCGTCTCCGAGGACGCCGCCTTCGGCCTGCCCCGGGCCGGCGGCACCTGGTCCAGCAGGCTGCTGAGGCTGGACACCATCCGTGCGGGCGCCCGCATCGGCCGCAAGCTGCGCGTCTCCCCGGCTGCCGAGGTGGTCTACATCGCCCGGCTGCGGCTGGTCGACGGAACGCCGATCGCCATAGAGCACCTGCACATCCCCGCCGACCTGGCTCCCTTCCTCAGCCCGCAGGAGCTGGAGGCGGGAGACCTGTACGACCATCTGCGCGAGCACCACCAGGTCCACGTCGACCAGGCGGTGCAGTCCATCGAGCCGACCGTCGTCAACGAGGCGGAAGCCGGCGTGCTCGACGTGCCGGTCCTCTCGCCCGCCCTGCTGATCGAGCGGCTGACCACGGACACCGCGGGCCATCCGGTCGAGTACGTCCACTCGGTCTACCGGGGTGACCGCTACCGCATCGTCTCCCGGCTCGCCCTGGGCGTCACCGCCCCGCACTCGCGTCCCGGGAGTCACCATCCGGGCATTCCGCCGGGTGACTTCGCGCACGGGGACATCATCACGTCGTCGACGACGGGGGACGCGCGCTGACCGGCCCGGGCGGTACCTGCGAGGTGAGCCGGGTACGCCACCGCGACCTGGACCGCTCCGGAGCGGTCCGGGTGGTGTGCGTTATACCCGCGGTGGGCGTGACGGGCGATGTCTCGGCTCCGAGGCGACGCTCATCCTGGCGGAAATCAGGTGTGGTGCGGGCGGTCTTTACGGTCCAGTCGGGCGGGTGCATCATCAGCAGGCGGGGGCAGCCTGTCCGAAAGAGGTCCGTGATGCTGGCGGCGTTACGCAAGCTGTCCTCGCGCGGGGACTTGTCCGAGGACGAGGCCAGGGACGCCATGGCGAGTGTCATGCGCGGTGAGGCGTCCCCGGTACAGATCGCCGGACTTGCCATGGGGCTGGCCGGCAAGGGCGTCACCGCCCTGGAGACGGTCACCCTGGCCCGTACCGTCATGGAGTCGGCACATCCGTTCCCGGGAGGCTCGGACGTCCTGGACACTTGCGGTACCGGTGGAGACGGGCACGACACGTTCAACATCTCCTCCACCGTGGCCATCGTGACCGCGGCCTGCGGGGTGCCTGTCGCCAAGCACGGCAGTCGCAGCGTGTCCTCCCAGTGCGGCAGCGCGGACCTTCTCGAAGCTCTCGGAGTCGACATCGAGTTGACGCCGCAGGCGGCGTCCCGCTGTCTGGACCGTGTCGGTATCACATTCCTGTCGGCCACGGTGTTCCATCCCACCTTCGGCTACGCCATGGGTTCGCTGCGGGAACTGCGCACCCGCACGGTGTTCAACGTGCTGGGCCCGCTGTGCAACCCCGCGTCCGCCCGGTACCGCATCATCGGCGTATCGGACGAGGGGATGCTGCCCCTGCTCGCCGAAGCCCTTCCCCGGCTCGGTTGCCAGCATGCCCTGGCCTTCTGGTCACGAGACGGCATGGACGAGTTGAGCCTCTCCGCGCCAGCCCGGGTCGTCGAGGTGCGTGATACCTCGGCCGACCACTACGAGCTCGACCCCCGAGCGCTGGGGTTGGCTCCGGCAGCTCCCAGCGCACTCGCGGGCGGCCCGCCAGCGCGCAACGCAGCCCTGGTGCGGGAGGTGCTGGCCGGCGCGGCGGGCCCGCGCCGTGACGTGGTGCTGCTCAACGCGGCAGCGGCTCTGCGGGCGGCGGACCGGTGCGCGGAATGGCGGGACGGTGTGGAGCGGGCCGCTGCCGCCATCGACAGCGGGGCCGCCGGGGCTCTGCTCGACAGGTGGGTAGCGACGTCGCAGGCGCTGGGCCGACCGGCCCCCGGGTAGGCGTACGGGCCACTGCGCACGGCGATCGGGGCGTCGAACGCTGTGGGCCGGAGCGCGCCTCCGGTCGTCTCCTCCTGGGAAGGGCGCTCACCCGCCCCCGGAATCAGGGCCTTCGGAGGCAGTCGGCCCGGCGGGGGCCTCCGCGTACTGCTTCACGTGCTCCAGTGCAGCGATCACGTGGGGGAAGCCGGCATAGGGGAGCGTCTGAAGCATGGCTTCGGAGACGTCTTCGAGCGACAGCCCCGCTTGGAGCGCCGAGTCGATGTTGGCGCCAGTCGCGGTGGCGGGGGCGCCGAGGGCGGTCAGGGCGGCGATGCGGACGAGGGCACGCTCCCGCAGAGGGAGCGCCGGCCGCGCCCAGACGTCGGCGAACGCGAATCCCGCCAGCAGGTCCCCGAAGTCGGGGGCGACGCTGTTGAGGTCGTTCGTCATGGCGTCACCGAGGTGGGGTGACAGGCGGCGCATCAGGGCACGACCGCGTTCCAGCCGGTTGTTCTCCTGCTCGTTCATATGCGCTCCTTCGAGCGGTCACTTCGTGGAGTGAATGGGGGAGTGCGTAGGCTGCCCTCCGGGAAGACGCCGGTCAGCGGACGGGCGCGGACGAAGCTGAGGGGACGGAGCAGGGGCTGGAGGCGGAAGAGACGTTCCAGCCGAGGCCCGCCGCCACCATGCGGTCCAGGGCCTGGCCGAGGTCGCTCCGCGGCGGTCCGAGGAAGAGCCGCACGTGGTCCTGGTCGCCGCGGTGGTGCTTGCCGGGTGTCGACATGCGGGCCTCACCGAGCAGCACGCCGCTGCGGTGCAGGCACCACGTGCGGTAGTCCTCCCGGGCGACGTGTTCGTCGAACCAGGGCGGGACGCGCAGGAGCAGGTAGGGGCCGCACGGTCCGGCGAAGTAGGAGCCCTCCGGATACCCCAGGTCGCGGGTGAGGCGCCGGGTGACCTCCGTCCGCTTCGCCGCGTACTCCTGCCGCTGGTGCTCCAGGTGGGCCCGACTGGCTCCGTCCTGGAGCCAGGTGGCCATCGCTGCTTGGAGGGGGACGGCCGAGACGAAGCAGTACTGCGGCAGCAGCCTCCCCAGAAGCTCTTCCAGAAGCGCGGGAGGGCCCGTTGTGGCACCGATCCCCCAGCCGTTGCAGTGGAACTGCTTGGACAGGGACCGCACCGCGAGCCAGGGCGGGCGTCGTGCGGCAGGCAGCGGGGCCAGTTCCTCCAGCAGGATCCGCAGGGCCGACGTGGGGGCGGTGTGCGGGTCGTGCAGGGCGTAGTAGGCGTCGTCGACGAGAATGGAACAGTCAGTCTCCAGGGCGGAGCGGATCATGGTACGCACGGTGGTGGCGTCCCAGTTGGCGCCGGTCGGATTGTGCTGGGCGTTGACCACCAGAAGCACCGGTCCGCGGGTCCTCGCGCGGGCCCCGCGCAGCAGTGTGCGCACCTCCTCGGCGTCGGGCTGGTAACAGGACCGCGACGTGACGGAGAAACTCCGCATGGTGTAGCCGACGGCGGTGAACACCCCGGAGTAGTCCCAGCCCGGTGAGGAGCAGACGGCCACCGGCCGCGCCGCGTCACCGTCCGCCCGCTCGGCGAGCAGGCGGGCGAAGTGGAACATGGCGTTGCGCGTGCCGTTCTGGGACACCGCGACGTCGTAGTCCTCACCGAGTACCGCCGCGTCCGGCAGGTGGTGATCCACTGGGATGCAGGAACGCAGAAGCCGCCGGAGCTCGGGGAGGCCGTAGGGCGTCAGGACGTACCCGTGGTGGTGCGGTGCGACGGCACGGGCCAGTGCCGAACGCAGCCCCTCAGCCGCCTGGTTCCAGGTCTCACCGAGGCTGAGGTAGATGATGTCGGTGGGGTCGAGCCCACATCGCTGGGCGCGTGCGAGCAGCTCCGCGTCCCCGTAGGGGTTGTACAGGTCGCCGGTGCCGGTGATGTCGTTCAGGGAGTGCATGGGTATTGCTCCTGACAGGCGTGGCAGGCTTGGCGGAAACGCGCGGGCGCATTCGCCCGGCGGGGTCAGCGGCGGTGGCCGGGGAGCAGCCACTCCCGTTCGCAGGCACGGGCGACCGCCAGCAGGCGTGCCTCGGTGCCGGGGGGCGCCTGAAGGTCGATGCCCAGGGGCAGGCCGGTTTCGTCACGGAGGGAAGGAAGGGTGATTGCCGGCCACCCGAGGACGCTGGAGATGTCGCAGTTGCGAACCAGCGCGGGAAAGGCCGGCTGGATCCGGCCGTTGTGGTCGATGCGGTCGCCGGGGAGCAGCCGCGGCGCGGTCATGGTGGTGGTGGGCACCACAAGGGCGTCGACCTGATGGGTGCGGAAGTAGTCGGACAGGGCGTGGCCCAGCGCCGCACGGCGGTCCAGAGCCTGCTGGTACGCGTCATACCGCACCCGCCGGGTGCGGAGAGGATCGAGGATCGCCCGGACGTCACGTCCGGCCACCTGGGCGGCCACCCCGTCGAACGACGACGGCAGCCCGGCCGCGGAGAGGTAGCGTTCCACGCCGGGGGGCGTTTCGTACAAGGTGATCGTCATTCCGCAGGCGGCCACGTGCTCATCCGTTCCGGCGGGGAGAGGTGCTTCGATGATCTGGGCCCCGGCCGCGTCGAGGCGGGCGAGACGCGTGTCGAAGGCGGTCCGCAGCGCCGCTGTCATGCCGAGCAGGAACGGCAGCCGAGGAGCGGCCAGCCGCATCCCGCGCACGTCCGCGGCCCGCCCGTCCCCGAAGGCGGGAGGTCGCTTGCCCAGGACGCGGTCCAGCACCTGCACGTCCGCCACGCTCCGGGCGAGTACCCCGATGGTGTCCCGGGTCCATGACACCGGCACCACCCCGTCCCCCGGGTAGGCGCCGGTGGTCGGCCGAAACCCGACCAGTCCGCACAGCGCCGCGGGAACGCGCACCGAGCATCCCGTCTCCGTGCCGATGGCGGCGGTGGTCATACCGGCGGCGACGGCGGCCGCGCAGCCCCCGCTGCTACCGCCCGCAATGCGCTCGGGCCGCAGCGGATTGCGCACTCGCCCGTAGGCCGCGTTGTCGCTCGTCGCTCCGTACGCCAGCTCGTGCATGTTGCACTTGCCAATCACCAGAGCACCTGCGGCACGCAGCGCCGCCACCGCCCGTGCGTCCCGCTGGGGCCGGTGCCGCCGGAGCCCAGGTGTCCCCGCCGTCGTCGCGAAACCGGCCGTGTCGATGTTGTCCTTGACGCCCAGAACCACGCCGTGCAGCGGCAGGGACTCCGGCTGCTGGCAGCGGTCGGACGCTGCGGCTGCCGACAGCGCAGCCGCCACGTCCACCTGCGTGAACGCCTGGAGCGCCGTCCCGCGCCGCGTAGCGACAGCACACGCGCGCACCTGCTCGGTCGCCGTTGTATCCCCCGCCAGGACGGCGGCACGCACGCTCGTCACACCAGCCGGACCGACCTCAGTGCTCATGGCCGGCTTCCGGCCCGCGCCCCAGCGCCGCCGGAGAACCGAACGGGCAGCGGGCGCCGTCCGCCGCCGGCCCGCCGGCGTCCTCGTGCTGCCGGGAGATGCGGGACCGCAGCCAGTCGGCACCGCTGGTCCCCCCGGTTCCCTCCTCGTCCCCCAGCATGCTCTGCACCAGGGCGGCGTGAGCCACCTGCCAGTCACACACTTCGTGCCACAGGCAGTCGAGTTCGGCGCTGACGTCCGACGGCACCGATTCCTGCGCCCCCGCCGCCCGTTTCACCGCCTGCCTGAGGGGGCTGGTGTCCGAGGCGACTCCGAGCAGCTCGAACAGGTCGGCGAACTGACGGGACTGAGCGCCACTGGCCTCCCCCAGCGCCGTGCGGAAGGCGTGGAAATGCTGTCGAGGGAGATGCTGGAGTACGTGCAGGTGCCCGCCGAGGAGGGTGATCACCCCACCGGCGCGCCTAAGACGCGTCCGTGCCCCGGCCCAGTTCCAGTCGTCCGTGCCGCTGGCACGGACGACGGCGAGCAGGTCGCCGAGTGCTTGGCGCAGCAACAGCTCCGTCGACTGGTGCACCACGATGAAGAAGTGCTCGGACGACCGGATCGCCGCCCCCTGACTCCGGCTTCGGGGCTCCTGCAGGGTCAGGAGATCCGGCAGGTGCAGGTAATCCGCGTACTCGTTTCCGTTCATGTGCATTACCTCGGAAGAGTCGTCCGTGCTCGGGGGTGTCCCGCACCGGGGTGAGGAGGGCTGGAGGCCGAGGAATCGCTCTGCTCCTGGAACCGTGCCGTCCATACCGGCCAGCGGGCCGCGCGGTCCTGTGACATGCCGACCGCTCGGTGTCCGGTCCACCACAGGGCGAGTGCCCGGGGCAGGAAGCGCGGAACGGCGAGTTCCGGCCGAAGCCCGGCTGCGGACCGCTCTGCTGGCGCATCGGGAAGTGCCCGGTCACCGCGTCGGCACGCGAGGAGCTGCCCGTGGTCCGGGAGGGGTCGGTAAACGCGTGCAGCCGCGCTCCGACTGCTGCAGCCCTCCGGTTCGGAAGGGCCGGGCACAGGTCCGCGGGTGTTCCCGGGCACCGGGCCCGGCGTGTGTGGCCCCGGCCGGGTGGGCATGGCGGGTGCCACGCCCCTGTGGCTGGGACCTGATGGTGGATTCCGCGTCGTCCTCGACGGGCCGGGCGTCGATGCCGGCCCGTAGCATCACGGTGGGGCCGGGGCCGGGGAGCAGGACGGCGGCGACGCCGGTGCGCAACTCCCGTCCGGACAGCGCGGGGTGGCGGTGGAGGTCCTGGTGGAGCGCGGCGTGCCGGGCAGGAACGTCGCGGTCCGGTCGTCGGGTAGGCGGTGGCGCACCCGGGCGTGACCGGGCCCGGTCACGTCCAGGGGATCTCCGTGGAGGCCAGGTAGGCCAGGCCCCGCTCCTCCCAGAGCCGCCCGTGGCGGGCGACGCGGGTCCGGTGGTCCTCCCACCGTGGTGCCCGGCCACTCCACGCGGTCTCCGCGACGGAGGCGAGGCGGGGCAGCAGCAGGGTGGTCAGGTCGTCGATCCCGCCGACCGACTCGCCGAAGAGCGTGGCTTCGACTCCGGCGATCCGCTCCTCGGGGATCCCGTGGGAGGCCGGGTCCCACTCCGCTGTGTGCCGGACGTCGCGCGGCCGGTAGGCCGGGAAGCCCAGGCGGGCGGCGGCCCCCTGACGGGGCGGCGTCACGTCCGGGCTGTAGGGGCGGTCCAGGTAGAGGTGGGACTGCGGGGACAGCAGGACGCGTCCGCCTCCGTCCACGGTGCGGGCGGCGTCGTGGTCGGCGGGGGCGAAGAACGTCTTGAGGGCCCTGATGAGGTCGAGGGTGTGCCCGGCCGCGAGCAGTTCGGGCCTGCGGTCGAGTTCCTCCTGCGTGTCGGGCAGGTCCATCATCGGCACGTCCACCCAGAACTGGACGACGTCGCCGGGCTCGATCCCGGCGCGTGAGGACTCCTGCCACGCCAGCGGCCGTTTGCCGCGGGCCCGCACCAGGGCGCGCAGCTCGCGTACCGCGAGGGCGAAGCTGTCCGGGGTCATGCCGAAGGACTCGTCCCCGCCGACGTGTACGAAGGGGCCGGTGGTGAGGCGGCACACGTCGGTGAGGATCGCTTCGACGGCCGCACGGGTGGCCGGGTCGGCGAGGTCCAGCGGGGGGACGAACGGGAAGCGGCCCGTGAGGCCCTCCGGGGCGGGGGCGGGCGGCAGTTCCGGCAGGGCCGCTCGCAGGGCGGCGCAGTGGCCCGGCAGGTCGATCTCGGGGACGACGGTCACGAAGCGCTCGGCCGCGTACCGCTGGAGGGCGCGGTAGTCCTCGGCGGTGTAGAAGTCCCGCGGGGCGTCCTCGCTGCCGGGTGCGGTGTCCCCGGTGCCGGTGTTCCCGGGGGCGGTCAGCTCGGGCATGGCGGGCAGGTCCAGGCGCCAGCCCTCGTTGTCCGTCAGGTGCAGGTGCAGCACGTTCAGCTTGTACAGCGCGGCGAGGTCGATGACGCGGCACAGTTCGTCCGGGGTGAGGTAGCCGCGCGCCGGATCGACCAGCAGGCCGCGCCAGGCGTAGTGCGGGGCGTCGGTGAACTCCTGGTACGGGATCGCGCCGTCGGACGCGGCGATGAGCTGGAGCGCCGTGGTGGCGGCCCGGAAGACGCCCTCGGCGGTGGCGGCCCGGCAGGAGATCCCGTGCCCGGTGACCGCCAGGCGGTAGGACTGGTCCGGGGGGCGGGCGGCGCCGCACGGGGAGACGCCCACGGGGTCGCGGTGCGGTGCCGTCGGCGCGTCGTCGAGGGCGAGTCCGAGGGTGAGGACGGTTCCGGGGGCGCCGTCATTCCGGTCCAGCGGCAGCAGGCGGTCGCCCAGGTGCGGTCCCAGCAGCGCGTGCACGGCCCCGGCCACCGGGGTGAGCCGGTCGTCGGCGGCGCGGACCCGCCAGGGGCCCGCGGTCGGCAGCGTCCCGCCGGCCGCCGCCGGCGTGCGGCGTGCGGGGCGGGGGATGACGGCGTCCATGGTGGCCTCCACGGTAGTGCGGGGCCGGTCTGCGGCCCGGGTGGGTGCGGTCGGCCCAGGTGGCGTCGGCTTTCCGGCCGGTGCGGGCGTCGGCCCGAGGGCCCGGCGTCCTCGTCAGGGAGGGGCCGGGCCCCGGGGGTGCCGGGGCCCGGCGGGAGGGCGGTGCTCCCGCGCCGCGGCCTCTTCCTGCCGACCCGGTACCACCTGTACGCTAACACGAAAACCGATCAATGAACGCTTTTCATGAGGTCGTGGGCCGGGCGCCCGCCGCCCGGCTCCGACGCGGAAGGAACTCACGCATGACGCCCTCGACCGACACCGGTCTCGTGCTGCCGGACGGCTTCCTCATGGGAGCCTCCACCTCCGCCCACCAGGTCGAGGGGAACAACGTCTCCAGCGACTGGTGGGCCATCGAGAACCGGCCGGACAGCTTCGTCGCCGAGCGCAGCGGGGACGCCGCGGACAGCTTCCACCGCTGGCCCGAGGACATGGACCTGCTGAGCGGACTCGGGTTCAACGCCTACCGGTTCAGCATCGAGTGGGCCCGCATCGAGCCCGAGCGGGGACGGGTGTCGCGGGCCGCCGTCGAGCACTACCGCGCCATGGTGCGCGGGGCCCTGGAGCGCGGCCTGACGCCGGTGGTGACGCTGCACCACTTCACCTCGCCGCGGTGGTTCAGCGAACTCGGCGGCTGGACGTCGCCGGAGTCGGCCGGCCTCTTCGCGGCCTACGCCGAGGTGGCCGCCGAAATCCTGGCGGCGGGCGTCCGCCACGTCGCCACGATCAACGAACCGAACATGATCGCGCTGATGCACACCCTGATGCGCCGGGCCGCCCGGCGGACGGACGCCGGGACCGGCGCGGCGCCGGGCGGGGAGCACGCGGGCGCCGCGGCCCACGGCCCCGGAGCCGCCGAACCGGACGCCGGGGTCACCCGGGCGCTGATCCGGGCCCACCGGGCCGCCTTCGCCGTCCTGAAGGAGGCCGACCCGGCCCTGCGGATCGGCTGGACGGTCGCCAACCAGGTGTACCACCCCGCGCCGGGCGCGGAGGAGAGTGCCGCCGCGTACGCCTGGCCGCGCGAGGACGTCTTCCTGGAGGCCGCCCGCGAGGACGACTGGGTCGGCGTGCAGGCGTACACCCGCCACCTGATCGGCCCGGACGGGCCGCTGCCGGTACCGCCGGGCGCCGGTACGACGCTGACCGGCTGGGAGATCTACCCCGAGGCGCTGGGCGAGGCGGTGCGGCACACGGCCGCCGTGGTCGGGCCCCGCGTCCCCCTGCTGGTCACCGAGAACGGCATCGCCACCGGCGACGACGACCTGCGCATCGCGTACACCGGGGACGCCCTGGCGAGTCTGGCCTCGGCCATGCGCGACGGCGCGGACGTCCGCGGCTACCTGCACTGGAGCGCGCTGGACAACTACGAGTGGGGCTCCTACCGGCCGACGTTCGGCCTCGTCGCGGTCGACCCCCGCACCTTCGCCCGCACACCCAAGCCGTCGGCCCGCTGGCTGGGCTCCCTGGCCCGCTCCGGACGGCTCCCCGCCGGCCGGGCCGCCGCCCCCGCCGGTGCCCTCATCACGGGTTAGGCTGACCGCCATGGCGAAACGGGGCCCGTACGAGAAGGGCGAGGCGAAACGCGCCGAGATCCTGCACGCAGCTCTGGAGATCTTCGCGGCCGAGGGGTACCGGGGCACCTCCCTGCGGAAGGTGGCCGCCAGGTGCAACCTGAGCCTGCCCGGCCTGATGCACTACTTCGGCTCCAAGGAGGACCTGCTCACGCAGGTGCTGCGCATGCGCGACGAGACGGCCCGGCTGCGGCAGGACGAGCGCACCGACCCCGAGAGCTACCGGGAGATCATCCGGGAGGGTGCGAAGACCCCCGGCCTGGTGGAGCTGTTCGTGTCCATGGCGGCGGCGGCCGGCGACCCCGCCCACCCGGCGCACCGGCACTTCGCCGAGCGCTATCCGGCGCTGCGGGAGCGGGTCGCCGCGTTCGTGCAGGAGCGGATGGACGAGGGGCGGATGACCACCGTGATCCCCGCCGAACGGCTGGCGGTCCTGCTGCTGGCGGTGGCCGACGGCATCCAGTTGCAGTGGCTCATCGACCGCTCGGTGGACATGGAACAGCCGGTCGACGACCTCATGCGGCTTCTCGGGCCGGCGCGGGCGGCCGGTACCTGACCGGGCGGAGCCGCCCGGCCCCGGCGGGGCCGGGCGGCTCTCAGCCCGTGCCGGTGACGCCCGCCGCCTGCCGGACGGCCGCCGTCCATCCCGTCCAGCGCGGGTCGGGGCCCGCTGCGGGGTCCCACGACATCGCCGTACAGACGTATCCGACGGCCAGTCCGCTCTCCGGGTGCGCCATGCCGAGGCGTCCGCCCGCTCCGGCATGGCCGAAGGAGCCCTCGCCCAGCAGGGGGTTGCCGGGGCGGGGCAGCTCGAAGCCGAGCCCGAAGCGGGAGCGGTCGGGACCGTCGAGCCGGTGCAGGGGCGCCGGCGGCGGCAGGTGGTCGGTGTGCGGGGCGCGTGCCCGGTCGACGGCGGCGTCCGACAGCAGCCGCACTCCGCCGACCGGGCCGATGAGCGCCGCGTACAGCCGTGAGAGGGACCGGGCGTTGCCGATGCCGCCCGCTGCGGGGAACTCCGCGGCCCTGCCCCGGCGCGTGCCGAACGCCTCGGTCGCCGCGGTCAGTTCGGCCGCCGACGCGCCCAGGGCGGTGGCCAGCCGGTCGTCCGGGGCAAGACCGAGCCTGCCGATCGCCGCCGCGACCTGGCCCGGGGTGGGCGCGGGCCGGACGGCGGACTGCGGGACGAAGCGGCGCTCCTCCCGCTGCGGCAGCCCGATCCACAGGTCCAGTCCCAGCGGCGCGGCCACCTCCCGGGCGAGGAAGGCGCCGATGCTCGCCCCCGTGACCCGGCGGACGACCTCGCCGATCAGGTGGCCCTGGGTGAGGGGGTGGTAGAGGAAGGCGGTCCCCGGCTCCCACACCGGCCGCATCGCGGCGAGGGCGCGGACGCGCGCCTCCGCGTCGAGCAGTCCGGGCAGCCTGACGCCCCCGGCCTCGTCGGTGAAGGCGGGCAGCCCCGCGCGGTGGGCGAGGAGGTCGGCCACCGTCGTGTCCGCCTTGCCGCCCGCCGCGAACCGCGGCCAGTAGCGTGCGACGGGGGCGTGCAGGTCCAGGGTTCCGCGCTGGCTCAGCAGGTGGGCGCAGACGGCGGTCAGGCCCTTCGACACGGACATCAGGACGCTCACCGACTCCGGCCCGAACCGCGTCCCGGCTCTCGTCGCCGGGCCTTCGGACCACAGGTCCACGACCAGCCGGCCACGGTGGTGGACGGCGAGCTGGGCGGCGCCCGGGTCGTGCGCCTGGCCGTGCGCGAAGGCGTCCCGCACGGCCTCCCAGCCGGGCCGCACGCTCCCGCCCACCGGCTGGTGCCGGCTCACCCCTCGTGCCCGTCCCGGCCGGCGGCGAGGGCGGTCAGTTCCGCCACGTCCGCGGGTCCCACGGGGCTCTGCGGGAAGTCGGCGATCACGTCGAGCGGTATCCCGGCGAGGAAGCGCCGCATCACCGGGTCGTCCATGGCGCCCGGCCCCGCCCCCCGCGCCCCGGTGCGGGCGAACCGTGCCGCGAGCAGCGGCCCGCCCACCGGGTGGTGCAGCCACTCCGCGAGCGTGTTGCGTCCGTCCAGCCGCAGGCGGGAGGGGTCACCGGCGACGGTCACCTCGGCCGACTGGCGGATGTCGCGCGAGGAGGCGCCGGCCTCGATGCGGTAGACCCCGCCCTCCACCCGGCTGCCGCCCTCGCGCTCGCTGTAGTACGCGAGGGCCTCGCGGTCCAGCCGCACCACCACCTCGGCGCTCTCCCCGGGGGCGAGGGTCACCGAGGCGAAGCCGCGCAGTTCCCTGGGCGGCCGGGCGACCGCGGAGGCGTCCGGACCGCTGCTGTAGACCTGGACGACCTCGCGCCCGGCGCGTCCACCGGTGTTGGTGACGGTCACCGTCACGGTGTGGCCGCCGTCCCCGTCCTCGGCCACGCGCATCCGGGAGTAGGCGAACGTGGTGTAGGACAGTCCGTGGCCGAAGGGGAAGGCGACCTCGCAGCGGCGGGCGTCGTAGCCGCGGTATCCGACGAAGACGCCCTCGCCGTACCGGACCCGGCCCTCCTCCCCGGGGAAGTGGAGGTGGCTGGGCGAGTCCTCCAGGCGCAGCGGGATGGTCTCGGCCAGCTTGCCGGACGGGTTGGCCGCTCCGAACAGCACCCGGGCGAGCGCGCCGCCGCCGGCCTGGCCGAGCAGCCAGCCCTCGACCAGTGCGGGCACGGCCGTGTGCCAGGGCGCCGTCCGCACGACGCCGCCGTTGGACAGCACGACGACGACGCGCGGGTTCACCGCGACGGTCCGCTCCAGCAGGCGCAGCTGGGCCGGTGGCAGGTCGATGTGGTCGCGGTCGAAGCCCTCCGACTCGTCCTGGGCGGCGAGCCCGAGGAAGAGCACCACGGTGTCGCTCGCGGACGCGAGCCGTACGGCGTCCTCCGCCAGCTCCGCCGCGGGGGCCGGGTCCTGGGCCGGGTCCGCGGACGCCGGTGCGGGGTCCGCGAGCGCGTAGCCGGGGGCGAAGTCCACCCGGGCGCCGCCGGCCAGTGCGCGCAGGCCGTCGAGCGGCGTCTCCAGCCGGGTCGGCGTCACCTGGGAGCTGCCCGCACCCTGGTAGCGGGGGGTGCGGGCCAGTTCGCCGATGACCGCCAGCGTGCCACGGGCGGGGTCGAGGGGCAGCAGCCCGCCGTCGTTCTTCAGCAGTACGACGCACCGTTCCGCGGCCTGACCCGCGAGACGGTGGTGCTCCTCGCCGGGCGCCGTCCCGCGGGCCGGGGGCGCGCCGTCCGTCACGCGCCGGGCGAAGCGGACGAGCCGTTCCACGGCGGCGTCGAGCACCGCCTCGTCGAGACCGCCGCCGCGCACCGCGGCCTCGACCTCGCGGTCGGTGCGCCCGTCCGTGCCCGGCATCTGGAGGTCGAGTCCCGCGCGCAGTGCGGCGACCCGGTCGCGTACCGCGCCCCAGTCGGACATGACGACGCCGTCGAAGCCCCATTCGGTCCGCAGGACGTCCGTGAGGAGACGGGCGTTCTGCGCCAGGGGGACGCCGTTGACCGCGTTGTACGCGGCCATGACGGACCAGGGGCGGTCGCGGCGGACGATGCGTTCGAAGGCCCGCAGGTAGATCTCCCGCAGCGGGCGCTCGTCGATGTCGGCGCTGACGCGCATGCGGTCGGTTTCCTGGTTGTTGGCCGCGTAGTGCTTGAGCGCCGCCCCGACGCCCGCCTCCTGGAGGCCGCGGACCATGGCCCCGCCCAGTTCGGCGGTGAGGAGCGGGTCCTCCGAGAAGTACTCGAAGTTGCGTCCGCACAGCGGGGACCGCTTGATGTTGATGCCGGGCCCGAGGACGACGCGCACGCCGTGCGCGGTCGCCTCCGCGGCGATCGCGTCCGCGACGCGGCGGGCGAGTTCCGGGTCCCAGCTGCTGCCGAGCGCCACGGCGGGCGGGAAGCAGGTGGCGGGGGCCGCGCTGTGCAGGTCGAGCTGCCCCCCGTCGCCGCTCTCCTTCGGCAGCCGCAGCCCGTGCGGGCCGTCGGACAGGGTGACGGCGGGGATGCCGGAGGCCGGGACGGCGGTGGTGACGAAGTCGCCGGCGCCGCTGGTCAGCGACGCCTTCTCGGCGAGGGAGAGCCGGGGCAGGGCCGGGTCCGGGGCCGGGGGCGGTGGGGTGTGCGAAGTCATACGGCGTACCTGTCCGGGTCTTGGCGGACGGGGAGCGGCCGGCGCTCGCGGTGGCGGGCCGGCGTCCCCGGGGCGAGCGAGGCAGTCCGGTCTGCCCCGGCGGCCCCGCGATCCGAAAACCGTAAGGTGATCGGTTTTCACTGTCAAGGGTGCGGGTCCGCCGGCGGGTGCGGGGCGGCGGGTGACCGGTCCGCACCCGCGCAGACCTATTGACGGCTAGAAACCGATCACCTTACGGTTTTCGAGCTCGGCCGCGCCGCCGCGAGACGACCCCACCTGCCGCGGCCGCGCCGTCCTTCTCCCTTCCCGCGAAACGAGGAACGGCCATGCCCGCAACCGTCCAGCACCCCGCTCCGCTCCCCGGCGCCTCCCGCCCGGCGGCACGCGCCGGGATCGCCGCCGTCGCCGCCCTCGCCGCCCTGGCCTCCGCGGCCCCCGCCGCCTTCGCGGCGCCCGTGGAGCACCGCCTCGGCGGGCAGGCCGCCGAGGACGTGCGCTACGTCGCGCTCGGCGACTCCTTCAGCTCCGGCCCCGGCGTCCCCGAACAGACCGACGCGGTGTGCGGACGCTCATCGAGCAACTACCCGTCCCTGGTGGCCGACGCGGTCGGCGCGGCCTCGTTCACCGACGTGACCTGCGCGGGAGCCGAGACCAGCCACATGGCGGCCAGCCAGGAGCCGGTCCCGCCGCAGCTCGACGCGCTGCGCCCCGACACGACCCTGGTCACCCTCGGCGTCGGCGGCAACGACCTGGACCTGACCGGCGTGATCACGCGCTGCGTGCTCCTGGGGTACCTGGCCCCGCAGGGCTCGCCCTGCAAGCGGAGCTTCACCCTGTTCGGCACCGACGAGATCGGTGCCCGCGTCAACGCCACGGCGCCGAGGATCGAAGCGGTCCTGGCGGAGATCCACGCCCGGTCCCCGCAGGCGGAGGTGCTCCTCGTGGGCTACCCGGCGCTCTTCCCCGACGACGGCACGGCGTGCCGTCAGACGGTCCCGCTCGCCACGGGCGACTTCCCCTGGGTCAGGGACAAGGAGAAGCAGCTCAACGCGATGCTCGCCCAGCAGGCCGGGGCCCACGGCGCCACCTACGTGGACACCTACGGCCCGTCGGTCGGGCACGACGTGTGCAAGCCCGCGGGCACCCGCTGGATCGAGCCCGAGGACACCGCGCAGGGGGCCGGGTTCCACCCCAACGCGGCCGGTCACCGGAGCATGGCCGATGCGGTCCTCGCGTCCGTCACGGGCTGACGCCGCCGCCTTCCGCACCGGCTGCGGGCCCCAGCCCGAGCCGGTGCAGGAAGTCGGTCACCAGGTCCTCCATCACGACGGCGTCCGGTTCCAGCAGCCACTGGGTCTGCAAGCCGTCCATCAGCGCCAGCAGTTGCCTGGCCGTGACGGCCGGGTCGCCCTGCACGGGCGGACGGGACGCGGCCTGGAGGGCCTCGACCAGCACGGTCAGCTCTTCGCGGAGGACGCGGTAGCGCTCCCGGAAGTAGTGGTGCGCGGGATGTCCGGGGTCGGTGGCCTCGGCGGACAGCTTCGCGTAGAGCGCGACGAGGCCGGGGGTGCGGCTGTTGCGCACCACCAGGCCGACCAGCCGGCGCAGGCGCTCGTCCGGGCCGGGTTCGGGGGCGCCCGGATGGGTGATGCCGGGGAAGACCGCTTGCGCGTCGGTCCTGTCGCGGCGGCCCAGCACCTCGATGAGCAGGGAGTCCTTGCCGGGGAAGTGGTGCAGCAGTCCGGCGTGGGTCAGTCCGGCGTGCGCGGCGATGTCGCGCAGCGACACGGCGTGGAAGCCGGAGCGGGAGAACAGTTCGGTCGCGGAGTCGAGGATGCGGGCCCGGGTGCGCTCGCCCTTGGGGGAGCGGGGCGGGGGGGTCTCGGACTCGGGGGGCTCGCTCAACTCGGCGGTCTCCTGCTGGCATCGGGGCGCGGCGCGCGGGGTGCGTCCGGCCCGGGCGGGCTGTGGAACAGCACGTTACGGCGTGGGACGGCGGGTGCCCGGGCCGGGAGGACCGGCCGGTCCCGCGACCGGAGCGCGCCAGAACTTACCAGTCGGTTAATTTGCGTGCGGAAAAACCTACCAACTGGTTAATTCCGCATGTAGGCTCACCGCCAATCCCGGCCGGGCGACTGCCCGGCTCTCCAGACGGAGCACACCTCATGAGCAGAACCACCCGAAGCGGAGCCCTCGCCGCCTGCGTGGCGGCGTCCCTCGTCCTCGCGGGATGCGCCGACTCCGGCACCGCTGGCGCCGGGTCGTCGACCCTGAACGTCGCGACGCTGACCTTTCCCCAGAGCCTGGACCCGACGCAGGCCGTCGGCAGCGCCCTGCCGTTCTTCCAGGCGACGTACGACACGCTCGTCAAGCGGGAACCGGACGGCGGCTTCAGCCCGATGCTCGCCACCGAGTGGGAGTACGACGCCGACCGCACCGGACTGAGCCTCACCCTGCGCAAGGACGTGAAGTTCGCCGACGGCACGGCCTTCGACGCCGCGGCGGTCAAGGCGAACATGGAACGCTTCAAGGAGGGCGGCGGCGCCGACGCGAAGTGGCTGAACGATCTGGAGTCGGTCCAGGTCGTCGACCCCGCACACGTGACGCTGCACCTCAAGCAGCCCAACCCCGCCATGCTCTTCTACCTGAGCGACGCGGCCGGACTGATGGCGAACCCGGCGAAGTTCGGGCAGGGCGACAGCCTCAAGACCACCCCCGACGGCACCGGCCCCTACCGCCTGGACCAGGCGAAGACGACCATCGGCACCCGGTGGGTCTACGAGCGCAACGAGGACTACTGGGGCGAGCGGCTTCCGTACGACAACCTCACGATCAGCTTCTTCGACAACGAGACGGCCATCGTCAACGGCCTGAAGACCGGGCAGGTGAACGCGGCCCTGCTCCAGACCGCCGACCAGCAGGTCGCCATCGAGTCCGATCCCGGGATGGAGACGGTGGAGCAGGCGTTCGACTTCCAGGGCCTGCTGCTCTTCGACCGCGACGGAAAGCTGGCACCGGCCCTGAAGGACTCCCGCGTCCGCCAGGCGCTGAACTACGCGGTCGACCGCAAGACCATGCTGAGCGTCATCCGCCAGGAGCGCGGCCAGATCACCAGCCAGGTCTTCGGCCCCGACACCCAGGGCTACGACGAGAAGCTGGACACGTACTACTCCCACGACCCGGCCAGGGCGAAGAAGCTCCTCGCGGAGGCGGGCTACGCCGAGGGCTTCACGCTGAAGCTCCCGCGCATCACCGCGATCGTCAACGACGCCCTCGCCACCTCCCTCGCCACGGACTTCGAGGCCGTCGGCGTCGACCTCGTCTGGGACGAACTCGACGGCGGCACGGCGATCCAGAAGGTGTTCACCGACCGCGCCTACCCCGGCATGGTCATGAACATCGGCCAGGCCGCGTCCGACTGGATCGTGGTCAACGAACTGGTCACCCCCGGCGCGTTCAACATGTTCGGCACCACCGACCCCACCGTGCGGAAGCTGATCCCCGAGATCCAGGCCGGAGTGGACGAGCAGGCCGGGCGGGCCGCCCGGGAGCTGAACGCACACCTCGTGCGGGAGGGCTGGTTCGTGCCCTTCTACCGGATGACCTACCTGCACGTCTCGGACGGCACGGTGGAGATCACCCCGCAGTCCGGCATGGCCGCGCCGTCGATCTACAACTACGCCCCCGTCGAGTGAGGCCGCGCCGGGGCGGGCCACACGGCCCGCCCCGGCGCCCGGTCACGGATACCGAGTGCCATGCTGAACTTCATCGCCCGCAGGATCACGTCGGGGGCCCTGCTCCTGGTCGTCGTCTCCTTCCTCTCCTACCAGCTGCTGTCGATCCCCGACACGGACATCGGCCGCCAGCTCCTCGGCCAGGGCGCCGACCAGGCGGCCGTCGACGCCAAGAACGCCTCCCTCGGCCTGGACCGGCCGGTCTTGACGCAGTACGCCGACTGGCTGAGCCACGCCGTCCGCGGCGACCTGGGCACCTCCTGGTTCACCAGCGAGGACGTCGGCCAGGCCGTCGCGGGACGGCTGCCGGTCACCGCGAGCCTGATGCTGGGCGTCACGCTCGTCACCACCGTCGTGTCATTCCTGCTCGGCGTCTGGGCGGGGGTCCGGCGCGGCGCCGCCGACCGCTTCGTGCAGGTCCTGGGCGTCGTGGGCTACGCCCTCCCCGGCTTCCTGGTGACCCTGGTCGTCGTGCTGGTCTTCGCGGTCGAGCTGAACTGGTTCCCGGCCATCGGGTACACCCCGTTCACCACGTCGCCCGGCGGCTGGCTGTCCACCATCACGCTGCCGGTCCTGTCCCTGTCGGTGGCCTCCGTGGCCGGCGTCTCCCAGCAGGTGCGCGGCGCCGTGATCGACGTGCTGCGCCAGGACTACGTCCGCACCCTGCGCGCCCGCGGCCTGCCGTCCTCCTCGATCGTGCTCCGGCACGTCCTGCGCAACGCCTCGGCGCCCGCGCTCTCCGTCCTCGGCATGCAGTTCGTGGGCCTGCTCGGCGGCGCCGTGATCGTGGAGCAGATCTTCGGCCTCCCCGGCATCGGCAGCATGACCGTCACCTACACCGTCCGCGGCGACATCCCCGTGATCATGGCCCTGGTCATGCTCACCGTGGTCGGTGTCGTCCTGATCAACCTCCTGGTCGACATCGTGATCGCCTGGCTCAACCCGAAGGTGAGGACCTCATGACCGAGAGCCTCCCGGCCGACGCGCCCGCCACCCGCCGCGGTGTGCTCGGGCCGCTCCTGCGCAACCCCCTCGGCGCGGTCTCCGCCGCCGTCCTGCTGCTCCTGGTCACCGCCGTCGTCCTGGCGCCCCTGCTCGCACCGCAGGACCCCGGCGCCGCCTCACTCGGCGACGCCTTCGCCGCCCCGGGCGGCGCACACCCGCTGGGCACGGACTCCGCGGGCCGCGACGTCCTCTCCCGCATCCTCCACGGCGGCCGCAGCACCCTCGGCGGAGCGCTGATCGCCCTGGCGATCGCCTGCGCCCTCGGCGTGCCCTCCGGCCTGTACGCGGGCTACCGCGGCGGCTGGTTCGACTCCGCCGCCAACTGGGCCGTCAACCTCGTCATGGCCCTGCCCGCCATGGTCGTGCTGCTCGCCTCCCGGGCCGTGCTCGGTCCCAACGTCTGGGCCCTGATGGTCGTGCTCGGCGTGCTCGCGGCACCGAGCTTCTTCCGGCTGGTCCGCGGCATCGTCACGGGCGTACGCGGCGAGCTGTACATCGACGCGGCGAAGGTGTCGGGACTGTCCGACCTGCGCATCGTCGCCCGGCACGTCCTGATCGTGGTGCGCGGCCCCGTCATCATCCAGGTGGCCCTCGTCGCCGGGATCGCCATCAGCCTCCAGGCCGGTCTGGAGTTCCTCGGCATCGGCAGCGGCTCGGGCGCGACCTGGGGCGCGATGCTCAACGAGGCGTTCCAGAACATCCAGCGCGCGCCGCTGCTGATGCTGTGGCCGGGCCTCGCCCTCGGCCTCACCAACGGCGCCCTCGTCCTGCTCGCCGGGGCCCTGCGCGACAGCCTGGAGGAGCGCACCGGACCGGCGGCCGCCCCGCGCCGGGCCCGGCGCCCCGGCACCGGCACGGCACTGGAGGCCGCCGCCACCGCCCCGGCTGCCGCCGCCTCCGCCGCCGCCGGTTCCGCCGACCGCTCGGCGCTGCTCTCGGTGCGCGGCCTCACCGTCGCGTACGCGCGGCCCGACGGCACCGAGAAGGAGGTCGTGCACGGCGTCGACCTCGACGTGCACGCCGGTGAGATCGTGGGCCTGGTCGGCGAGTCCGGTTCCGGGAAGACGCAGACCGCCTTCTCCGTGCTCGGCATCCTCCCCGAGGGCGGACGCGTCAGCGGCGGCAGCATCACCATCCGGGGGCAGGAGACCGCCGGCGGCCCCGAACGCGCCCACCGCGCCCTGCGAGGCGGCACCGTGGCCTACGTCCCGCAGGAACCCATGAGCAACCTCGACCCCTCCTTCACCATCGGCAGCCAGCTCACGGAACCCATGCGCCACGTCCTCGGCATCTCCCGCGAGGAAGCGGTCCGCCGCGCCACCGAGCTGCTGGACCAGGTGGAGATCCCGCACCCCGGGCGCGTGATGCGCCGCTACCCCCACGAGATCTCGGGCGGCATGGCACAGCGCGTCCTCATCGCCGGCGCGATGTCCTGCGACCCCGCGCTCCTCATCGCCGACGAACCCACCACCGCCCTCGACGTACGCGTCCAGGCGGAGGTGCTCGACCTGCTGCGCCGCCTCCAGCGGGAGCGCGGCCTCGGCGTGCTCATGGTCACCCACAACCTCGGCGTCGTCGCGGACCTGTGCGACCGCGTCGCCGTCATGAGCGCCGGACGTGTCGTGGAGACCGGCAGCACCGAGGAGATCCTCCGCACACCCCGCGTCCCCTACACGCAAACCCTGCTCGACGCCGTCCTCGACGAGGCGCCGGTCCGTGCCCCCTGGCAGCCGCGAGAGGTGAGGAGCACCCCCGCATGACCCCCACCGAAGCCACCGCCCCCGCCGAAGCCACCGTCCCCGCCGGGGACGCCCTGCTGCGCGTGCGGGACCTGCGCGTCTCCTTCCCCGGCCGGGGCCTGCGCGCACCGCACACCGAGGTGCTGAGGGGCGTCTCCCTCGACATCCGGCAGGGCGAGACCCTCGGCCTGGTCGGCGAGTCCGGCTCGGGGAAGACCACCATCGGCCGCGCGGTCCTCGGGCTCGTCCCCGCCCGGTCGGGCACCATCACCTTCGCCGGTGAGCGCATCGACGGGGCCGCACCCGCCCGCCGCCGCGCGCTGAGCCGCGACCTCCAGGTCGTCTTCCAGGACCCCTACAGCTCCCTGAACCCCTCCCTCACCGTCGGCGACACCCTCGCCGAACCCCTGCTCGGGCACGGCATCGGTGCCCGGGAGGCACGCGGGAGGGTCGGCGGACTGCTGGAGCGCGTGCACCTGCCCGCCGACGCCGCGTCCCGGCTGCCCCGCGAGTTCTCCGGCGGCCAGCGCCAACGCGTCGCCATCGCCCGTGCGCTGGCGCTGCGCCCCCGCCTCGTCATCTGCGACGAACCCGTGTCCGCCCTCGACCTCACCACGCAGCGGACCGTCCTGGACCTCCTCCTGGAGATCCAGGAGGAGACCGGGGTGGCCTACCTCTTCGTCACCCACGACCTGTCGGTCGTCCGGTTCATGAGCCACCGGGTGGCGGTGATCCGGCACGGGAGCCTCGTCGAGGCGGGCGACGCCCGCACCGTCACCACCGAGCCGCGGCACCCCTACACCCGGGCCCTGATGCTCTCCGCCCCCGTAGCGGACGTGGCCGAGCAGCGCCGCCGCCGGGAGACCGCGCGGCGCCTCCAGGAACACACCGCGCCGCCGACGGACAGCCGGGGATGAAACCCTGGGGCGCGGGCGCCCGCACCCCGGCGGTGCGGTGGCACGGTCACCGGGTGTTCCGGCGGCTCCAGGCGTTGGCCTCGGCGACCAGGGCGCTCAGCAGCTCGTCCTGGTCAAGCCTCCGGACGCGGCCCGGGTCCGCCTCCCAGCTGGCGCCACCACCGAGCGGCTGCACCTTGAGATAGGGCCCGCTGTACCCGGTGACCCGGCCGACGCGGTCCAGGGCCGTGTCGCGGACGGCCGCTCCCACCGTCGCCGTTCCGCCGCATTCCTCCGCCATGCGCGCGACCCCGGTCCGGACGACGTCCGCGAGCATGAGCGCCACGGGCGCCGAACACACCCCGAGGTGGAGGAGCGCGTACGGCGTCCTGCCCCCGCGGTCGTCCGGCCAGGGCGTGCGGACGGCCATCGCGGGGAGCTGGATACCGGCCCGGCTGAGGGCGGCGGCCAGGGCTTCACGGGCGTCGTGGGCCTCCCTGATCTTCGGCGTCAGGCGGGGCGCGCTGTCAGCGGTGGCGGCGTCGCGGGCCGCCGCCGGGGCGTCCGGGCGGGGCGGGGTGGGCGTCATCAGCATCCTTCTCGGTCCGGTCCTGCGGAATCCCTCACCCGGCTGCGCAGCGCGGACTACGCTGCGTAGCGCGGGTGTGACGAGAATGCGCCCGAACGCGGACGGCCGTGCCGTGGACGGGGAGGTGCTTCCCCGCGGCGGGAAGGTCGTTCCACACCTTCCACACCGTTCACGCGCACCTCCCGGAGGGAGCGGCATGCCGCAGCGACGCGCCGTCACCGGCCGCAGCCAGGAACCACGCCAGCGGTTCGCCGAGGAGTTGCGTACGCTGCGCGTGTCCGGCGGGACGAGCCTGCGGCAGCTCGGTGAACGGCTGGGCTGGGACTGGTCGTTGTTCGGCAAGATGGAGAAGGGCGAGACCCTGGGGAGCCCGGAGGTCGTCCAGGCCCTGGACACGTACTACGGCACCCCCGGGCTGCTGCTCGCGCTGTGGGAGCTGGCCGCCGGTGACCACACGCAGTTCCGCGAGCAGTACCGGCGCTACATGGCGCTGGAGTCGAAGGCGGTGAGCCTGTGGCACTTCGCGGTGAGCGTGCTCCCGGGACTGTTGCAGACGCCGGGGTACGCCCGTGAGGTCCTGGCGGCCGGTGGACTGCGGGGCAGGGAGCTGGACCAGCAGGTCGAGGCCCGGATGAGCCGCCGCGCCCTGCTGGAGGGCGAGGACGCCCCACCCTTCCGGACGATCCTGTCGGAAGCGGTCCTCCGGACGCCGTTGCGGGACGCGGGGGAGTGGCGGTCGCAGTTGGAGTACCTCACCAAGATGACGGAACAGCCGAACATCGTGGTCCAGGTGCTTCCGTTCAGCGCTGGCCCGTACGGGCTTGACAGCACTGACGTGTGGTTCCTCCGGCTGCCGGATGCCCGTACGGTGGCCTACACGGAGAACGCGTACCGGGGGGAACTGATCCGGGAGAACGCGGCAGTTGAGAAGCTCCAGGGCGCCTACGATGCTGTGCGTGACCTGGCGTTCTCCCCAGCCGAGTCCCGGAAGACCGTCCTGCGCATGTTGGAGGAAGCACCGTGCGAACCATAGATGCGAGCGCCCTGACATGGCGCAAGAGTTCCCACAGCAATTCGGACGGTGGCGCGTGCGTTGAGGTCTGTGACGACTTCGGCGCTGTCGTTCCGGTGCGGGACAGCAAGGTCGCCCAGGGGGCGGTGCTCGTGTTTCCGGCTGGTGGCTGGTCCTCGTTCGTGGCGGCGGTCAGGAGCGGCCGTCTGAGCGGCTGACGCCGTACGGCGACGGCCCCGGCGGTACACCCGCCGCGGGAGCCGTCGCCGCGTGCGCGGCCCGGCTACTTCCGGGCGGCGGTGGGCTGGGGGCTGTCACCGGCGAGTGAGGCGACGAGCTGCCGGTCCTCCGGAGCGGGGGCCCCGGCGACCGGAGCGGGCGCGGCGGGCCGTCCGGCGGTGCCGGGCGTGTCCCGGAAGAGCCAGGGCAGCCGGGGCTGGACGAGCGGCCGGGTCAGCCGCCGCACGGGCGCCGAGCCGAGGACGACGGAGAGCGCGACGGCCAGCACCACGACGAGGGCCTGTTCGTACCAGGGGCCCACCCAGTCCATGCCCCACCAGCGCAGCACCGGGCGCAGCACCAGCGGATGCAGCAGGTAGATGTACAGGCCACCGGCGCCCAGGTAGGTGATCAGCGGGATGCGGCCGCGGGGCACGAGCCGGATGAAGCTGAGCGCGATGACCGTGCCGCACAGCAGCACGCCGCCACGGATCGCCCAGTCCCACGGCACGGGCAGTCCGTAGGTGTCGTCGTACGGACTGCTCATGCGCAGCCAGCTGAACGGCACGTCGTGCCGGACGAACCACGCCACGACGAAGGTGACGGCGAGCACGGCCAGCGCCGCGTACCGGCTCCAGGCGGCACGCAGCACGTCGGCGTAGGCACCCTGCCCCAGCTTCCAGCCGAGGACGAAGAAGGGCAGGAAGCAGAAGGTCCGGGAGAGGGAGAGGGCCGGTCCGAAGTCGGACACGTAGCCGACGGCCAGGGCCGCCACCACGGAGGTGGCCAGCGGGTACCGCAGCTGGGCCAGATAGGGCAGTCCCATCCGCCAGAAGAGCAGCGACAGCAGGAACCACAGTGCCCAGGGCGGGTTGACGATCTGGATCGTCCAGTCCCCGTAGAAGTGGCGCTGCTCCAGCGTGTGCAGGAGCCCGATGGCCAGATAGGGCACCAGGATCGACTCGACCAGCCGCCGCGCCTCCCTGGGGGTGAGCGAGTCGGCCCGGCTGAAGTACCCGGCGACCATCACGAACACCGGGACGCGCAGCGCCCACGTGGCGATCTGCAGCCAGCGCAGCCCGTCCCGGTCCGTGATCGAGTCCGTCATGTGCCCGAAGACGACCAGGGTTCCGGATATGTACCGGATGTTGTCCCAGTGCGGGTCCCGGCTTCTCTTCCGGGCGTGGCGGCGCGTCGAGGGGAACAGTCGTCTCTGCATGCCTGTAGGACGCACCACGCCTGCCTCGGGATGTGGGGGTGCAAGTGACGCGGACATGAAATCTGGCCGACCACCGCGTGTCCGCCCGCCCCGTCCGGCCCGGCTCCCAGGCTCCCGGGGGCGGCCGCTGAGCAGCGGCGTCACCGGGACGGGCGGAGCATTAGACTGGCCGCCGACCGACAGACGCGACCCGAGGAGACACGGAACCGTGACGGCCATCGTCGAGGAGCTCAGGTGGCGCGGGCTGATCGCCCAGTCCACCGACGAGGACGCATTGCGCAAGGCTCTCGCGGACGGCCCCGTCACGTTCTATTGCGGCTTCGACCCGACCGCGGCCAGCCTGCACGTCGGCCACCTGGTGCAGGTGCTCACCGTCCGGCGGCTGCAGCAGGCCGGGCACCGGCCGCTGGCGCTGGTGGGCGGCGCGACGGGGCACATCGGTGACCCCCGGCCGACGGCCGAGCGCACCCTGAACGACTCGGAGACCATCGCCCAGTGGGTGGCCCGGCTGCGTGCGCAGATCGAGCCGTTCCTCTCCTTCGAGGGCGACAACGCGGCGACCATGGTCAACAACCTGGACTGGACCGGCGGCCTGACCGTGATCGGCTTCCTGCGGGACGTCGGCAAGCACTTCCGGGTGAACAAGATGCTCACCAAGGAATCGGTCGCCCAGCGCCTCGCGTCCGACCAGGGCATCAGCTACACGGAGTTCAGCTACCAGCTCCTCCAGGCCATGGACTTCCTGGAGCTGTACCGGCGCTACGGCTGCACCCTCCAGACGGGCGGCAGCGACCAGTGGGGCAACCTCACGGCCGGTCTGGACCTGATCCACCGCCTGGAGCCGCAGGCCGGGGTGCACGCGCTCGCGACGCCGCTGATGACGAAGGCGGACGGCACCAAGTTCGGCAAGACGGAGACCGGCACGCTCTGGCTCGACCCCGAGATGACCACGCCGTACGCGTTCTACCAGTTCTGGCTGAACACGGACGACCGGGACGTCTCGCGGTACCTGCGCATCCTGTCCTTCAAGTCCCGCGAGGAACTGGAGGAGCTGGAGAGGACGACCGAGGAGCGGCCGCAGGCCCGTACCGCGCAGCGCGCGCTCGCCGAGGAGCTGACCACGCTGGTGCACGGCGCCGACCAGTGCGCCGCCGTGATCGCCGCCTCGAGGGCGCTGTTCGGCCAGGGCGAGCTGGCCGCGCTGGACGAGGCGACACTGGCCGCCGCGGTCTCCGAGCTTCCGCACGCCCGGGTGAGCGGACTCGGCCAGATCACCGATCTGTTCGCGGAGGTCGGCCTGGTGGCGAGCAAGTCGGCCGCCCGCCGCACCGTGAAGGAGGGCGGCGCCTACGTGAACAACGTGAAGGTGACCGCCGAGGACGAGGTGGCCACGGCCGACCAGCTCCTGCACGGACGCTGGCTGGTGCTGCGCAGGGGCAAGAGGAACCTGGCGGCGGTCGAGGTCGCCGGAGCCTGACGCCCGTCGCCGGAGCCTGACGCCCCCTGGGGGCGGAAGCCCGCCGGGCGCCGGACGACCCGCCGCACGGCCGGGTGGTGACGGCCGTGCGGCGGGCGGAGCCCCGGTGGGTGCTGCGGGCCCGTGGCGGGCCCGTGCGCGGGGGTGGACGGGTCAGGGGCTGGTGCAGGTGAGGTTGCCGGGGGCCGTCGAGGAACTGCCGGTGGCGACGAAGCCGAAGGTGACGGTTCCCCCGGGTGCGAGGGTGCCGTTCCAGGGGCCGTTGCGCACTGTGACCGACCCGCTGGTTCCGGAGTTCTCGCCGTTCCAGAGGTTGCTGATGGTCTGGCCGGGGGCGAGCGTCATGCCGACGCTCCATCCGTTCAGCGCGCTGGTCCTGCTGTTGCGGACCGTCACCTCGCCCTGGAAGCCGTCGGCCCAGGTGTTGACCGCGCGGTAGTTCGCGGTGCACGCGTCGCCGTCCGTACCCCCGGTGGTGCTTCCGGTGCTTCCGGTGCTGCCGCCGTTGGCACCGCCCGTGTCACCGCCCGTGTCGCCGCCCGTGTCGCCCCCGGTGGTCCCGCCGGTGGTCCCGGGGCCGGTGAGGGTCGGCGTCTGCCAGTTCCGCCACTCGGCGAGGCTGGCGGACTTGCTGCTGGCGATCCGGAACACGCCGGGGCTGCTGTCCGACTTCAGCAGGAACTTCCGGATGTTCTGCTGGAGCGGGGTGCGCCATTCGGACCGGACGGCGCAGTGGCTGCCGTCCTGGACGTCGGACCAGTAGCTGATGTCGCTCCCGGCGCCGAGCGCCTTGTAGACCTCCGCGCCGCCCAGGGCGGCCACGGCCCCGGACCGGGCCCCCAGCCAGTCGACGTGCGGGTTGTCCATGATGAACAGTCCGCGCGGCGCGATCATGCCCACGATCTCGTGCGTGTCCACCGGCAGGGAGTTCGGGCTGCCCGTGAAGGAACCGAACGCGTCGCCGAGCCACGGCTGCTCGGAGTAGGTGCTGCTCAGCGGCTGGGCGCCGCTCTCCCTGGCGATCGAGCGGAAGGCCCCGACGCCGCCGCTGCCCGACTCGATCGGCATGGTGAGCGCGATGCGCTGGTCGAACGCGCCGGCGACGAAGGCGCCCTTGCCGTAGCGGGAGCATCCCGTGACGCCCGTCGCGTCGGCCTTCAGCGTGCTGCCGCCGGACTGCTCGATGACGTCGATGATCCGGCTCACGCCCCACGCCCAGGCCGCGAGCAGCCCCGTGCGGCTCTGGGAGCCGTAGACGCTGTAGAACGCGCCCTGCTTGTTGCTGCGCTGGGTGCCCTCGCGTCCGACGGTGAAGGGGTCGTAGCTGATGACGGCGGCGCCGGACGCCTTGATGGTGGCGGTGTCGGCTCCGAATCCGCCGAAGACGATGACGGCGGGGAAGGGGCCTGAGCCGCTCGGCAGTTCGACGTTCGCGGAGAAACTGGCGCTCCTGCCCTGGTGGTTCACGTTCACCGTGACACCGGTCCGCGAGACCGTCCCCGTGACGCTCGCCGGTTTCCCGGGCTTCTCGCCGTAGACCGACCGCTCCGCCAGCTTCCTGATCTCCGCCCGCCGGCACCGCCAGTCGGACGTGGAGGTGACGCGCGTGCCGTCGAGCTTCCGGAAGGGGTCGGGGAGCGTGGAGGTGGCGGGCGGGCCTCCCTGGCCGGGGACCGGGCAGTCCGCGCCGTCGTCCTCGGTGAAGGGCGTCACCTGTGCGGCGGTTCCGAGGCCGCTGACGGTGCCCGCCTGGGTGCCGAGGGCGGTGGCTGTCAGGCTTGCCACGGCCACGAAGACCGCGGCGGCCCACATCCGGGGCTGATGTCGGTGCATGCGCATGGGGGACCTCCAGAGGGAAGCACGCAGCGGGCGGCGCGCGGAACGCGCGCCACCGAGAAAGCGTGGGAGCGCTCCCAGGCTAGGAAGAGGCCGAGGGCGTGACAACAAGCGGGACGCGGGTGGTTCAAGTTGGCCGTTATCACGCCCCCTGCCAGCACGTACGGCACCTGTCGTCACGTCGGGCCGCGCCGTGCGGGGTCAGTGCCGGAACCGCTCCCGGGGCCCCTCCCGGGGCTCCGCGCCCGCGTCCGCCCGAACCGGGAGGCGTCCGCCCGTGAACGTCCGGGGCCGTCGTGGAGCTGTGCGGGCCTGCCATGGCGCCGTCCGTGGCGGTGTCCACGGGGCGCACGCGGATGGGGGGACGCAACACCCCGCACCCCGTGGAGGTGTCGTGGAAGCACTGCGGGAGGACGGACCGGGACGGCCGGGCCCTACGGGTAGCTGGAGCGTCCGGGCAGTGGTGGGAGGCGGCGGGCCTCCCCCCGCCGCTGCCACCGTGGCCGGTCCGCCACCGTGGAAGAGGTCCGCACGGATTCGGCCACGCAGGCGCGGTTCTGCCTCCGTCCGTCCGCGAGGCCGGTGCCGGGCCCGCGTGCCGGGGCCGGGGCTGCCACGCGGACCGGGTGGTCCTTCGCCGACCGGCCGCGGCGGTCCACCGGGCGGGCGTCCGCGCGGGGTGTGGGGTCAGCGACTCGCGTAGGGGGCAGGAGGGCACAGAGTTTCGGGAGCAGTTCCGCTCAACAGCGTGGTCTTGTCCGTTCCGGCGGACGCCCAGTCACGACGTCGGCGGGTCCACCGGCTTGGCTCGCTGCGGGTGGACCGTCTCGTGCCGGGCCAGCATCGCCACGCACTCGGCGATCTTCCGGGTGCGCGTCTCGGCCCGCTTGGCGGCATTGACCCGGATGATGAGGGCGAAGCGGTTGGTCTTGGTGAGCACCTCGAACATCGCCTGCGCCGCTGGATCGGCGGCGATCGCGGCTCGCAGGTCGGCCGGCACCTCCGCTTCCGATGACGGCGCGTAGGCGGCCGTCCACCGCCCGTCGGCCTTCGCGGCGTCCACCGCGGCGCGGCCGGCGGGCAGCATCAGGCCGGCCGCCTCCAACCGGGCCACGTTGGCGACGTTGCGCTGGGACCAGACGCTGCGGGGCCGGCGCGGGGTGAACCGCCTCCAGGAACTCCCCTCGTCGCGCTTGCGGGCCTGCCCGTCGATCCAGCCGAAGCACAGTGCCTCGTCGACCGCCTGCTGCCAGGTCAGCGTGGTGACGGAGCCGCCCTTCCTGGTCAGAGCGAGCCACACGCCAGGAGAGGCGGTGTGGTTGTCCAGCAGCCACGCGCGCAGTGCCGCGCCGTCAGCAACGATCAACTCGTCCAGCTCGGTTCCGGTCACCACGGCAGGTTAGTGCCGCAACCCGGTGCTGCGGTCTTCCGGGGTGACGCGTTGAGGTCGGCGACGTCCGCACCGGCTCCGCGCCGAAGGCGCCCGCGCCGGAGCCGGGGGCGGGCTACGAGCGGCGGCGCCGGGTGCCGCGCCCGGTGCCGCGCCGGCCGGGGGAGCCGCCGCGCGGGTTCCTGTCCGTGGAACGGTTGCCCGACGGCTTGCCGCGCCGGGTGCTGCCGCCGGCGCGGGAGCGCGTCTCCTGCGGCTGCTCCTGGGCGGCCGGGCGGCGGCCCCGCGTGCTGTTGACGGTCCGGCCGCGGACGATGCCGATGAAGTCCTCCACCCAGTCCGTGGTCCGGTCCTGCGGCCAGGACAGGGCGACGCCGGACTGCGGGGCGTCGGTCACCGTCCGGTAGGTGAGGTCCCTGCGGTGGTGCAGGCGGGCCAGCGACTGCGGCACGACGAGCAGGCCGACGCCCGCCGCCACCAGCTCGACGGCGTCCCCCGTCGTGGCCGGGCGGTCCCGCGCGGGGAGCCCGGGGCGCTGTTCCCAGGTGAGCGTGTCGTCCAGGGGATGCAGGACGACCTCGTCGGCCAGCTCGTCGGCCGAGACCTCGTCCGCCGCCGTCACGACGTGGTCCTTCGGCACCACGACCACCGTGGTCTCGGTGTACAGGGGGATGGCGCTGAGCACCGTCCGGTCGACGGGCAGCCGCAGCAGGGCCGCGTCGGCGTCACCGCGCAGCAGGACGCCGGACGCGTCGGCGGCGGCGACGTCGCGCAGGTGCAGCGGCACCCCGGGCAGGCGTTCGTGCCAGATCCGCACCCACTTGCCCGGGATCACGCCCGGGACGTACGCGAGCCGGAACGCGGCCGGCGGGCCGGGGGGCGGGGGAGGGGCTGCTTGCGGGCCTGTCACCAGGCCAGGCTACGGGCCCGCCGCCGGGCCGGGCCACCGGCGTGGTCGGGACCTGGGCGGACACTCGATATCCTGGCCCCATGACGGCGCACCGGAACACCCAGACCATGAAGCCCGCGACCGCGGCGAAGAAGCTGGGTGTGTACCTCGAAGCCACCCCCGCCGCGTTCCAGGAGGGCGTCGTCTCCCGCGAGGAGCTGAACGCGCTCCAGGCCGACCCGCCCGAGTGGCTGCGGGAGCTGCGGCGCGACGGCCCGCACCCGCGTCCGGTGGTGGCGGCGAAGCTGGGCGTGTCCATCTCGGGGCTGACGCGCGGCGGGGTCACCGAGCCGCTCACCACGGAGCAGATCGACGAGCTGAAGCAGGAGAACCCGGGGTGGCTGCGCAAGGAGCGCGCCACGCAGGCCGAGGTCCGCAAGGAGGCCGTGCGCCTCAAGGAGAAGCAGGCGCAGCAGCGGGAGGAACAGGGCGCGCGCCGCCCGCGCGGCTGACGCCGGACCGGTGCGGGGCGGCCACCGCCCGTAGGCCCGGCGGACGGGACGGCGCCCGGAGGGGACGGCGCCCGGGCCGGGCCGCCGGTCAGGACCGGGGGCGGGCCAGGGGGCTGGTGTCGAGCCGGTCGAGCAGTTCGGCCGGTCCCGCGTACACGCGGACGGCGCCCGCCGCTTCGAGGTCCGCCCGGGGCACGCCGCCGGAGAGCACGCCCACGGCGGGCACACCGGCGTCCCCGCAGGCCCGCATGTCCCAGACCGTGTCGCCGACGAACACCGCCCGTTCCGGGGCGACGCCGGCCAGCCGCACCGCCTGCCGGACGAGGTCGGGGGCGGGTTTCGTGACGTCGACGTCGTCCCCGCTGGCGGCGTCGTGGATCACCTCGTCCACGTCGAGCGCCGCCCGCATGGCGGCCAGCTCCGCACCGCTGGCGGAGCTGGCCAGGACCACCCGCCAGCCCGCGTCCGCCACCGCGCGCAGCAGTCCGGCGGCGCCGGGAAGCGGGGTGAGCGTGGGGAAGTACGTCGCGTACAGCACCGAGTGGGCCTGCCGGACCTGCTCGCCGACGAGCCGTTCGCCCTCGTCGCCGAGCAGGTGCCCGGGGAGCCGGTCCGCGCCCATGCCGACGGCGCGGTGGACGTCGGCCATGGGCACCGGGTGCCCGGCCTGCCGGAACGCCTCCCACCAGGCCACGACGTGCAGGTAGTTGGTGTCGACCAGCGTGCCGTCGACGTCGAACAGGGCCGCCCGCGGCGCGGGGTCAGCGGATTCCGTCCTCACCAGCTCAGGGACCTCTCATACGGTGACCGGGGTCGGCCGTACGGGGTTCCCCGGCGCCGTGCGCGCAAACCGCGCCGGCGCGTCCGGCCGGCGTCCGGTCCCGGGGCGCCGGTCACGCCGGAGCGCCCCGGGGCGGCCCGGGCCCGTCCCGGCTCACGCCGTTCTCGTCGACAGGTGTCCGCGCTGGACCGCGTGGACGCCGGCCTGGAAGCGGCTGCGGGCCGCGAGGTGGCCCATGAGGTCGGTGGCGATCCGGCGGGCGGTGCGCGGGGAGACGCCGAGACGGGTCGCTATGGCGGCGTCCGTGTGGCCCTGCGCCAGCAGCCGCAGCACCTCCACCTGCTGGCGGCTCAGTGACTGCTTCTGCCGCGACGCCACCGTGCCGAAGGGCTCCGCGCGGTCCCAGACGCTCTCGAACAGTGCCTCCAGCGCGGCGATGAGTCCCCGTCCGGAGACGACGAGCGCGCCCAGCGAGGAGTCCTGGTCGTCCACCGCCACCAGGGCGAGCCGGTGGTCGGCGATGATCATGCGAGTGCTCAGCGACGGTGCCGTGCGGATCTCGCCGCCCAGGGCGGTGAGCCGTTCGGCGTGCGTCACCGTCGGGGCGTGGTTGCGGATGCTGTCGAGGTAGATGGTGCGCATGCGCACGCCGCGTTCGAGCAGTTCCTGGTTGAGCGGGTAGGACGCCCGCATGTTCTCCTCGGTCTGGGCGCCCCCGGTGGCGAAGGTGAGGATCTCCTCCTTCACGTCCTCGTGCAGGCGGGCCAGGTAGTCACGGACGTGGTCCACGCCGTCCAGGTGGATGACCGGTGACTCACCCGGCAGCGGGTGGGCGTGGGCGAACTCCCCGACGAGCTGCGCCACCGCCGCGTGGCCTGCCTCGACCCGCTGCTGGTGGGCGGCGAGTTCGGCGCGCTGGCGGGCCAGCAGCGACTCCAGGCCGAGGCCGGGACTGACGACGTGCACCCGGTCCTGGGGGTCGCCGTCCGCCGCCGGGCGGACCAGGGACAGCTCCTGGAGCCGCTCGACGGCCTCGCGGACCTGCCCGGCGGTCAGCCCCAGCCGGGCCCGGTGCTCCTCCAGGGATGCCCGGGGCTGGCGGAGAAGGGCCCGGTACACCGTCTCCGCCACCGCGTTCAGTCCCAACTGGTCCAGCATTGTCTCCCCCATTGCCAGGACGCATGTCACCAAGAGCGTAACGGCCGTCACAGCGGTGACGGCTGTTCAATTCTCCGGAAGTGAGGGTCCGGTGAAAACCGCGTGCGAGCTGGTGCGCCGCGCGCGGGAGCCGGGCCGTCCCCGCCGTGGCCGGTTCCCGCGCGGGCGCCGTCCCGCGCGGCGGGCGCACCCGGGTGACGCGGGGGCGAAGCCGGGGGGTCGGCCTGGCGACGGCCCGGCGGCGGATCGTCAAGACGCCGGACGTGGGAGCGGTGGCCGGAAGGGGTCATGGCCGTTTCGGGCCATGGCTTCGTCCTTCACCGGGTCAGTCCGTCCGTACAAAACTCGCCATGACGTCGATCCGATCCACCCGATGAGGGGAAGGGGCTTCGGCAGATGGTCCACGCGCGTCACACGTCCTGGCTCGTTTGCGGGGTTCTGGTTCTGGGCGGGGCTGGGGTCCTCCCCCTGACGGTGGCCGCCACCGCCACCGCTGTCTCCGCCGGGGGCGGGGCCGCCGGGCCGTCGCACCCGGGCCCGCCGCTCCCGCAGTCCGACCGGCCCGGCCACGGCACCGACGACTTCGGCTGGCAGTAGCTCAGAGGGAGGGGGACGTAGCGGGGTGCGCTTTCAACTGCTGGGACCGCTGAGCATCACGGACGGGCACGACGTGGTGGTCCTGCCGCCTTCCAAACCGACGGCGCTGCTGGCCGCCCTCCTCATCCGTCCCGGCTCGGTGGTCTCCACCGGCCATCTGCGCGACGTCGTCTGGGGCGCGGACCAGCCGGCGACGGCCAAGGCGGCGTTGCAGAGCTGCGTCCTGCGGCTGCGGCGGATCTTCGCCAAGTACGGCATCGAGGACCAGGCCGTCGTCGCGGTCGCCGGGGGCTACAGCATCCAGGCCGACGCCGACACCCTGGACCTGCTCCAGTTCCGGCAGGTGGTCGCCCGCGCCGCCGCCGCGGGAGGCGAGGCGGAGCTGTACGGCCTGCGCACGGCGCTCACGCTGTGGCGGGGCCCGCTGCTCACGAACGTCCCCTCCGACGTGCTGCACCGCGACGAGGTGCCCCGGCTGGCCGAGGAGCGGCTGCGCGTGCTGGAGCGGGTCTGCGACATCGAACTGGAGCGCGGTCGCAGCCGGGAGGTCCTCGTCGACCTGTGGGAGGCTACGCGCGTATACCCCGAGCACGAGCGCTTCGCCGAGCAGCTCATGCTCGCGCTGTACCGGACGGGCCGGCAGACGGAGGCGCTGGCCGAGTACCACCGGGTGAAGCGGCACCTCCGGGACGAGCTGGGCGTCACCCCCCGGGCCGAACTCCAGCGGCTGGAACTGGCCATCCTGCGCGGCGACTACCTCGGGCCGCCCGACCCGGCGCCGCCCGCCCGGATCACCGCCCCCGCCGCCCCCGCCCCGCTCCCGGCCGCGGACCCGCCGCCGCCCCTGCCCGCCGCCGCACCCGCGGACGACTCCCCGCCCGCGTCCCCGGCGTCCATGGCGTCCCCGGCGTCCATGGCGTCCACGGCGTCCGCGGACCCCGGCCGCCCCGGGCGGCTCCCCGGCCCCGCCCGGAACGGGGACGCCCCCGGGGAGCCGCCCGGGGACCGCGCGCCCTCCTCCGGCCCGGAGCCCGGCCCGGAGCCTGGGCCGGTTCCCGCCGCCCCGCTGCCCGTCGTGCCCAGTTTCACCGGCCGCGCCGCCACCCTCGACGCCCTGGCGGCCCGGCTCACGGCCGGGCGGCCCGCGGGCCCGGCGGCCGGGGACGCCGCCCCGCCGCGCCCGGTCACCGTGGTCCTCTCGGGCGCACCCGGAGTCGGCAAGACGGCGCTGGCCCTGCACGTGGCGCACCTGGTCCGCGACCACTTCCCCGACGGCTGCGTGCTGCTGCCCATGACGCGGCCCGACGGCACCGCCCTCACCGGTGAGGAGGCCGCCGCCGAGCTGCGCCGCGCCCGGCCCGCGGCACCGGCGGACGGGCACGGCGCCCTCCTGCTCCTCGACGACGTCGTCCACCCCGACCAGGTGCGCCCGCTGCTGACCGCCCGTCCCGGTGCCGCCGCCGTCGTCACCAGCCGGATGGGGCTGGCCGCGCTCGTCGCCACCCACGGCGGCACGGTGCACCGGCTCGGCGCCCTCGAACCGGAGGAGTCGTACGCCCTGCTCACCGCCGTACTGGGCGCGGAACGCGTCGAAGCCGAGCCGGACGCGGCGCGGCTGCTCGCGTCCGTGTGCGGGCACTTCCCCCTCGCCCTGCGGATCGCCGCCGCCCGGCTGCTGACCAGGCCCCGGCTGCGGATCGCCGACTGCGCCGCGTGGCTGCGGCGCGGCCTGCCCGACCGGCTCGCCCTGGCCGACGACCCGCGGATGTCCGTCCCGCTGCTCCTGGACGGTGCGCTGCGCCGGCTGCCCCCGCCGCTGGCCGACGCGTACCTGCGGCTGGGCCCGGTGGCGCAGGGCCCGCTGACCGCGCACCGGGCCGCCGAGGCGCTCAAGGTCTCCGAGGAGAGCGCCGAGGAGGTGCTGGAACGGCTCCACGACGCCGGACTCCTGGAAGAGGGGCGGCCCGGGGCGTTCCGGATGCACGCACTGCTGCGGGCCCACGCCCGCCGGGCCGGTCCGCACCCGGCGGACCAGCCGCCCGGCCAGCCGCCGGACCACCCGCCGGCCGTTCTCGGCAGCCCGTCCCGGAACGGCACGCTCTCGCCGGACGGAAGCAGGTGGCCCGCCGCGCTGCCCTGACCCCGCCGCCGGGCGCCGCCACAGCCCCGGCGGCCCGGCGGCGGCACCGCCCACCGGGCACGGACCCGGCCACCACCCGAACCCGGCGGCCCCCCGGCCACGCCCCCCGGCCGCCCCGCGGCTCCCGCCCCGTACCCCGGACCGCACCGCCGCCCGTCCGACCCCGTCCCGACCAGCCCCCGACCCAGAGGTGGGAAGCACGCATGGCCACGACAGCGTACGAAGAGACAGCCGGGACCCGGCCCCGGGTCCGCCGGGACGTCCTGTTCACCGAGACGCCCACCGGCGTGATCTTCCACAACGCCGACGGCGGCTTCCAGCTCACCGCCAAGGCCGCCTACCGCTTCGCCACGCTCATGGTCCCGCACCTGGACGGCAGCAGATCCGTGGCCGACCTCTGCGCCGGTTTCGGGGACCAGCAGAAGGCCATGGTGGGCGCGCTGGTGAAGGCCCTCTACGAGCGCGGCTTCGCCCGCCCGGTGCCCGAGCCCGGCGCGGGCGCGGCGGCGACCGACCCGGCCGCCGCCGCCCGCTTCGCCGAGCAGATCGCCTACATCGACCACTACGCCGACGACGCGGACACCCGGTTCGCCCGCTTCCGCGGTACCCGCGTCGCCGTCCTCGGCGACGGCCCGGTCGCCCGCTGGTGCGTGCTGTCCCTGATCCGCAACGGCTGCGCGGCCGTCGCCGCCGCCCCCGGACGGGCACCGGGGCAGGCCGCTCCCGGGTGGCTTGAGGAGGCGGGCCGGGAAGCGGCCGAACTCACCGCCGAGGGCTGCCCCGTGGAGCTGACGGTGCTCCCGGGGACGCGGTCCGGCGCGGCGGCGGACGAGCCGCACGCGGGCTGGGAGGCGTACGGGGGGTACGACGTCGTCGTGGCCGCCTCGGGCCCCGCCGCTCCCGGCGCGGTGCTGCGGCTGCTGCGGCAGGGTGTCCCCGAAGGCCGCACCCTCTTGCCGGCCTGGACCTTCGGCGGACGCGCCGTCGTCGGTCCGGTGATGACGGACGGCGCGCCGGGCTGCTGGTCCTGCGCCGCGCTGCGCCTGGGCGCCGCCGGGCCGGACCCGGCCGCCGCGGACCTGTGGAGCGGGGTGGCCCTGGGCACCGGGACGCGGGGGCAGCAGCCCGCGGGACCGCTCGCCGCGATGCTCGGCAACCTCCTCGGATACGAGGTGTTCCGCCTGGTCACCGGCGCCCTGCCGGACGAGACGCGCGGGCGGCTGCTGATCCAGGACATGGCCTCCTTCGACGTCGCCTCCGAGCCGTTGCTGCCCCACCCGCGCTGCCCGTTCTGCACGCCGGACGCGACCGCCTCCGGCCCGGAAGCGGTCGACCTGGCGGCGGCCCCGGCGCGGCCCGCGTTCCTGCCGACGGTCGCCACGGCCCCCGACGACGAGGCCGCCGAGGGCCCCCTCGCGGAGCTGGAGCGCCGCTCGGCCCTCGTCCGCCCGCACGCCGGGGTCTTCTCCCGGTACGTGGACGAGCCCCTGACGCAGACGCCCCTGAAGGTGGGCGCCGTCGAACTGGGCCTGGGGCCGCGCGGCCCCCGCACGATCACGGCCTTCGACGTGCACCACACCGCCGGAGCCCGGCTGCGGGCGCTCAACGCCGCCGCCACCGTCTACGCCGAGCACGTCGTGCCCGCCGCGCCCGCCCCCGCCGGGACCTCCTTCACGGAACTCCTCGGCCGGCTGCCCACCGTGGACGCCGCCGCCCTGACGGTCGCCACCGGCGCGGGCGCCGACGGCGGCGTGCCCGGGACCTGGGCCCTGGCCACCTCCCTGCTCTCCAAGGAACAGGTGCTCGTCCCGGCCGCCGCGGTACGCCCGCTCGGCCCGGACAACGCGGACCGGCGCTTCGAGCCGGGCGGCGCCGGAGCGGGCGCGGGCGGCGGCCTCCCGGAGGCGGCCGCCGCAGGGCTGCTGTCGGCACTCGCCCACGACGCGCTCCAGCGGGCTGTCAGGGGCGCCGCGGGGGTGGTGACCATCCCGCCCGGCGGTTTCGGGGACGACCCTGAGATGACCTTCCTGCTGCGGTCCGCCGGGCACCTCGGCCTGGACGTCGAACTGCTCGACCTCGGCGAGCGGGCGCACACCGGGGTGTCCGTCGTCCTGGCCCGCAGCGCGGGCACGGGCGGCACCGCCCGCTGGGCCGTCGGCGCCGCCCTGGACGCCGCCGGGGCCGCCGTCGACGCCGTGCGGGACCTCCTCGGGGCGGAGCAGCTGGCCGCCGAGGGCGCCCAGGACGCGCCCGACGGCGGTGACCCGCTGCTGCGCGAACTCGACGCCGCGCTGGTCCCGGTGACGGGCACGGGCTGGAGCCCCGCCGGGACGGCGCCCGGCTGGACCGGTGTGCTGGACCGCCTCGCCGCCGGAGGCCGGGACGCGTTCGTCGTCCCCACCCACGCCGCGGACCTGCCCACCGCGGGCATCCACACCGTCCGCGTCCTGCTCACCCGGGCGGTCGCCGATGCCCGCTGACCAGCTCGCGCCCCCGGCCCCGGCCACGCCCCCGGCCGCCCGTGCGGAGACCTGCCGCCGGTTCGCGGAGGACGTGAGGGACGCCCTCGCGGACGTCCTCGGCACGGCGTCCGCGCCCGCCGTCGAGGCCGTCGCCCTCGGCGTCCGGGACGCCTACACCGCGCCCGCGCCACCGGCCGGCTCCGGACCCGGCGCGCCGCTGCGCGTCCACCTGTACGGGCAGCAGGTGCTGATCGGCCGCCGGACCGCCGAGGGCGGCGCGCTGTGCGGGACCTGCCTGGAACGCCGGTGGCAGGGCGTCCGCTCGGTGACCCTGCGCGAAGGGCTGGAGCGCGGCACGGGCACCCGCGAGGCGGGCCCCTGGCCGTACGCCACGCCGTTCGCCGCCACCGCCGTCGCCGCGCTGCTGGCGGACACCGCGGCCGCACCGGCCGGGCCCGCCGGTTCCGGCTCGCCCTGCCCGGAGGTGTGCCTGCTCGACCTGGAGACGATGACCGTCCGCCGGTACCCGCTGGTGCCCGACCCCGAGTGCCCGTCCTGCGGCAGGCCCGAGCCGGACACGGCCGAGGGCGCCGCCCTCACGCTGCGACCCGCGCCCAAGCACCGGCCCGGGGCCTTCCGGGTGCGCCCCCTGGACGCCTACGACCTGGCCGTCGACGCGTTCGCCAACCCGCACTGGGGCGCGCTGGGCCCGTCCGTCATCTGCGACGTCGCCTCCACCACGACCTCCGCCACCGTCGGCTGCTTCTCGACCCGCTCGGGCGAGTACCTGCGCGAGACGTTCTGGGGCGGCCACGCCGCGAGTTTCGCGGACAGCCTGCGCATCGGCGTCCTGGAAGGGCTCGAACGCTACGCCGGGATGCGCGCCCGCACCAGGGCCGCCCAGCTCGTCGTCTCCCTGGACGACCTCGGCCCGGACGCCGTCGACCCCCGGGAGACGGGGCTGTACTCCGAGGAGTTCCACCGGGCCAACCCGCGCGTGCGGCCCTTCACCCCGGACCGGGAGATCCCCTGGGTGTGGGGCTGGTCGCTGCGCGACGCGCGTCCGCGTCCCGTCCCCGAGGTCCTGGCCTACTACCACGCGCCCGGCCTGGAGAACCGGTTCGTGCAGGAGAGCAGCAACGGCTGCGCCTCGGGCGGCAGCCTGGAGGAGGCCGTCTACTTCGGGCTCATGGAGGTCGTCGAACGGGACGCCTTCCTCCTGGCCTGGTACGGGCGGATACCGCTGACCGAGATCGACCCGGCCAGCAGCACCCGCACGGCGACCCGCCACATGGTCGACCGGCTCGCCCTGTACGGCTACCGGGCTCGCTTCTTCGACACCCGGATCACCTTCCCCGTACCCGTCGTCACCGCCGTCGCCGAACGCTTCGACGGCGGGCTGGGACGCATGTGCTTCGGCGCGGGCGCCGGGCTCGACCCGGAGTCCGCGCTGGACTCCGCGCTGTGCGAGATCGCCACCGACGCCGTCAACCTCGTCGGCCGCACCCGCCGCGACGAGGCCGGGCTGCGCGCCATGGCCGAGGACTTCGACAAGGTCACCAGCCTGCACGACCACCCCCTCGTCTACGGCATCCCCCGGATGGGCGACCACGCCGACTTCCTGCTGCGGCAGCCGAAGCCGCGCCCCGCCGTGGACGTCGCCGCCCTGGCCTGGCCGGACGCCGACGGCACGCACGTGAGCGACGACCTGCGGACGGACCTGCTGCGCGCGGTGGGCGCCGTCACCGCCGCGGGCTTCGACGTGGTCGTCGTCGACCAGACCCTGCCCGAGCAGCGCGCCCTCGGCCTGCACACCGTGAAGGTCCTCGTCCCCGGGCTGGTCCCCATCGACTTCGGCTGGGCCCGGCAGCGCGCCCGGCACCTGCCCAGGACCCGCACCGCGCCGCGGCAGGCCGGGCTGCGCGCCCACGACCTGACCGCCGCCGACCTCAACCCCGCCCCGCACCCGTTCCCGTGACGCCCCCGCCAGCGACGGCCGCACCGCCGGCCACCTACGCACGACAGCCATCCGAGAGGGGACAGCCCATGGGATACGCCCACCGATACGCGGACGCCGTGATGCACCGCGGCCGGGTCCCGATGGAACCCGCCGACTTCGTACCCGACTGGGCCGACGCGCCGCGCCGGGGGAAGTTCTACCCGGGCGTGGAGTCCTTCGCCCTGCCGGACGGCGACCGGATCGCCGATCCACCGGTCGCCCGCGGCCTGCTCCCGGCGCCCGGCCACGACACGCGGCACGACGGACCGGAGGGCTTCACGCTGCCGCTGCTGTCGGCGATGCTCAAGGACTCCTACGGGCTGACCGGCCGCAGGCTGGGCATCCAGGCCAACAGCGACCTGTCCGGCCTGCCGTTCTACACCCACGCCAACTGGTCGCGCGGCACCGCGGGCGGCGGCGGGCTCTACCCCGTCTCCGTCTACTGGATCACCGGCCCCTCCGGGCCGCTCACCCCGGGCGTCCACTACTACGACGTCCAGCAGCACGCCGCGCAGCGGCTGCTGGCCGGAGACGTCTCGTCCCGCGTCCGCGCGGCGCTGGGGCCGGACGCCCCGCCCTGGGCGCGGGAGACCGACCAGTACCTCGTCCTGGGCGTCAAGTACTGGCAGAACGCCTTCAAGTACAACAGCTTCTCCTACCACGTCGTCTCCACCGACCTGGGCACCCTCGTGGCGACCTGGCGGATCTGGGCCGCCGCGCGCGGCCTGCGGGTCGCCCCGGTGCTGTGGTTCGACGAACCCCGGCTCGGCGAACTGCTCGGCCTCACCGGGCAGGAGGAGGCCCTCTTCGCCGTCGTCCCGCTGCCCTGGGGCGGGTCCGCGCCCCGCCCCGCCCCGCCCGGGCCGCAGGCCGCACCCGGGGGAAGCCCGCCGGCCGTCCGGCACCGGGACGTCGAGCGCTCCCGCACGGTGCTGACCTTCCCGACGGTGCTCGCCATGCACGAGGCGACCGTGGCGGGCGCCGCCGACCGCCCGGCCCCCGGCGCCCTGGCCGCGGCCGCCGCCCGCCCGGTGCCGCCGGGCGGGCAGCGCCTCACGCTGCCCGCGCCGCGCTTCCCGGACGAGGTGCCGGTGCGCTCCGCGCTGCGCGGCCGGCGCAGCAGCTTCGGCCGGTTCGACGCCGCCCGCCCCGTCACCGGCGGGCAGCTCGGGGCGGTCCTGGCGGCCTGCGCCGCCACCACCCTGGACAGCGACGCGAGCCCCGCGGGCACGACGACGGGCGGCGGCGCCGGCGGGACCGCCGCCACCGGGACCGCCGCGACGGGGGACACCTCACCGCCCCCGCCCGAGCGCCTGGCCGCGCTGTACGCCTTCGTGAACCACGTCGAGGGCATCGCGCCGGGCGCCTACGCGTACGACGCGGACGCGCACGAGCTGCGGCTCGTCGTCCCCGGCCCGCAGGGCGCGTTCCTCCAGGAGAACTACTTCCTGGCCAACTACAACCTGGAGCGCGCCGGGGCCGTCCTGGTGCCGACCGTCCGCACCACGGCCGTCCTGGACGCCGTGGGCGACCGGGGCTACCGGCTCGCGGTGGGCACGGCCGGAGCCGTCGCCCAGACCTTCTACGTGGCCGCCGCCGCGCTCGGCCTGGGCGCGGGGGTGGCCCTCGGCTTCGACAACATCTCCTTCGTCGAACGGCTCGGCCTGGGCGACGGCGACGAGGCCCCGCTGCTGATCATGCCGCTCGGCAACGAACGCCCCGGGCCGGCCGACTTCCGCCACGACATCGCCTGACCGGGCTGGGAGACACCCGATGACACTCACGACGTCCGACACACCCGCCCCGGCACAGGGCGAGCCCGCCCCGCCCGCGGCCACCTGGGAACCCGGGAGGCGGTTCCTGCTGCGCGTCGCCGGGCTGCCCGTGGAGACCGTGCACGGCCTGCGCTGCCCCGCGACCCGCCGCTGGGCCGACCGGGTGCTGGCCGAGGAGGAGCGGCTGCGCGCCGACGGCGCCGTCCTCAGCGAGCTGCTGCACGGCCTGGTCCAGGCGGCCGACGCCACCGGCGGGGACGCCGCCCGCCGCACCCTGCTGGCCCTGCGCCGCCACCTGTTCAACAACCGGCTGCCCGCCGACCCCGCGGCGGCGGCCGCCCTGGTCGCCGGTCTCGACGGACCGGCCGGGAAGCGGGTCGCCGCCTGGCTGCACGACCGCGCGGCCCTGGCGGACCTCCGCGAGCGCGGCGCCGCGTCGCTCGCCGGTGAACTGCGCACCGCCCGCGGCGCGCTGCGCCGGGCGCTGAGCGAGGAGCGGTTCCGCGCGGGCCTGCTGCTGGCCTCCCCGACGCTCGACGGCCGGCTCGACGCCTACCTGCGCGAGCTCGACGCCCACCTGGGCGGCACCGGTCCCGAGCCCGGCAAGCGGATGCGCAAGATCGAGCGCTCCGCGCTGACATACCTCTACCGCACCGCCTGCAAGACCAGCCCGTTCAGCTCCTTCACCGCCGTGGCCCTGGGCACGTTCGCGGGCGAGGGCACCGACGGCCGGGCGGCCCTGCACACCGGTGAGGAGTGGACCAGCCACGTGCGGCTGAACGTCGTCGTCCTGCGGCGGCTGGCCGAACTGATCACGGCCGATCCCGTGCGCCGCCAGGACCTGCCCGTCGTCCTGTCCCCGGGCTGGGGACGCGACGACGACCGCATCCGCTACGTGCGGCACCTGGTGACGGCCGGGGACGACCGCGCCGCCGTCACCTTCGACGCGGTGCGCGACCGCCTGTTCTACCTGCGCAGCAGCGGCACCCTGGAGCGGCTCCTGGACCTCTTCGGCAGCCGGTCCGCGCTGCGCCACCGCGATCTGGTCGACTGGCTCCAGCACGAGCACGGCGCCGAGCGCGCCGAGTGCGAGCGGTACGCCGCCGCCCTGCTGCAACTGGGCATGGTGCAGGTGCCCTGCCTGCACACCGACGTGCACAGCCCCGACCCGCTGCGCTCCTTCCAGGACGCGCTGCGCGACCTGGACAGCCCCTGGGCCGACCACGTGGCCCGGAGCCTGGACGGTCCGGCCGCGTGCCTGGACCGCTACCCCGCCGCCGGCATCGCCGAACGGCGCACGCTCCTGGCCGGCCTGCGCGGCCAGCTCCTGGAGATCCAGCGGGAACTGGGCGCGCCCGACCCCGTGCTGCCGCAGACGCTGCTGTACGAGGACGTGAGCGCCGGTGACGACCTGGAGTGCGGACCGGGCGTGCTGACCGGCGCCACCGGACGGGCACTGCGGGCGGTGGAGGGCGTGCTGCCGATGTTCGACGTGACGCTGCCCCAGCGCATCACCCTCCGGGGCTTCTTCACCGCCCGCTACGGGCGCGGCGGGCGGTGCGAGGACCTGCTCGGCCTCGTGCACGACTTCCACGAGGACTTCTTCGACCAGTACGTCTCCTTCACCGCCAAGCGCAGCGCCTTCGACGAGAACGGCGCCTACGTCCCGGAGGAGAACTGGCTCGGCCAGGCCGCGCTCGGAACGCTGGACGACGCCCGGCGCCGCTTCGTCGACGGCATGCGGGAGCTGTGGGCGCGGGCCCGGGAGACCGGCGCCGAGGAGATCGAGCTGCCCGGCGGGCTGCTGGCGGCGGTCGGCGCCGGGCTGGCCCCGATCACGCCCGGCTTCGCGCCGCTGAGCCACCACCTCCAGCTCGCCCGTCCCGCTCCGGGCGGCGGCCAGCCGCTGGCCGTCCTCAACCGCTCGTACGGCGGGCTGGCGTTCCCGTTCAGCCGGTTCACCCACGTCTACGACGGCACCGCGAGCGACGGCGCCACCCACGGCGCCGCCCAGGACGCCGTCCACGGGGACACCGCGGCGGGCGGCGCTCCCGCGTCCACCGGGCAGGGCCTGTCGGCGCTGCTGCGGGAGGAGATGCGGGCCCGTCAGCCGCACGGAGCGGTCTTCGCCGAACTGACCGGCGGGCCGGTCACCAGCAACCTCAACCAGCACGGACGGCTGACCGACTACCAGATCGTCTGCCCGGGGGAGACGAGCACGGTCCCGGAAGAGGACCGCGTCCACCTGGACGACCTGTACGTCGAGCACGACGAGGCGGCCGACCGGCTCGTCCTGCGCTCGCGCCGGCTGGGACGCGAGGTCGTCCCCGTCTACCTCGGCTACCTCGTCCCCGTCGCGCTGCCGGAGATCCCCCGCACGCTGCTGCTCTTCTCCCCGAGCACCATGACCCCCACCGACATCTGGGGCGGCGTCCCCCAGGGGCCCGCCGCGGACGGCGTCACCCGCAGGCCGCGCGTGCGCCACGGCGACGTCGTGATCAGCCGCCGGAGCTGGAGCGCGGACGCGTCCGTGCTCCCGGTGCGCCGCCCGGGGACGGGCGAGGCGGAGTGGTACCTGGAGTGGCAGCGCTGGCGACGTGCCCACGGGCTGCCCGACCAGGTCTTCGCCACCGTCTCGCGCGGCGGTCCCGGCGCCAAGCCCGTCCACGTCGACTTCGACAGCCACCTCTCCCTGACGGCCTTCGACGCCCTGGTGGACCGGGAGCCCGGGAGCCGCGTGACCCTGCGCGAGGCGCTCCCGGCCGAGGACGGGCTGCACGTGACCTCGCAGCGGGGCCGCCACGTGGCCGAACTGGCCGTGGAGACGTTCACTTCCCGCACCCGCCCCGAGGAGCCCGCAGCATGCCGGAACTGACCCCCGCCCGCACCGCCGCCCACGGCACCGCCCCGGAGGACACCGGGACACCGGGGGAGTGGATCGCGCTGCACGTCTTCTACGCCGCCAACCCGCAGCCCATGCTGGTCAACTGCGTGCGCCCGCTGGTGGAGCGGCTCACGGCGGAGGGGCTGCTGGCCGGTTACTTCTTCATCAACTACTGGCTGGAGGGCCCGCACGTCCGGCTGCGGCTGCGGCCCGCACACGACGCCGCCGCGCCCGAGGTGCGGCGGCGGGCCGAGGAGGCCCTGACCGCGTTCCTCCGCACCCGGCCCGCCCTGTACGAGGTGGACGCCGGGTTCCTCAAGGACTTCTACAACGCCCTGTTCGACATCGAGTTCCCCGGCGGCGACCGGGACCGCTACATGGGGGAGGACGGCCGGATGAGCCTGCGGCCGAACAACACCTTCTCCTACGAGACCTACGCGCCCGAGTACGCCAAGTACGGCGGGCCCGCCGGCGTGGAACTGGCCGAGTGGCACTTCCGGCACTCCAGCGACCTGGTCATCAACGCCTTCCGCACCATGAACCTGCACCTGCGCACCGTGCTGCTCGGCACCTCCGCCCAGCTGATGATGGTGATGGCGAGCTGCTTCCTGCCCGAGGACGACCGCCTCGCGGACTACCTGGACGGGTACTACGCGTTCTGGCACCGGGCCTTCCCCGGGACGGGGTTCATCGGCTCGGAGGAGTACGAGCGCACCTACGCCGAGATGGCGCCCGCCCTCGGGCGGCGGTTCGCCGCGATCCGCGCCGCCGTCGCCGCCGGGGAACCGGAGCGGCTGCCGGCGTTCCTGCGCGGCTGGGCCGACCACTGCCTGGAACTGCGCGCGCGGGCGGTGGAACTGGCCGGGCGCGGCCGGCTCCTCTTCCCCGCCTGGGACGGCCCCGCCCGGGAGGACGCCGGGCAGGAGCGCACGGAACCCGCCGGGACCGGACCGCTCCAGCCGCTCACCGACACCGCGGCCGTGCTGCCACGGCTGCTCTCCCCCTACATGCACATGACCAACAACCGGCTTCACGTGACCATCCGCGACGAGGCGTACCTCTCCTTCGTGCTCGGCCAGGTGCTGCGCGATCCGGCCGGCGCCGCCGCCTCGGAGGCCGCGGCCGGGAAGGCGGAGGCGTGACCGCCGCCCGCGACCGCACCTCCCCCGCCCCCGCCCCCGGCCCCGGCCCCGGCACCAGCCCGGACACCGGGGGCGGGACCACCGGCGTCCCGTCCCCGGCGGAGCCCTCCGCGCGGGCCGGTGCCGCAGCGCGCGCCTACCGGCCCGCGCTGCGCGGCGGCGTCCTGCTCAGCCCGCCCCTGCTGCGCGGCCCGCGCACCGTCCACCTCGTCAGGAACCCGGTCAGCGGCGCGGCGTTCGAGGTCGGCACCAAGGAGCACTTCGTCATCTCCCGGCTCGACGGCACCCGGAACTTCGACGACATCGGCCCCGAGTACGCGGCCCGGTTCGGCCGCCGTCTCACCGTGGAGAACTGGCACCGGCTGCTCGGCCTCCTCGGCGCCCGCGGCCTGCTGGACGGCGCCCCGGACCCGCCGCCCGCGCCACCGGCGCCGCCGCGCACCGGCACCCTGTGGCGGGGCACCCGCCGCATGGTCGCCGACGCCGACGCGACCACCGCGCGGCTGCACCGGCTGCTCCGCCCGCTGCTGCACCCGGCCGTCCAACTGCCCCTGCTGGCCGCGGAGGCGGCCATGGTCGTGGTGCTCGCCGTACACGCCGGGGAACTGCTCGGCGGCGCGGCCGAGCTGGTGAGACAGCCCGCGGTGCTCGTCGCGGTGGCGCTGCTGCTGTGGCTGAGCATCACCCTGCACGAACTCGGCCACGGCGTCGCCGCCCAGCACTACGGCGGCAGCGTCGCCGAGATCGGGCTGCGCTGGCGCTTCCCGGTCGCCATCATGTACTGCACCGTGGACAACTACCTGTTCCTGCCCGGCCGCAGGGCCAAACTCGTGATCGCCGGGGCCGGCGCCCACGTGAACCTGCTGCTCCTGCTCCCCTTCGCGGTGTGGTGGGCGCTCGCGCCGGAAGACGGCACCGAGCGTCCCCTGCTGGCGGGCCTGCTGCTGCTCGGCGGCGTCCAGGCGCTGAGCAACATCGTCCCCATCCCGCCGCTGGACGGCTACCGCATGCTGGGCCACGCCCTCGGCGCCGCCCAGCTCGCCCCCGAGACCCGCGCCTACCTGACACTGCGCCGGCGCGAGGGCCGGGCCGCCGCCACCACCGCCTACCCGCGGCGGGCCCGGGTCCTCTACACCGCGTACGGCGCCGTGTGGGCGGCCCTGGTCTGCCTCGCCGTGGGCGGCACCTGCGCGGCCGCCGCCGTCCTCGTGCTCGGCTGACCCGCTCCCGGCCCCCGCCCCCACCCCCGCCCGATGCCCTCGCCACCCGCCCCATCCGAGGGCACGACGCTTAAGGACGCACGCAACCCCATGAGTGAGGTACTGGCCATGCGGCCCACACCCCCCGAAGGCACCCCCCCGCCCGTCGCCGTCGAGGTCCGGGGCGTCTCCAAGCGCTACGGGGAACGGCAGGCCCTCGACGACGTCACCCTGCGCGTCCACCGGGGCGAGTTCTTCGGCCTCCTCGGGCCCAACGGCGCGGGGAAGTCCACCCTGGTGGAGATCATGGAAGGGCTGCGCCGGGCCGACGCGGGCTCGGTCGCCGTGTTCGGCGAGTCCCCCTGGCCGCGCAACACCGCCCTGCTGCCCCGGCTGGGCGTGCAGACCCAGTCCTCGGCGTTCTTCGTGCGGCAGACCGCGCACGAGCACCTGCGCACCGTCGCCGCGCTCTACGGCGCCCCGAAGACGGCCGTCGACGCCACCCTGGCCACCGCGGGCCTCACCGCGCAGCGGGACGTCCGCGTGGAGAACCTGTCGGGCGGCCAGCGGCAGCGCCTGGCCATCGCCTCCGCCCTCGTGCACGGCCCCGAACTGATCTTCCTCGACGAGCCGACCGCCGCCCTCGACCCGCAGGCCCGCCGCGACCTGTGGGAGGTGCTGCGCGGCCTCAAGGCCGAGGGCCGCACGATCGTTTACACCACGCACCACCTGGACGAGGCCGAAGCCCTGTGCGACCGCGTCGCCATCCTCGTGGCCGGTGCCATCGCCGTCACCGACTCCCCGCACAACCTCGTCGACGCCTCGAAGACGCCGAGCCGCCTGCTGCTGCCGCTGGGCCGCCTGGACGAGGAGGAGGCCGCCGCCCTCCCCGGCGTCGACCGCGTCACGGTCCAGGGCGGCTCGCTCGTCCTGGAGACGCGCACCGCCGGACGCGTGCTCAGCGCCGTCGACCGCCTCACCGGGCTGGACGGCGTGCAGACCCGCACCGCCAGCCTGGAGGACGTCTACCTCGACCTGACCGCCCGCGCCGCGAACGCGCCGGGCGGCCCCGCCCCCGCCACCCCCGCCGACGCCACGGAGCAGCAGCGATGAGCACCTACACCGCACTGGCCGCGGCCGGCTACCGCGCCCAGGTCCGCGACAAGACGACCCTCTTCTTCACCTTCGCCTTCCCGCTCCTCTTCCTCGTCGTCTTCGGCCTGATCTTCCGGGGCCAGGCCGTCGAGGAGAGCGGCCTGTCCTACATCTCCTACACGGCCGCCGGAGTGCTCTCCTGGGGCGTGGCCAACGCCGCCGTGTTCGGTATCGCCTTCACCCTCATGCAGTGGCGCGGCGACGACATCCTGCGGCTCATCCGCATGTCCCCGGCCCCGCTGTCCGCCGTCATCGGCTCCCGCTACGCCATCGCCCTCGTCGTCGGCCTCGTCCAGTCGCTGCTGTTCGTCGGCGTGGCCATGCTCCCGCTGTTCGGGCTGCGGCCCGCGTCCGGCTGGCCGCTGCTGGTCCCGGTGATGCTGCTGGGCATCACCACCTTCCTGCTGCTGGGCGTGATCATCGGCTCCTTCGCCGACACCCCCGAGTCGGTCGCCGCCGTCGCCAACTTCCTCATGCTGCCCATGGCGTTCCTGTCCGGGTCCTTCTTCCCGCTGGACTCCATGCCCTCCTGGCTGCAACAGGTCTCCCTGGTCATGCCGCTGCGCTACCTCAACGACGCCGTGTCCGCCGCGCTGACCGGCCGCGGCGACGGCGGGGACATCGCGGTGGGCTGCGCCGGACTCGCCGTCTTCGCCCTCCTGATGGGAGCCGTCGCCGTGAAGACGTTCCGCTGGACGAAGAGCTCATGAGCACCGGCACGCGGCCGCTGCCGCAACCGATGGAACAGGCCCTGGCCACGCTCCGCTCGGCCCTCACCGGCCGCATGGGCCGCCACGCCCCGGTGGCCGTGCCGGTCGGCGCCACGGACGCGGCGGCCACCCTCGGCGAGCGGGGCGCCGCGGACCCCTGGGCCGCCGTCCGCGCCGGCGCCCGGGTCCACGTCACCGCATCCGCCGTCCTCGTCGGACCCTGGGGCGGCGACGGCACCGCGCCCGCCTGCGGACAATGCCTGGCGCTGCGCTGGCAGCGGCTGCGCAGCCGCAGCGAACGCGACGCCCTGGAGACCGGCGGCCCGGACGGGCCCCGGCCCGCGGGACCGTGGCCGCTGCTGACGCCCTACGCGCACGACGCCGTCGCCGCGCTGTGCGCCGCCGTGCTCACCCCCGCGCCGCTGGCCGAGGCACCCGCCACGGACCCGGCCGACCGCGCCCTGCCCCAGGTGTCCCGGATCGACCTGCGCAGCCTGGCGGTCCGCACGTATCCGCTGCTCGCCGACCCGCTCTGCCCCGACTGCGGCGTCCGCCGCGCCCCCGGACCCGGCACCGCACCGGCCCCCGGGGCGGACCGCCCGGCACCGCTGACACCGGCCAGCCGGACCAAGCCGGATGCGGGCACCTACCGCCTGCGCCCCGCCTCCGCCCTGCCCCTCCCCGCCGAGGCGCTGGCCAACCCCGTCTGCGGCGCCCTCGGCGGCGGCACCTGGAGCAGCGTCACCTCGCCGACCACCGCGCCCGTCGCCGGAAGCGTCTTCGTCCGGGGGTACGCCGGGCTCAACGACGTCACCTGGAGCGGCCAGGAGAACTCCTTCGCCACCAGCCGCACCCTGGCCTTCCTCGAAGGGCTGGAACGCTACGCCGGGACGCACCGGCGGGGCCGCGCCGTGCCGGTCACCGGCTCCTACAACGCGCTGCGGGCGGACGCCGTCGATCCGGCCGCCTGCGGGTTCTACGACCCGCGGACCTACCGGGAGGACCCGCTCGTCGACCCGTTCGACCCGGACCGGCCCATCCCCTGGGAGTGGGGCTGGTCGCTGCGCGACGAGCGCCCGGTGCTGGTGCCCTCGCGGCTGGTCTACTACAGCGCCGGGCTGGCGGCGGACAACTTCGTCTTCGAGTGCTCCAACGGCTGCGCCATCGGCGGCTGCCTGGAGGAGGCCCTGCTCGGCGGCCTCCTGGAACTCGTCGAGCGCGACGCCTTCCTCAACGCCTGGTACGGCGCGGCCCGCCTGCCCCGCGTCGACCTGTCCACCGTCGGCGGCCGCACCGCCGCCGTCATGGTGGAGAGGGCGGCGCTCCAGGGGTACGACGTGCACGTCCTGGACAACCGCATCGACCTGGCGGTGCCGGTGGCCACCGCCGTCGCCGTCCGCCGCGACGGCGGACCGGGCACGCTCTCCTTCGCCGCCGCCGCCTCGCTGGACCCCCGGAAGGCCGTCGAGGGCGCCCTGTCCGAAGTGCTCACCTACCTGCCGCACCTGCCCCGGCAGACCCGGGAGCGCCGGGGCGAACTGGAGGCCATGGCGGACGACTTCTCCAAGGTCCGGCACCTGAAGGACCACGCCCAGCTCTACGGCCTGCCCCGCATGGCCGAACACGCCCGTGACTACCTGGAACCGGCCGCCGCGCACTCCTTCGCCGACGTCTACCGGGACTGGGAGGACGGCGGCCGTCCGCGCACCGGAGACCTGCGCGACGACGTCCTGGCCGTCCGCGACGCCCTCGTCGGCGCCGGGCACGACGTGATCGCCGTCGACCAGACCACGCCGGAGCAGGAACGGATGGGGCTGCGCACGGTCAGCACCCTGGTGCCGGGCCTCCTGCCGATCGACTTCGGCTGGAACCGGCAGCGGGCCCTGCTGCTGCCCCGGCTGCGCACCGCGCTGCGGCGCGGCGGTCACCGCGCGACGGACCTCACGGACGCCGAGATCCGCCGGGTCCCGCACCCCTTCCCCTGATGGGGGCGGCTGCCCCGGCGGGGACGCGGGAACGCGAACGCCCGGCGTCCGCTCCCCGGCGCGCGCCGCGCCGGGGGCCGGACGCCGGGCGGCCAGGCCGCGCCGACGGGAGGTCAGGCGGAGCAGGAGGTGGTGCTCGTGGTGGAGCTGCAGGTCGAGGTGGAGCTGGTGCTCGTGGAGCCGGCCAGCACGACCTCGCTGGCGTCCGAGTAGTCGGAGATCTCGAAGGTCTCGGCCTCGAGCTCGAGGATCTCGTCGGCGAGGGTGCTCAGGTCCTTGTTCATGCTCTCTCCTTCGCGTCGGGGCGGCCGTGGGAGACGGCTGCCCGGTACCGTGCGCTTCTCATTGGACCGGCAGCCGCTCACCACCGCGCCCTCTCCCCGCTGTCACTTCGCTGGCGCGCGGTGCCAGCGGTCCGCGGCGCCCGCCCCGCCGCCCCCGCACCGCACCCGCCGCCCCCGCACCGCACCGGCCAGGCCCGCACCGTCCGGCGCCGGGCCACGACGCGGCAGGTGCCCCGGACACACACGGTCAGGAGACGTCCCGCCATGAACCCGCCCGCACCCCCGCCCCCGCCGGGCCCTCCCGGCCCCGTCCCGGAGCCCGGCGCCGTGCCGGACACCGGTGACGCCTCCGCCGTCCTGCGCCGGTCCGGGGAGGTGCTGCGGCCCGCGCTCACCCTCTACCTGGACCTGCACCGGCACCCGGAACTCTCCGGCCACGAGAGCCGCACCGCCCGCCTGTTCGCGGAGCGGCTGGCCGGCAGCGGCTGCGAGGTGACCGGGGACGTCGGCGGCCACGGCGTCGTCGGCGTGCTGCGCAACGGCGAGGGCCCACGCGTGTACCTGCGGGCCGAACTCGACGCCCTGCCCCTGCGCGAGCGCACCGGACTGCCGTACGCCAGCGGCAACGACGCCATGCACGCCTGCGGCCACGACCTGCACCTCGCGGCGGCGTCCGGCGCGGTGGACCTGCTGGCCCGCGGCACGGACCACTGGCGCGGCACCGTCGTGGTCGTCGGCCAGCCCGCCGAGGAGACGCTCACCGGGGCCCGCGCGATGCTGCGGGACGGGCTGTACGCGCGCTTCGGCAGGCCGGACGTGGTGCTCGCGCAGCACGCGGCCCCGCTGCCCTCCGGCATGGTCGCGCACGGCGGCGGCCACGGCCCGGTGGCGGCCGCGAGCGCCACCCTGGCCGTCGTGCTGCACGGCAGGGGCGGCCACGCCGCCACCCCGCACCTCACGGTGGACCCCGTGGTGACCGCGGCCGCGGTGATCACCCGTCTGCAGACCGTCGTCTCCCGGGAGACGGCGCCCGCGGAGCAGGTCGCGCTCACCGTGGGCAGCGTGCGCGCCGGGACGGCCGCGAACGTGGTGCCCGAACGGGCGGAGCTCGGCGTCGGCGTCCGGGCGGCGACCGACGAGGCCCTGGAACGCGCGGTCGCGGCCGTCGAACGGATCGTGCGGGCCGAGTGCGCCGCCTCGGCCTGCCCGCGCGAGCCGGAGGTGGCCCTCGTCTCCCGCTCGCCCGCCCTGTGGGGGGACCCGTGGGCCACCGAGGCCGTCCGCCGGGCCCACACCGCCCGCTACGGACCCGCGCGCGTGGGCCACTGGCCGCCGTCGATGGCGGCCGAGGACTTCCCCCTCTTCGGGGACCGGGGCCTTAGCCTCCACGGCGAGGAGGGCGTGCCGCTCGTGTACTGGATGGTCGGCGTCGTGGGCCCCGGGGAGTGGGCCGGGGACTCCAGCCCGCCGCCGAACCACTCCCCGCACTTCGCGCCGCACGTGCGCACCGCCCTGCCGTCCGCGATCTCGGCTCTGGCCACCGCCGCCCTGGACCGCCTCGGCGGCCCCGCGACCCGGCCGGGGCCGTGAACCGGGAGCGTCCCGCACCCGCGGCTGACCACGGCGCCCGGACGCGTCCGGCCTCCGCCCCGCCCGGCGGGGCTCACCAGCCCGGCGGCTTCGCGGTGCCCAGGGCGCGGGTGACGGTGATCTCGATGACCACGCGCCGCGGGTTCGGCCCCGGCGTCCGGTACCGCTCGGCGTAGCGCCGTTCGGCCTCCGCGACCGCGCCGGGGTCGTCCCGGACGACGGCGGTGCCTTCGAGCGTGCACCAGCGGCGCCCGTCGACCTGGCTGACGGCCACCCGGGCCCCGGGCCCCGCCTTGCGGACGTTGCGCACCTTCGTGCTGCCGCCGTCGCAGATCACCCGGGCGACGCGGGTCAGCGGGTCGTAGGTGACGCCGACGGGCACCAGGTGCGGGCTGCCGTCGGGGCGGAGCGTGGTGAGGAAGCACGTCCGGCGTTCCTCCCAGAAGCCGGGAGGTGACGGTGGGGTGGCGGGGGTGTCGCTGTGCACGGCGGGTCCTCGGCGGTCGGGTGCGGGGGACGGGCGGACGTCCCATTGTGCCGTCGCGGCGTGCCGCGCCCGTGCCGGGCGGTGGGTCCGTCGCGGGGCCCCACCGCCCGGCCGTCCCGGTGCGTCAGGCCGGGCCGTCCCCGCCGGGGGAGTCCTGGGCCTCCGGCTCCTCCGGGACGACGACCGGGCGCAGGCGGGTCCACAGGGTGAACGCCGCGGCGACGGTGAGCAGGGCGAGCCCCGACCACAGGTTGATGTTGAGGCCGGCGGCCTTGGCGATGTCGGCGTCGGACGCGACGGCGCCGGTCACGGTCAGGACGGCGCCGTAGATGCCCAGCAGGAGGGCGATGAACAGGCGGATGTCCAGGGCGCCGGCGGTCCGGCGGCCCCCGGGGGTCTTCTGCGCGGTCACGGGTACCTCCCTCTCAGCCGAAGACGATGTTGAGCACGATGGTGATCACCAGGACGATGCCCGCCATCAGGCCGGGGCGGCGGTACCAGCCCGCGTCCTCGCCGGTGGACTTCTCGCGCAGCTTCTCCTTCGGAGTGAGCGAGTAGACAAGGTTCTCCAGTTCCGCGTCCGGCTTGGGCCGGGTGACGAGGCTGACGGCGACGCTGACGACGATGTCCACGGCGAAGGCCGCGCCCGCGCCGACGAAGCTCGCGCCCTGCCCGGACAGCTCCAGCACGCCCGCCTCGGAGAGCCAGAAGACCGCGACGGCCGAGGCCGTGCCCGCGACGAGCCCCAGCCAGCCGGCCGCCGGGGTCATGCGCTTCCAGAACATGCCGAGGATGAACGTGGCGAACAGCGGCGCGTTGAAGAACGAGAACAGCTGCTGGAGGTAGTCCATCAGGTTGGCGTAGCCGGAGGCGATGAACGCGGTGCCGACGGCGGCGAACGTGCCGCCCGCCGAGACCCAGCGGCCCATGCGCAGGTAGTAGCCGTCCGGCTTGTTCCGCACGATGTACGACTGCCAGATGTCGTAGGTGAAGACGGTGTTGAACGAGCTGAGGTTGGCCGCCATGCCCGCCATGAAGGAGGCCAGCAGACCGGCCAGGGCGACGCCGAGGATGCCGTTGGGCAGCAGGTCGCGCATGAGCAGCAGGATGGCGTCGTTGTAGTCGACGCCGCCCTCGCCCGTGCGCTTGAAGTCGGCCAGCTCCTGCACGGAGACGGCGGCGATCATGCCGGGGACGATGACGACGAACGGGATCAGCAGCTTGGGGAAGGCGCCGATGATCGGGGTGCGCTTGGCCGCGGACATGGACTTGGAGGCCATCGCCCGCTGCACCTCGACGAAGTTCGTCGTCCAGTACCCGAAGGACAGCACGAAGCCGAGGCCGAAGACCAGGCCGATGACGCTGAGCAGCTCGGAGTCGAAGCCGGTGAGCTGCGTGCCCGGCCAGGCGGTGAGCTGTTCGGCTCCGCCGGGGCTGTCGGTGACGCGGTCGACCAGCCCGTCCCAGCCGCCGACCTTGTTGAGCCCGGCGATGGTGAGCGGGACGAGTCCGGCCACGATGACGAAGAACTGGAGCACCTCGTTGTAGATGGCCGCCGACAGGCCGCCGAGCGCGGTGTAGGTCAGCACGATCGCGGCGGCGGCGAGCACGGAGGTCCACAGCGGCCAGCCGAGCAGCACGTTGACGATGGTGGCCAGCAGGTAGAGGTTGACGCCCGCGATGAGGACCTGGGCGGCGGCGAAGCTGACGCCGTTCACCAGGTGGGCGGCGGGCCCGAACCGCCGCAGCATGAACTCGGGCACGCTGCGGACCCTGGAGCCGTAGTAGAACGGCATCATGACCAGGCCCAGGAAGAGCATGGCCGGGATGGCGCCGATCCAGAAGTAGTGCATGGTCGGCATGCCGTACTGGGCGCCGTTGGCCGACATGCCGATGATCTCGATCGCGCCGAGGTTCGCGGCGATGAACGCCAGGCCCGTCACCCAGGCCGGGAGCGAGCGTCCGGACAGGAAGAAGTCCAGGCTCGTGGAGACCGAGCGTCTGGCCACGTAGCCGACGCCGAGGACGAAGACGAAGTAGAGGGCGAGCAGCGCGTAGTCGACGGCGTTGGCGTCGAGCCGCAGCGCGTCCTGGGCGACCAGGAGGGGCGCACCGCCGGTCAGCGGTTGTGTGAGGGGCATGGTTCTCTCGTGGGGAGTTCGTCCGCCCCGTGGCACCGCCGCCGGGTTTCGGGGCGGCGGCACGCGGCGGGGGACGCCGGTGCCGGGGCGGGAGCGTGGTGGGCGGGAGGGTCGCCGGGTGGGGTGCGTCGCATCGGAACCACCACTCCTTCAATCGACCAGCAAACAACACAAGCGAACAGTTTCGAACGCCAAGCGGGTATTACACCGCCGTGTCCCCGGCGCGTCAACACCCGCCGGTGCGCCCCCGCCTCCGCCTCGCCCGCGCCCCGCGTCCGTACGCACGAAGGCGGGCCGGTACCGGAGAGGTCTCCGGTACCGGCCCGCCCGTACAGCGGTGCGCGGTCCCGTCAGTAGGGGCCGTTGACGTTGTCGATCGAGCCGTAGCGGTCGGCCGCGTAGTTGCAGGCGGCGACGATGTTGGCCACCGGGTCGTACTGGCTGTTCACGGTGCCGGGCACGTGGTAGGCGTCGAACGTCGGCTTGATCACCTGGAGCAGGCCGATGGACGGGACACCGTTCTGGGCGTTGATGTCCCAGTTGTTGATCGCGTTCGGGTTGCCGCTGGACTCCCGCATGATGTTGCGGTGGATGCCGTCGTAGGAGCCGGGGATGCCGTGTGCCGCCATGATGTCCAGGGCCTCGGTGATCCACCCGTCGAGGGAGTCCGGGTAGCTCTTGGCGGCGGCGGTGGCGGCGGTGGCGGCGGGGGCGGCGGTGCGCTCGGCCGTGCGGCTGGCCCTGGCCTCGTCCGCGCGGGCGTCCGGTGCGGTGAGGACCAGTTCCTGGCCGGGCCGGATCAGGTCCGGGTCGGCTCCGATGACCTCGCGGTTGGCCTCGTGGAGGGCTTCCCAGCCGCCCTCGACGCCGTGGGCGGCGGCGATGCCGTGCAGGGTCTCCCCGGAGGCCACGGTGTGGGAGGCGGCGGACTGCTGTGCGGCCTGGGAGGGGGCGGCCGCGGCCACCGCGGCGGCCGGGGCCGCGGCGGGAGCGGCGGCGGCGCTGCCCGCGGTGGCGAGGGGCACGGCCACGCTGGCCCCGCCGAGGGCGAGGATCGCGGAGGCGCGGGAGACGTGCCGGAGAACGAGCTGGTGACGCGGGCGGCTGTGACGTCCACGGGACATGGGTGGGTTCCTCTCCTGCGCCTGCGAGGTGAGCTGTCGGATTCGGGCTGGAGCTGCCCGGCCATGCCCCGATGCGCAAATGCGAACGGGGACAGGCTTCACCCCTAGCCGGTCACGCGACGTGCGTGTCCGGCGCTTACCTGGTTCCCCCGCTCCTGCCGCGACGGCTGGTGTCACCCCCGTCCGGGCGGCAGGATTCGGCGTCCCGGTCGGAGGGCCCCCGCCATGAGGTGCGGTGGCGGGGACACGTAAGCACAGCGTTCGAGGCTGCGACAAGGAGACGGCGGGGCCGGGGCCGCCCGGTGCGGCCCGGTGGGGGGCGCGGCCGGACACCAGAGGATGATCGGCGACGTACCGGGTGGAAAGGGGCGCCTCGCGGACCGGTGCCAAATTTGGCCCGCCACCGCCGGTCTGACGGTGTCGCAGCTGCGGTGCCGTCGTGATGATGTTGCATTCGCATACGGGTCTGTGAACTCCGCCACAGTCCTGCGGGGAGCCTTCCGTTTTCGGAAGTCCAGCGGCAAAGGCTCCCTGTTGGGCTGTATGGGCGCCATGTGTGCTTTCGCCCGTTTCCCGACCGGCTCCCGCCGGTACGCGCCGGTTCTCCACCGTCCCGTCACAGGCGTATGACCGGTGCGCACGGCCGATTGCGTAGAGTCTGCGGTGCCGCTGTAGTCCCCCGCAGCCGATCCGCTCTCGGCGTACGTACCCGACCCGGCCGCGGGCCGGCGCGGTTGGCTCTGGAGGTGTCCGTTGGAGTTCCGCATCCTGGGTCCCGTCGTCGCCCTGGACGGGCGGGGCGAGCACCTGCCCGTCACGGCGCCGATGCTGCGGACGCTGCTCGCCGCGCTGGTGCTGCACCCGGGCCGCCCCGTCCCCGCCGAGGAGCTGGCCGACCAGCTGTGGGGCGAACGGCTGCCCGCCAACGCCCGCACCGCGCTGCGCAACTACGTCATGCGACTGCGCAAGGCGGTGCCCGGCGACCGCATCCGCACCGTGCCCGGCGGCTACCTGCTCGCCGCCGAACGCGACGAGACCGACCTCGGCCGCTTCCGCGCGCTGCTGCTGCGCTCCCGGGAGAGGACCTCCGCCGCCCCCGCGGAGGCCGCCGCCCTGCTGCGCGAGGCGCTGTCGCTGTGGCGCGGCACCCCGCTGGCCGACCTCACCGACAGCCCGCTGCGCACCAACGAGCGGCCCCGCCTGGAGGAGCTGCACCTCACCGCGGCCGAGGAACGCTTCGAGCTGGAACTCGCGCTCGGCCGCCACGCACTGGTCGTCGACGAGCTGAGCGCCACCGCCCGCCGCCACCGGCTGCGCGAACGCCTCACCCGGCAGCTCATGCTGGCCCTGCACCGCTGCGGCCGCACCGCCGAGGCGCTCGCCGCCTACCGGGACGCCCGCCGGGACCTGGTCGACGAACTGGCCATCGAGCCCGGCCCCGAGACGCGCGAGCTGGAACGGGCGATCCTGCGGGCCGACCCGGCCCTGCACGCGCCCGCCCCGGCCGGCCACGCCGCCTCCCCGGCCCCCGGGCCCGCCGCCGCGCCGTCCGCCGGACCGCCGCCCGGCGCGGCGTTCCCCGCCGGGACGGCCGCGTTCGTCGCCCGCGGCGTCGAACTGGCCCGGCTGCGCGAGCGGCTGACGGGCGCGCCCTCCGCGCCCGCCGTCTGCCTCATCGACGGACCCGGCGGCGTCGGCAAGTCCACGCTCGCCGTCCGCGCGGCCCGCGAGGTCGCCGACCGGTTCCCCGGCGGGCTGCACCACGTGGACCTGCGCGGCGCCGACCCGCACCGCGCCCCGCTGGAGACCGTCGACGCCCTGCACGTCCTGCTCGGCGCCCTCGGCGTGAGCCCCGAGCACATCCCCGCGGACACCGGGGCCGCCACCCGGCTCTACCACGAACTCCTGGCCGGGCGGCGCACGCTCCTCGTGCTCGACAACGCCGTCCACACCCGCCAGGTCCTCCCGCTGCTGCCGGCCGAGCCCGGCAGCGCGGCCGTCGTCACCAGCCGGGCCGTGCTCACCGGCGTCCCGCACGCCCAGCACCTGCACCTGGACGCGCTGACGACGTCCGACGCCGTCGCCCTGATCAAGGCCGTCTCCGGGCGCCCGGCGGAGCCCGGCGACCAGGCCCACTGGGAGGAACTGGCGGCCCTGTGCGGACGGCTCCCGCTCGCGCTGCGCATCATCGCCACCCGGCTCGCCTCGCGGCCCCGCTGGAGCGTGGCGGACTGGGCGGCCGTCCTGCGCGACGAACGCGGCCGGCTCGACGAACTCGTCACCGCCGACCTGGACGCCCGCGCCAGCCTCATGCTCAGCATCGACCAGCTCGCCGCCGCCGACGACCCGGACGACCAGCGCGCCGCCGCGCTCTTCCCGCTGCTGGGCACCACCGCCGTCACCACCTACAGCGTCCCCGCCGTCGCGGCCCTCGGCGGCCACAGCCCGGCCCGGGCCAGGGACGCGCTGGAGCGGCTGACCGACGCCCAGATCGCCTCCAGCCCCCGCCCCGGCGCCTACTCCCTGCACGACCTGGTGCGCGCCGCCGCCGTCCGGCAGGCCGCCGCACTGCCCACCGCGCGGGCGCACGGCGCGCTGAGCGGGCTGTCCCGCTGGTACCTCGGCTCGCTCCACCGCCTCAACTCACCACTGACGCTGCCGGAGTCCTTCCGCAGGCGCTACCGGGAGGGCGCCGCGCGCTACCCCGAGGGCCGCACCTTCGACCGCACCGACGAGGCCATGGCCTGGGCGGACTCCGTCATGGACGACGTCCTCGCGCTCGCCGGCCAGCTCTCCGAACCCGAGTACGACACCGCGGAACGCCCGCTGGCCGCCTTCGCGCTGGAGGCGTGCCGGGCGCTGGAGACGTACTTCGTCGTCCGGCTGAGCTGGCGCGCCCAGGAACGCCTGTGCGGTGCGGTGCTGCGGGCGGCCGAGCGGCGCGGCGACGACTACGCGCGGGCGATCGCGCACAGCCAGCTCGGCAAGGCGGCGGGCCAGCGCGGCGACGGCGAGCGCGGCCGCGTCCACCTGGAACGCGCCATCGGGCTCTTCCGGGGGCTGGGCGACCACCCCGAGGAACTCGGCGCGCTCAACAACCTCGCGCCGTGCCTGGCGATCAGCGGGCGCCTGGAGGAGGCGGTGGAGACGGCCAGGGCCGCCCTCGCCGAGGGCCGGGCGGGCGGACCGCCGGAGATCGTCTACTCGGCGCTGAACAACCTGGGCCGGTGCCAGCTGATGCTGGGCCAGCGCGACGAGGCGGTGCACCTGCTCACCGGCGCCTACCGCGAGGCCCCCCTCGACTACCACCTGGCGTCGATCGCCTCGGTCCTCGCCGAGTGCTCGCTGGACTCCGGGGACTTCGAGGACGCGGCGTGCTGGGCCGACCGGGGGATCGGCCACGCCGCGGAGCAGCCCTTCGACCCGTTCCAGGTCGCCCACCTGCACGCCATGCTGAGCGCGGCCCTGCGCGGACTCGGCCGTACCGAGCAGGCGTCCGCCGCCGACGCCCGCGCCCGGCACATGCTCGACGACCTCAACTCCCGCGAGGCGGCCTCCCTGTCCGTGCTGCTCACCGGCGGCGAACCGTCCCCCGGCGCGTCACCGGGCACCCCGCCACGCGGCTGATACGCCGTTGATACGCCCCCGCCCTACCGTGAGGACGGTGCCGCCGTCCGCACGGCGGCACCGCACGGGGAAGCACGTCCGGAAGGGGTTCGAGGGCCGTGACCGAGTTCGACGTCAACGTCAGTACCGACAGGCTCAAGGAGATCGAGGGCATCGTCGCGGACGCCTACGACCGCATGACGCAGTCCGCGAAGACGATCGGCGCCCAGGGCGAGCAGGTCGCCCTCGCCTACCGCGGCGCCGGAACGGCCACCGCCATGGACAACTACGCCAACCTCGCCGGTGCGGGCAGCGCGCTCGGTGAGGCCCTCGACGGGCTCAAGTCCGACCTGAACCTCACCGGCGAGCACGGCCAGGAGACGGACGTGCAGGCCCAGGACGCGATGCGCCGCGCCGGTTCGGTGTCGCAGGGCATGGAAGGCTGACCGGCCCGCAGCCGACCGCGCCACCGCTTGACCAGAGAGGAGCAGGGAGATGTACGGAGACGGCCAGATCTCGTTCAACAGCGAAGGACTGTCCGCCATCCAGCGGATCGGCAGGGACCAGGTCGAGGAGTGCAACGAGATCTGGAGCGACGTCATGTCGCGGATCGAGGCGCTCTTCCCCGAAGGCGCCATCGACGCCGGCCTCGCGGGCGTCCTAGCCGAGCGCAACGAGCAGTACGTGCGCGACGTCAACCGGTTCGTCGAGGACCTGGGCCTGAAGAACACCGCCATCGGCCAGACCCGGGACATCGGCATCGAGGGCGGCGAGGCCATGCGCCGAGCCGCCCGGCTGTGACGCGGTAGCGGAAGGAGCGACGCGCCATGGGTGCGGGGGACACCGAACACCTCAACGCCTGGGAGCTGTACCGGACCCAGAACCGGACGGAGGACCTGGACGGGCTGTCCGCGATGCGGGAGCGCTTCGTGGAGATCGCCGCGGTGGACGGCATCTTCGGCCGGGTCGGCAACGGCGCGGCCGCCGAGGCGGCCCTGACCGAGGCCGCGACGGCGATGCTGGCGGAGGCCGAACGGGCGGGCATCTCCGTCGCCAACATCGCGCACAACGCGGGCGTCGCGGGCGGCATCGCGGAGATGACGGACGAGGAGGCCGCCTTCCAGCAGCGCCTCACGCCGCCCTCGGGCGGCGGCGGCTTCGCCGAGGTGTACTGACGGTGGCCGACGACTTCCACGACATCGCCGACACCATCTGCAGCCCCAGCGAGTACGCCATGCGGGCGGCGGCCGGGGCCTGGACGGCGCTGGCCGGCGCCGCGTCGCAGAGCCAGGGGCGGCTGCGCACCATCGCCGAGGACACGGCGGCGGAACCGGGCGTCGGCCTGCTCGACCTCGCCGACCGGCTGGACACGGTGGGCGGCTGGGGCGCCGGGGCGGGCGCCGTCGCCGCCGGGATCGCCCAGCAGCTCCAGACGGCCGCCGAGGCCACCGCGAAGGCGGTGGAACGGGCGCTCCACCTGGAGGAGCGCTACGAGGAGTCGCACCGGCTCCACCGCGAGACGGCCGCCGCCGACGTGACGACGGCGGCCTCCATGCACGCCCAGCGCATGCAGAAGCTCAAGGACGAGGCCCGCGACGAGCTGGACGCGCTCAGTGCCGTGTACGCGACCGTCACCGGCGGCACCGCGCCCTCGGCGCCCGAGGTCGGCTCCGCCGGCCTTGGCGGCGGGCCCACCGGACGCGCCGCCCCTGCGGGCGGGCACGGCGGCGAGGACGCGCGGCCGGCCGCCTACGTCACGACGGCAAGCGGCGGCCGGATCGGGGTGGGGGAGTACCCCTACTCCAGCGTCGTCGGCCCCGAGGGCGGGGACTTCGCGGGCTGGGTCCGCTCGCCGGGCACCGGGTTCCTCGTCGACCCGGCGACGGGCCGCGAGTTCGACACCGTCACCGGCCGCTGGATCGACCCGGTCACCGGGCGGCCCTTCGGCGATGTCACCGAGTACGCGACCCGGCTGGCCGGGCTGGGCGGCGGGCCGGGCCCGCTGGCCGGGCCCGGCGGCGTCGGTGTCGCCCCGGCGGGCGCGGGCGGCGTGGTGGGGACGCCGTCCGCGTTCGCCGGTCTCTACGGCGGCACGGTGCCGCCCAGCGTGGCGCACAGCGGTCCCGCGCAGCAGCAGGTCGCCCGCCAGGCGTCCCGCAGCCTCGCCGAGCGGGCCCGGGTGGCGGACCGCTACGCCGCCCGCGAGGCCGCCCAGGGCGGCCGGCCCTACGTGCCGCCGCCCGGCGCGGGCGGCCAGCGCCCCGCCCAGGGCGGCCGGTCCGGCGCCCCCACGGGGGGAGGGCGCCGGGCCGCCCCCGGCGAACCGGCCGCCACCTGGCGCGGCCGGGCCGCCGACGCCGCCGCCCGCCACCGCCTCGCCGGGCCGCCGCCCGCGCCGGCGGCCGCCCGCACCGCCCCGGGGCAGGGCCGCGAACGCCGTCGCGCCCCGGGCCCGGGCCTCACCGAGGACGCCTCCGTGTGGCGTCCCGCGGGGCCCGCCACCCCGGGCGTCCTGGGCCAGTAGCACCGGCCGCGGTCCGCGCCGGCGGGGCCGCCGCGACCGTGCGGCCGGTGCGGACTGCCACCGCGCTTCCACGAACGAGTCGAGCAGGGGGACACCGGGTGACCACGCCCACCACCACCTTCCGGCGCCCGGTCCGGGCCGCGCAGCCGGTCGTGCCCGAAGGGGAGGTCGTCCTCAAGGCGCCGCCCGAACTGCCGGGCCCCGACCCGAACAACAACGTGTGGCTCACCGCGCTGCCCGCGCTCAGCGGCCTCGGGTCCGTCCTGTACATGCTCACCATGGGGCGCGGGCCCGTCGGGTACGTCATCGGGACGATGTTCCTCGTCTCCTCGCTGGCCATGGTGGCCGGCTCGCTGCTGCGGCAGCGGGGCCAGTCCCGGGGGCAGGCGCAGAACGAACGGCGGGACTACCTGCGCTACCTGGAGCGCACCCGCGCCGAGGTGCGGCGCACCGCGGACGCGCAGCGGGCGGCGCTGCGGTGGAACGCCCCGGAGCCCGGCACCCTGTGGGGCGTCGCCGCCAGCCGGCGCCTGTGGGAACGGCGCGCGGGCGACGACGACTTCGGCGTGGTGCGCATCGGCACCGGACCCCGCTACCTGGCCACCCCGCTGGTGCCGGCCGAGTCCGCGCCGGTGGAGGACCTGGACCCGCTCAGCGCCGTCGCGCTCAAGCGCTTCGTCAGCGCCCACTCCGTCGTGCCCGGCCTGCCGGTGCAACTGGCCCTGCGCCGCTTCGCCTGCCTGGCGTGCGCCGGGGAACCGGAGGCCGCGCGGGCCCTGACCCGGGCCGTCCTCGCGCAGGCGGTGACCTTCCACGCGCCGCGGGACCTGCGGGTCCTGGTGTGCACCCGGGACGTGGACGGCCCCGACTGGGCGTGGGTCAAGTGGCTGCCGCACGCCCACCACCCCGAGGAGGTGGACCACGCCGGGCCCGTCCGCATGGTGCACCGCAGCCTCGCCGGTCTGGAGGACATGCTCGGCGCCGAACTGAGCCGCCGCACCCGGTTCAGCCGGGACGCCGCCCCCGACCCCGACGCGCCGCAGCTCCTCGTCGTCCTCGACGGCGGGCTGGCCATGGGCTCCGAGGCCCTGCTCGACCCGGACGGGCTCCAGGGCGTCACCGTCATCGACCTGGACGGGCACGCCCGCGTGCTCACCGAGGCGCACGGGGTGCGGCTGGAGGTCAGCGACGGCACCCTCGCCGTCCGCAGCGGGGAGACCACCGACGAACTGGGCGACGCCGACGCGCTGAGCCGGGCCGAGGCCGAGGCCCTGGCGCAGCAGCTCGCGGGCCACCGGCTCGACGCGCGCACCGCGCAGACCGAGGACCTGGACTCCGCCGACACCACCCTGCCCGCCCTCATCGGCGTGGACGACGCGGGCCGCCTCGACCTGGAGACGCTGTGGCGCCCGCGCCCCCTGCGCGACCGGCTGCGCGTCCCCATCGGGCTCTCCGCCGACGGCGGCGTGCTGGACCTCGACATCAAGGAGTCCGCGCAGAACGGCATGGGCCCGCACGGGCTGCTGGTGGGCGCCACCGGGTCCGGCAAGTCGGAGCTGCTGCGCACCCTCGTCCTGGCCATGGCCACCACCCACTCCACCGAGCAGCTCAACTTCGTCCTGGTGGACTTCAAGGGCGGCGCGACCTTCGCCGGGATGGCCGACCTGCCGCACGTCGCGGCCGTCATCACCAACCTGGAGGACGACCTCACCCTCGTGGACCGCATGCAGGAGGCGCTGTCCGGGGAGATGAACCGCCGCCAGGAGGTGCTGCGGGACGCGGGCAACCTCGTCTCCGTGCGCGACTACGAGCGGGCCCGGCAGCGCGGCGCGCAGCTGACGCCGCTGCCCAGCCTGTTCATCGTCGTCGACGAGTTCTCCGAACTGCTCGCCCAAAAGCCCGACTTCGCCGACCTGTTCGTGCAGATCGGACGGCTCGGCCGCTCGCTGGGCCTGCACCTGCTGCTCGCCTCGCAGCGGCTGGACGAGGGCCGGCTGCGCGGCCTGGAGGCACACCTGTCCTACCGGATCGGCCTGCGCACGTTCTCCGAACAGGAGAGCCGCACCGCCATCGGCGTCACCGACGCCCACCACCTGCCCAGCGCGCCGGGGCACGGCTACCTGCGCACCGACACCACCACGCTCAAGCGGTTCCGCGCCGCCTACGTCTCCGGCGCCTACCGCACCGGGGAGGGCGGCGGCCGCACCGCGCTGGGCGGGCCGGTGGACGTGCGGCCCTTCCCCGCCGACTACGTCACCGTGCCCGCGGCGCTGCGCCCGGCCGGACCCGCCCCCGTCCTGGCGGACGACGAGTTCGGGGACGAGGAGGACCTGGGCACCACGATCATGAGCGTCATGACGGAGCAGATGGTCGGCCGCGGCGCGCAGGCCCACCAGGTGTGGCAGCCCCCGCTGGAGGAGCCCGACAGCCTCGACGCGCTCCACCCGGGCCTCACCGTCCGCGAGGGCCGCGGCCTGACCACCGCCGACGACGGCCGCGGGCCGCGCGCCGTCGTCGGCACCGTGGACCGCCCCTTCCACCAGCGGCGCGACCCCATGACGCTGGACCTCTCCGGCGCGGGCGGGCACGTCGCCGTCGTCGGCGGACCGCGCAGCGGCAAGTCCACCGTCGTCCGCTCCCTGATCGCCTCCCTCGCCCTGCGCCACACCCCGCGCGAGACGCAGTTCTTCTGCCTGGACTTCTCCGGCACCCTCTTCGCGCTCGGCGGGCTGCCGCACGTCGGCGGCGTCGCCGGGCGCCTCGACGCGGAGGCCGTGAACCGCGCCGTCGCCGAGACGCTGGAAGTGCTCGAACAGCGCGAGCTGCGCTTCCGCGAGCTGGGCGTGGACTCGATGGCCGACTACCGGCGGCTGCGCGCCGGGGGCCACATCACCGACGACCCCTTCGGCGACGTCTTCCTCGTCGTGGACGGCTGGCAGGTGCTCCGGCAGAGCTACCCCGACCTGGAGGCCACCCTCATGGGCGTCGCCGGGCGGATGCTCACCTACGGCATCCACCTCGTCGTCACCGGCAACCGGTGGCTCGACCTGCGCATGGGCCTGCGCGACCTGCTCGGCACCAAGATCGAGCTGAAGCTCGGCGACGCGCTGGACTCCGAGGTCGACCGCAAGCTCCAGCGCGCCGTCCCCGCCGACCGGCCCGGACGCGGCCTCACCGCCGACCGGCTGCACTTCCTCGGCGCCGTGCCGCGCATCGACGGGCGGCACACCGACGAGGACCTGGCCGCCGGCATCACCGACCTGGTGCGGCGCGTCGCCGGGGCGTGGCAGGGCCCGCCCGCGCCGCGCGTGCGGATGCTGCCCGACACCTACCCGCACGCCGCGATCGAGGCGCCCGCCGAGCGGGCGGGCACCGCCCCGGGCGTCGTCATCGGCGTCGAGGGCACCCGCCTGGAACCGGTCGTCTTCCGGCCCGGCGAGGACAACGGCCTCATCGCCATCGGCGACAGCGAGACCGGCAAGACGGCCCTGCTGCGCTCGGTCGCCCGGCAGGTCGTGGAGACCTGGCGGCCGCCCCAGGCCAAACTCGTGCTCCTCGACTACCGGATGACGATGCTCCAGGAGTTCGACGGGGACAGCCTGCTGGGCTACGCGACCAACCACGAGACCGCGGCCGACATCGTCGCCGGACTCGTGGACGGTTTCCGCAAGCGGCTGCCGGGGCCCGACGTCACCCCCGAGGAGCTGCGGGAGCGCTCCTGGTGGCGCGGCCCGGAGATCTACCTCGTCGTCGACGACTACGACCTCGTGGCCACCTCCGCCGGCAACCCGCTGCGCCCGCTGGTGGAGTTCCTGCCGCAGGCCCGCAGCATCGGGCTGCACCTGTACGTCGCCCGGCAGGCCGGGGGCGCGGCCCGCGCCAGCGGCGACCCCGTCCTCGGCCGCGCCCGCGAACTCAACTTCCCCGGCGTGCTGATGAGCGTCCCCAAGGACGAGCCCGGCATCTGGGGGCACCGCTCGGCCAAACGCAGGAAGGGCCGCGGCCTGCTGCTGCACCGCAGGCACGGCACCACCCCGGTGCAGCTCGCCCGCCTGGACGCCCCCCAGTGAACCGCCGACCCCGCGCGCCGCGGCAGCGGACGCAGCCGCCGCCCGCACGCGGACGCGGCACCGAGAAGACGCCCGAAGCGAAGTGGACGACACGCACATGAACGCAGTCCCTGCCCTCGCCCCCACCCCGGCGGAGCCCGACAGCGCGGGCGGCCCGGGCGAACGGCCGGCCGGCGGCGACTTCTGCCGCCTCGCGCTCGCCGGACCCCGCAGCCGCGCCGACCTCGCCGTGCCCTTCGGCGTGCCGCTGGCCCGGCTGATGCCCGCCCTGGTCCGGCACGCCGGTGAGGACCCCGGGCCCGACGGCGGCGTCTCCCACGGCGGCTGGGTGCTCCGCCGCGCGGACGGAACCCGGCTGGACGCCGCCCGCCCGCTGTCCGCCCAGGACGTCCGCGAGGGCGACCTGCTGTTCCTCGCGCACGGCACCGAGGACACCACCGAACCGCTCTACGACGACGTGGTCGAGGTCATCACCGAGCACGGCGTGCGCGATCCGTGGCCGCCCGCCGGGGTACGGCGCGGCGCCGCCGCCGCGGGCAGCGCCGCGGCCCTGGGCGCGGCCGCCGCGCTCGCCGCCGCCCCCGGACTGCTGCCCGGCATCCTCGCCCTGGCCGCCGCGCTGCTCACCCTCGGCGTCGCCGCCCTCGTCTCCCGCGCCTTCGCGGACGCGGCCGCGGGCACCTGGACGGCCGTGCTCGCCGCGCCGCTCGCCGCCGTGGGCGCCACCGCCCTGCTCGGCGACGACGGCGGCTTCGGCGCCGCCCACCTGCTGCTGGTCTGCGCGGTGGTCGCGGTGCTGGGCGCGGCCGGACCGCTGCTGGTCGGCGGCGGCGACGGCACCTTCGCGGCGCTGGTCACCGCCGGGGTCCTCGCCGCCCCGGGCGCCCTGATCGCCGCCGTGTGGTCCACGGACCCGGCCCGGGCCGCCGCCGTCGCCGCCCCGCTCGCCCTCGCCGTCACCCCGCTGCTCCCGGCGCTCGCGCTGCGGCTGGCCCACATCCCGGGCCCCGAACTGGCCGCCGACGCCGAGGAACTGGCCGGCCTGCCCGCGCCGATGGGCCACGACCAGCTCCGCCGCCGGGTGGAACGGGCCCGCCGGCTGCTCACCGGGCTGCTCGCGGGCAGCCTCGCCGTCGTCACCGGCGGCGCCCTGCTGCTGCTCGCCTCGGGCGGCCTGTGGGCCCCGGTGCTGGCCGGGACGCTCGGACTGCTCGCCGCGCTGCGGGCCCGGCTGTTCCGGGAGGCGGCCCAGGTGGGAACCGCGCTGGCCGCGGCGCTCACCGTCTTCGCGGGCGCCGCCGCGTTCACCGTCGCCGCGTTCGCCGGACGGCCGGTGCCGCTGCTGGGCGTCGCGCTGCCGGTGTGCGCGGTGGCGGCCCTGGTGGCCTGCGCGGTGGGCGTGCTCAGCGGGCGCCGCCGCCAGAACCCCCGACTGGCCCGCACCCTGGACGCCGTCGAGACGCTGTTCCTGCTGGCGGCGGTGCCGCTGGTGCTCGCCGTCTGGGAGGTCTACACCGCGCTGCTGGAGCTGCGCGCATGAGCGGCCGCCACCGGGCGCGGGCCGCCGCGGTCGCCGCGGCGGCGGCCCTCGCCGCGCCGCTGCCCCCGGCGCAGCCCGCCCACGCCGCGCCCGACCGGGTGGACACCGCCTGCTCCCGCCCGCCGCAGGAGGGCGCCCCGCTGCCCGACGTGCTGCCGGGCCGCCCGCTCGCCGACCGTCTCGGCCTCGTCCAGGCGTGGGACCTGGCCGACGGCACCGGCGTCACCGTCGGCATCGTGGACTCCGGCGTGGACGGACGCCACCCGGAGCTGTCCGGCGCCGTCGAGCCGGGCACGGAACTGGCCACCGTCCGCACCGCCGAGGAGTTCCGGCAGCAGCGGCCGCGGGCGCCGCACCTGGACTGCGCGGGGCACGGCACCGCCGTCGCCGGACTCCTCGCCGCGCGCCGCGGCGGCGAGCGCCGGGTCACCGGCGTCGCCCCCGGCGCCCGCATCCACCCGGTGCGCGTCGTGGACGGCGTGGACCGCGCCACCGGCCGCACCCTGGCGGCGGGCATCGACGCGGCCGTCGACGCCGGGGCACGGGTGCTCAACCTGTCCTTCGCCCTGCCCGTCGACCGGGAACCGGTGCGCCGGGCCGTCGCGCGGGCCGTCGCCCGGGACGTCGTCGTCGTGGCCGCCGCCGGCAACGAGGGCACGCGGGGGACACCGGTGTACCCGGCCGCCTACCCGGGCGTGCTCGCGGTCGGCGCGGTGGACGCCGACGGGCAGCCGCTGGACGCCTCCAACCAGGGCGACTGGGTGGACCTCGCGGCCTACGGGGACGCCGAGATCGCGCCGGCGTCCGGCGGCTCGGGCTACCAGCAGGTCACGGGCACGAGCTTCGCCGCCCCCCAGGTCTCCGGGGCCGCGGCCCTCATCCGCAGCCGCTTCCCCGGACTCGGCGCACCCGAGGTCGCCCGGCGCCTGGTGGAGTCGGCCGCCCCCGTCGGCGGCGGCCCGAACCCGCGCACCGGCGCCGGACTCGTGGACCCGTTCGCGGCACTGACCCACCTCGGCGACGCGGGCGCGGGAGCCGGCGGCGGGACGGGCGCGGCGGACGACGCGGGGCGCCCCGGAGCCGTCCCCGTCCAGGCGGTCCCCCGCGAGGAGCCCCTGCTGACCCCGGCCGCCGCCACCGCGCTGGCGTGGAGCGGCGGCCTGCTGCTGGCCGTCGCGCTCACCCTGCTCGGCGCCCCGGCCGTCCGCCGGGCCGCCGCCCGCGGCTGGCGCCCGGGACCGCCGGGCGGTGCCCCCGCCGCCCCGCGGGCCCGGCGGGAGCACCGCCCGGAGCCGGCCGCCCTGGAGCGGATCGGTCCGGCGCCCGGCCCCCGACCGGGCTCCGCCCGCCCCGGCCCCGCCCGGACCGCACCCGGCGCCGCCCGCGGCCGCTGAACCGGGTAGCGCACCCGACCGCTCCCCGCCCCCGGCCCGGTGCGCCGAGCACCGGGCCGCACGACGAAGACCCACAGGAAGACCGGCATGGCGACGACACGAGAACGGGCCGAGTCCCACGCGTACGAGAACCGGCGCCGCACGACCGGCCTCACCCGGGGCGCCGACGAGGCCCTGCGCGACCCCAGACGGCGGCTCAACCGCTCGCTGGCGGGCGGCGTCGCCGTCGGCGTCCTCATCATGGCCGGATTCGGCATCGCCGGATGGCTCGGCGGCGGACGCGGCCCCGAGCTGCCCGGGAACGGGGCGGTGGTCGTCAGCGGCAGCGGCGACCGGTACGTCGTCAGCGACGGCACCGTCCACCCGGCGCTCAACCTCGCCTCCGCCCTGCTCGTCGGCGGCGGCCAGCTCACCGAGGTCCGCTCCGAGGCGCTGCGGACGGCCCCGCGCGGACTGCCCGTCGGCATCCCGGCCGCCCCCGACGCGCTGCCCGGCACGGGCGATCTGAGCCAGGACGCCTGGACGGTGTGCACCGTCCCCGGCCAGGACACCGACCAGCGCCCGGAGACGGCCCTGTACGTCGCCGTGCCCCAAGCGGCCCCGGCGACGCGCTCCGGTGCTCCCGCGCCGTCGGCGACCGTCCTCGTCCGCGCCCCCGGCGACGACCTGTGGCTCCTCACCGAGGGCCGCCGCCACCTGCTGCCCGAGAACCTGCGCGGGGCGCTCGGCCTCCAGCGGACCGAACCGCTGCCGCTGCCGGACGCCCTGCTGGCCACCGTGCCGGAAGGCCCCGCCCTCACCACGCCGGAGACCGAGCGGGGCGGCGCCCCGGACGTGCCGCTGCCGGTACCCGCGGCCGTCGGCGACCTCGCCCACAGCGACCTCGGCGGTGTCAGCCCGCAGTACCACGTCGTCCGGGCGGACGGGCTCGCCGCCGTCTCCGAACTCGTCTACACACTGCTGCGCACCACCGGCGTCACCGAGCACCGGCTCACCCCGGCCCAGGCCGCCGCGGCCGCCCGCTCCGCCGCCCCCGCGCCCGGCGACCCGGCCTGGCCCGAGCGGCTGCCGAAGGCCCGCCAGCCCGACCGGAACGGCCCGCTGTGCGTCAGCACCCCGCCCGGCTCCACACCGGGCGACACGGCCTGGGAGGCCACCGTGCACCTGCCCGCACGCATGCCCGCGCCCGAAGGACTGACGCCCGTCGCCCCGGCGGACGGCACCGCGCTCGGCCCCGTGGACCGGGTCTACGTCCCCGCGGGCCGGGGCGCGCTCGTGCGGGCCAGCGCGTCGGCCGGGTCGGGGGGTACGCACACCCTGGTCACCGACAGCGGCACCGCCTACCCGTTCGCCTCCGCCGAGGCCGTCGAGCGGCTGCGCTACCGCCCGCAGGACGCGCCGACGGTGCCCAAGCCGTTCGTCGCGCTGCTGCCGCAGGGGCCCGTGCTCGACCCCCGGGCCGCAGCCGTCGAGCAGCGCGGCCGGTACACCGACGGCCCCGGCGCCGGGGCGGACGCCGACGCCGGTGTGGACGCGGACCCCGGCGCTCCGGGCGAGGACTCCAGCGAAGGGGAGGGCTCATGACCACCACCGCACCGCGCACCTTCGGACGGGGCCGCCTGGTCGCCGTGCAGACCGCCGCGGCCTGCGGCCTGGCCGCGGCGGCGTTCGGCGGCCCTGAGGGCTGGGCGCTCGGCGCCACGGGCGGCGCCACCGCCGTGCTCGCCCTGCTGCGCGTGAAGGGCGGCTGGGCGGACGCGCGCTTCCTGAAGCGGCTGCGCCGCGACGCCTTCGCCCCGCCCGACGCCCGTCCGGCCGCCGCGGACCTGGGCCTGGCCGCCGCGCTGCTCCCCGCGCTGGAGGTCGGCGAGGTGACGGACCGCAACGGACCGGCCGTCGGCGTCCTGTGCGACGGGCGCGGCTACGCGGCCGCCCTCGCCCTGCCGCCCGGTGTGCTGCCCGCCCTCGCGGCCGGGACGCTCGCCGACTGGCTGGCGGGCGACCCCTGCCGCCCGGCGGCCGTCCAGCTCCTCGTCGAGCAGCACGGGCCGCCCGCCTGGGACTTCCACCGGCGCTTCGCGCCCACGCTCGGCTACCGGCAGCTCCCGGTCGTCCACCGCCCCGTCGCCGTCGTCTCGCACCTGGTGCTGCGCTACGAGCCGTGGGACGCCCCCGAGGTGGCGCAGGCGCGCGGCGGCGGCGCCACCGGCGCGCACACCGCGCTGGCCGCCGCCTCGGCCCGGCTGCGCGCCCGCCTCGCCCGGCTCGACGTCCCCGCGCGGCCGCTGGACGCCGCCGCCCTGCGGGACCTGCTGCGCCGCACCGGGGACCCGGCGGGCGACGGACGGGCCCTGCCGGACAGCTGGGCGGGCGGCCACGCCACGCACTGCGCCCTGGCCGCCCGCGTCACCGGCCCCGGGGCGTGGGACCGGCTGCTCACCGCCCTCGCCGGGTCCGGCGCCGAGCGCACCGTCGCCGCCGCCACCGTCACCCGCGGCGCCGAGCACCCCCGGGTGCGGACGGCCGTGCGGCTGGTGAGCACCGCGGCCCAGCGCTGCGCCGAGGCCCGCGACCGGCTGCTGGCGGACGGGACCGCCCAGCCGCTGACGGACGCCCAGCGCGCCGGTGTGGTGGCGACGCTGCCCCTGGCCCACCCCGCCCGGCCGCTCGCCGCGGCGACCGGCTTCACGAGGGAAACGGAGCTGTGAGATGAACCCGACGCCACGGCGGACGGCCGTGCCGCCGCCCGACCTGTCGGTGCTGCCGGCCGTGGACTGGCCGCGGCAGGAGACGCCCGGCTTCCCGCTGCGCGCCGCCCACAGCGGTGTCCACCTCGGCGCCGACCGCGTGGGCCGGCCCGTCACCCTGCCCGGCGCCGGTCCGCGCGGCACCCGGATCGGGGTGCTCGGCGAGTCGCTGTTCGGGCGGCTGCTGGCGTGCCGCCTCGTCGCGGTCGGCGCGCGGGTCACCGCGGCCACGCGGGTGCCCGACCAGTGGACGCTGCTGGAGGCCGCCTGCGGGGACCGGCTGGCCGTCACCGGCGACGCGGGCGGCTGGCCGGACACGCCCGGGGAACCCCCGGACGCCGGGGACGGGCCGCAGGCCCTCGTCACGGACCTGCGCAGGCCCCCGGCGACGGCGGCGGCCGACGGGCCGTGGACCACGGTCGTGCACGTCACCCGGCGGCCCCCCGCGCGCTCCGGGCACTGGCAGCGCCTCGACGCCGTCCTGGTGCTGGACGCGGGGTACGCCGACGCCGTCACGCCCGTGCTCGGGGAGGGCGCCGGGCGGCTGGCCGGCGGGCTGGCGCAGGGCGAGATCGCCCTGTTCGGGCCCGGCGGCGCCGACGTGCTGTGCCTGGACATCGCCCCGGCGGAGACGTCGCTGCTCACCCCCGGGTGAGGCGCGGTGCCCGGCCCCGCCGGACCGGGCACCGCGACACGGCGTCGGACGACCCGCCGACCGGCGTCCTTTCCCTACACTCGTGACCATGCGGATACCCGGTGACGCCACCGAAGAGGAGTGGGACGGCCTGGCCGAGGTCGTCCCGCTGCGCGGCGGCCACGCGTGGGGATCGTGGGACACCGTCCCGCACCTCCCGGCGGCGCGGGCGGCCCGCCCGGCCGAGGACCGCGCCGGGGACGGGCGGCAGCTGGTCGTCGCCCGGGTGCGCGTCTTCGCCGACGCCCGCGACGTCGCCGAGTACCTGATGGAGCGGCTGCCGGTGCTGCTCGACCTCAGCGGAGCCGAACCGGACGTGGCCCGGCGGGTCCTCGACTTCGCCGGGGGAGTCGTCTTCGGCCTGTCCGGCAGCATGCACCGGGTCGACACCGACGTCTTCCTCATCACACCCGTCGGCATCGAGGTCAGCGGCCGCTGACCCGCCGCGGGCGCCGCTGACGGCGGCCCCGGCGAACGGCCCGCGGGGGCCGGTGGTAGACCTGGGCGCATGAGCACGGAGAACGACGGCGGACTCGCCGCGCGGCAGCGGCGGCTGGCGGCCTTCGCCGCCGCCCGCGACTGGGGGAAGTACCACAACCCGAAGAACCTCGCCGCGGCGCTGAGCGTCGAGGCGGGCGAGCTGGTGGAGATCTTCCAGTGGCTCACGCCCGGGGAGGCGTCCCGCGTCATGGCGGAACCGGAGACGGCCGCACGGGTGCGCGACGAGGTCGCCGACGTGCTGGCGTACCTGCTCCAGTTCTGCGAGGTGCTCGGCGTCGACGCGCTCCAGGCCCTCGACGCGAAGATCGACCGCAACGAGCGGCGCTTCCCCGTACCGGGCGGATCACCTTCTTCCCCCGGCGGTCCTCACCCTGCGGGGTGACGACGTTGTCCACAGGGGACGGCTCCTCCACAGATGTCCGGACCCCTCTGGCGCTGTGTCCTTTCGTGCCTCACGGTGAGTGACGAACCGGGCCCCACGGCTCGTGGCCGGACGGAGAGGACCGATGGATGCGGTACGGCTCATCAGCGTCGGCCGCTCCGCGCTCGCGCGGTGCGGGGACGGCGCCCAGATCGTGGCGGAGGCGTGGCAGGCGCACGCCCTGGCGCAGGCGGTGGGCGGCCTGCTGGCCCGCACCGGCCCGGAAGGGGCCAGGGCCGAGGCGGGCGCACTGTGCGAGGCGGGAGCCTGGCCGCGCGCCCTGCCGGGCGGCGGGGCCGGTGTGCGGGCCGCCCGCCTCACGGAGGTGCGTGAGCCGGGCCGCGCGGTGCGTGAACTCGGCCTGCTGCTCGGCGCGGTGGGCGCCGTGCTGGCCGAGGTGGCGGCCGGGACGGAGGAGGAGGCGCTGTACTGGCAGTGCCTGGAGGCCATCGACGCGACCGGCGAGTGCGCGGACCGCGCGGCCGGGCTGCTGCACCGTCTCACCGCCGCTCCGGCGGACGGGCCGCCGGGCTGAGCGGGCCGCCGGCCGCGCCGCCCCGGGGGCCGCCGGGCCGCTCAGGTGCCGCACCGCCGGGCCGGTGGCGCGGTGCGCCCGGACGGACGCCGCGCGCCGCCCGCCGCGCATGAGCGGGGACCGGGGGCGGCAGGATGGGGGGCATGGATCTCCGCATCTTCACCGAGCCCCAGCAAGGGGCCAGCTACGACACGCTGCTGACGGTGGCCAAGGCCGCCGAGGACCTGGGCTTCGACGCCTTCTTCCGCTCCGACCACTACCTGGCCATGGGCGACGCGGACGGCCTGCCGGGGCCCACCGACGCCTGGATCACCCTCGCCGGGCTGGCCCGGGAGACCAGCCGCATCCGGCTCGGCACCCTGATGACGGCGGGCACGTTCCGGCTGCCCGGTGTGCTCGCGATCCAGGTCGCCCAGGTGGACGCGATGTCCGGCGGGCGCGTGGAGTTCGGGCTGGGCACCGGGTGGTTCGAGGCCGAGCACCTGGCCTACGGCATCCCCTTCCCGAAGGAGAAGTTCGCCCGGCTGGAGGAGCAACTGGCCGTCATCACCGGTCTGTGGGGTACCCCGTCCGGGCAGACCTTCAGCTACGAGGGCACCCACTACCGGCTCACCGACTCCCCGGCCCTCCCCAAGCCCGCGCAGGACCGCATCCCGGTGCTGGTCGGCGGCCACGGGGCGACGCGCACCCCGCGCATCGCCGCGCGGTACGCCGACGAGTTCAACATCCCCTTCGCCTCGGTCGAGGACAGCGACCGCCAGTTCGGGCGGGTCCGGGCCGCCGCCGCCGAGTCCGGACGCGCCCCCGGCGACCTGGTGTACTCCAACGCCCTGGTGGCCTGCGTCGGCAAGGACGACGCCGAGGTCTCCCGGCGCGCCGCCGCGATCGGCCGTGACGTGGCGGAACTGAAGGAGAACGGGCTCGCCGGCTCGCCCGACGAGGTGGTGGACAAGATCGGCCGCTACGCCGAGACGGGCTCCTCCCGCATCTACCTCCAGATGCTCGACCTCGGTGACCTGGACCACCTGGAACTGATCTCGGCCCAGGTCCAGCCGCAGCTGTCGTGACGCGCCCCGCGCTCCCGCTCGCCGCCGCCCTCGCCGGAGGCACGCTCGTGCTGGACGGCGGGCTGTCCAACCAGCTCGCCGACCAGGGCGCGGACCTCGACGACGCGCTGTGGTCGGCCCGGCTGCTCGCGGACGGCCCCGGGGAGCTGACGGCCGCGCACGCGGCCTACGTGCGGGCGGGGGCGCGGGTCCTGATCACCGCCAGTTACCAGGCGTCCTTCGCGGGCTTCGCCCGCCGGGGCACCGGACTGGCGGAGTCGGCCGCGCTGTTCGCCCGCAGCGTGCACCTGGCCCGCCAGGCCGCGGGGCAGCGCCCGGTGTGGGTCGCGGCCTCGGTCGGCCCCTACGGGGCGGTGCGCGCCGACGGCAGCGAGTACCGAGGCCGGTACGGGCTGACCACGGCGGAGCTGGTCCGCTTCCACCGGCCGCGGGTGGAGGCGCTCGCGGCGGCCGCGCCGGACGTGCTGGCGCTGGAGACGGTCCCGGACGTGACGGAGGCGGAGGCGCTGCTCCGCGCCGCGGAGGGCACCGGCCTCCCGGTGTGGCTCAGCTACACCGTCGCCGGGGGCCGGACCCGCGCGGGCCAGCCGCTGGCCGAAGCCTTCGCGGTGGCGGCCGGCAACGACCAGGTCATCGCGGCCGGGGTCAACTGCTGCGCCCCCGGCGACGTCGAGCAGGCGGTGCGCACGGCCGTCCGCGTCACGGGCAAGCCGGGCGTCGCCTACCCCAACAGCGGCGAGCACTGGGACGCCGCCCGCCGCGCCTGGCGCGGCCCCGGCACCTACGACGTCGCCGCGGCCATCCGCTGGCGTGCCGCCGGGGCCCGGCTCGTGGGCGGCTGCTGCCGCGTCGGCCCCTCCCGCATCGCCCGGCTGAGCGCCGCGCTCGCCGGGAACGACGGCTGAGCCGGGCGCCCCGTGCCCAGGCGTCCCCTGGGCACGGGGCGCCCGGCTCGGACAGGATGGGCGCATGGGATTCCACGTCGACTCCGAGGCCGGGCGGCTGCGCCGCGTCATCCTGCACCACCCGGGCCTGGAGCTGAAGCGGCTCACCCCGACCAACAAGGACGACCTGCTCTTCGACGACGTCCTGTGGGTACGCCGGGCCCGGCAGGAGCACGACACGTTCGCGGGCCTGCTGCGCGACCGCGGGGTGGAGGTGCACCTCTTCGGTGACCTGCTGGCCGAGACGCTGGAGGTGCCCGCCGCCCGGGCCCTCGTCCTGGACCGGGTCTTCGACGAGAGGGAGTACGGCCCGCTGGCCGCCGGCCACCTGCGCGCCGCCCACGACGAGCTGTCCTCGCCCGAGCTGGCCCGGATACTCATCGGCGGGGAGACCAAGCGTGAGTTCCTGGAGCGGCACGCCGAGCCCGTCTCGGTGCGCTTCCACGTCGCGGAGCCCGACGACTTCCTGCTCAGCCCGCTGCCCAACCACCTGTTCACCCGCGACACGTCGGCCTGGGTCTACGACGGTGTGGCCATCAACGCGATGCGCTGGCCCGCGCGGCAGCGCGAGACCGTGCACTACGAGGCGGTCTACCGCCACCACCCGCTGTTCGCCGGGGGCGGTTTCACCTTCTGGTCGCGCGGGGAGAGCACCCACCCCTCCACGATCGAGGGCGGCGACGTGCTCGTCATCGGCAACGGCGCGGTGCTGGTCGGCATGAGCGAGCGCACCACCCCGCAGGCGGTGGAGAGGCTGGCCAGGGCGCTGTTCGAGGCGGGCTCGGCGCGGACGATCGTGGCCCTCGACCTGCCGAAGCAGCGTTCGTTCATGCACCTGGACACCGTGATGACCATGGTCGACGGGGACACCTTCACCCAGTACGCCGGGCTCGGCATGCTGCGCTCCTACACCATCGAGCCCGGCGCGGCCGGTGACGAGCTGAAGGTCAGCGACCACCCGCCCGAGCACATGCACCGCGCCATCGCGGCGGCCCTCGGACTGGACGCGATCCGGGTCCTGACCGCCGTGCAGGACGTGCGGGCCGCCGAGCGGGAGCAGTGGGACGACGGCTGCAACGTGCTGGCCGTCGAACCCGGCGTCGTCGTCGCCTACGAGCGCAACGTCACCACCAACACCCACCTGCGCGAGCAGGGCATCGAGGTGCTGGAGATCCCGGGCAGCGAGCTGGGCCGCGGGCGCGGCGGCCCGCGCTGCATGAGCTGCCCCGTGCAGCGCGACCCGGTGGACGGCTGAGCCGCCCTGCATAGGGATACGAGATGACGTATATACTTCCGTTCGCCTCTTGTTCCCGCACGCCACCGAGGAGCCCTTCCATGGCGACAGACCTCACGGGCCGCCACTTCCTCAAGGAACTGGACTTCACGCCGGAGGAGTTCCGCCACCTCGTCCGCCTGGCCGCCGGACTGAAGGCCGAGAAGAAGGCGGGCACCGAGACCCAGCGGCTGCGCGGGCGCAACATCGCCCTCGTCTTCGAGAAGACCTCCACCCGCACCCGCTGCGCCTTCGAGGTCGCCGCCGCCGACCAGGGCGCCTCCACCACGTTCCTCGACCCCACGGCCTCACAGATCGGGCACAAGGAGTCGGTGAAGGACACCGCCCGCGTCCTGGGCCGCATGTTCGACGCGATCCAGTACCGGGGCAGTGGCCAGGAGGTCGTCGAGGAACTGGCCGCGCACGCCGGGGTGCCCGTCTACAACGGGCTCACCGACGACTGGCACCCCACGCAGATGCTGGCCGACGTGCTCACCATGACCGAGCACGGCGAGCAGCCGCTTGAGGAGACCGCCTTCGCCTACCTCGGGGACGCCCGCTCCAACATGGGCAACTCCTACCTCGTCACCGGCGCCCTGCTGGGCATGGACGTGCGCCTGGCCGCGCCCAGGAAGCTGTGGCCCGAGCAGGACGTCATCGACCGCGCCCACGCGCTGGCCGCACGCACCGGCGCCCGCGTCACCCTCACCGAGGAGGTCACCGAGGCCGTGCGCGGCGCGCACTTCGTCGCCACCGACGTCTGGGTCTCCATGGGCGAGCCGAAGGAGGTGTGGGACGAGCGCATCGCGCTGCTGCGGCCCTACGCCGTCACCATGGAGGTGCTGCGGGCCACCGGCAACCCGGGCGTGCGGTTCCTGCACTGCCTGCCCGCCTTCCACGACCTCGGCACGACGCTGGGCCGCGAGATCCACGCGCGGCACGGGCTGGCGTCCCTGGAGGTGACGGACGAGGTCTTCGAGTCGGAGCACTCGGTGGTGTTCGACGAGGCGGAGAACCGGATGCACACCATCAAGGCCGTCCTCGTCGCCACCCTGGCGTCCTGATCCCGTCACCCGGGCCCGCTAGGTTCTGTCCTCGACGACAGCCGCGGCGGTCGCCTCCGGGCGTCCGCCGCGGCGCCGGTGACGGGAGGGGAGCGCGGTGGACGGTACCGCCCCGCAGGTCAGGCTGGGCACGATCGGCCGGGAGTGGGGGCGCATCGGCTGCCTCGGCTTCGGCGGTCCGCCCGCGCACATCGCGCTGCTGCGCGACCTGTGCGTCACCCGGCGCCGGTGGATCACGCCGGACGACTTCGAGGACGGCATCGCCGCCACCAGCCTGCTGCCGGGGCCTGCCTCCACCCAGCTCGCCATCCTCACCGCCTGGCGGCTGCGCGGAACGGCGGGCGCGCTGGTCGGCGGCGTGTGCTTCATCGCGCCCGGCCTGCTGCTCATCCTGGCGCTGGCCGCGCTCTTCCTCGCCGGGGACCCGCCGCGCTGGGTGAGCGGCGCGGCCGCCGGGGCGGGCGCGGCGGTCGCCGCCGTCGCGGTGTCCGCCGCCACGGGCCTCCTCGCGGCCAGCCGCCGCCGGGCCGCCGGCCGGGCCGCGCGCGGACGCTGGTACGGCTACCTGCTGGTCGGCGCGCTCGGCGCGGTGTCCGCCGGTCCCTGGCTGGTTCTGGTGCTGCTGGCCTGCGGCACCTTCGAGGCGGGCGTGCGCGGCCGCCGTCCCCGGCCCGCCCCCGGTTCGGACGGGGACGGCGGGGGCGGCCCCCCGGACGGGAACGGGCCCCCGGACGGCGGCGGGCCCCGGGCCGCGTCCGGCGCCTGGCCGCTGCTGGCCGCCGCCCCCGCGGCCGCCGCCACGGGCGGACTGGCCGCACTGAGCTGGGTCGCCTTCAAGGTCGGCGCGCTCTCCTACGGCGGCGGGTTCGTCATCATCCCCCTGATGCAGGCCGACGCCGTGCACACCTACGGCTGGATGACGGACGCGCAGTTCCTCAACGCCGTCGCCCTCGGCCAGGTGACGCCGGGCCCGGTCGTCCAGACCGTCGCCGTCGTCGGCTACGCGGCGGCCGGTCCCGCGGGCGGACTGCTGGCCGCGCTGGTGGCGTTCGGCCCGTCGTTCCTGCTGGTCATCGCGGGCGGACGGCGCTTCGACCGGCTGCGCTCGCGGCCCTTCGCGCAGCACTTCTTCCTCGGCGCGGGCCCCGCCGTCATCGGGGCGATCGCGGGCTCCGCCATCCCGCTGACGCTCGCGCTCCAGCACGCCTGGCAGTACGGGGTGCTGGCCGCGGCAGCGGTGTGGCTGCTGGCCGCGCGGCGCGGCGTCGTCCCCGCCCTGCTGGGGGCCGGTCTGCTCGGTGTCGCCGCCGCGCTCGGCGGCCTGCCGGCCGGCTGAACCGGGGCGGGCGGCGGTCCGGGCGCCCCGGTTCAGCCGCCGCCCGCCCGGTCCCGCCTTTCGGGGCGGACCGCACAGCGGTGCTACAAAGGGGGGTATGCGCTGGTTCGGCCGTCTCAGGGTGCCGGGGCGCCGCGCGGCGCCCCGCGCCGCCCGCCCGCGCACCGGCCGCCGGAGGGAGAGCGGGCTGCGCGGCCCGCGCAGCGTCGCGGGCCAGATGTTCCTGTGGCAGCTCGCCGTGACGGCGGTGCTCGTCGCCGGAGCCCTGCTCGCGCTCGTCCTCCAGGCCAGGATCGACAGCCGCGACCACGCCGTCAACCGCTCGCTCGCCGCCGCCGGGGCCTTCGCCCAGGCCCCCGGAACGGCCGAGGCGCTCCGCTCCCCGGACCCGACCGCCCGGCTCCAGCCCCGGGCGGAGGCGGCCCGCCGGGACGCCCAGGTGGACTTCGTCGCGGTGCTCGGCCGCGACGGCGTCCGCTACACCGACCCGGTGCCCGAGCTGATCGGCGAGCGCGCCGACGGGGACCTGTCCCGGGTACTGGCCGGGGAGACGCTCACCGACACCCACCAGAGCGAGCCGGGGCAGGCCGTCCGGGCGGTCGTGCCCGTCACCGACGACGGCGGCACCGTCGTCGGCATGGTCTCCGCGGGCCTCCAGACCGAGAGCGTCGGCGACATGGTCGACCGGCAGCTCCCGGTGCTCCTCGCCGCGGCGGCGGGCGCGCTGGTGCTGAGCACCGGCGGGGCGGCGCTCGTCAGCCGCAGACTGCGGCGCCAGACGCACGGGCTCGGCCCCGTCGAGATGACCCGCGTCTACGAGCACCACAAGGCCGTGCTGCACGCCGTCCGCGAGGGCGTCCTGATCCTCGACGCGCAGCGCCGGCTGGCGCTGGCCAACGACGAGGCACGGCGCCTGCTGGACCTCGGCCCGCGCCCCGAGGGACGCTCCCTGGACGGCCTCGGCCTCGGGAACGACCTCACCGCGCTGCTGCGCTCGGGCCGCTCGTGCACCGACGAGGTGCACCCGGCGGGCGACCGCCTGCTGGCCGTCAACGTCCGGCCGACGGCCGTGCACGGCGGCCCGGCCGGCAGCGTCGTCACCCTGCGCGACACGACCGAACTGCGCGCGGTCTCCGGACGGGCGGAGGTGGCCCGCGGCCGTCTGGCGCTCGTCTACGAGGCGGGGGTGCGCATCGGCACCACTCTGGACGTCGTCCGCACGGCCGGAGAGCTGGCGGAGGTGGCCGTCCCGCGCTTCGCGGACTTCGTCACCGTCGACCTGCTCGACTCCGTCCTGCGGGGCGACGAGCCGTCCGGCGCCGGCGCGGAGCTGCGCCGCACCGCCTTCGCCGGACACCGCGCGGACCACCCGTTCCTGCCCGTGGGCACGCCGGTCCCGGGCACCGTCCCCGCGGCCCCCGCCGCCTTCCGCGACGTGCCCGGCGACGACCCGCAGTGGGCCGAGCAGGCCCGCGCCCACGGCCTGCACGCGCACGCCTCGGTGCCGCTGCGGGTGCGCGGCGTCGCCCTGGGCCGGGTCGGGTTCTGGCGGGCCGGGCGGCCGGAGCCCTTCGAGCAGGACGATTTGGCCGTCGCCGACGAGCTGGCCGCCCGCGCCGCCGTCTGCATCGACAACGCGCGCCGCTACACGCGCGAGCACCACATCGCCGTCGCGCTCCAGCGCAGCCTGCTGCCCCGCGACGTGCCGGGGCAGAACGCGCTGGAGGTCGCCCACCGCTACCTGCCCGCCGAGGCGGGGGTCGGCGGCGACTGGTTCGACGTCATCCCGCTGCCCGGCGCCCGGGTCGCCCTGGTGGTGGGCGACGTCGTCGGGCACGGCCTGCACGCCGCCGCCACGATGGGACGGCTGCGCACGGCCGTCCTCAACTTCTCCGCCCTCGACCTGCCGCCCGAGGAGATCGTCGGCCACCTCGACGAGCTGGTCACCGGGCTGGACCAGGACCGCGCCGCCGCGGACGACAGCACGCAGATCACCGGCGCCACCTGCCTGTACGCCGTTTACGACCCCACCTCGGGGCGCTGCACACTGGCCCGCGCCGGCCATCCGGGGCCCGCGCTCGTCAGCCCGGCGGGAGAGGTCCACTTCCCCGAGGTGCCCGTCTCGCCGCCACTGGGCCTGGGCGGACTGCCGTGCGAGACGGCCGAACTGCGGCTGGCCGAGGGCACCCGGCTCGTCCTCTACACCGACGGACTCGTGCGCAGCCGCGACCGCGACCTCGGCAACGGCCTGGACCTGCTGGGTCAGGCGCTGGCCGACCGGGGCACCCGCACCCCGGAGGAGACCTGCCGGGCCGTCGTCGCGGCCATGCTCTCCGAGCGCCGCGAGGACGACGTCGCGCTGCTGGTCGCCCGGACCCGGCTGCTGGACGCCGGGCAGAGCGCCCGCTGGGAGGTGCCCCGCGATCCCGCGGCCGTCACCCGGCTGCGTGCCGACGTCGGGGCGCAACTGCTCGACTGGGGCCTGGAGGAGCTGGCCTTCACCACGGAACTCATCCTCAGCGAGCTGGTCACCAACGCGATCCGCTACGGCGGCGAACCGATCCGGGTGCGGCTCCTGCGCGACCGCAGCCTCATCTGCGAGGTGGCCGACGGCAGCAGCACCTCCCCGCACCTGCGCCGGGCCGCGACGACGGACGAGGGCGGCCGCGGACTGTTCCTCGTCGCCCGCCTCGCCCAGCGCTGGGGCACGCGCTACACGGCGGACGGCAAGGTCATCTGGACCGAACAGCCGCTCCAGGACGGCCGGCCCGTCCCCGCCGCGCCGCTCTTCGACGACCTGCTGTGACCCCCGGCCCGTGGCACACGCGGGCCGGTCCGCCCCGCCACCGGCGCGGCGTCAGCCGTTCCCCGGGCCGAAGTCATCGATGATGCGGTCGAGACAACGTTCGACGATGGCGGCGATCGTCAGTGCCGGATTCACCGCGGCGGTCGAGCCGGGCATCAGCGCGCCGTCCAGGCAGTACAGGCCGGTATAGCCGTGGAGTCGCCCGTAGGCGTCGGTGGCCTCGCCGAGCATGGCTCCGCCGACCGGGTGCGCGATGAGAGGGTAGGCACTCGGCGGATCGATCACGGAACCACCGCCAGGAGTGTGCCGCGCGACCTGTTCGGCGAGTTCGCCGACGGCGCGCCGGGCGGTGGCGTCGTTTCCCGTCTCCCACTGCAGTCGGGTGTCACCAGTGGCGGAGGAGTAGGTCCACTCTCCGAACCGGTCGGAGATGCCCATGCCGACGCAGGGGAGCAGTCCCGCTCCGGCCGGCAGCGGCATCGGTGAGTGCATCACGGTGGCGGTGCCGTCGTGGCTGCGGACGAGGACGGCCGCGGGCCCGCCCTGCCTGGCCCCGATCGGCAGGGCGGCGGTCCTGATCACGGGGAGGTGGTCGCCGTTCGTCCCCCACCGGGTCCCAACGGTTTCGTGGAGCCTGGGCAGACGACCGGTCTCGCGCGCGGCCAGCAGCATCCGAGGGGTGTGGACACCGGCGGCGAGGACGAGCCGGTCACACGTCAGGGCCAGTCGCTCGTGGACGGTTCCGTGCCTGGTCAGTCTGTCCACGCTGACGCGGTAACGACCCTGCGGGTCCTGGCGGATGCTGGTCACCTTGTGCAGCGGCCGAACCGTGGTCCTTCCCGTGGCCTCCGCCCGTGCCAGGTACGTACGGTCCACGCTCATCTTGGCGCCGCTGTTGCAGCCGGTGAAGTGGTACTGACCGATAATGGCCGCTGGTTCCTTCTCGCCGGCGAGTTCGGCACGGATGACGTCGAAGTCGTAGTTGCCGGTCACCCACTGCGTCGGCAGCCCGGACCGTGTCGCCGCGGAGTGCCAGAGCCGACTGGAGCGGTAGGGGCCGTGGGAGAGGAGGTCCTCGGGGAAGGGGGCCGCGATCAGGCGCCTGCGTGCGCGCGGGTAGTACACACGATCGAGTTCCTCGTAGTCGACCTCAGCGGGGAAGATGCGGTCGAAGGGGCCTGGCTGCGGTTGGGCCAGTACCCCTCCGTAGACCAGGGTGCCGCCCCCGACTCCTGCTCCGCAGACGATGGCGAGGTTCTTCTCCGCGATGATGTCCAAGAGGCCGGTGGAACGGGGGAGGGCCGCCGCGAGGGCATCGCGCAAGGGCGACAGCAGGAGCGGAACGGCCGACAGCGGCGGGCATGAGCCGTCCAGCCAGATCAAGCGTTTGTCGAGCGAGGGGAAGTGGGGGAACGTGTCCCCTGCCGGTGTGATGGGCCAGCGACGGCCGCGCTCGAGTACGACGTTGTCGACTCCCGCTGCGGCGAGCCGGAACGCGGCGATGCTGCCCCCCACTCCGGACCCTATGATCACCACGCGGTGACTCTCTTCACGGTCGGTGCGTGCACCGCTGGACGGCGATGGCGCCCCGTGGGCATTCCGCGGTCCCGGCGGCCGGTTCACGCTCGGACCGCCCACCGTCGTGCGGGGCGGGCGCCGGCTTTCCCGGGCTCTTTGGTGGGGTGGCTTCTGGCCGCACGGGCGGGCGGTTGGGTCATAGCCACCGCCCCGATCCGCCCTCATCCGGACAGAGCCGGAACGAACGGTGCTGGGGAAAACTCAAGAGAGCTGAGTGAATACCCCGCGGGCCTTGACGAAAACAACGCCTTATCGTTTATTTTTCATGGCGTTTCCTTATCCGTGCGTGTCAGGTGTCACGTGGGGGGCTGGTGTGAGTGGTCCGAGTGCAGAAGGATGCGGCAAAGGTGGGCAAGTTACATTCTTTGATTCTGGAATCAGGCTGGAGTGGAGAAGAATTCTCCAGAGCGGTCAACGCGGTCGGAGCCGAAGCGGGACTCCGGCTGCGTTACGGGCGGGCGTCGGTGTCCCAGTGGGACTCGGGCGCCCGCCCGCGTGACCCGGTTCCGGCGGTCATCGCCGAAGCGCTGTCCCGGCGCCTGCGCAGGAGGGTGACGGCGGCGGACGCTGGTTTCGGCGACGCTTCCGACCTCCAGCCAGGGCACACGCTGCCGGAACGCCTGGCTGCACTCGCCGCGGACACCTGCTCGGGCCCTGCGGGGGTGCGGCATATGGCCGTCTACCGGCTGGCAGCGCTGGAGGTGGCTCCCTGGCGCGACGCGCAGGGCCTCACCGCGACACCCGATGGCCTGTCCTGGCCGCTGGGAGATGAGGAGCCGGAGGTAGCCTCCCGCATGGTGCGGTTGTTCTCGGAGGCCGATCGCTTCTACGGGGGAGGTGGTTTTCGGTCCGCGGGCAGCAGGTACCTGGCCCAGATGGTCGGCTTCTGGCTCCGGGCCCCGAGCGCTGGCGGACAGCGACAGGACCTCCTCGTCTCGGCCAGCCGACTGGCCAGGCTGTGCGGTTTCATGAGTTTCGACGAGGAAGCACACGGGCAGGCTCAGCACTTCTTTCGTTCTTCACTCGCCCTGGCGGTCGAGTGCGGTCGTGCGGACGAGTACGCCTGGACTCTGCGAAGCATGAGCGTGCAGGCTCATCACCTCGGTCACTTCCTCCTGGCGTTGCGCCTCGCGGAGAATGCCATTACCTCGGGCCTGCCCCCGGTCGTGCACGCCTCGGTGCTGAGCCGGATCGCTGTCGCACACGCAGCGTTGGGAGCCGATTCCCAGGCACGGGACAAATTCCGGGAGGCCGAGGAGCTGTTCCTGCGGGAACAGGATCCTTTCCCGGAGTTCGTGGATCACTACCATCGTGGATTTTTCGCCTTCGACAAGGCGGCCGCCCTCACCCACCTCGGTTCCTACGGAGACGCCAGGACCGCCCTGGAGGAATCGTTGCAGCACTGGGCCCCCACGGAACGACGGTCGCGTGCCCTCATCATGGCCAAACTGGCTGAGACCCAGTTGCGGCAGGACAGCCTGGGAGAAGCCGTGATCTCCTGGCACGAGTTCCTCAACAGCTACCCCTTACTCAACAGCGGCCGACTGCACACCGCGTTGGCCGGCATGCGGTCCACTCTGCGTCCGTACGCCAGGAGCCAGGCGGTGAGGGCCCTGCTGCGTCGAGCATCCGATGCGGCACGTCACGCCAACCTGGAGCGCACTGGCCTCACTGAAGGCTGATGTGCCCCTGGCCGCGGGTGGTTACGGGAAGCGGGGTGACCGGTTCCCAGACGCACGAGTACGGCTGGAGGACAGGACCGGCCAGGACGCCGGCCATCGCGTCCCCGGTTCCGCCCCAGAGCGGGGAGTTGGGCGTGCTAGCGTGGGAAGCGCAGAGACAACCGGGTCGGCTGCGGAACGGAAGCGGGAGGTGAGTTGATGACTGCCGTCGAGGCCGCTGCCGTGCGCAGTGCCCACCGGACCATCCTCACGTCCCGGGCCCCGGTCTGACCTGACGTTCGCTCCCGTCCGAGCCCGACGGCTCACGGGGGCGGAGCTTCGCGCTCGACGGGGTCCCCGTTCAAGGGTCTTCTACGTTGTCTCAACCTTCTTCCTTCCACGCCCAGCCGTGTTCCCTGGCGGACTACGGCTGGGACGAGGCGTGTGAGCACGCCTTCTCACCCCATCGCGCTGCCGGACTGACCCCGGCCCGGATCGTGCGGGCCGAACGCGGCCTGTGCGAGGCGGTCACCGACGCCGGAGTCGTCCGTGCGGAGGTCCCCGGCACCACCGCACCACGCGATTCCCTGTCGGCGCCGTGCACGGGCGACTGGGCCGCCCTGCGTCCCGCCACCACCGGCCACGCCCCGGTGCTGCACGCGCTCCTGGCCCGGCGCACCGCCCTGGTGCGCTCCACCGCTTCGCGCACCTCGCACGGCCAGGCCCTGGCCGCCAACGTCGACACCGTCGTGGTGACGGTGTCGCTGGCCGCCCCGCTCAAGCACGGACGCACCGAACGCATGCTCGCCCTCGCCTGGGAGAGCGGAGCCCAGCCGGTCGTGGTGCTCACCAAGGCCGACCAGTGCGCCGCCGCGCAACGGGCCGCGGCTGAGGTGTCCGAGGTGGCACCAGGCGCGGACGTGCTGGTCACCAGCGCCGTGACGGGGCAGGGCCTGGACACCCTGACGGCCGTCCTTAACGGCACCATCGTGCTGCTCGGCCCCTCCGGCGCGGGCAAGTCCACCCTCGGCAACCACCTGTTGGGCGAGGACCGGCTGGCCACCGGCGCCGTACGCGACGTCGACGGCAAGGGACGGCACACCACCGCGTGGCGGGAGCTGCTTCCGCTGCCCGGTGGCGGAGTCCTGCTCGACACCCCCGGCCTGCGCGCGATCGGCCTCCACGACGCCCAGGACGGGCTGGAGCAGACCTTCGCCGAGATCGGAACCCTCGCCCAGGGCTGCCGGTTCACCGACTGCGGTCACGGGCACGAACCGGGCTGCGCCGTCCTGGCCGCCGTCGAGGCCGGTGAGATTCCCCGGCGGCGCCTGGACAGCTACCACCGGCTGCTGCGGGAGAACGCCTACACCGCCTCACGCAGCGACGCGCGGCTGCGGGCCGGCCGCGAGGCGGTCAGGAAGGACATCACGCGGAAGCTGCGCGCCACCTACCAGTTCCGGGAGCGCCAGCTGTGAGCCGCACCGACCAGCCCGCGCCGGACCCGGACGGCGCCCCGGTCACCGGGGCGTTCTTCGCCCTGCACCACGGGCTGCCCCGCCAGGGCCCCGGTTCCGACACCACCACACGGCGCCTGCTGGAGGCGGCCGGACCGCTGCCCGCGCACCCGCGGGTGCTGGACGCGGGCTGCGGTCCCGGCCGTTCCGCCCTGCTGCTGGCCGAAGAGGCCCGCGCGCGGGTGACCGCGGTCGACCTGCACCAGCCCTACCTCGACGGCCTCGCCTCCGAGGCGGCCCGCCGGGGTCTGGAGGACCGGATCACGGTCGTCAACTGCTCGATGGACCAGCTGCCCGCCCCCGACCGCAGCTTCGACGTGATCTGGGCGGAGGGCTCCGTCTACACCGTCGGCTTCGACGTCGCCCTGCGCGCGTGGCACCGCCTGCTCGCCCCCGGCGGCGTCCTCGTCGTCACCGAGATCGAATGGGCCGTTCCCAGCCCTGCCGGGCCCGTGCGTGCCTACTGGGACGCGGTCTACCCGCTGCGCACCAGCGCCGAGAACGCCGCCGCCGCGACGGCCGCCGGGTACGAGGTCCGCGCGCACTGGCCGCTGCCGGAGAGCGACTGGTGGGACGAGTACTACACCCCGCTCAGCCAGCGGATCACCCGAGCGGACCCGCAGCTCCCCGGCATGCCGGAGGCGCTCGCCGCGCTCCGGGCAGAGATCGGCGTACGTCGCGAACACGGCAGCGACTACGACTACGCCGCCTACCTCCTCAGCCCCACCGACACCCCCTCTCACACTCCCGAGGACGGAACCACCGTGACCACCTGGACCACCCGGCCCGAGACCCCCGGGGACGCCGCCGCCGTCCGCGACATCGTCCTCTCCGCCTTCCCCACCGAGGAGGAGGCCGCCATCGTCGACGCCCTGCGTGCCGACCCCCGGGCGTGGATCGACGGCCTGTCCGTGGTCGCCGCGGCCCCCGACGGCACCCCGGCCGGGTACGCGCTGCTCACCCGGTGCCACGTCGACGGCGAGCCCGCCCTCGCCCTGGCCCCCTGCGCGGTACGGCCCCAGGTGCAGCGCACGGGCGCCGGCTCGGCCGCCGTCCGCGCCGCTCTGGACGCCGCCCGGGCCAGGGGGGAGAACCTCGTGCTCGTTCTCGGACACGCCGACTACTACCCGCGGTTCGGCTTCGTCCCCGCCTCCCGCTTCGGTATCCGGGCGCCCTTCGAGGTGCCCGACGAAGCCATGATGGCCATGGCCCTCGACGACGCCCGGCCGGTCCCCGCCGGCACCATCCGGTACCCGGCCGCGTTCGGCGTCTGACCCCTGCCGTGGCGCCCCGGGTGACGAGCCCCGGGGCGCCACGGCCCCGACGAGGAAGGGACGCCCTAGGCAGCGGGCGTCGGGCCCTCCGGGAACTGCGCGCGGCAGTGCTCGGCGCCCCAGATCATGCCCGCCAGGACGACGGAGCTCAGGGCGGCGGCGTGGTGGAGCAGTGCGTCCGGGTCGGTGAAGACGCGCAGGGCCCCCGGAGCGAGTGTGGACAGGGCTGCCGCCGCCACGGGATCGTCCAGCCGGCTGCCGAGCAGGGCGACCGTGTCCGGCCACTGCCGCCGCTGCACCGCCCCATCGCCACGGCGATCAGCCAGACGGAGAAGAGCTGCTCCCTCGACGCCGCCTCGAAAACGCGGGCGCCGGCCGCGGCCGTCCCCACCGCGGCGGCGAAGCTCTCCCGCAACGCCGCCTCGTCGGTGCCCCAGGCAGCCAGGACGTCCAGGGCGGGACGCTGGGTCGCCGGTACGTCGTTCGCCGTGTCGATCACCAGCGCCGCGCCGGTGTTCCATGCGAAGAACGGCATGAGCCGCGGTACGTCCAGCACGGAGGCGTCATCCCGGTAGGACGGCTCGGCGGGGAAGCTGACGGAGCGCCGTGCACCGTGACCGGTGTTCCCGACGATGCTCGGCAGGTCCGAGTGCTCCACGAGGTTCGGAACCGTGACCAGTGCACGGGTTCCGGTGGCGCGGACGAAACGCAGGACCGCCTGGTCGTCCGCCTCGCCCTGGTACGCCTCGGACTCCAGGAATCCCCCCAGCTCCCCGGCCAGGGCGGCGGGAAGACACAGCGCGACGGTGGGCACATAGGGGTTGACGACGGGGACGGCGCCCACTCCGGTGAGAGCGGCCCACCGGGCCAGCACGGCTGTGCGCGACCCCCACTCGACGAAGTAGCTGAGCGCCGCCTCGGGGTGGACCGCGACGCCCCGCAGAGCGGAATCCACGAATCCGTCCGGTACCTCCACATCGTCCTGGAGCACCAGGTGATGCGTCGCGCCCGACTCCCTCGCCTGTGAGAAGGCCAGCCGTGCGCTGCGCAGCGCGGACCGGGGGCCGTCGGGCTCCGGGTCCACCGCGAGCAGCACGTCAACCTGCGGCCCCAGCCGCTCCCGGATCCGCTCCGCGGCGTTCATCCGGTCCGGGTGCGTCATCACCGACACGGACAGGCTCGGCTTCACGGCGTCCGGACTCTTCGCGCGGGCATCTGTGGTGGTTCGCATCACCGCGATGCTAGATGTTGCGGGTCAGGAGGTTGATGACGTTTCGCTGATCAGCGGATCTCGTTGTCGGGGTGCTCGCTGTCGTAGGTCTCACGGGCGCGGGCGATGTGGGCCCGGTGTTCGAGTGACCAGTCGGCGAGTGCCTTGACGAGGTGTGTCAGGCTCGCGCCCGTCTCGGTGAGCCGGTAGTCGACCTGGGCCGGCACGGTCGGATACACGGTCCGAAGGACCAGGCCGTCTCGCTCCAGCCGGCGCACCGTAAGGGTCAGCATGCGCTGGGAGATCCCATCGATGGCGCGCTGAAGTTGTCGGAAGCGCCGCGGGCCGTTGGCGAGCTCGACGATGACGAGGACCGACCACTTGTCACCGACCCGGTCGAGGACGTCGCGGATTCCGCAGTCGGGGTGGTCCTGCTGTCCGCAGGGTTCGAGTTCAGCGGGTTCAGTGGTTACCTCGGTGTGCGTCACTGACACGAAACTGCCTCCTTGTGGGTCGACCTGGGCCGGTTGAAGATCTCACCGTAGTTACTGAAGAGAACCACGGTAGGAGACAGAACCACAATGATCATGGTGACCGGCGCGAACGGACAGCTCGCCTCTCTCACGCTCCAGGAGTTGGCTGAGCGCCACGTGCCCGCCCTGGGCGGCACTCGATCGCCCGCAGAAGGGCAGCGGCGACTCGACTTCGACGACCCCACGAGCCTCGACCTCACCGGCGTTTCTACGCTGGTCCTCGTCTCGGCGGGGTACGCCGAGGACGACCAGGTCATCACCCGGCACCAGGCAGCTCTAGACGCTGCGGTGCGCAATGGCGTGAGCCACGTGGTGTACACAAGCCTGGCTGGCGACGGTGACCACCTAGGCTTCGCCCTCGCCCATCGGGCCACCGAGCAGCTGATCAAGGGCAGTGGAATTGGGTGGACGGTCCTGCGCAACGGGCTCTACGCCGAACTCTTCGGGGCGCTCCTGACCTGGACCGCTGACGGCGTGGAATCGGCGTTCGGCGACGGAGCGCTCGCCGCTGTGGCGCGGGCGGACCTGGCCGCGGCCGCAGCCGTCGTGGCCAGCAACCCGACCGCGCACGCCGGCAAGACCTATGACCTGGTCGGCGAACCGATCACCGCCGTCGACATCGCCGAATCCCTCGGAGTCGCCCACCGGACCATTGGGCTCAGGGAGTACCGGGCACAACTCCTCGCTGACGGCACGCTACTGCCGTTCCAGCCGCCGATGCTCGCCTCGATCGCGTCCAGCGTCCGCCACGGGTTCCTCAGGACCACCAGCCCCGACCTCGCCCAACTACTCGGCCGACCGCTCACCGACCCGCTCACCGTCGCCACGGACACCGCGGCCGCGATGCGCCCCGACGCCAGCTGACACGGATGGTTCACCGCAATGCGCCACTGTCCATCGAAGGGCGCCGTCGCCTGATCGACCGCTGCCGCACCCGGCCGATCGCGCACGTCGCCGCCGAGATGGGTATCTCCCGGGCATGCGCCTCGAAGTGGGTTAACCGCTATCGCCAACACGGGGACCTCGGATTGTTCGACCGATCCTCGACTCCGTCCCGCCAGCCGACCGCAATCAACGCAGACGTCGTCGCGCAGATCGAGGACCTGCGACGCAGGAACAAGTGGTCCGCCTCCCGAATCGCCCTTGAGCTTCAAGAAGACGGCTGGCAGATCAGCCGCCGTACCGTCTCGCGGTACCTGCACACGCTCGGGCTGAACCATCGCCGGTTCCTCGCCCCGAACGGAGAACCCAACCGCGAGCCACGGCGGATCACAGCCCGCCGGCCCGGACACATGGTCCACATCGACGTGAAGAAGGTCGGACGGATCCCCGACGGCGGCGGTTGGCGAGCCCATGGCCGAGGGAGCGATCAAGCCAAGGCTGCCGAGCGTCGGAAGCGGAAGGGCCGGCGAGCCGGATACGCCTACCTGCACTCGGCCGTCGATGGGTACAGCCGACTCGCCTACACCGAATCGCTGAGCGATGAGAAGGCCAGCACCGCCATTGCGTTCATGCACAGAGCGCGAGCCTGGTTCGCCGCGCACGGCATCACTCGCATCGAGCGGATCGTCACCGACAACGGCTCCTGCTACCGAGCCGACGCCTTCGCTCGGGCTCTCCTCGGGTCACGGCACCAGCGGATCGCTCCATACACGCCCCGCCGCAAGGGCAAAGTAGAGCGATATAACCGGATCCTTGCCGAGGAGTTCCACTACAACTACCACCGGCCCCACAGCGGCGCGGGAGGGCAACCGCCAGCTGCCCGACTAAGTGACGGCGTCACCAACGTCGTGGCCTCGTACAGCTAGGGACCGTATTGAGTTCCGATCAATGGGTGGCTCGGGTGAGGTCCTTGAGCCAGATCATCGAGGCGCGTAGGTGGAGGCCGGCGAGGTAGCTGTCGGGAGACTTGTCGTACCGGGTGGCGATGCCACGCCAGGCCTTCATCTTGTTGATCAGCCGCTCGACGGTGTTCCTCCCCTTGGCACGTCAGAGGGCCATGCCTCCCGTTGCGTCGATGACCTGGCCGGTTACCCAGCGTGCGTCGTCGGAGGCGAGGAAGGCCACGATGTCGGCCATGTCTTCCGGCCGCCCGATCCGGCCGAGGGCGGCAAGAGACGCCGCTTGCGCCTCGGCATGCGGATCGCCCAGCAGGGTGGCCGCGCTGGCATCGGTGAGGACGGTTCCGGGGGCCACCGAGTTGACCGTGATGCCCCGGGGGCCCAGCTCCTTGGCGAGGGCGAGACTGAAGTTGTCCAGGGCTCCCTTGGTGGCGCCGTAGGCGATCATTCCCGGCGTGGCCAGGCGGGCCACGGAGCTGGAGATGTTGATGATCCGGCCCCCGTCGCGCAGGCGCGGCAGTCCCTGCTGCGTGACGAAGAACGGTGCACGCACGTTCACGGCGAAGACCTTGTCGAAGGCGTCCTCGGTCAACGACTCCAGGGATGCGAAATCCCCGATGCCGACGTTGTTGACGATGATGTCGAGCTTCCCGTAGGGCACGTGCTCCGTGCCCGCGGCGTCGAAGGCGGCCCAGAGGCGGGCCGCGTCGCCGCGTTCGCCCAGCCCCGCCTGGAGTGCGAAGGCCCGTCCTCCGTTCTTGCGGATGTTCTCGACGGTCTCGCTCGCCGCCGTCTCGTCGCGGGCGTAGGTGACGCCGACGGCGGCGCCGTCCTGGGCGAGCCGCTCCGCGATCGCCCGGCCGATGCCCCGGCTGCCGCCGGTGACCAGTGCGACCTTGTCCTCGAGTGCTCTTGCAGACATGGCGGAAGACCGCCTCCCGTTCATCGAATCGTCTCTTGAGGGCTATGGAGCGCCTAGACCAGCGGCTTGTGTTCGGGCCACCACCGCTGGACGGCTTCGACAGCCGTCGTCGGGCTGACGTTGAAGCAGAGCTTCGCGCCGGGTGCCAGCTCGTGGGTGGTGTTGACCAGCACCTCCAACAGCGGGGTCAGCTCCGGGTCCAGCCGGACGCCAGCGCCGATCAGCACGATGTCGTAGTCCTTGGCGGTCAACGCGGCGCGAAAGACCGCCTCGGCCGTGCGGCCGTAGTCGAGCAGGCAGACATCGACACTGAGGCCGAGCTCCTCGAGCCGAGCCCGGCCCGCGGCCATTCCGGCCCGGACCGCCTCGGCGTCGATTTCAGGGAACGCCGCCCGTGACGAGGGCGCGTCGTCCACCAGCGCTGGATCCAGTCCGACGTTGAGCATGGACGGGGACATGTCGGTGTACCTCCGGTGACCTGGGGTTTCTCGGACCCACGGTAGGCGCCTGGAGGTCGGGCGGCCCTCCCGCATTTCTGGGATACCGTGGCAAGGGTGAGTTCCCCGATGGTCCGGCGCGAGACCGTGTGCGACATCGAGGCGATCTGCCGTCTAGACCTCGACTCCCGAATACTGCGCCGCCGGATCGCCGACCGGCTGACACGCCTCATCCCGGCCGACTCCTACTGCTTCAGCACGATCGACCCGATGACGCTGCTGACCGCCGACCAAGTCAGCGCCGGGCTCGTACCGGAGGCGGCCGCGGCCGCCGCGCACAACGAGTACCTGGTGGACGACGTCCTGAAGTTCGCGGCGCTGGCCCGCTCCGAGGTGTCCGCGGGCACGCTCGGTGCGGCCACCGGCGGTGATCCGGAATCCAGCCACCGCTACCGGACCGTGCTGCCGATGATCGACGCACGGCACGAGCTGCGGGCGGGCTTCGTGGTGGACGGCCGCTGCTGGGGCGTCGTCGCCCTCTTCCGCGGCGGCCGGCGGCCCGACTTCACCCCGGCCGACGTCGGCGTCCTGCGGCGGCTGTCCGCCCCGGTCGGTGCGGCCCTGCGCCGGGCCGCCCACCGGGCACCCGACGACACCGCTGCGGGCCCGTCCGAGGCCGGAGTGCTCCTGCTCGACCAGGACTTGCGGCTGTTTTCGGAGAACCTGGCCGCGAAACTCTGGCGGGACGAGCTGGGCCCGTCGCAGGCGGAACTGCCATCCGCGATCCTGGAGGTGGCCGCACGGGGAAGAGGCGCTGAGCTGCCGGCGTACGGACGCATCCGCGGCCGCTCGGGCCGGTGGCTCTCCGTCCAGGCCTCGCCGCTGAGTGGTGGCCCGCACCCGGCGGCCATCGCCGTGACGGTACATCCGGCGCCGGCCGCCGACGTGGCCGAGATACTGCTGCTCGCGTACGGGCTTACACCGCGCGAGCGGGACGTGCTGGCGCGGGTCGTCGCCGGTCTGCCGTCGCGGACCATCGCCGTGGAACTGCACATCACCGCGGCGACCGTGCAGGACCATCTGAAGAGTGTGTTCGCGAAGACCGGTGTCCGCAGCCGCAGCGAACTGGTGGCGACGGTCCTGGGCCTGTGACCGGACGAGTGATTACTGAGTTTTTCGTTAGGGACCGTATCCAGTTGTGATCAATCTGCGGGATTCGACCTCGCGGCACGGCGTGAGCCGGTAGACCTGGTGTCATGACGTAGGTGCAACTGAGCGACGCTGAATGGGAGTTCATCGAGTCCTATCTGCCGATCGGCCGGTTCGGTCCGTATCCCGAGCGGTTGCGGCAGCAGTTCGAGGGGGTGATCTGGCGGTTCAGGACCGGTGGGCAGTGGCGGGAGATGCCGGCTGAGTTCGGTGCCTGGCCCACCGTGCACAACCGCTTTAGGCAGTGGCGCGACGCGGGCGTCTTCCAGGCCCTGCTGGAGGGGCTGATCGCGGAGGCGGCCCGGCGGGACGAGGTGGCCCTGTCCCTGGTCAGTATCGACTCCACCACCGTGCGCGCCCACCAGGACGCGGTCGGCATGCACCTGAGCCCAGACGTCCTCACCGCGCTGGAGAAGGCCGCGGCCGAAGAGAAAGCCAGGTCAAAGGGGGCGACGACAACGGACGAACCGGACAGGACATCGACACCGACCCCGGACGGCAGGAGCGGCGCCGCGTCCGGCGCCGGCACCGGCTGCGGCTGAAGGCCGCCAGCTAAGGGCCGACCCGCAGGACGACAGGGGTCGTCATAGTGCCTCGGCGCATTCGTCGACGAATGCTCCCGGAAGATGGAGCGGCATCGCTTGCGTGACTTCCGTTCGTTCAACGACCAACTCCGCTGGTGGACATCCCGCATCCTGGTCTGTCATCCAACGGAGTCACACCGTCATGCTCCAGGACGAAATTCGGCCATCATCTCCAGGAGTGCCGCCGCGCTCGGCCTGTTCCAGGCGGAGACGACGTCCAACGGGTCCATCACCTGCTTGCGGTGCTCCTGCGACAACTGAACCGCCCGCATGGCGATTCTCCGGCACGGCCTCCACCGCCCTCCTTCGGGTGTGGTGCGGGGCTCCCGAGTGAACGTCGTTACCGGGTCAGAGGCGGAATCCGGCAGGCGTATCAAAGTGGTCTCCACTGCGTTAGACGCACCCAACGCCCGTTCTGGCCAGGCCAGTTGTAGACCGCCAAGCACCGGGCTACGGTACCGCTGCACCGTCTGTCGGCCGACGTGAAAGATCCAGTCGCCGAAGCGTCGACGTGAGTCGAGTCCGGACCAGGGGAAAGACGCCGGCAGCTTGCGTCTCCCGCCCGACCACTTGGGAGCCGCCCGCCGCGCTGCCTTGGCGCCGGAACGATTCCCTGCGCACCGGCGAGCGACGGCATGGCGCGTGAGCCTGAGCACAACGTGAGCAGAAGGGGGATCCACGGAATGTCATCAGTGCCGGGAACGGCCCACATCCGCGTCCACACGAGCGTCGGTGCCGAGCCGCTCTACGCCCGGATCCGGGCGAAACTCAGGATGGACATCGCCACCGGTCGGTACGCCCCGGGGGAGCACCTTCCCCCGGCGGACCAGCTCGGCCGGGAGTACGGAGCCAACAAGAACACCATCCTGCGGGCGCTGCGGCTGCTGCGCAGCGAAGGCCTCATCGACTTCGGCCGGGGACGCGGCACGGTCGTGCTCCACGGCACGCAGCCAATGGACCTCGACGACATCTCCGACCAGCTTCAGCGGGTCGTCAACCTCGCCGACGTCTCTGGCATTCCGCGAGCTGCCATCATCTCCGCCATCGAGCGGATGCCCAGGGTGGCCGCCCGCCACGGGCGTACGGGGAGGCGCGCACGGTCGGCGCCCCGGACCGCTGACCGGGCTGGTGCCAAGGAAACTCATGCGGAGAGTGAGCAACAACCCAAGAAGACCATGCTGATCCACCGGCGGTGGCCCACTGGATCCGGCTGAGTACAGCCCCTCTCCTCCCAGGTGGGGACCCCGCTGGGGGAGATCGGACCACCCCGAGGAGGTGGTCCACGGAGCGTGTTGGGCACCGGTCGCAGCTTGAGCTGCCGCAGGCCCGCGGCCGAGGATCCTCGTGGGCGGCCACCGCGTTCCGGGAACGGGGCCGTCTCGCCAGGAACCCAGCGAGGGAGGGCATCAGAACCATGGCCAAGAAGGTCTACGAGGTTCCGGCGCTTTCCAAGGCCAGCGGCCCGCGCGGGGATACCGGCTTCCTGAAGCGCGGGCCGCACGAGCCCGAGGTCCGCCTGCCTCTGGGCTGGTAGGCGGATGGCAGGCCGCGGTGAGGGTTGGTTCGCGCTGTTTCCGTCGTGTGAGGCCGCCCTCGCTGTGGCCTCCCGCATGGAGGTACGCCCGGCTCGGATTCTCACGCACCCGTCCAAAGACCCGTTCGTCGTGGGCGAGTGGGCGGGATCCGTCCACGCACGCAACAGCCACGAGCTCTTCGTGGCGCTCTTCGGGTACGCCCCGGTCGGCGCCGCCGACTCCTCGGGGCGCACCTCGCCGGGGTGTGCGAGATCGCCGCGCCTGACGGCGGACACGTCCTCTACGACGGCGAGAACTTCCGCAGATCCGTCCCCCGCGCCCGTGTCGGACTGGTGGAGCAGCACGCGCCGCTGCTCCACGGAACACCGCGCGACGATCCCACATACGCGAACCAGGAAGCCGGCGAGGAGGGAATCCGCGAAACGCATCGGGTCGTCAATGTGGCGGAACTCGTCGAACGCCTTCCGAAGGATCTCGAAAAACTCATCGGCGACCGCGGGTCCCACCTATCCGGTGGCGAGCGCCAACGTGTCGACATCGTCTGTGCGCTGCTTCTCCGGCGCAAACTCGTGCTGCTCGACGAACCGACCCCGCGGCTGGACCCGGCCCAACGACGCGACCTCACCGACATGCTCCGAAAGATTCCCCGGGAACGCGCGCTGCTCATCGTGGCCCACCGAATGCCGACCGTATGCGCCGCCGACCGGATCGTCGTCCTGGCCCACGGCCGGGTCAGCGCCGTGGGCACCCATGAACAGCTGCTCACCGAGGAACCGTTCTACCGCAGGCTGACCACCGACCATCTCACGCGGCCGCTGAGCGGGGCCGCACCAGACAGGAGCGTCGCAGCGCCGTGAGCGAGACCGGCACACCCCATCCCGCACCCGCCCGCGCGCCGGACGGCCCGCACTGGAGACCCGCGCTGGAACGCGTCGGCCGGCTCACCCCGCGGGAGCAGGAGACCTTTCTGCTGCTCGCCGAGGGACTGTCGAACGAGTCGATGGCGCAGCGCCTGCACGTCACCGAGAGAACCGTGCGCGCGCATGTCGCCGCTGTCATGGAGAAACTGGAACTTCACTCCCGCCTTGCCGTGTGCCTCGCCTCCTACGCCTTCGCAACGGAAGGTATTCCCCGGTCGGCGTGAATACTGTCGCCACGGCCAATGGAAGCGACGACTGCGATTCTGCAGTCTTTACCCGGCGCCGGGAGGACACCGGTGTCCCCGGCGGATTCCGCCGCCGGGATGGGAACTCCGAGAGGAAGAGCCGTGTCGGACGCATTCGACCTGGACGCCCGTATCTCCGCCCCCGCCGCCGGCCCCGCCGGTGAGCAGGCGCCCCCGCCGTCGATCTCGACGATCGCCACCCGCACCGTCTGCACCCGTGTCGGCTGCAACGTCACCAAGACGTGCGCCTGCACCTCGATGTGCACGATTCTCTGCGTGGGCCCCAAGTAGGCACGGGCTGAACGTCTGACGGGTGCTGCCGTGGTGGAGACACGGCAGCACCCGTCAGAGCAGCGCGAGCAGCACGCCGAACAGACAGGACTGGACTGACATGCACCTCGCCCATCACGGTACCGACACCTGGGCCGGCACGGCAGATCCCGCACTCGTGCGGCGCGCGCGGGCGGCGATCAGCCAGGTCGTGGCCGCGACCACGACCCCCGCCCAGCTCGACGACCTCGCGCTCCGCGCCGCCGAACAGAGCGACACCTCCGGCGCCTGGTACCCGCCCAGTCTTACCCACGGTCTGGCCGGTTCGGCGCTCCTCCACCTGTACGCCGCTCGCGCCGGGCTCGGCGATCCGGACACGGCGTACGCCCACATACGCGAGGCGGTCCTGTCCACCCAGGTCGAACCCCTCGAGCACCACGGCCTGTTCGCTGGCACCAGCGGCCTCGCCCTCGCCCTCGCCGACGTCACCCGGGACGAGCCTCGCTTCGTCCTCAGCCTCGACCGGCTGAACGAGCAGCTCGCCGAGCAGGTCCTCGCCGCGGCTCCGCACCGGGTCGAGCGGGCCGTCAGTGACCTCGATTACGACCTGGTCACCGGTGCTGCCGGTACCCTTGCCCACCTCTGCGCCGTCCCCGTGCCCTCCGCGCGCGTCGGCGAGGCCGTCGCCGTGCTCGTGGACCATCTCGTCTGGCTCGCCGGACCCGCCGAGACCGAGGACACTCCGCACCGCTGGCTCATCACTCCGGCGCACTACCCGCCCGTCGGCGATTACCACGCCAAGTACCCGCACGGATACCTCAACCTCGGCCTCTCGCACGGCGCTCCGGGTGTGGCCGCCGCCCTCGCCGCTGCCTGGGAGGCAGGCCACCGCAGGCCCGGCCACCGGGAGGCCGTCGCCCACCTCACCTGCTGGATCCGTGACCGGGCCGGTGCCGACGCGTACGGTCCGTTCTGGGGCGAGGGCGTTCCCGTTGACGAGCACGGTCACGAGGCCGCCGCCGGGTGCGGGCACGACCGGATCGCCTGGTGCTACGGCACCGTCGGCGTCGCCGGTGCCCTGCTGACCATCGCCGAGGCCACCGCCGACGAGGAACTCCGTGCCGCCGCCGTCACCGCCTTCGAGGGTGCCCTCGCCCGCGCCGGGAACCTCCGCCCGCTCTCGCCTACGCTCTGCCACGGGCTCGCCGGACTCGTCATGCTGACCTTGGAGTTCGCGCCCCACAGCGCCGCCGCCCGCGATCGGCTCCCGGCCCTCGTCGGGGAGCTGCTCGACAACCACGAACCAGCCCGCCCGCTCGGCTTCGCCGACCTGGAGGATCCCGGCGCCCCCGTCGATGACCCAGGGCTCCTCACCGGTGCCACCGGAGTCGCCCTCACCCTGCTCGCCGCCCTCGGCGACCAGCGGCCCGCCTGGTTCCGCGCCTTCCTCGCCCGGTGATGCCCATGCCGTCCTACGAGCCCGCCGGGTTCTTCCTGCTGCGCTCCCCGGTCCTGCCCGCCCGCACCTTCCTCGAACTCACCGAGGACCCCGCCCGCACCCCGCAGGCCCTCATCGACCTGGCACGCCGGCCCGATGTCACCCGCGCGCTGCTCGTCGCCAGCGAGGACCTCACCGACAGCCTCGATCGCCTGGACGACCTCACGAAGAAGCGCCTCCGCCGCCTGCGTTCCGGGCTGCTGCGCTACCTGACCCGCATGGCGACCCGGCCCACCCCTTTCGGTGCCTTCTCCGGCGTTGCGATGGGTGAGTTCGGCGCTGCCACCACAGCCCGCCTCGGCCGGCCCGAGGACCACCGACTGCGTGTCCGGGCCGACATGGGCTGGCTCCTGGCGCTCATTGAGAAGCTGGAGGAGGATCCGGACCTGCTGCGCCAACTCCACCTCGTCCTCAACCCGACGGCCGCCCGCGCGGGCGACCGCGTCGTCCTGCCGCAGGCCGACAAGTACGGCCGGCACGACGAGCGAACCGTCCGCATCAGGGCCACCCCCGCCGTCGACCTCGTCATGCGGACGGCCGCCGTGTCCGTCCCGTACGAGCGGATCACCGCCGAACTCGCCGCCGCCTTCCCAAACGTGCCCGCCGAGACCGTCGCGGGACTGGTCCGGCAGCTCTGGGACCTCGGCTTCCTGATCGGCGACCTGCGACCGCCGCAGACCGCCGGACGCCCTGAACACCACGTTCTGAAGAAGCTAATCGGCGTTCCCGCCGCCGCACCCGCCGCCGGACGGCTCCGGACCGTCGCTGACCTCGTCGACCGGGTCCACGACACCGCCTCGCTGCGCGCGCTTGCGGCCGCGCAGAGCGAGCTCGTGCCGGATCACACCGGACGGAGCTATCAGGCAGACACCCTCCTCGACCTGCGCGAGCCAGTCCTCGACGCCTCAGTCGGGCAGGTCGCCGCCGAAGCCGTCGGCGTCCTGGTGCGGCTCAGCGCGGCCCACGGCAGGCGCGACCACCTGACGCGCTACCGGGAGGAGTTCACCGAGCGGTACGGCGCCGGGACCCGTGTCCCCGTCCTCAGTCTGCTCAGCCCCGACACCGGACTCGACGCACCACCGACGTACACCAACCCGCCGCGCTCCATCGAGCTGCCCACCGCCCCGCCCGACGACACGGCCCGCCTGGACGGCGCGCTCGTCGAGTTCGCCCAGCAGGCGTGGTGGGACCGCGCCGACGAGGTCGAGCTGACCGACGCCTGGTTGGACCGGCTCGCCCCGCCCGGCCCCGTACCGGACCCGCCACCCGCGATGGAGGCGTACCTCCAGATCCAGGCCGCTGACCGGCAGGCTCTGGACCGGGGGGAGTGGCGGGCGGTCCTGCGCCACGACAGCCTCACCTACGGCGGACGCACCTTCGGTCGCTTCGGCGACCTGCTCGGCGTGGACGCCGTGGAACGGCTCCGGGCGTACGCGCGGCGCGAGGAGACCCTCTTCCCCGACGTCGCGTACGCGGAACTCGCCTTCCTGCCGTCCTACGGCCGTGCCGCCAACGTGACACTCCGCCCCGCCGTTCGGCCCTACGAGATCCCGGTCAACACCGCCCCGTCGGTGGGCCCGAACCAGGTTGTGCCGCTGGATGACGTTCTGGTGGGCGTCCATGGGGACCGTTTCCACCTGTGGTCGCGCCGGCTCGACCGGGAGATCGTCGTGGCGCAGCACCACATGCTCAGCCCGACCCTCGCGCCGAACGTCGCCCGCTTCCTTATCGAGGCGTCCCAAGACGGCCACGTCCTGCCGACTGGCTTCCACTGGGGACCGGCGGAGGCGGCCCCGTTCCTGCCCCGCGTCAGCCGGTCCAAGATCGTCCTGAGGCCCGCCCAGTGGCGGCTCGCCGCCGATGCCGCCGACGACCTCGACGGCTGGCGGGCCCGGTGGCGGGTGCCCCGGCACGTCTACCTCGTCGAGGCCGACCAGCGGCTGCTCCTCGACCTCGACCACCCCGCGTGTCGCGAGGAAATCCGCACCGAACTGGCCAAGCGGGCCGACGTCGTCCTGCACGAAATGCTGCCCTCCTTCGACGGCATGTGGCTCCAGGACGAGGCGGGCGAGCGCTACGCCGCCGAGGTCGTCGTGCCCGTTGTCGCCCGCGAAGCCGTGCGCGCGACCCGCGCGCCCGTGCCGCGGCACCGCCGGGAGGTACCGGTGGAGCGCCACGCCCCCGGTGGCGCCTGGACCTTCCTCAAGGTCTACGCGGCGCCCGAGCGGCAGGACGAGATCATCGCGGGCCTGCTCCTCGATCTCGTCGCCGAAATGGCGGCGGAAGACCTGCTGGACCGCTGGTTCTACATCCGGTACGCCGACCCCTTCCCGCACCTGCGCCTGCGGGTGCGCGGCACCGAACCGGCCCGGATTCTCACCCGGGTCACCGCGTGGGGCCGGAGCCTCGTCGGCCTCGGGCTCGCCCGCGACATCGAACTCGTTGGGTACGCGCCGGAGATTGCCCGCTACGGTGGCCCGGACGTCTTCGACGCGGTCGAGCGGCTCTTCCGCGCCAACAGTGAGGCCACCGCCCTGCTGCTGTCCCGCCGCCTCGACATCAGGCCCGAGTTCCTCGCCGTCGCCGCCCTCGACACCCTCCACGTCCAGTGGGGCGTCGACCTGACTCCGTACGCGGAACACAGCGCAGGCCCGAACGAGGCACATGTCCGCGACACCCGCGCGCTGTTCCGCGCCCATCGCGACTACCTGTGCGAACTCCTCAGCCCCTGGGCCCGTGACCCGCACGAAGAGGGCCGGGCCCACCGCCTGCTGCTCCAGGAGACCTTCGAGGCACAGGCGCCCGCCGTGGCGCAGACCGCGGAGGCGGTGCGGGCGGCCGCCCGGGCAGGTGCGCTGGTCGGATCCGAGGACGAGGTCCTCGCCAGTCTCGCCCACATGCAGATCAACCGCCTGCTCCCCATCAACCTCGATCGGGAGGCCCGCAGCCACGCTCTGTGGGCCCACGTCCGGCGCGCGGTCCGCGGCCGCGAGGCAGCCGCCGGCGCCCTGCGGGGTGCGGCGGGACCGGGAGAGGAGCGCCGATGATCTGGCTGCGTGTCAGCGGACTGTTCTGGCGGCTCAGCCCGCTGCGGGTGACTGCCTTCACGGTCGTCTCCGTCCTGCTCGCCCTGATCCCGGCCGCTCAGATCGGCCTCGTCGCCGTCGTTGTGCAGGGCGTCGCCGACGCCGTCACCGGTGACCCGGACGCCGGACGCACCGCCCTGCTTGCTGGCGGCGCGCTGCTGGGCGTGAGCCTGGTCAACCACGTCCTCGGCACGTTCCTCCAGTACCTCGACACTTTGCTGCGCCTGGAGCTCACCGCCCGCGTGGGCGAGTGGGTGATGCGCAAGGGCACCCGGCTCGACCTGGAGCAGTATGAGAACGCCGAGATCTACGACACGATGCAGCGTGCCTTCCAGGAGAGCAACGGCGGCCGTGTCTACCAGGTGTTCACCCAGCTCCTCGAGGTCGCCCGGGAGTTGGTCACGCTGGCGACCGTCAGCGTCGTGCTCTTCTCCTGGAGCCCCTGGATCGCCCTGGTGATCCTGCTCTCGCCCGTACCGTCGGTGATCTCGTACATGTTCTTCAGCCACAAGGCGTACGAGATCGAGTACGAACGGGCCCCCGACCGCCGTCGCCTGTACTACTACCAACACCTCACTACCACCGATCACACGTACAAGGAGGTGCGGCTGTTCCAGCTCGGGCCGCACCTCCTGGAGCGGTACACCCGGCTCGTGCGGACCTTCTTCGACGTGGACCGGCGCCTCGCACGCCGGCAGTCCCTCCTCGGCGGCCTTCTCGGCCTGGTGAGCGTCGCCGCCTCGTCCGGTGCCGTGCTCTGGGCCATCCACTCCACCACCGAGGCCGGCCAGGTCGGCCAGCTCGCGGGCTACCTTCAGGCGGTCGGCTCGATCCAGGTCTCCGCGCACGGCATGCTGCTCGGCATCGCCGCCCTCTACAAGGACAGCCTCTTCCTCGGCAACCTCTTCGCCTTCTTCGCCCTGCCCGAACGCCGGCTGAAGGGCGGTACCCGGCCCTTCCCGGAGAAGCTCCGCAAGGGCATCGAGTTCCGGGACGTGCGTTTCGTCTACCCCGGCACCGGCCGTGTCGTCCTCGACGGCGTCAGCTTCACCCTCCCGGCGGGCGAGTGCGTCGCCCTAGTAGGACAGAACGGCGCGGGCAAGACCACCCTCGTCAAGCTCCTCACCCGCCTCTACGAGCCGACGGGCGGGCAGATCCTCGTCGACGACGTGCCCATCGAGGAGTACGACCTCGACGACCTGCAACGCCACATGGGCGTCATCTTCCAGGACTTCATCCGCTACGAGCTGCCCGTCCGCGACAACATCGGCTTCGGCCGTGTCGAGGCTCGGGAGGACACCGCACGCGTCGACGAGGCGGCCCGCGCGGGTGGCGCCTCGTCGGTCGTGGAGTCACTGCCACAGGGCCACGACACCGTTCTCGGTCGGCACTTCGAGGACGGACACCAGCTCTCCGGCGGCCAGTGGCAGAAGATCGCCCTCAGCCGTGCCTTCATGCGGCGCGCCCCCGTCGTCGTCCTTGACGAACCCACCGCGGCGATCGACGCCGAGGCCGAGGCGGAGATCTTCTCCCGGCTCAAGGAGGTCGCCCGCGGCGCCACCTCCCTAGTCATCGCCCACCGCTTCTCCACGGTCCGGATAGCGGACCGGATAGTCGTCCTGGAGAACGGCAGGGTCAGCGAGCACGGCGTCCACCGGGACCTCCTGCGGGCCGACGGCGTCTACGCCCGCCTCTTCCGAATCCAGGCTTCGGGCTATCTGACCGAAACCGCGTCCTCCTGAGGCCGAACGATGCGCGTATCCGTCCTGTACCCCCTCATGCCGACGGACCCCGAGTCCCTCATCCCCTTCGCCGCGCTCGTCCGCGACGGCGGGGCCGCCCGCCTCTGGCAGGGCCAGTCGCTGAGCGCGGACACCCAGCAGGTCTTCGCCTATCTGGCCGGCCGGGGATACCGCGTCCCGGTGGGCACCAGTGTCGTCCTGATGCCGCTGAGGCACCCCATGGAGGCCGCGATCCAGTCCCGCTCCCTCGCGTTGCTCACCGGCCACCCCACGGTCCTCGGACTCGGTCCGGCCACCCCCGACTTCGTCGCCGGCCTGCACGGCAAGCCGTATGACAGCCCGCGCGACACCTGCCTCGCCTACCTCCGGGAGGTGCGCCGACTCCTCGGGCCCGAGGACGACGACGGTGCCGTCCGGCTGCCCGCGCTGACGCACCCGGGCGTCGAGACCGGGCTCGGCGTGCTGCGACCGGCGCTCGCGCGCGCCGCCGGTCAGACCGCGGACGCCGCGATCAGCTGGATGACCCCGCACGGTTACGTCCAGGACACCCTGTTGCCAGCCATGGCCAAGGGCGCCGCAGAGGCGGGCCGTGCCGTGCCCCGCGTGGTCACCGTCGTGCACGCCGCTGTCAACCGCCCGCACCGCAACCCGTACCGGCTCGCCTACACTGCGGCCCGCGCCCACCTCGCCGGACCCCACTACTCCGACATGCTCCGCCGCGCCGGGCTGCGTGTGCACCACAGTCGCCCGAACCTCGGCGCCCGCGCCCTCGTCGACGCCGGCGTCTTCCTGCACGGCACACCCCAGGACATCGCAGCCGGACTGGCCGAATACGGCCGTGCGGGCGTGGACGAAGTTGTCGTCAACGTTGCGGGCGTGTATGCCGACCACGGCCGAGAGGACGCCGTACGAGACCTCCGGGACATCCTGACGGCGTGCCGCGAAGCGGAGAACTGACACACGATCGGGTGCGGCGACACGGGCGGACCGCAGGGCCACGCTCCGCCGCACGCAGGGAGGAGAGGCACCCCGGTGCCCGACGACATCGCCCGCTGGCTGGCCGAACACGCCCGCCCCCTGGACACGCTGACCCCAGGCGCACCCACCGACGACCTGAAGCCGCTGGGGGTAGAGCTGCGCGGCGCCCGTATCGTCGGTCTCGGCGAATCCACCCACGGCACCGCCGAGTTCTTCCGGCTGAAGCACCGGATCGTGGAGTTCTTGGTACGCGAGGAGGGGTTCACCACCCTCGCCATGGAAGCCAGCGAGTCCGCCGCCCGGGCCGTGGACGCATACGTCCGGCACGGCGTCGGCGACCCCGCCCGGCGCGTTGCCCAGCTCGGCTTCTGGACCTGGCGGACCCAGGAGATGGTCGACCTTGTCGAGTGGCTCCGCGCGTACAACCGGGACCTCCCCGAGGAGCGCCGGGTCCGCTTCGCCGGCGTCGACCCGCAGCGCGGCGCCGACTCGGTCGAGGCCGTCACGGCTTTCCTGCGCGCGTGCGCGCCCGAACGGGAGGAGGACGCCCGTGCCCTGGAGGTCCTGGTCCACGCCCGCCCCGGCTCGCGCCCCGACCCCGGACAGGCGCTCCGGCAACTCGCCGAGGAGGTCGCCCGCCACCTCGCCGACCACGCCGACGCCAACGACGACGTCGTCGAGCACGCTCGGATCCTGGTCCGCGCCGCCGACCTCGTGACCCGCTCCCTCGACCAGTCCGCGGGTGAGGAGAGCGCCTTCGCCGTCCGCGACCGTGCCATGGCCGACGCCGTCGCCCGCCTCGTGGACGACGACCCGACGGCCCGGGTCATGGTCTGGGCGCACAACGGCCACCTCGCGAAGGGCACGTACGGGGACCGGGTCACCGCGCTCGGCAGCAGGCTCCGCGAGCGTTACGGTGACCGCTACTACGCCCTGGCCCTGCTCTTCGGCAAGGGCTCCTTCCTCGCCCGCAGGGGCGGCGACCTTCAGGCCCCTCCCGTACGGCACCGCATCGGCACCGGAACCCGGTCCATCGAGGCACGGCTCGCGGACGCCCTGAAGGGCGACTACTACATCGGCCTGCGCCACACCGCCCCCTGGCTGCACGCGCCGCAGGCGCAGCGCAGCTTCGGCGCCAATGTGCCGCGGTTCTCCTACCGCTTCCACACCGCGCCACTCGTACCGGCGAAGGACTACGACGGCATCGCCTTCGTCGCCCGCTCGACCTGCTCCCACCCGCTGCCGCAGGCTGAGGAATGAGGGCGAGACCTGTTTACGGCCACTTCCCAGCAGGGAGTTCAGCGTCAGCTTCGACATCGGCTCGGCCCCCGCCCGAGATGTCGGCCACCTTCGCGGTGAAGTCCGCTCGGACCTGGGCGGACTCCTGTAGCACTTCCACCGCCGCCCTGGACTGCTGAGCAAGTGTGGCTCAGCGGTTCACCTCCATGGGCAGCTGGCCCTGCGGCGCGCATGGCGACGTACCGTCGGTTCCCCCCAGCCCTGAGGACCGACGGTCTCCCGGTCCGGTCCAAAAGCTTCTGAGAAATCCCACAGCCGGCAAGAACCCCCCTCCTAGACTCGCGTACGGGCAGGTCAGGAGGGGAGCGGCGGCGTCGTTCCCAGTGATGCTCAGATGTCGCGGAACGTCTCGATCTGGGCGCCCACCGAGTTCAGGCGGGTGGCCAGGTCCTCGTAGCCGCGGTTGATGACGTAGACGTTGCGCAGCACGGACGTGCCCTCGGCGGCCATCATGGCCAGCAGCACGACGACGGCGGGCCGCAGGGCGGGCGGGCACATCATCTCGGCGGCGCGCCAGCGGGTGGGGCCTTCGACCAGGACCCGGTGCGGGTCCAGGAGCTGGAGCCGTCCGCCGAGGCGGTTGAGGTCGGTGAGGTAGATGGCCCGGTTGTCGTAGACCCAGTCGTGGATGAGGGTCGAGCCGTGGGCGCTGGCGGCGATCGCCGCGAAGAACGGCACGTTGTCGATGTTCAGGCCGGGGAACGGCATGGGGTGGATCTTGTCGATGGGCGCCTCCAGCTTGGAGGGCCGGACGGTGAGGTCCACCAGCCGGGTGCGGCCGTTGTCCGCCGCGTACTCGGTTCCCCGGTCGTGGTCCAGGCCCATCTCCTCCAGGACGGCCAGTTCCACGTCGAGGAACTCGGCGGGGGCCCGGCGCACGGTCAGCTCGGAGCCGGTGACGACGGCGGCGGTCAGCAGGCTCATCGCCTCCACCGGGTCCTCGGAGGGGGAGTAGTCCACGTCCACGTCGATGTCGGGGACGCCGTGGACCGTGAGCGTGGTGGTGCCCACACCCTCCACCTGTACGCCCAGGTGCTCCAGGAAGAAGCACAGGTCCTGGACCATGTAGTTGGACGAGGCGTTGCGGATGACGGTGACGCCGTCGTGCCGGGCGGCGGCCAGCAGCGCGTTCTCCGTCACCGTGTCGCCGCGCTCGGTGAGGGTGATCGGGCGGTCCGGGGTGACCGAGCGGTCCACCACCGCGTGGTAGACGCCGTCGGTGGCGGTGACGGCCAGCCCGAAGCGGCGCAGGACCTGCATGTGCGGTTCCACGGTCCGCGTGCCGAGGTCGCAGCCTCCCGCGTAGGGGATCTTGAACCGGTCGACGCGGTGGAGCAGCGGGCCGAGGAACATGATGATCGAGCGGGTGCGGCGGGCGGCCTCCGCGTCGATGCCCGCCAGGTCCAGCTCGGCGGGCGGCACGATTTCCAGGTCGACGCCCTCGTTGATCCACCGGGTGCGCACGCCGACGGAACCGAGCACTTCCAGCAGGCGGAAGACCTCCTCGATCCGGGCGACCCGGCGCAGGACGGTGCGGCCGGCGTTCAGCAGCGAGGCGCACAGCAGTGCCACGCACGCGTTCTTGCTCGTCTTGACGTCGATGGCTCCGGAGAGCGGCCGTCCGCCGACGACGCGCAGGTGCATCGGTCCGGAGTAGCCCAGTGACACGATCTCGCTGTCCAGCGCCTCTCCGATGCGGGCGATCATCTCAAGGCTGATGTTCTGGTTGCCTCGTTCAATGCGGTTGACCGCGCTCTGACTGGTGTGCAGAGCCTGCGCGAGCTGGCTCTGCGACCAGCCGCGATGCTGGCGAGCGTCCCTGATGAGCCGTCCGATCCGGACGAGGTAGTCATCGGTCATGCGAGCGAGCCTAACTCACATATGAGATGGCCGCGCGTTGGCCGGTCCGTTCGTCGGAGCGCCGCAGAGGCGCCGCCTCGGTCTCCCGTGCTCCGGACGCGCACCGTTGCGGCGGTTGCCCCGCGCGCTGCCGGGTACCCCGTGCCGCCTTGGTTACCCGTGCCCCGGGAGGAGGGAGCGCCGCCTGCCCGCCGCGACGGCCAGGAGACCCCGGCAGGCGAGGAGGGACACCGTGCTCATGGCCGCGACACTGACGATGACCACGATCGTGGTCCCGGCCCCAACCGGTCCCTTCTCGGCGTACGCCCTGGTGGCGACGCGATCGGGTTCGCCGGAACGGTAGAACACCTCCACCCGGTCCCCGGCGCGCAGCCCCTGGCCGTGCCCGCCCCGGAGCCTGGCGGTGACCCGCCTGCCGTCGGCGTCGTACACCACCCGCACGTGCCTTTGGGCCCTGGCCGGTCCGCCGCCGTGGGTCCGGGCGATCTGCGTCACCACGGCCTCGGTCCGGCGGTCGAACGGCGCGGGTTCGTCCCCGAGCGCCGCCACGAGCAGCGCCACGGCCACCGCGGTCGCCACCCCCACCACCAGGAAGACCGCGCCGGCCACGCCGTACGCCGAACGCCTCATCACCGTCAAGAACATGTCCCCTCCCTGCTGCGTTCCTCCCCGCGCGGGCGGCGGCCAACCAGGGAAGACGGCCGGACGCGGCGAGCCGACGCGGCGGAACGCGCGGGTGAGACATGACCGGGGAGAGGCGATGTACTAGAGTTATCTCGACATCGAGATATCTGACTGGAGACGCGCCGCCGTCCCGTCGGTCCGAGACCGGTGAGGTAGCCGAAGTTAGGTGGACCTCAGCGATCGAGCAAGGTTCGGAGACGGCAGGATTGCGGCGGAACGCGCGAATTCATGCACTGAAGGAGACTGTCGTGTCGGCGAACAGCTTCGACGCTCGCAGCACGCTGCAGGTGGGCGACGAGTCGTACGAGATCTTCAGGCTGGACAAGGTCGAGGGCTCCGCCCGCCTTCCCTACAGCCTGAAGGTGCTGCTGGAGAACCTGCTGCGCACCGAGGACGGCGCGAACATCACCGCCGACCACATCCGGGCGATCGCTTCCTGGGACTCCCAGGCGCAGCCCAGCCAGGAGATCCAGTTCACCCCGGCGCGGGTGATCATGCAGGACTTCACCGGCGTGCCCTGCGTGGTCGACCTGGCCACCATGCGTGAGGCGGTCAAGGAGCTGGGCGGCGACCCGGCCCGCATCAACCCCCTCGCCCCGGCCGAGCTGGTCATCGACCACTCCGTGATCGCCGACAAGTTCGGCACCCCGCAGGCCTTCGTCCAGAACGTCGACCTGGAGTACGGCCGCAACAAGGAGCGCTACCAGTTCCTGCGCTGGGGCCAGACCGCCTTCGACGAGTTCAAGGTCGTCCCGCCCGGCACGGGCATCGTGCACCAGGTGAACATCGAGCACCTCGCCCGCTCGGTCATGGTGCGCGGCGGCCAGGCCTACCCCGACACCCTCGTCGGCACCGACTCACACACCACGATGGTCAACGGCCTGGGCGTCCTCGGCTGGGGCGTCGGCGGCATCGAGGCCGAGGCCGCCATGCTGGGCCAGCCGGTCTCCATGCTCATCCCGCGCGTGGTCGGCTTCAAGCTCACCGGCGAGCTGCCCGCCGGCACCACCGCCACCGACCTGGTGCTCACCATCACCGAGATGCTGCGCGAGCACGGCGTCGTCGGCAAGTTCGTCGAGTTCTACGGCGAGGGCGTCAGCTCCGTCCCGCTGGCCAACCGCGCCACCATCGGCAACATGTCCCCGGAGTTCGGCTCCACCGCGGCCATGTTCCCGATCGACGCCGAGACGATCACCTACCTGAAGCTCACCGGCCGCGACGAGCAGCAGCTCGCCCTGGTCGAGGCGTACGCCAAGGAGCAGGGCCTGTGGCTGGACCCGGCCGCCGAGCCGGACTTCTCCGAGCACCTGGAGCTGGACCTCGCCACCGTCGTGCCGTCCATCGCCGGGCCCAAGCGTCCGCAGGACCGCATCGCCCTGTCCGACGCCAAGCAGCAGTTCCGCAACGACCTGCGCAACTACGTCACCCAGGACGTCACCGGCGGTGAGGACCGCAAGCCGGGCGTGCCGCAGCAGGACACGCCGCACGGCGTCGTCTCCGCGGTGGACGAGGCGGGCGCGGAGTCCTTCCCCGCCAGTGACGCCCCGGCGTACGGCAACGGCGGCAACGGCGGCGGCGCCCCCGAGCACGCCCCCGACTCCGGCACCTCGGGCCGCCCCAGCCGTCCGACGCGGGTCACCGGGGCCGACGGCGTCAGCTACGAGATCGACCACGGCGCCGTCACCGTCGCCGCGATCACCTCCTGCACCAACACCTCGAACCCCTCGGTCATGGTGGGTGCCGCCCTGGTGGCGAAGAAGGCCGTCGAGCGCGGCCTGACCCGCAAGCCGTGGGTCAAGACGACGCTGGCCCCCGGGTCCAAGGTCGTCATGGACTACTACGACCGGGCCGGGCTCACCCCCTACCTGGACAAGATGGGCTTCAACCTCGTCGGGTACGGCTGCACCACCTGCATCGGCAACTCCGGCCCGCTGCTGGAGGAGGTCTCCCAGGCCGTCAACGACAACGACCTGGCCGTGGTCTCCGTCCTCTCCGGCAACCGGAACTTCGAGGGCCGCATCAACCCCGACGTCAAGATGAACTACCTGGCGTCCCCGCCGCTGGTCGTGGCCTACGCGATCGCCGGTTCCATGGACGTCGACATCACCACCGAGCCGCTGGCCGAGGACGCCGAGGGCAACCCGGTGTACCTGCGCGACCTGTGGCCCACCGAGGCCGAGGTCGAGGAGGTCGTCGCCTCCGCGATCGGCCAGGAGATGTTCGGCCGCAGCTACGCGGACGTCTTCGCGGGGGACTCCCAGTGGCAGTCGCTGGCCATCCCCACCGGCGACACCTTCGAGTGGGACCCGGAGTCCACCTACGTCCGCAAGCCCCCGTACTTCGAGGGCATGGGGACGGACCCGGACCCGGTGCAGGACGTCTCCGGCGCCCGGGTGCTCGCCAAGCTGGGCGACTCGGTCACCACCGACCACATCTCCCCGGCCGGTGCGATCAAGGCCGACACCCCCGCCGGCCAGTACCTCACCGAACACGGTGTGGCCCGCCGCGACTTCAACAGCTACGGTTCCCGCCGCGGCAACCACGAGGTCATGATCCGCGGCACCTTCGCCAACATCCGGCTGCGCAACCAGATCGCGCCCGGGACCGAGGGCGGCTACACCCGCGACTTCACGCAGCCCGACGCGCCGGTGTCGTTCATCTACGACGCCTCCCGCAACTACCAGGAGGCGGGCATCCCGCTGGTCGTCCTGGCAGGCAAGGAGTACGGCTCCGGCTCCTCCCGCGACTGGGCGGCCAAGGGCACCGCGCTGCTGGGCGTGCGGGCCGTCATCGCCGAGTCCTACGAGCGCATCCACCGCTCGAACCTCATCGGGATGGGCGTCCTGCCGCTCCAGTTCCCCGAGGGCGAGTCGGCCGAGTCGCTGGGCCTGACCGGTGAGGAGACCTTCTCCGTCACCGGTATCACCGCGCTCAACGACGGCGGCGTCCCGAGCACCGTCAAGGTGTCCACCGACACCGGCGTGGAGTTCGACGCCCCCGTGCGCATCGACACCCCGGGCGAGGCGGACTACTACCGCAACGGCGGCATCATGCAGTACGTGCTTCGCCAGCTTGTCGGTTCTTGAACTGACCGGCTCGGATACCAGAGGATCTGGTCGCTGACTCGCTGCTACCGGCGGTCACACTAGAGTCTCGCACAAGCGCCCCGTCAGGCTCCGGCCTGGCGGGGGGCTCGCTGTTTCATGCTGATCGAGTGGTGGCCGGTACGTGTCCCGCCGACGCTGGTTCGACGGACACTTCCGCGGGCTGCATCAGCAACACCGACAAGGGGCACCGGTGGGCGTGGCTTCCCATGCGGTGAGCCGCGTCCGCCGGTCAGGGCTCCCTTCGATCGGGGTCGTCATGCGGTGCCATTCGACGACCTTTCCCGCCGGTGACCCTGGCTGTCGCCGAGCGTGAACAGCTGATCGTCAGCGCGCGCGATGCCGCCTACGAGCCGCTGCGGGAACCGGCACTGCCGCGCAAGTGCAGCGCAGGCTCGACAAGGAGGATGTGGAGCGGCGTTCGTGCGGGCAGGGAAGCAAGGGGCAACGCTTCGGACGCGGCTTCTCCCGCTGTGGAACGCATGCCCGGTTTGAAGCGGCGGGGACTGGGAACGGAGCACCAGCCACCGCGCCAGTCCCCGGCCCCGCTCAGCTTGAGAGGGCCTCGCCGATGCGGCCCGTCAGGGCGGAGACGGTGCGGGTCGGGTCCTCGGTGGCGGCGGCGAGGGCGGACTGGAAGCGGCGGGCGAAGTCCTCGGCGGCCTGGTGGTCGACCGCGCCGAGGGCGTGGACGACCTCGCAGCGGTACATGCCATGGGAGCGCATGACCTCGAACAGCAGCTCGATCTGGGCCACGGTGGGGTAGCTCAGCACGTTCTCGACCTGGATGCCGTCCAGCTGCCAGCCGTTGTCGATGTCGTTGGACGAGTAGGAGAACCCTGTCTGGTAGACCGGGTGGCGCAGGTCGCCGTACTCGAGGCCCAGGGCGTCCAGGATCTGCAGCATCGGGACGTGGCGGCGGGCATGGGCGGCAGTGGCCATACGCTTGACGCCGTCCAGCAGGGTGGCGAACGACTCGTCGGGACGTACCTCGTAGCGCATGAAGGTGGCGGTCTGGAAGAAGCCGACGGTGTCGAAGTGCTGTTCCTCGCTGCGGGAGTCGGTGGGCACGAACATGGTGGTGTTGGCTGTGCCCGTCCAGTCCCACAGCACGGCGTAGTAGACCGCGAGCATCACCGAGAACGGGGTGGCCCGGTGCGCGGCGGCGGTGCGGTCGAGCGCGGCCGTGGTGTCGGCGGTCAGAGTGAAGTGCACCACGCCAGCGGTGAAGGCGTCGGGATCCTGCTGGGGGGAGACGTCCGGTAGCGGGCGCGGGGACAGCGGAGTGAGGCGCTGGGTCCAGTAGTCGAGGTCCTCCGCTGACACCTCCTCCCGAGGGGGGACCTCGTGGAGCTGGGGCGCCGGGTCCAGCTCCGCGTCGGGGTCGGTGTAGTACGCCTGCAGGTCCTTGATGAGGATCGCCTTGGACCGCTCGTCGATCACGACGTGGTCCACCACCAGGAAGAGCTCGTGCGCATCCTCGGTCACGCGCACCAGGGTGCACTGGAAGACCGGGCCGTGGTCCAGCGAGAGAGGGGTGCTCTGGAGCCGGACGGCCAGGGCGTCGACCGGGCTCTCGTCGGCCGTGCCCGCCGGGAGGCTGTGCTGGTCGATCAGCCGGAAGAGGTCGGGGTGGGGTTCGGCGTGCGTGATCTGTACGGTCTGGTCGCCGTGGAGCGCGAAGGTGCTGCGCAGCACCGCGTGACGGACGGCGAGCTGACGCAGCGCGCGCTCCAGCCGGCCGGTGTCCAGCGGGCCGGTCAGCTGCAGTCGGGTCAGCACGTTGAACATGCCGTCAGCGGCCGGCCGGCGCGGGTGGACCACGAGGCGGTGCTGTGAGGCGTTGGCGGCAAAGACCCGCGCGGTGGAGAGGGCGGGAGACTGCTGCTCGGTCACGGGGGTTGCCTTTCCAGGTCCAGTGGTTCAGAGCCCGAGGGCGTGGGCCGCGCGCAGCGCCTGCACGTCCACCTCGCCCTTGTGGGTGCGGGGGAGCGGGGAGTCCAGCCGTACGATCCGGGTGGGGACGAGGGGGCGGGGCAGCAGGCCGGCCGCGTGGCGGCGGATTGCGGTGGCCGTGAGCTCGGCGTTCGTGACCACGTACGCGAGTGTGCCGACGGTGTCCGGGCCTCGGGTCAGCGCCGCCACGTGTACTTCCTGGATGTCCGGGTGCTGAAGCAGCTCGTGTTCGATCTCGCCCAGTTCGGCGCGCACGCCGTTGATCTGGATCTGCCGGTCGAGACGGCCCAGGTGGAACAGCCGCCCGTCGGGGTCCAGCCGGGCCAGGTCGCCGGTGCGGTAGAGACGCTCGCCGTACGGGTCGGTGACGAACCGTTCGGCTGTACGCTCCGGCTGGTGGAGGTAGCCGTCGGCCAGGCCGGCCCCGCCGATCAGCAGCTCGCCTGTCTCGCCTGGAGCGACAGGCAGCAGCGAGTGGTCCGCCACCCTGACGTGCGTGCCGTCGACCGGTGTGCCGATCGGCACCTCACCGCTGTGCTCGGAGCCGTTGCACAGGAATGTGGTCGAGTCGATGCATGTCTCGGTCGGTCCGTACTGATTGAAGAGCCGGGTCCACGGGTACGCGGTCAGCCACGCGTCGCGGGCGGCGGCGCTCATCGTGGCGCCACCGCAGAACACGTACCGCAGCTGGGCGGCCTGGGCAGTGGACAGGCGCCCGGTGACGAGGCCGAGCATCCGCGGCACGAAGTGCACCGCGGTGATTGCGTCGCGTGCCAGGCAGGCAGCCAGCGCATCCGGGTCGCCTGCCTCCTTGGGGTCGCCGACGACGACGGTCGCGCCGAAGGCGAGCGGCGCGAGCATCTCCCAGACGGAGAAGTCGAAGCCCACGTTGGCGTGCCAGAGCACCCGGTCGCCGCGGCCGAGCGGGTATACGCCCTGACCCCAGCGGAAACGGTTGACCAGTGCGCGATGCGGTACGACCACGCCCTTGGGCCTCCCGGTGGTCCCCGAGGTGTGCATCACGTAGACGGTGTCGCCGCCGCCAGGACCGGGCCGTACGGCCGGGGCGGGCTCGGTCCAGCGGTCCGTGTCGGCGGGCGTGACGACGGGCAGCCCGGCCGGTCCGATCTGAGCGGAGGCGGAGTCGGTGATCAGCAGGGCCGGCCGGCTCTGCGCCAGCAGCCCTCTGATCCGCGGTGCGGGCAGCTGCGGGTCGCTGGGCTGGTAGGCGGCGCCGACGCTGATGATGCCCAGGGCCGCGGCGATGTGGGCGGCCGAACGCTCCATGAGCACGGCCACGCGGTGGCCGACACCGACCCCATGTGCGGTCAGCAGCGCCGCCCACCGCTCGGTGCCCTGCTTCAGCTGACGTGCTGTCAGTATCCGTTGGCCGTCGATGACGGCGACGGACTGCGGCGCGGCGTCCAGACCGGCGAGGACCAGTTGGCCGGTACTCGTCGAGTGGTTTCCGACGGACGCGGGAGCGCCCGCGCTACCGGTAAGCACGGCGCTGTAGTTCGAAGAGGCGGGCGTAGTCGTCACCATTGGCGAGCAGCTCCTGGTGGGGGCCGAACTCGTGCACCTTGCCGTGCTTGAGGAAGACGACGAGGTCGGCGTGGTTCAGCGTGGACAGCCGGTGCGTCACGATCACCGCGACGGCGCCAGTGGACCGGGTGAGAGTGCGCGCCGCCAGCAAGTAGCGGTCGAGCAGCTCTTGCTCGGCGGCCGCGTCGATCGCCGAGGTGGGTTCGTCGAAGAGCAGCAGCAGCGGGGTCTCCCGCATCGCCGAGCGGGCCAGCGCGGTCTTCTGCCACTGGCCGCCGGAGAGCTTGACGCCGTCCGGGAAAGAGGACCCCAGCGGAGTGTCCAGGCCGAGCGGCAGATGTTCCGCCAGGTCACCAGCGGCGGCCTTGTCCAGCGCCCCGATCAGCGCGTCGGGATCGTCCGCACGTGACAGGTCGCCGACGCCGACCACGTCGCGCAGGGTGAACTCCAGGCGGGCGAAGTCCTGGAAGGCGGCGGTGACGCGCGCCCGCCAGGCCTCCGGAGCTACAGCCGTCAGATCGACGTCATCGGCCAGGAGCTCGCCGGAGGTCGGCCGGTAGAACCCGGCGAGCAGCTTGACCAGCGTGGACTTGCCCGCGCCGTTCTCGCCGACGAGCGCGACCACGGTGCCGGCGGGCAACCGCAGGTCCACCGCGTCCAGCACGGGGGTGCCGGACGTGCCCGGATAGCGGAAGGTGACGCCGCGCAGCGCGATGCCGTCGGTGAGCCGCTCCGGCGGTCGCGTCCCGGTGCCGGCGTCCCGCTCGGCCGCGCTGAAGCGCTCCAGCCAGTCGTACAGCGCGCCCGCCCGGGCCATCCGCAGCAGCGCCTTGGTGAACCGCACCAGCAAGTCGATCTGCAGGTTCATCCCGGTGATCAGCAGCAGTGCCAGCACCACCTGTCCGACGCTCGCCGTGCCGCCCTGGTACGCGCGCACCACGAGCAGCAGCGCGGTCAGGTATCCCGCGCTGAACACCACCCAGCCGAGCGTCGTCAGCCACAGTCCCCGCCAGTTCGCCGCGGCGAGCGTGGCCCGGGCCCGCTCGGTGCTGTCGGCGTGCCGTGCCTCGATGGTCGCGGCGAGACCGAAGACCCGCAGCTCCATTGCGGCGTCGGGGGAGCTGGCCAGCTGGAACAGGTCGCGGGTACGGCGCAGGTCGGCCGCCGCCTCGGTCAGCGCGGTCTGGCGCAGCCGTTCGGCGTGCCGTCCGGCGGCGAGCGAGAGCAGCGTCGCGAACGGCAGGAGAAGCAGCCACGGGCTGATCAGGGCCAGCAGCACCACGGTGGCGAGGGTCCGGACCAGGACCCCGACCTCCAAGCCGACCACGTCCGCGCCTTCGGCCAGGTGCTGGCGTTCCTGGCGCAGGTGCTCCAGCCGGTCCAGATAGGCCGGGTTCTCGTAGTGGCTCAGCCCCGGGATCCGGTTCGCCAGCGACTGCATGCGCAGATCCACGTGGTGTGCGGTGTTCTCGATCATCAGGGCGCTGACGTTGAGCGAAAGCCGCATGACCAGCACCGTCAGCCCCATGGTCAGGGCGCTGGCGAGGGCGTACCCCCATGCGGAGGAGGTGTCGCCGCGGCCCGCGGCGTCCACCAGCAGGCCCAGCCAGACCACGGCCAGGACCTGACCGAGCGGGCGCAGGGCGAACATCAGCAAGGTGGCGATCGCGTGGCGGCGGTCGGCGACGAAGGAGAGCCGCAGCACGGTGCGCAGGCCACGCATGTCGGACAGCTCGCCCCCGGTCCCGGCGGTGCCCGGCAGCGGCTCAGCCGACATGGAACCGCTTCGCCTGCAGAGTGAACATCTGGGCGTAGACCCCTTCCTGACGCATGAGTTCGTCGTGACTGCCGTCCTCGGTGATCCGGCCGCCGTCCAGGGTGATGATCCGGTCCGCGTGCCGCACGGTCGCGAAGCGGTGCGAGATCAGCAGGGTCATGGAGGCGCCGCTGCGCTCCATCACCTCGTCGTAGAACCGGGCCTCGGCGCGGGCGTCCAGGGCCGAGGTGGGCTCGTCAAGCACCAGACAGGGCGCACCGGCCCGCACCGCGTGCAGCGCGCGGGCGACCGCGACCCGCTGCCACTGGCCGCCGGACAAGTCGTCACCGTCCGGGTAGCGGCGGGAGAGCACGGTGTCGAAGCCGTGCGGCAGCCGTTGCGCCAGCGTCTCGGCGCCGGCCGCGCGGGCCGACTCCTCGATCTGCCCGCGGTCGGTCGGCTGCTGCGGGGCACCGAAGGCGATGTTCTCTGCGAAGGAGACCGGGTAGCGGTTGAAGTGCTGGAACACCACCGCGAAGTGCCGCTGCCACGCGACGGGTTCGAGGGCGGCGAGGTCGCGTCCGCCGACCGTGATCCGCCCCTCGGTCGGGCGCTGCAGGCCGCACAGCAGCTTGACCAGTGTGGTCTTGCCGGCGCCGTTGAACCCGACCACCGCGAGCGTCTCACCCGGGCGGATCTCCAGGTCGAGCCCGCGCAGCGCCCAATGGGAACTGCCGGGATAGCGGAAGCCGACGTTCTCGAAGACGATCGGCGGCAACGGAGCCGCTACGCGCTCGCCCCCGACCGGTGGGGCGTGCCCGTCCAGTTCGGCGACCACCGACAGGGCGGCCGGGATGGCGAGCGCGCCCTCACGGAGATAGACCAGGTCCATGGTGAGCGCGATCACCGACACCAGGCCGGCCGCGGCGGTGGTGAAGGCGATGAACCCGCTGAACCCGATGGACCCGTCGGCGGCGGCCGTGGTGAGCCGGTAGAAGAGTACGGTGTGCGCGGCGACCACGGCGGCGCAGGCGGCGAGGATCCGCAGCATGGCCGGGCTGAGCCGGGCTCCGGCGACCCCGGGCCGCCAGGCGGAGGCGAACTGCCGCTCCAGCCAGTCGGCCAGGTTGAAGACGCGGATCTCTTTGGCCGCCTCACCCGTCAGCGCGAGATCGCGGATGTAGCCGGACCGGCGCAGCCGTTCCGACTCGGTGTAGACGGCGCCCTGCTGGTCGCGGTACTCGGCGGCCAGCGCATGAGTGAGGGCGAAGTACGCGAGAGTCACCAGTGCCCCGAGCAGCGGGTCGAACCAGAGCAGTACGATGCCGCAGGCCAGGGCCTGAAGACGCGTCACCGAGAGGTTCGCCAGGGCGGTGACGGCGACGTGCACCTCGACCTGGTTGGTGCCGATGCCGCGGGCCACCGCGATCCGGTCCAGCAGCTCCCGGTCCTCCAGCGGCGCGACGGTGGCCGGCCGCAGCATCGCCCCCATCATCTTCTGGCGCAGTGAGTCACCGATCCGTCGGCCCAGGTTCTCGGCCAGGATGTTGATCACCAGGGCGGCGAGCTGCAGGCATAAGAACATGGCGGCCAGCGCGACCGCCGTGACGGAGATGGCCTGGCCGATCGCGACGCCCTGGTGTCCCTGCCGGATCAGCCCGACCAGGTGGCCGTTGGCGATCGCGATCAGGATCGGCAGGATCCCGCTCGTGGCGACCGCCGCGCCGAGGGTGACGGTGCGTCGGGCATCGGCACCGATCGCGGCCCGCAGCAGGACCACGACGGGGGAGGTCCGGGCGCCTCGCTCAGTGCTTCGCATTACCTGCCTTCAGCAGTAGCGGGGTGGGCGCCACCGGTCCTCGGGGAAACGGCAACGGGCGAGTCAAATCTCTCGTCAGGCATGTGTTTTATCAGCGTCGATGGGAAGCGGTCAATGAGGTTTTCTCAGCGAAGATCATTTCCATTGCCCGTTGAGTACAAGAGCGGCGCGTGCGACGTCGCCGATACGGATGGGCTGAGCGTGACGTACCTCAGCGCCCGCCGGCGTTCCTTGAGCTCGGCAGCGGTTCGTTCACCCCGGGAGCGGGCGCCGAGTAGAAAGGCGTTGTAGTTCCGGGTGTCGGTGTGCGGCTGATCAGCACTCTGTCCGGCAGGCTTCTTGACCGGGACGTGGACCCCGATACCGGCGCCTTCGCAGCCGGAGTCGGCAAGGGTGGGCAGACCATCGCGGGCCGCCTTGTACCGCGCGGGCAGGACGTGGACGCGGGCAGCGATGAGATCGTGGGTGGAGCCGGGTTCGACGTCGGACGTCCACAGCGGCGTGCCGTCCTGAGGGGCGGGGAACTGCGCGTTTCCCCCCGAAGCGCTTGTGCTTGCCGGAGTACCAGGCGTCGATCTCCTGGTCCCTCACGCTCAGCACCGTCTCGGCGAGGCGGTCCGTTTCGATCAGGATGCCGTCCAGGATCACGTGGGTGATCCCTTCCGCTCCGCGGTGTTCCAGCACCTCGTGCAGGTCTGGGGCTTGGGCGGCCAGGGTGTCGACGCCTTCGTGCAGGCAGCGGCAGCCGGGCGGCCTGCGAGATGCCGGCGTCCCGGGCCAGGCAGTGCACGCGACCGCGCTCGCGGAACCAGCGCGGGACCAGCACCGCCTGGCGGAAGGTGCCCAGCACCCGCGTGCCCTTCGGGGAGCCGGTCCGGCGTCGGTGCGCGGCCAGCAGCCGTGACAGGTACTCCACCACCTGGCGCGGGACAGCGAGCATGGCGACGCAGGTGACCCACGTGGAGCCTCTGGTGTTCCGGAACCTGATCTTGGCAGACCTGTTCCTGCCAGGGGCTCTACGTCTCCTTACGGCTGGGCGGCCCGATGTCCGATCTCGACGCAGGCGCACAGGTCAACCCGCTTCGCGTAGATCATTTCGCTGAGAAAACCTCAATGTTTGTCAGGGGGTTCTGAGTGGTCCTTGCTGGAGGGGGATGGAGTGGGGCCGGGGAGATCTTGACCCCTGAAACAAGGTGACTTAACCTCGGGTTGCTCGTGGTCCAGCACCTTCCCCGGGTGACGTAGGTGGAGCGCCGGGGAGGTCGCGAGGGCCTTTTGAGCCGCATTCGGCAGGCCGTCGTATTACGACAACAAGGGCGGCCCCGGTGATTTCCAGCAATGCCGCACCATTCATTGTCCAAGAATGCCCTGCTTCCCATTGGAATTCTGTGAGCGCGATGAGACCCGATGGTCCGGCGGTACCGGTTGCCGTGATCGGCGCCTCCTGCCGGCTGCCCGGCGGCATCGAGAGCCTCGACGCCCTCTGGCGCGCCCTGCGCGATGGTGTGGATGCCGTGACCGACCTGCCTGACGCCCCCTGGCACCGCGAGACCGCGGCCCTGGCCGGAGCCGACCACGCCCAGCCGGCCCGGCCCGTGCGCGGGGCCTTCCTCGGCGACGTCTACGGGTTCGACGCCGGCTTCTTCGGCATCTCCCCCAAGGAAGCGGCCAGCATGGACCCGCAGCAGCGCATCCTGCTGGAGATCTGCTGGCGGGCCCTGGAGCACGCCAACCTCGCGGCCGACGCACTCGCCCGCAGCGCGACCGGCGTCTTTGTCGGCATCGGCGGCGACGACTACGCCCAGCTCGCCACCGCACCCGCGCGGTTAGACCAGCTCGACGCCTATTCCCTGCTCGGCGTCAACCGCGCCATGGCGGCCGGCCGGATCGCTTACCTGCTGCGGTCCCACGGTCCCGCCCTCACGCTGGACACCACCTGTTCTTCCTCGCTGGTCGCCGTCCACACGGCCGCGCAGTCGCTGCGTACGGGCGAGAGCGAGGTGGCACTGGCGGCAGGCAGCCACCTGGTCCGTACGCCGTGGAACATCGTCACCCGCGGCCTGACCAACGCACTGTCACCCACCGGGGTATGCCGCGCCTTCGACGCCGAGGCCGACGGTTTCGTGCTCGGCGAGGGCGCCGGCGCGGTCGTGCTCAAGCGCCTTGAGGACGCGCAGCGCGACGGCGACCCGATCCTCGGCGTGCTGCGTGGCTCGGCGGTCAACCACGACGGGCCGAGCAGCGGGCTCACCGCCCCCAACGGCCGGGCCCAGCAGGCGGTCATCCGCAGCGCCCTGCGAATGGGACGGCTCGCCCCGGCCGAAGTCGGCTACGTGGAGGCGCACGGCACCGGGACCTCCCTGGGAGACCCGATCGAGGCCGAGGCCCTCACGGCGGCCTACGGCGAGGGCCGGCCGGCCGACCAGCCGCTGGTGATCGGCTCGGTGAAGACCAACTTCGGCCACCTGGAGTCCGCAGCCGGCATCCTCTCGCTGCTCAAGGCCCTGCTGGTGGTGGAGCGCGGTGAGATCCCCGCGACGCTGCACCACCGCACACCCAACCCGCACATCGACTGGGAGCGGAGCAGCCTGCGGGTGCAGACGACGCACGGCCGCTGGGCGGCCGGGCCCGGCCCGCGCGCCGCCGGCGTGAGCGCCTTCGGGCTGAGTGGCACCAACTGCCACGTGGTGGTCACCGAACCCCCGGTACGACCGGAGGCCACACCGGTGCCGCAGGGACCCGGCCTGGTGCTGCTCTCGGCGAAGGACGAGGAGGCGCTGCGAACGACGGCGCTGGAGTGTGCGCAGGCGTGGCAGGAGACGGACGCGCCGCTCGACGAGATGTGCGCCGCCCTGGCCGTGGGCCGGTCAGCATTCCGCACCCGGCTCGCGTTCGTCGCACCCGACGCCGGCGCCGCCCGCGAGCTGTTGCTTCAGTACGGGAGCACCGGCGCGGCCCCCGGCGTGCGCGTCGGCGAGCTGGGCGCGCGTCCGGCACAGGGTCCGGTAGTGGTGCTCCTGCCCGACGGCGGACCGACTGGCCTGCCGACGCGGACGTACCGCGACGTCGAGGTGTTCCGGCAGGCCGTCGACGCGGTGGCCGAGGCGGCGGGGGTGGAACCCGCGGCCGTCCTCGGCGGCGTGGCGGGCGACCTGGCGGCCTTCGCGAGCCGGTACGCGGCCGGCCAGATGTGGCGGGCCTGGGGTCTTACGCCCGACGTGCTGATCGCCGAGCCCGGCACCGCCACCGTGGCGCGCTGTCTGGCAGGCGAACTCTCGTTGCCTCAGGCCGTGTCGGCGGTCACGGGAGAGGCGGGCGCGGGCGGTCCGGCGGGACGGCCGACTCCCGCTTCGGCCGACATCGTGATCGCCCGCGGCGGCGACGGCTCGCACCCAGTCCTGCGCGAGGCCGCGGCACTCGCGGCACGGACCCCTTGCATCCTGCTGCAGGCCGGCGGCGAAGCCGGACTGGCCGGGCGCGCCCTCGCGTCGGCCGCTCCCGGAACGGCGGTGGCGACGGCACTGACCGGCGTCGAGGACAGCTCGCGGGCCGGTGTGCTGGCCGGGCTCGGCGAGCTGTTCGTACACGGGCGGGCCGTCGAGTGGCGGCGCGTGCTGCCCGGGGTGCGCTCGGTCAGGCTCCCCGGCCACCCGTTCCGGCGCAACCGGCTGTGGCTGTCCGGTATCCCGGACCCGCAGCTCCTACCCAGCACAGCACACGCGGACGATCAACCTGACGATGAATGGGATGGCGGCATGGCCGACGTTGGAGCGTTCCTGCGCAGTGAACTCGCGCACATGCTGGGCATGGCAGAACCGGAGGTCTCCGAGCGGGCGCCGCTGCTGGAGCTTGGCGCCGACTCGCTGGTCTTCGCACGGATCGTCCAGCGGGTCGCGGACCGGTTCGACGTCGCACTGACGGTGCGTGAACTCTTCGAGGACCTGCTGACCATCGAAGAGATCGCCCGTCATGTCGCGGGCGCGATCGGCGCGTCGGCTGCGAGCGCGCCAGCGCCCGAGGGCGCGCCCACGCCGACTGCCGAGCCGTCCCCGGCCGCCGTCCCGGCTCCGGTTCCCGTCGCGTCCTCGGTCGCCACCCCTGCCCCGGCTCCGGTCCACGCCCCTGCCCCGGCTCCGGTCCACGCCCCTGCGCCAGCCGCCGCGTCCGCGGCGTCCGGTCCCGTCGGTGACGCCCTTGAGGCACTGCAGGCGCAGGTCCGAACGCTGACCGCCGAGCTCACCGAGCTGCGTGCCCGAACTGTTTCAGCCACGAGCCCCGTTCCCGGACAACGTGCCGCAGCGTCCGCGGTCGCAGCACCCGCCCTCCCGCCGGCCGCCCGCCGTGAGGCGTACCTCGCCGACGTCATCACCCGCTACCAGGCCCGCACCGCCGCCTCCCGCGAGTACGCGCTGCGCAACCAGGACCGCCTGGCCAACAACCGGCGTTACGCCCCGGCGACCCGCCCGGAGGTACGCGCGATCCGCTACCCGCTGTGCGGCGACCGGTCGGCCGGCTCCCGCTTCTGGGATGCCGACGGCCACGAGTACACAGACCTCTCCATGGGCTTCGGCGCCCACCTGCTCGGTCACAGCCCCGAGCCGGTGGTCGCGGCTCTGGCCGAGCAGGTGCGCGGGGGCATGCAACTGGGCAGCGCCAGCCGACTGGCCGGCGAGGTGGCCGGGCTGGTCGGTGAGTTGACCGGCGCCGAGCGGATGCTGTTCTGCGCCTCCGGCACCGAGGCCGTGATGACCGCGATCCGCCTGGCCCGCGCCGCCACCGGCCGGTCCAAGATCGTACTGTTCGCCAAGGCCTACCACGGCCACTTCGACGGGACCCTGGTCTCACCCCGCCTCGACCACCCGGCCCGTGGCGCGGACCCGATGGTCATCGGTGTCCCACAGTCGATGGTGGAAGACGTCATCGTGCTGCCGCTGGACCGGGAGAGCTCGCTGACCACCATCGCCGAGCTGGCCGAGGAACTCGCGGCCGTCGTGGTCGAGCCGGTGCAGAACGGCAACCCGGGCCTGCACCCGGTGGACTTTCTGCGCCGACTGCGCGCGCTCACCCGCGAGGAGGGCATCGCGCTGGTCTTCGACGAGGTCCTCACCGGCTTCCGGGTCGGGGCCGGCGGCTGCCAGGAGCTGTTCGACATCCAGGCGGACCTGGTGACCTACGGCAAGACGCTGGCGGCCGGCCTGCCGATGGCCGCCGTCGCGGGCCGCCGCGACTTCCTCGACCTGGTCGACGGCGGGTCCTGGGTGGGCGAGTGGACGATCCCGGGCGAGACCGCACTCACCTTCACCGCCGGCACGTACGCCAACCACCCGCTCGCCCTGGCGGCCTCCCGCGCGGTGCTCGGGCACCTGCGGGACAACGGACCGCAGCTGTACAAGGAGCTCAACGAGCGCTCCGACGCGATGACCGAACGGCTGAACGCAGGTTTCGCCGAGCTGGGTGTGCCGCTCGGTGCGGCCAACACGGGCTCCTTCTTCCGGTTCGCGCAGAACGCCAACTTCAGCTTCGTCCACCAGCCGGTCGAGATGGACCTGTTCCGCGCCAACCTGGCGCTGCGCGGCGTGTACGTGGCCGAGACCGGAGCCTCGTTCCTGTCCACGGCGCACACCGACGAGGACGTCGGCCAGGTGGTGCACGCCGCCTTGGACGCGGCCGCCGAGATGAGGGAGGCCGGCCTGTGGCAGCGCGCCGAAGGATCGTCCGGTCCGGCGCCAGCGGTCCGTGAGCCCGAGGCCGCGCCCCGGCGCCCGGTACCACCGTCAGCGCCGGCCGTACCGGTGCTGACGGTACGTGAACCCGAACGCCCGCAGACCCCGGCCGTCCCGGCCGCGCGCCGTGCCCCGCAGCTGAGCCTGTCCTACTTCGGCGACAGCGACATGATCGACATCGACGCGCACTACCGGCTGCTGATGGACGGCGCCGACTTCGCCGACCAGCACGGTTTCGACGCGATCTGGCTGCCCGAGCGGCACTTCCACCCCTTCGGCGGCCTGTCGCCCAACCCCGCCGTGCTCGCCGCGACGCTTGCCCAGCGCACCGGCCGGGTCAAGCTGCGCGCAGGCAGCGTGGTGGGTCCGCTGCACCACCCGGCCAGGATCGCCGAGGAGTGGGCCGTGGTGGACCGGCTCTCCCAAGGGCGGGTCGGCATCGCCGTCGCCTCCGGCTGGAACGACCGCGACTTCGTACTGGCGCCCGGCTCCTTCGCCGACCGCCGCGAAGTCACCATGAAGCGGATCGACCAGGTCCGTCGGCTGTGGCGCGGCGAGGAACTGGAGTTCCCCGCGGGCGAGGGGACCCACAAGGTCCTCACGTATCCGCGTCCCGTACAGCCGGAACTTCCGTTGTGGCTCACCACGTTGGGCACCGCTGAGGCGTTCGGCGCAGCCGGCGAGGCGGGCCTGGGGGTGCTGACCAACCTGCTCACTCAGGACATCGCCGAGCTCAAGACCAAGATCGCCGCCTACCGGGAGGCCCGGGCCCGGGCCGGCCACGACGCGGGCCGGATCACGGTCCTCGTGCACACCCTGGTCGGCGAGGACGAGGAGAAGGTGCGGGCCGCGTCCGCCGACCCGCTGGCGCACTACCTGGCCGCGGCGCTCGACCTGACCAACCGGATGTCGCCCGCCGAGCGGCGGATCGACCCGGACCGGCTGGCCGAGTCCGACCGGGAGTTCCTGATCCGCTCGGCCCAGGACAAGTACCTGCGTCACCGCTCGCTGATCGGCGGCATCGACGGCTGCCGGGCGACCGTGGAGGAGCTCGCCGACGCCGGGGTGGACGAGATCGCCTGCTTCGTGGACTTCGGCGTGCAGCCGGACCTGGCGCGCGAAGGATTCGGGGCGCTCGACCGGCTGCGCCGGACGGTGGCCGACGCCCCTGCCCGCGACGCCGGGGCGGCCCGCCCGTCGGTCGTCCTCACCCAGCCAGAGCGCCGGGCCGCACCGCAGAGCGGTCCGCCGCAGTCCGCCGCGCTGCCCAGTACCCCCAACCAGCGCCTGGTCTGGGCCGCCGCACAGTTCGGCGCCGAGACCAACAGTGCGTACAACCTGCGCCGACTGCTCAGCCTGAGCGGAGAGTTGGATACCCGGGCGGTGCGCGCCGCGTTCCGGACGCTGGTGGACCGGCACGAGGCGCTGCGGGTGGCCTTCAGCGACGACGGCGCCACCCAGACCGTACGGACGGATGTGGACGCTGATCTCGAGCTGGCCGACCTGTCCGGTCTGGACGAGGACGCGCGCGCCCGTGAGCTCACGGCGCTGCTGGAGGAGGAGGCCGCCCGCCCGTTCGACCTGGCCCGTGGACCGCTGCTGCGGGGCACGCTCCTCACCGTGGGGCCTCGCGAGCACCTGCTCTGCCTGACCGCGCACCATGTGGCCGTCGACGGCAGCGCGGAGAACGTGCTGCTGGACGAACTGGGCCGGCTCTACGCTTACGAGATCGGCGCCGGCGAGCCGCTCGCCCCGGCACCCCGGCTCGCCGACTACCTGCTCGGGCCCGAGGGCCGGCCCGCCACCGAGGCCGACCTGGCGTACTGGCGCGGCATCTTCGACCCGCTGCCCGAGCCGCTCGCCCTGCCCGGCCGAGGCCGCACCGTCGGCAAGCGGGTGACCGGGCACGCGGGTGCCCGGCTGAACGTCGACTTCGACCCGGACCTGCTGCGCCGGGTGCAGAAGTTCGGCTCCCAGCACGGAGCCAGCCCGTTCATGGTGGTGCTGGCCGCCTACACGGCGCTGCTGCACGAGATCGCCGGCCAGGACGACGTGGTGGTCGGCGTGCCCACCGCGCGCCGCCCTGCCGAGGGCCCGGGCAAGGACCTGGTCGCCTACTGCGCCAACGTGCTGCCCATCCGTTCGCTCCGCGACCCGGCGGAGGACTTCCCCGCCCACCTGCGCCGGATCCGCGGCGTCCTGCTCGACGCCTTCGACCACGAGGCCTGCACGCTGGCCGAGATCATGCGTGACCTGCCGAAGCCCGCGACCTGGGGCCAGCCGGCGATCCTCTCGGCCGTGTTCAGCTGGGACAAGCCGCACCTGCCGGAGCTGGCCGGGCTCACGGTGCGGCACCTGGAGAGCGGGGCCCCCGCGGTCCGGTTCGACCTGGGGCTGAACATCACGCACTTCGACAGCGGCCACCGCATCTCCTGGGACTACAACACCGAGGCGGTCAGTGAGGACGAGGTCCGGGCACTGAACGTCCGGTTCGACGTGCTGCTGCGCGCCGCGGTGGGTGCGCCCGCGGCCGAGGCCGAGCGCGCCACGGACCTGGTGGCGCGGCACGCCGAGCGGCGGCCGCGGGCCGTGCCGGTGTGCGGCGAGACGGTTGCGCTGACGCTCGCCATGGCGGTCGAGCGGGCCCGGCGGCTGGCGGCACGGCTGGTCGAGGCCGGGGTCGGCGCCGGCGATCCGGTCGGGCTCGCGGTGGAACCGGGGTCCGCGCTGCTGGTGGGAGTGCTCGGCATCCTGTGGTCCGGCGGCTGCTGGGTCCCGCTGGGCACCGACGGCGTCGCGACGGCCGGGCGGCCGACCGTGGCCGTCGCCGACCGGGGGCGGGTGCCGGGTCTCGACGGCGTAACCCTGGTGGAGGTCCACGCCTGGGACGCCGGGCCGGTGCCCGGGCTGCCGGTGCTCGACGATCACGCCGTGGCGCTGCGACTGGGGCCTGGCCTGTCGGTGACGCACCGTCAGCTGGCCGGCGCGGTCGCCGCGTCGGTCGCCTTGCACGGCGACGAAGCCGAGGACGGGCAGCTGCTTCCGCGCGGCATGGCGGACTTGTCGGACTGGGCGGCCCTGCTCGCCGCGGCGGCCGGCGGCCGCGCCGTGCGGTGGGACGAACCGGTTCCGCCGGAGCGCGAAGGTGCCCGCGCGTACCAGTCACCGACTCCGCTGGCCGACGAGTCGGCTCCGCGTACCGACGAGTCGGCTCCGCGGTCCGGTACGCCGGATCAGGCTGCCGCTGCCCCCACCACGCGGGACCCCGGCATCGTCCCGGAGCTGATCGGGATCTGGTCCCAGGTCCTGGGCCGGACCGGACTCACCGCCGAGTCGGACTTCTTCGAGGAGGGCGGCGACTCCATCTCCGCGGTCCAGATCCTGGCGAAGATCCGCACCCGGTTCGCGGTCGACCTCCCCGTGGATGTCTTCTTCGACGCGCCCACCGTCAGCGACCTGGCCCGCTCGGTGCGGTCCCACTGACCACGGGCGGGCCGCCCGCCGCCACCGCACGTCCCGCCGAACAGCAAGTAGGAGAGCGATGAATCAGGAGTCAGGATCCCCTGGCGTCGAGCAGGCAGCGGACCGAGTCCGTGTGGCACTCCGGGAGCTGCCGGGGATCACCGACTGGTGGGTGGCTGCTGGGCCGGCCGAGACCGGGATCATCGCCTACGTGGTCCCAGGACGGCCGGCCGGCCACGCCGACCTCCTGCGCGCCCTGCGGCGCGCCTGCGTCGGCGTGCCGCCGGAGCTGGGCCCGCACCTGGTCCGGCTGACCGCGTTGCCCCGCGACCGCGAGGGGCACGTGGACCGGGGCCGGCTGGCCGAGCTGCCGGCACTCGGCGAGGACACGCTGCGCGCGGCCGAACGGGCCGCACTGGAAGCCGGCGCCGCCCAGGCCCGGGCCGCGGTCGTGGGGGCCGGTATACCGCAGCCCAGCGGCCTGGTGGTCCGGCCGGACGACGCCGCCCCGGCGACCGGGCGTCAGGACGGCGAGGCGCCCCCGGCACTGCTCAGCGGCGGGCGGCGGATCAGCGACCCGGACGGGCCGCTCACCCTCGTACAGGCACTGGAACGGGCCGCGGCCAGCAGCGCGGGCGTGGTGTTCGCCCGGGGCACGGGCGAGGCGGTCCGGCTGACCTATGGCGAGCTGCGCGAGCGCGCCGCACGGGCGGCGAAGGGCCTGCAGGGGGCCGGGGTGCGTCCGGGCGATCCGGTGCTGCTGCCGGCCGGCGACAACGAGGAGTTCCTGACTGCCTTCTGGGCCTGCCAGCTGAGTGGCGCGGTGGCTGTCCCGTGCGCCCCGGTCACCGCCGAGGCGGGCGCCTCGGCGGCGGAGCGGCTGCAGTACGTGTGGGAACTGCTCCAGGAGCCCGTGGTCGTCACCTCCGACCCGACGAGCGTGCCGCTGGCCGTACGCGAACGCGCCCGGCTGCACAGCCTGAACGCGCTGACCGAGGCCGGGCCCGCTGCCCCGGCAGGGATCCGGCCGGACGACACCGCGGTGATGCTGCTGACCTCCGGCAGCACCGGGATGCCCAAGCTGGTCACCCAGACCCACGCGGCGATCCTCTCGATGACCGCCGCCGCCCGCGCCACGCTCGGCCTCGGCGCCGACGACGTCTCGGTCAACTGGTTCCCGCTGGACCACGTGGTCGGCCTGCTGATGTGCCACGTCCGCGACGTCTACCTGTGCTGCGAGGACGTGCACGTCCCCACCGACGCCGTTCTGGGCGACCCGCTGCGCTGGCTGGATCTGCTCACCCAGTACCAGGCCACCCTGACCTGGGCGCCGAACTTCGCCTTCTCGCTGATCGGAGCCCGCGCCGGGGACCTGGCCGACCGTGACTGGGACCTGTCCCGGGTGCGGTCCATCATCAACGCGGGGGAGATGGTTGTCGCCGAGCAAGTACGCCAGTTCCTCGCCGTGCTCGCACCGTTCGGGCTGCGGGACCACACCGTGCAGCCCGCCTGGGGCATGTCCGAGACCTGCTCCGTGGTGACCGCAGACCAGGACTTCTCTGGCACGGCGGGCTCACTGCTCGGTCCCGTGCCGGTCGGCGGCCCGTTCCCCGGCCTGTCGGTGCGCATCGTCCGGGCCGACGGCTCGCCCGCCGTCGAGGGCGAGACCGGCGACCTGGAGGTCACCGGCAGCATGGTCACCCGCGGCTACCACAACAACGACAAGGCCAACGCTGACTCCTTCGCACCCGACGGCTGGTTCCGCACCGGCGACCGCGCCGTCATTGCCGCCGGGGCGCTGACCATCGTCGGCCGCTCCAAGGACGTCATCCGGGTCAACGGCATCAGTATTCCCTCGACCGAGGTGGAGGCCGTGGTCGAGCGCTCCGACCGGGTGCTGGAGAGCTTCACCGCCGCGGTCTGCTACCGCCCCGACAACGCCGCCAGCGACGAGATCGCCGTCTTCTACAGCCCGCGGGCCGGCCAGCAGGCGGAGGCGGTGGGCGCAGACGTACGCCGCCGGGTGCTGGAGCACTACGGCTTCCCGCCCCGGCACGTCATCCAGGTGCGGCCCGAGGAGATCCCCAAGACCTCGATCGGCAAGATCCGCCGTGCGGTGCTCGCCGCACGGCTGCACGCGGGGGAGTTCGATGACCGGCTGGCGCGCGGCGCGGCGGCCGAACCCGCCGGGGTGTGGCTGGCCCGCCCCGAGTGGCGCGTCCGAGCGGCCCGTCCCACCGCGCCCGGCATCCGTGACATCGACGGCGCGCGGACCGTGGTGCTGGGCGCGGACGCCGCGACCGGCAGACGACTGCGTGCCCTGCTGACCGCCCACGGGCACCGCTGCACCTACGGGGTCTGGGACGGCGACCGGGAGATGGACCCCCAACTGGTCACCGTTGCGCCCTCGACCGGCGCGGTCGGCGCGTTCCTGGCCGACGGCACGGACGGCACCCGGCTGCCCGGCGAAGTGGTGCTTGCCTTCCCGGCCGAGCCGCGGCCGCAGGACGCGCGCACCTTGATCGAGCGCCAGGCCGCCGTGATCGAGCAGGTACTGCTGGTGGTCCGCGCACTGGACGAACTGGAGCCGCGCGGGCCGGTCCGGCTCACCCTGCTCGGCGCCGGCCTGTGCGCGGTCACCGCCGATGACATCCCGGACCTCGCGCTGAGCCCACTGGCGGGGCTGGCCCCCAGTCTCGATGCCGAACTGCCCTGGCTGCGGGTGCGGTTGATTGACACTGAACCGGGTGATGAGCGGGCTGCGGACGGTGAACTGCTCGGCGAAGCGGCAGGCGCGGTGGTTTCCTACCGGGGCGGGGTGCGGCGCGAGCTGTGGATCACCGGCCAGCCCGAGCCCGAGCCCGAGCCCGAGTCCGTCACGGACGGGCCGTCGGCACTCTTCCGGCGGGACGCGACCTACCTGGTCACCGGTGGCCTCGGCGGCGTCGGCTTCGAGGTCTGCCGTCATCTGCTCGCCACCACCGGCTGCTCGCTCGTCCTGCTCGGCCGCACCCCGCTGCCGGAGCCGGGCACCCCGCAGGGCGACCGGGGCGCACTCGACGCCCGCCAGCGGCGTCTGCGCGAGCTGGGACAGGTCGGCCGGGTCAGCTACCTCGCTGTCGACTCCGGCGACGAGGACGGGCTGCGCGCCGCGCTCGCGGAGGTCGAGGCAGCCTGGAACCTGCCGGTCGCCGGTGCCGTGCACTTGGCCGGGCTGATGGACGGCGTCCCGGTCGCCGAGCTGACGCCGGAGCGGCTGCGCGAGGTGCTCGCTGCCAAGGTCGAACCCGCCCTGCTGCTGGGTCGGCTGATCGCCGAGCGGAAGGGCTCCGTGGTCGCCTTCTCCTCGGTCAACGCGATCTTCGGCGGCGCCCAGGTGGCCGGCTACGGCGCGGCCAACGCCTTCCTCGACGCCTGGGCCGCACAGCTGGGCGCCCAGGGCGTGCCGGTGCACCTGCTGTCCTGGTCCCGCTGGCAGTCGACCGGGATGAGTGCGGGCAGCGAGGACGACGAACTGGTCCGCTCGCGCGGCTACCGGGTGCTCACCGTGGAGGCCGCGCTGCGCGCCTTCGACAGCGCCGTGCGGCTGCCCGTCGGCCACACCGTGATCGGCCTCGTGCCGACCAACCCGTTCATTCTGGCCCGCGTCGAACTGCCGACCGCACCGCTGGACCGGCTCGAGGTCCGCTGCGTACCGCTGCCCGCTCACGCCGGCGAGCTCGTCGTCAACGATCTGCGCGGCAGACCGGTCGCGGTGGCGGCCGTCGCCGACCCGACGGGCACGGGCTCGCGCGAGGGCGCCGGCCAGGAGACCCTCGCCACTCTCGCCAGTATCTGGCAGGAGGTCCTCGCCGTCCCCGAAGTCCCCTACGGCGACGGGTTCTTCGACCTGGGCGCGCGTTCCCTGCAGCTGCCCCGGGTGCAGCACCTGATCGAGGAGAAGCTGCGGACCCGGGTGGAGATCTCCGACTTCTTCGCCCATCCGACCGTGGCCGCCCTCGCCGCGCACCTGGACCGCCTGCGCGGCGCGGGCGGTGGGGGAGACGGGGGCGGGCAACCGGGACCGGCCGCGCCGCGGCGCGGCTCCGGCCGGTTCGGCCGGCCGGGCACCGTCCTCCTGGAAACGGAGGCCGTGTGATGGGCACCGCCGCTTCCGGACGGGACGTCGCGATCATTGGCATGGCCTGCCGGTTCCCGGGCGCGAACACGCCCGAGCAGTTCTGGGCCAACCTCACCGGCGGGGTCTCCTCGATCCGCACCTTCACCCCCGACGAACTCCTCGCCGCCGGCGTCGACCCCGACCTGGTGCGCCACCCCGACTACGTGCCGTCCGCCGGCTACCTGGAAGGCGCCGAGGACTTCGACCCCGGGCTGTTCCGGATCCCGCCCGCCGAGGCGCGGATCACCGACCCCCAGCACCGGCTCTTCCTCGAGTGCGTCTGGGACGCCCTCGAACGGGCTGGGTACGACCCGCAACGGCTCGGCGACGCAAGGATCGGCTGCTTCGGCGGCGCGGGCATGGCCCTGTACGCGGGCAACCGACTCAGCTCCTACTTCAGCGAGAACCTGGCCCGCAGCTCCGGCCTGCTCACCGAACTCGCCCCGCTCCAGGCGTTCATCGCCACCCAGAGCGACCACCTCTGCACCCGGGTCTCGCACCGCCTCGGCCTCCGCGGACCCAGCATCGGTGTGCAGAGCGCCTGCTCCACCGGCCTGGTGGCGCTCCATCTGGCCTGCCAATCGCTGCTCACCGAAGAGAGCGACATGGCGCTCGCCGGTGCGGCCGGGGTGCACGTACCGCTGCGCCGCGGCTACGTGTACGAGGAAGGCGGTTTCCTGTCCCCGGACGGCGTGTGCCGCCCGTTCGACGCGGCGGCGCGCGGCACCGTGGGCGGCAGCGGCGCGGGCGTCGTGCTGCTGCGCCGCCTGCGGGACGCGCTGGCCGACGGCGACCCGATCTGTGCGGTCATCAAGGGCAGCGCGGTCAACAACGACGGCGCTGTCCGGGCCGGCTACCTGGCCCCCAGTGCCGAGGGCCAAGCCGACGTGGTCCGCACGGCGCAGCGGATGGCTGGGATCGCACCGGACGACATCGGGTACCTGGAGGCGCACGGCACCGGCACCTCGCTCGGCGATGCCATCGAAGTCAGTGCGCTCACCCAGGTGTTCGGTGCCGGGACCGGGCGGGAGACAGGCCTGGGATCGGTGAAGTCCAACATCGGCCACTTGGACACCGCGGCCGGCCTGCCCGGGCTGATGAAGGCGGCCATGGCGCTGGAGCACGGTCTGATCCCGGCCACGCTGAACTTCACCTCTCCCAACCCGGCGCTGCGGCTGGAGAGCTCACCGTTCTTCGTGGTCTCCGAGAACACCCCGTGGATCCAGCACCGGGCCGAACGCCTGGCCGGGATCAGCTCGTTCGGCGGCGGCGGCACCAACGCGCACGTGGTGCTCGCCGCCGCGCCCGAGCGGCCCGCCGCGCGGACGGACGCCGGCCCCTACCTGCTCACCCTGTCAGCACGCAGCTCGGAAGGGCTGCGTCAGCAGGCCGAGGCCTATGCCGACCACTTGGCCGCCACCGAGCAGGACCTGGCCGACGTCTGCGTCACCGCCCGGACGGCCCGGCCCGCTTTCGCCCACCGCGCCGCCGTGGCCGCGCCCGATGCGGACACCCTGGTGGAGCGGTTGCGCACCCTGGCGCGCCACGACGTGACGGCGGACCGGGCCGCGCCGACGGTGGACCAGCAGCCCGTCTTCCTGTACAGCGGCCAGGGCGGCGCACTCGCCGGGACCGCCTGGAGCCTGTACCAGCGGGTGCCGGCCTTCCGGTCCGGACTGGACGAGTGCCTGCAGGAACTCGGTGAGGCAGGCCCCGCGCTGCTGGAGCTGTTGCGCACCGATGCCCCAGCCCTGCACACCGAGGCACGCTGGGCCCAGCTCGGGTTGTTCTGCTTCCAGTACGCGCTCACCGGAGTGTGGACTTCGGCCGGGGTCCATCCCGCCGCCGTGCTCGGGCACAGCCTCGGCGAGTACGCAGCCGCCTGCGCGGCCGGGGTCATCGGCCTGCCGGACGCACTGCGGCTGGTGACGGCGCGCGGCCGGCTGATGGACGAGCTCTGCCCGGCCGGCTCGCTGCTGTCCGTCATGGAGACCGAGGAGCGGGTACACGACGTACTCGTCCGCACCGCCGTGCCCGCCGAGATCGCCGTGGTCAATGGCGAGCGCGCGGTAGTGGTCGGCGGGCCCGCGGACGCGCTCGCCAAGATCACCGCCGAACTCGGTACCGAGACCGTCACCACCGCCGTTGGTACCACGCACGCGTTCCACACCAGTGCCGTCGACCCGATGCGCGAGGAGTTCGGGCGCGCCGTCGACGGGGTCCGGTTCCGCGAGCCCAGGGTGCCGTTCGTCTCCTCGATGGCCGGCGGTGCGGGGCTGTCCGCCGCCGATCCGGCGTACTGGGTGCGCCAGGTGCGCGAGACCGTACGGTTCGGGGACGCACTGGAGTCGCTGCTCGACGGTCACCGTCTGTTCCTGGAGATCGGTCCCGCCGCCGTGCTCAGTGGCCACGGGCGGAGCTCCGGAGCCGACGCGGCCTTCGTCTCCTCCCTGCAGCGCCGCAGGGGTACGGCCGAGGCGCTCACGCAGGCGGCCGCCCGGCTCTACGCCCTCGGCACGCCGGTCGACACCTCCCGGTTCGGTGCGCGCGGCTCCGGGCGACGGGTGCTCATCCCCACCTCGCACCGGATCCGCGAACGCTACTGGATCGACCCGGGCCCGGCCGCGCGGACCGTGACACCCGAGGCCGCGTCGATCACCGACGGGACGCTCTTCCACGGCCGCACGGTCTGGGAGCCGGCACCGGGACCCTTCACCGAGACCACCTCGGACCTGTCCTGGACCGTGCTGGGCTCACCCGGCAATCCGGTCGCCGTGCGCCTCGCGGAAGCGATCCGCACACACGCGGGATCCTGCGAGCTGCGGGCACCGGGCGAGGCACCGCCGAGCGGGACGCCCGGCACCCTCGCTGCAGGGGTCGTCTGCGTCCCCGACGCGACCGTGGATCCGGCACCGGCCGGCCTGCCCGACTGCGTCGCCACCGTAGCCGCCCTGCTGCGCGGCTACGCGGACGGCACCACCGTAGCGCCGCGCCGCTTGGTCCTGCTGACCACCCGTGCCCAGTCCACCGATGCCGCCCCCGACCCCGCACACGCGGCGCTGTGGGGCCTGGCCCGTAGCGCGCGCACCGAACTCACCGAGACCGCGATCCACTGCGTGGACACGGACGGCGGCCCGTTCGACGCCGGTCTGGTGGCCGACCTGGTCGGTGGTGTCGATCCGGAGGTCGCCTACCGTGACGGCGTCCGGCTGCTCGCCCGGCTCAGTCCGGTCGCCGGGCAGCCCGCCCTGTCGGGTCTGGACCCCGACGCGACTTACCTGGTCACCGGCGGCGGTGGTGCGCTCGGTGCCCGGGTGCTGCGCCGGTTGTACGAACTGGGTGCCCGTCACCTGGTGGCGCTCGGCCGGACAGCAGGCGGCGCCGGTACCGGTGAGACGATCCTTGAGGAGCTGCGCGCCGACGGCCTCGATCTGCTGAGAGCCCAGGTGGACGTCACCGAACCCGCGCAACTCGAGTCCTTGTTCACCTATCTGGCGAGCGCCTATCCGCCCGTACGCGGCGTCGTGCACACGGCCGGAGTGCTCGACGACGCGACCCTGGCCAACCTCACACCCGATTCGCTGGCCCGGGTGCTGGCCCCCAAGCTCGACGGCACCCGTCACCTGGACCGGCTCACGGAGCGGCTCGACCTCGACTTCTTCGTCTGCTTCTCGTCCATCACCGCGACGCTGGGTGCCCCGGCCCAGGCCGCCTACGCTGCCGCGAACGCGGCGATGGACGCCGTCGCGGCAGGCCGCCGGGCGCGCGGGCAGCGGGCGTCCTCGGTCCAGTGGGGCCCCTGGTCCGGGGGCGGCATGCACACTGCCCTCGGGAAACGGCCCAGGAGCACCAGCCGGGGTCTCGGCGAGCTCAGCCCCGAGCAGGGCATGTCCGTGCTCGACCACGTGCTCGCCGCCACACCTGACACCACGCTCGCCGCCCACCTGCGTGTACCGCACGCCGACGCTGATCCCGTCGCCTTCGCCCGCCAACTCACCAGCCCGCCGGCCGAGGGCGCCGTCCCGACGGCCGCCGGCGCCGTGGCCGCCGACCTGCGCGCTCTCCGGCCCTGGCAGCGTGCCGCCCGGATGACCGACTACGTGTCCAGCGCCGTCGCAACCCTGCTAGGAGAGGAACTCGGCGGCCTCGACACCGAAACCCCCTTCATCGAGCTGGGTCTGGACTCCCTCCTCGGCCTGCGCCTGCGCAGCCGCCTCCGTCAGGACCTGGCCATCCGCCTCACACCGACCTACAGCTTCGACTACCCCACGATCGCCGAACTGTCGGCACACCTGGTGGAGTTGATCGAGTGAGGCGGCCCGCATCCGGGGATCGCGCGCAACACAATCTGGCGGGCGGTGGCCAGCGATGGCCCGCCTCTCGACTCGTCGGCCGAACGCGTCGGTTCCGCTCAGGACGACTGGTCTTCGCCTGCCCGCAGCAGAGCTGCCATGCCCGCAGGGCCTGTTTGTATCCCTCGGCGCGCCTCTGACCAGGTGTTTTGTGTGGTTGGTCGAGAGTGAGACCAAACGGCGGCGGTGAATGGGGTCAAGAACGGCAGTCGGAGCACGTCGCAGTACGTCCTGCGCTCGCTGATCCGCAAGTAGCGCCCCGCCGAAGGCCGCGCCGCACCAGCGAAGGCGCCGCCCCTCGGTCACCCGGCAAGGGGGGCGGCGCCTTCGCGCGTGACGGCGGCGCACCGCATGCCGAGGTCTCAACTCGGGAACGGATGGCGCAACCCCGTCCCCGATCTTGCCGTGCTCGGGGCGAGTGGACTATACCTGTCGGCACCCGAGCTCCAACTGACCTGCGGTGCAAGGACTTTCGCCGAAACGCGGCCATGAGAGACCGGCACCGCACGAGTCCCGTAAGAAGGCGAGGACTTGAGCATGGGACCCACCGACGTGAACCGCCGTGACCTCCTGCGGCGAGCCGCCGCACTCGGCCTCATCACCGTTCCCGGCATGACCGCCCTGTCCGCCTGCGCCAGCGGCGGCACCGGTGGCGGGGACACGATCGCCAAGGGGGAGGTCAGCGAGGACAACCCCTTCGGTGTCACGCCCGGCTCCCCGCTCGACGTGGTGATCTTCAAGGGCGGCTTCGGTGACGCCTACGCCCGGCAGTGGGAGAAGCTGTACGCGCAGCGGTGGGACGCGGAGATCAGCCACCTGGGCACCCAGGAGATCACCGGGAAGCTCCAGCCGCGCTTCAACGCGGGCAACCCGCCGGACGTCGTGGACAACTCCGGCGCGCAGTCCATCAAGCTCGACGTGCTCCACGGGCAGGGCCAGCTCACCGACCTCACCCAGCTCCTCGACGCGCCCTCGGCGGACGACCCGGACAAGAAGGTCCGCGACATCCTCATCCCGGGCACCGCCGAGAAGGGCTTCTTCGGCGGGAAGATGCACGCCCTCAACTACGTCTACACCGTGTGGGGGCTGTGGTACTCCGAGAAGCTCTTCCAGGACCGGGGCTGGAGCCCGCCGCAGACCTGGAGCGACTTCATCGCCCTCATGGAGGACGCCAGGGACGCGGGCATCGGCGGCCTCGCCCACCAGGGCAAGCACCCGTACTACATGAACGTCGTCATCATGGACCTGATCGCCAAGACGGGCGGCCTGGACGCCATGCGGGCCATCGACAACCTCGACCCGAAGGCGTTCACCGGCAGTGAGGCGGCCCGGCGGTCCGTCGAGGCCGTCTACGAGATCGTCGACAAGGGCCTGCTGATGCCCGGCACCAACGGGCTGGACCACGTCGAGTCGCAGACGCGCTGGAGCCAGGGCGACGCCGTCTTCATCCCCAGCGGCTCCTGGCTGGAGAACGAGCAGCTCAAGGCCACGCCTGAGGACTTCGGCATGGCCTTCCTGCCCGTTCCGGTCCTCCCCGACAGCAGCCTGCCCTTCCACGCGCTGCGCGCCGGGGCGGGGGAGCCCTTCATCGTCCCGGCCGAGGCCAGGAACCAGCCGGGCGGGCTGGAGTTCCTGCGGCAGATGCTCTCCAAGGAGTGGTCGACGGCGTTCGCCAAGGAGGTCAGCTCGCTGTCCATCGTCCAGTCGGCGGTGGACACCAGCGTGCCGCTGCGGCCCGGCATCACCTCGGCCATCGCCGCCGTGGACGCCTGCCCGCCCGAGGAGCGCTTCGACTACCTGTACACCGAGTGGTACAGCGAGATGGACACGGCCATCCGCAACGCGACCTCCGAGCTGATGGCCGGGCGCATGCGGCCCGACGCGTGGCTGACGGCCGCGCAGCGGGCCGTGGACAAGGCGGCCAAGGACCCGGCCAGCAAGAAGAACAAGCGGGAGTAGCCAGGCGGCACAACGCCGGTCCGGTCCGACCGACCACCGAGCGCGGCACGACGGGAGCAGGGGGAGATGCGGCAAGGCAAGTACCCGTTCATCGCGGGGTTTCTGTTCGCGCCGGTGGTGCTGTACCTGGTCTTCGTGATCTGGCCCTACGTCCAGACCTTCGGGTACTCGCTCACCGACTGGAGCGGCCAGTCCCAGACCTTCGAGTTCGTCGGCCTGGACAACTACCGCGCCCTGCTGGACGACGCCGTCTTCCTCAGGGCCCTGCGCACGAACGCCCAGTTCCTGGTGTTCGTGCCGCTGCTGACGATCGTCATCGCCCTGTTCTTCGCCTTCATGACCAACGTGGGCGGCCGTTCGCGCGCCGGCGGGGTGCAGGGCGTGCGCGGCGCCCGGTTCTACCGGGTGGTGTTCTTCTTCCCGCAGGTGCTGTCCATCGCCATCCTGGCCATCCTCTTCCAGGCGGTGTACCGCAGCGACGAGGCGGGGCTGCTGAACGGGGTGCTGATCCGGCTGGGCCTGTCCGACCCGTCCGCCCCCGTCGAATGGCTCAACGACCCCGACCTGGTGCGCTGGTGCCTGATCTTCGTGCTCGTCTGGTCGGGCGTCGGCTTCTACATGGTGCTGTTCTCCGCCGCCATGCAGTCCATCCCCCGGGACGTCTTCGAGGCGGCCCTGCTCGACGGGGCGGGCCGCCTGCAGACGTTCACCCGGGTCACCCTGCCGCTGCTGTGGGACACGGTGCAGACGGCCTGGGTCTTCCTGGCCATCCTCGCCATGGACGCCTTCGTGCTGGTCGCCACGCTGACGCCGGGGCAGTACGGGGGCGGCCCCGACCACAACAGCGAGGTGCTCGCCACCTACCTGATGCGCAACTTCAACATCTACGGCAACGCGGGATACGCGTGCGCCATCGGCGTGGTGATGCTCGTCTTCACGCTGCTGGTCTCCGTCATCACGCTGCGGGCGGGCCGCCGCGAGCGGATCGAGTACTGAGGAAGCCCGAAGGAGACGGCGTCATGACGCTACCGAAGACCGGCCCCGAGCAGGCCCGCAGTGACGTCCCGCAGCGCCGCCCGGCGGCGCGGGACGGGGACCGCCCGGGGGCGGGCGGACGTCCGGCGGGGGCGGAGGGCCGGACCCTGAACGCCTTCTCGCACGGTTTCCTCGCGCTGTGGGCCGTGATGATCGTCTTCCCTCTCGTGTGGATCGTCCTGGGTGCCTTCAAGACGGACGCCGAGATCGGCACCAGCGCGTGGAGCGTCCCCTCGAACTGGGCGTGGGACGCGTTCGGCCGGGGCTGGGCCAAGGGCATCGGCGACTACCTGCTCAACACCGTGATCGTGATGGTGTTCTCCATCCCGCTCACCATGCTGCTCGGCGCGATGGCCGCCTACGTCCTCGCGCGGTACGAGTTCCGCGGCAACCGGTTCTTCTACTACTTCTTCGTCGCCGGTGCCATGTTCCCGGTGTTCCTGGCCCTGGTGCCGCTGTACTTCATGGTCAACCGGCTCGGCATGCTCAACACCTACCAGGGCCTGATCCTGGTCTACACCGCCTACTCGCTGCCGTTCACCGTCTTCTTCCTGCACGCGTTCTTCCGCACCCTGCCCACGGCCGTCCACGAGGCCGCCGTGATCGACGGGGCCTCGCACACCCGGGCGTTCTTCCAGGTGATGCTGCCGATGGCCCGGCCCGGCCTGCTGAGCGTGGGGATCTTCAACGTCCTGGGGCAGTGGAACCAGTACATCCTGCCCGTCACGCTCATGCAGCAGCGCAGCGGCACCGACCCGGACCGCTCCGTGCTGGCGCAGGGTCTGGTCAACATCATGCAGCAGCAGGGGTACGAGGGCGATCTTCCCGCCCTGTACGCGGGCATGACCATGGCGATGCTGCCGGTGCTGGTCGTGTATCTCTCCTTCCAGCGCCAGATCCAGTCCGGGCTCACCGCCGCCACCCTCAAGTGACGGCCCAAGAGGCCCCCGCCCGCGTCCCGCGCCCGTCCCGCGCCCGCCGTCGGGTGGGCCACATCCCGGTACCCGCCTTGCTCAAGGGCTTGACGGGGGAGAACCCCTCGCGGTCCCCTTAGAGTTCACATGTTGGAAACAGGCTGTCGTCCCACTGTTGTGGCGCGGCCGACGGGGCGGCCGGCGCGCCGCTCCGTCCAGGCGGGAGTGGATCAGTAGTGGAGACACCGGGGTCGCAGTCCTCGCTGCACCGCGCCAACCTACAGCGCGTCGTGCGCGCCGTCCGCATGGCGGGGTCGCTGACCCAGGCGGAGATCGCGCGGACCACCGGGCTCTCCGCGGCGACGGTCTCCAACATCGTCCGAGAACTGAAGGACAGCGGCACCGTCGACGTCACGCCGACCTCCGCCGGGGGCCGCCGGGCCCGCAGCGTGTCGCTCTCGGGGGACGCGGGCGTGGTCGTCGGCGTGGACTTCGGCCACTCCCACCTGCGGGTGGCCGTCGGCAACCTCGCCCACAAGGTACTCGCCGAGGAGGCCGAGCCCGTCGACGTGGACGCCTCCGCCGCGCAGGGCCTGGAACGGGCCGAGCAGCTGATCGGGCGGCTGGTGGCGAGCACCGGCATCCCCAGCGGCAAGGTGATCGGCGTGGGCCTCGGCGTGCCGGGCCCCATCGACGTGGAGACCGGCGTGCTCGGCTCCACCGCCATCCTGCCGGGGTGGGCGGGCACCAATCCGCGCGACGAGCTGGCCGGCCGGCTCGGGGTGCCCGTCCACGTCGACAACGACGCCAACCTCGGCGCGCTCGGCGAGCTGGTGTGGGGCAACGGCCGGGGCGCGGGCGACCTGGCCTACATCAAGGTCGCCTCCGGCGTGGGAGCCGGCCTGGTGATCCGCGGGCAGGTCTACCGGGGTCCGGGCGGCACGGCGGGCGAGATCGGGCACATCACGCTGGACGAGTCGGGGCCGGTGTGCCGCTGCGGCAACCGCGGCTGCCTGGAGACGCTCACCGCCGCCCGGTACGTGCTGCCGCTGCTGACCCCGAGCCACGGGGCGGAGCTGACCATGCCGCGCGTGGTCGCGCTCGCCCGCGAGGGCGACCCGGGCTGCCGCCGGGTGATCGCCGACATCGGGCGGCACATCGGCAGCGGTGTCGCCAACCTGTGCAACCTGCTCAATCCCAGCCGCGTCGTGCTCGGCGGGGATCTGGCCGAGGCCGGTGACCTGGTGCTCGACCCGATCCGGGACTCGGTCTCCCGCTACGCCATCCCCAGCGCCGCCCGCCAGCTCTCGGTGGTGCCCGGCTCGCTGGGCGGCCGGGCGGAGGTGCTGGGCGCGCTCGCCCTGGTGCTCAACGAGATGGGCGACGCGCCGCTGCTCCAGCCGGCCGCGCCGGTGCCGGAGGCGGTCGCCGCCACAGCCTGAACCGACGCCCTCCGCAGCCCGGGGGGCGTCCGGCGTCCGGTCGCCCCCCGGCCGCCCCCGGCGGCCCGCCGACCGCACAACCTGAACCCGGCCACGGCCGGGCGCCGCCTTCCTCCCGCCCGCGCGGGCCCTGCGCCGGGTGGCGATGCCGTGCTGCCCGGCGTCACCACGCTGCGCGTTCACGACGTTCACGCATGGCATCGTTGCCTTCTCGTTAATAATTTACTTCTTGACGACACCTCCCCGACGGCGGTTGACTTCGGCGCACCTCGGCCGCACCGTCGCGGCCTCGTCAGGGAGGTAACCCACAGATGAACGCGACTCTGCGTCGTGCCGCTGTCGCACTGGCCGCATCCGCCATGGCCGTCTCGCTCGCCGCGTGCGGCAGCGCCGAACAGGCCGGCGGCGACTCCAGCGACAACGCCGAAAAGAACGGCGACAAGAAGGACGGCCCGCTCTCCATCGGCCTGCTGCTGCCGGAGGACCAGACGGCCCGTTACGAGAACTTCGACCGGCCGCTGATCGAGGCGAAGATCAAGGAACTGTGCTCGGACTGCACGGTCACCTACGTGAACGCCAAGCAGGACGCCTCCGTCCAGCAGCAGCAGATGAACTCGATGATCACCAAGAAGGTCGACGTGATCATCCTGGACGCCGTCGACTCCAAGGCCATCTCCGGCTCGGTCCAGAGGGCCGACGACGCGGGCATCCCGGTCGTCGCCTACGACCGCCTGGCCGAAGGCCCGATCTCCGCCTACACCTCCTTCGACAACGAGGAGGTCGGCCGCGTGCAGGGCCGCGCCCTGCTGGAGGCGCTCGGCGACTCCGCGGACGACGGGCAGATCGTCATGATGAACGGCTCGCCCACCGACCCGAACGCCGCCATGTTCAAGGCGGGCGCCACCTCCGTGCTGGAGGGTGAGGTGGAGATCGGGAAGTCCTACGACACCACCAACTGGGAGCCCGGCGAGGCGAACAAGAACATGAACGGCGCCATCGCCTCCCTCGGGAAGGACAACATCGTCGGCGTCTACTCCGCCAACGACGGCATGGCGGGCGGCATCATCACCGCCCTCAAGAGCGCCGGCTTCGGCGAGCTGCCGCCGGTCACCGGCCAGGACGCCGAACTCGCCGGTGTGCAGCGCATCGTGGCGGGCGAGCAGTACATGAGCGTCTACAAGCCGTACAAGCCGGAGGCGGACGCCGCCGCCGAGATGGCCGTGGCCCTCGGCCGCGGCGAGGACGTCACGGCCGAGACGACGATCGACAGCCCGACCACCAAGGGCGTGCCCGCCACGCTGATCAAGCCGGTGTCGCTGACGGTCGACAACCTTGAGGAGACCGTGCTCAAGGACGGCCTCTACACCCTCGAAGAGGTCTGCACGCCCGAGTTCCGCGAGGCGTGCGAGAAGGCCGGGCTGATGTAACCGGGCACCTGCCCGGGAGCGCCCCGCGCAGGGCGTGCGGAGATCGTGCCGAAACGATCCCGCACGCCGGGTCGGCTCCCACCCCTCACGTCCGCCGGGCACCCGACTCCCGCTTCTTCCCCGCTGCGGGGGCGCGGGTGCCCGGCGGCAGCACAGCCCGATCCTCACCGCGCCGCCGCAGCGGCGGCGCGCCGCGCGGCCCGTCCTCCGCACGGGCCCGCGCCGTCTCCTAGGAGTTGGTCCCCCATGTCCGCTACTGCGCCGGTGTTGGCGTTGCGCGGAATCTCCAAGCGCTTCGGTGCCGTTCAGGCGCTCACCGACGTCGAGCTGGAGGTCCACGCCGGTGAGGTGGTCGCCCTCGTCGGCGACAACGGCGCCGGCAAGTCCACCCTCGTCAAGGCGATCGCCGGGGTCGGCCCCGCCGACGAGGGCGAGTTCGTCTGGCAGGGCACCGCTACGCGCGTCACCCGCCCGCACGACGCCCAGCAGCTCGGCATCGCCACCGTCTACCAGGACCTCGCCCTGTGCGACAACCTGGACGTCGTCGGCAACCTCTACCTCGGCCGCGAGGTCATGCGCTCCGGTCTGCTGGACGAGGTCGAGATGGAGCGCCGCAGCCGTGAGCTGCTCCAGACGCTGTCCATCCGCATCCCCAGCGTCCGCATCCCCGTCGCCTCGCTCTCCGGCGGCCAGCGCCAGACCGTCGCCATCGCCCGCTCGATGCTGGGCGAGCCCAAGCTCGTCATCCTCGACGAGCCGACCGCCGCCCTCGGCGTCGAGCAGACCGCCCAGGTGCTCGACCTCGTGGAGCGGCTGCGCGAGCGCGGCCTCGCCGTCATCCTCATCAGCCACAACATGGCCGACGTCAAGGCCGTCGCCGACAAGGTGGCGGTGCTCCGGCTCGGCCGCAACAACGGCGTCTTCGACGTGGCGACCACCTCCCAGGAAGAGGTCATCGCCGCCATCACCGGCGCCACCGACAACGCAGTGACCCGCCGCAAGGCCCGCACCGCGGAGGGAATCCAGTGACCACCGAACCGACGGCACCGCATGAGGACGCGGGCGCCGACAGCTCCCAGGGCACGAAGGTGCCCGCCGCGCAGGCCGACCCCCGGCTGCTGGTGCGCGAACAGGGCCTCGCCGGCTACTGGAGCGACTTCAAGCGGCGCATGCGCAGCGGCGAACTGGGCTCGGTGCCCGTCGTCGTGGGCCTGATCGTCATCTGGCTGATCTTCTGGAGGCTGGACTCCAGCTTCCTGTCCGCGCAGAACATCAGCAACCTCTCCGTCTACATCGCCGGTACGGGCCTGATCTCCGTCGGCATCGTCTTCGTGCTGCTGCTCGGCGAGATCGACCTCTCGGTCGGCTCCGTGAGCGGCCTGGCCGGTGCCGTCTTCGCCGTGCTCGCGGTGAGCAACGGCATGCCCGAGGCGCTGGCCCTCGTGCTCGCGCTGCTCACGGGAGCCGCGGCCGGCGCCGTGCACGGCTTCTTCTTCGCCCGCATCGGCGTCCCCGCCTTCGTCGTCACACTGGCGGGCCTGCTGTTCTGGAACGGGCTGATGCTCCAGGTGCTCGGCACCCGGGGCACGATCAACATCGACTACCAGAGCTTCCTGGGCACGATGTCCAACCACTACTTCACCGACGTGGCCGCCGCCTACGGCCTGGCCCTCGTCGCGGTCGCGGCCTACTTCGCCGCCCAGTGGACGGAGAACCGCCGCCGGGAGGCCGCCGGGGTGCCGTCCCGGCCGCTCAGCGAGATCGCGGTGCGCACCGGTGTGCTGGCCGTCCTGGCCTTCGTGACGGCGTACATGCTCAACCAGTACCGGGGCCTGCCGCTCGCGCTGCTCATCTTCCTGGCCGTCCTCGTCGTCTTCGACGTGCTGCTGCGCCGCACCACCTACGGGCGCCGCATCTTCGCGCTCGGCGGCAACACCGAGGCGGCCCGCCGTGCGGGCATCAACGTCGAGGCCGTGCGGATCTCCGTCTTCGCCATCGCGGGCACCATGGCGGCGTTCGGCGGTCTGATGATCGCCTCCCGGATCGGCGCGGCCAACCAGGGCGCGGGCTCGGGCAACCTGCTGATGGAGGCCATCGCCGCCGCCGTCATCGGCGGCACCAGCCTCTTCGGCGGCCGGGGCAAGGTGTGGTCGGCGCTGCTGGGCATGCTGGTGATCGGCTCGATCTCCAACGGTCTGGCCCTGCTCGGCAGCCCCTCGCACCTGGTGTACATGATCACCGGCGGGGTCCTGCTGGCGGCCGTGGTCATCGACTCCGTCTCCCGGCGCACCCAGAAGACGGCCGGGCGCACGTAGGGACACCGCTCCGGTCCGGCCCCGGGCCGGGCCGCGCGGACCCGGTACGGCGGGCGGCACGCACGGCGTGCCGCCCGCTGCCGTGTGCTCCCGCACGCCCCCCCTGCCTCCGGGCGCATGAGATGCATATCGCACCCGTGGCGGGCAAGGGACAAGGGGCGAAGATTAGACTCGGGAGATCGGTTAAGGCCGCGAAAAGCCCAGAGCAAGGAGGCTCAGTGCCAAAGGTGCCGCGCGAACCGCGACGACCCGGGGCGGCGGAGGACGGCGGACGGCCGCTGCTGGCCAGCATCACGGGACCGCGCGATCTGGACGAGCTCTCCGCGGAACAGCTCGCCCGGCTGGCGGCGGAGATCCGTTCGTTCCTCGTCGAGGCCGTCGCCAAGACCGGCGGCCACCTCGGGCCGAACCTGGGCGTGGTGGAGCTGACCATCGCCCTGCACCGCGTCTTCCACTCGCCCAGCGACAAGGTCCTCTTCGACACGGGCCACCAGTCCTACGTGCACAAGCTGCTCACCGGGCGGCAGGACTTCTCCCGGCTGCGGGCCAGGGGCGGCCTGTCGGGCTACCCCTCGCGGGCCGAATCCGCGCACGACGTCATCGAGAACAGCCACGCCTCCACCGTGCTCGGCTGGGCCGACGGCATCGCCAAGGCCCACGAGCTGCGCGCCACCGGCGACCACGTGGTCGCCGTCATCGGGGACGGCGCGCTCACCGGCGGCATGGCCTGGGAGGCACTGAACAACATCGCCGCCGCCAAGGACCGGCCCCTGGTCATCGTCGTCAACGACAACGAGCGCTCCTACGCCCCCACCATCGGCGGGCTCGCCAACCACCTGGCCACGCTGCGCACCACGGACGGCTACGAGCGCTTCCTCGCCCGCGGCAAGGAGGTGCTCAACCGCACCCCGGTCGTCGGCAGGCCGCTGTACGGCACGCTGCACGGCGCCAAGAAGGGCATCAAGGACTTCATCGCGCCCCAGGGACTCTTCGAGGACCTGGGCCTGAAGTACCTCGGCCCCATCGACGGGCACGACATCGCCGCCGTGGAGTCGGCGCTGCTGCGGGCCAAGCGGTTCGGCGGCCCCGTCATCGTGCACTGCCTGACCGAGAAGGGCCGCGGCTACCAGCCCGCCCGGCAGGACGAGGCCGACCAGTTCCACGCCGTCGGCGTCATCCACCCCGACACCGGACTGCCCGTCGCCTCCTCCGGCGCCGACTGGACGTCCGTCTTCGGCGAGGAGATGGTGCGCCTGGGCCGCGAACGGGACGACGTGGTGGCCATCACCGCCGCCATGATGCGGCCCACCGGGCTCCAGCCCTTCGCGGACGCCTTCCCCGGGCGCGTCTACGACGTGGGCATCGCCGAGCAGCACGGCGCGGTGTCGGCCGCGGGCCTGGCCACCGCCGGGCTGCACCCCGTCTTCGCCGTCTACGCGACGTTCCTGAACCGCGCCTTCGACCAGGTGCTCATGGACGTCGCCCTGCACCGCCTCGGCGTGACGTTCGTGCTGGACCGGGCGGGCGTCACCGGCACCGACGGTGCCTCGCACAACGGCATGTGGGACATGTCCATCCTCCAGGTCGTGCCCGGCCTGCGCATCGCCGCCCCGCGCGACGCCGACCAGCTGCGGGCCCAGTTGCGCGAGGCCGTCGCCGTCTCCGACGCGCCGACGGTCGTGCGCTACTCCAAGGGCGCCGTCGGACCGGCCGTGCCCGCGCTCGGCACGGTCGGCGGCATGGACGTGCTGCGCCGGCCCGGCACCGACCGCCCGGACGTGGCGCTGGTCTCCGTCGGCGCGCTGGCCCCGATGTGCCTGGAGATCGCCGACCTGCTGGACCGCCAGGGCATCTCCACCACCGTCGTCGACCCGCGCTGGGTCAAGCCGGTGGACGAGGCGCTCCCGGCGCTCGCCGCCGAACACCGCGTCGTCGTCACCGTCGAGGACAACTCCCGGGCGGGCGGCGTCGGTTCCGCCGTGGCCCAGGCGCTGCGCGACGCCGGGGTGGACGTGCCGCTGCGCGACTTCGGCATCCCCCCGCGCTTCCTCGACCACGCCTCCCGCAAGGAGGTGCTCGCGGAGATCGGGCTCACCGCCCCGGACATCGCCCGCCAGGTGACCGGGCTCGTCGCCCGGCTGGACGGCCGCTACGACGGGCCGGCCGACCGCGAACGCGAAGCCGCCCGGGACTGACCGCCGATGGCCGGGCCTGTCCGGTTCCCGCGCTCCGCCTCCGGCCGGAGCGCGGGGCCGGATAGGTTGGGCCGCATGCCGACCGCCGAGCCGCCGCCGGGCTCCCCGCCCGCCTCGCGGGGCGCCGTCCCGCTCGTCCGCGCACGGCCCGCCGGACCACCGCGGCCCACCGGTCCGGGCCGCCGGGCGGAGCGGCCCGCCGCCCCGCCGCGCGATCCCGGGGCGCGGGCGCGCGCACGCCGCTACTGGCTCCGGCTCCTGCCCGCGCTGCTCGCCCTCGCTGCCGTCACCCGGCTGCCGTCCTTCCAGCACGCCGTGTGGAACCCCGACGAGGGCTTCCTCGCCACCCAGGCCCGGATGCTCGCCGACGGGGGCACGCTCTACGACACCGTCGTGGACCGCAAGCCGCCGCTGCTGCCCTGGCTCTACCAGGGAGCGTTCGCCCTGTTCGGCGACGACTCGCTGTGGCCGCTGCGCGTCCTCGCGGTGCTCGCCGTCGCCGCGACCGCCGCGCTCGTCGCCTCCCTCGCCCGCCGCCGCTGGGGCGGCCGGGCCGGTGCCACGGCGGGCGCGCTGTGCGTGCTGGCCTCCGTTGGCCTGAACCCGGAGGACACCCAGGCCGCCTCCTTCGCGGTGTTCATGCTGCCCTTCACCGCCCTCGCCATGTGGTGCGCCGACCGCGGCCGGTGGGCCGCGGCCGGGCTGGCCGTCGCCGGGGCCGTGCTCGTCAAGCAGACCGGCGGCGCGGTGCTGCTGCCCGTCCTCCTGCTGCTGTGGCGCACCGTGCCGCCCGGCCCGCGGCGGCGCCGGGCGGGCGCGTGCACCGCCGCCGGGTTCGCCGCGCCGGTGCTGGCCGCGGCGCTGCTCACCGGAGCCGGACGCTTCGTGTTCTGGACGGTGACCGGCTCCGGCTCCTACGCCTCATTCACCGGCTCCGAACTGCACGTCCTCGGGCGCGCCCTCGTCAACACCGCCGTGTTCGCCGTCGGCACCGCGGGCCTGCTGCTGCCACTGGTGACGGTCCTGCGCCGCCGCACGGCCCGCGGCGGCGTCCTCACGCCCGACCTGTGGCTGTGGCTGGTGGCCTCGCTGCTCGCCGTCGTCACCGGCTTCCACTTCTTCGGCCACTACTACCTCCAGCTGGTGCCGCCCCTGGCGCTGCTGGCCACCGGCGCGCTGCAACTGCTCAGCGCGGACTGGCTGCGCACCGCCATCACCGTCTCGGCCGTCGTCTGCACGCTCTTCGTGGGCTGGGCCAGCCACGCCGCCCGGGCCGACCTGGCCCACGCCGAGCGCGTCGCCGACGCCGTGCGGGCCCGCACGGAGCCCGGGGAGCGCGTACTGGTGTGGGGCATGCACCCGGAGACGTACTGGCTCGCCGACCGGGCGCCCGGCTCCCGGTACCTGACGGCCGGGCTGCTCACGAACTACAGCGGCGGGCGCGACGGCCCCCGGGTGGGGGAGCGGTACGGGGTGCGGGGCTCCTGGCCGACGCTGCTGCACGAGCTGACCACCCGGCCGCCGAAGCTCGTCGTGGACGACTCCGGGGGCAAGCCGTACCGGCCGGAGCGGATGCCGCGCCTCAAGCGGCTGCTGGACGCCTCCTACACGCGCGTGGCCGTCGTGGACGGCGCGGTCCTGTACGTCCGCACCGAGCCCCGGCACTGACGCGGCAGCCCGCACCGCCCGCACCGCCCGCACGCGCCCGCACGCGCCCGCGAGGCCGCGTACGGGCGGCGGGGCGCGCCTGCGCTCACCCGCCCGCGCCGCCGGGCGCGCCCCGCACCGCCCGCGGGCCCGTCACCTCGGCGCCCAGCTCCGTGACGCGGCGGCGCAGGCCGCGGTCAGCGGTGACGACCACGCACCGCCGGCCCGCGCCCTCGGCGGCGACCAGGTCCACCATCGCGTCGTCCCCGGAGCCGGGCGCGGCGACCACGCGGACCCCCGGCACCGACGTCACGCCGCGGGCCGCGCCCTCGACCACGAGGACGACCTCCCCCTGCCCGCCCGGCACCCCGGCGACCGGGCCGCCGTCCGCCACGGTGGCCGCGAGCCGGTCCCGCAGGCGTTCGGCGGCACCCCTGCGGTCGCGCCACCAGCCGTCCGGCACGGAACCGACGACGTTGGCGGCGTCGACCACGACCAGCGCGTGCGCCGTCATCGCGTCACGCCGTCGCCTCCGCCGCGCCGGGGCGGCGCAGGCACCAGCCCTCCCACGCGGAGGTGACCATGTCGCGCACGTCGTGGGTCGCCCGCCAGCCCAGCTCGGCGGCGGCCCGCTCGGCGGACGCCACCACCCGGGCCGGGTCGCCCGCGCGGCGCGCGGTGACCTCGGCGGGCGGCCCCTGGTGCCCGGTGACCTCCGCGATGAGGTCCACCATCTCCCGTACCGACGCCCCCCGGCCGCGTCCGATGTTCACGGTGACGTCCCGGCCCGCCGCCGCGGCGCCGCGTCCGGCCAGCAGCCGGGCGGCGGCCAGGTGCGCGTCGGCCAGGTCCGCGACGTGGATGTAGTCGCGCACGCAGGTGCCGTCGGGGGTGGGGTAGTCGTCGCCGAAGACGCGCGGCGCCCGGCCCTCGCTGACCGCCTCGAAGACCAGCGGGACGAGGTTGTACACGCCGGTGTCCGCCAGCTCGGGGGCCGCCGCCCCGGCCACGTTGAAGTAGCGCAGGCACGCCGTCTGGAGGCCGTGCGCCCGCCCCGCGGCCCGCACCAGCCACTCCCCGGCGAGTTTGGTCTCCCCGTAGGGGCTCAGCGGCACGCAGGGGGTGTCCTCGGTCACCAGGTCCACGTCCGGCATGCCGTAGACGGCAGCGGACGAGGAGAAGACGAAACGCCGCACCCCGCCCGCCACGACCGCCTGCAGCAGCACCTGGAGGCCGTGCACGTTGTCGTGGTAATAGCGCAGGGGCACCTCGACGGACTCGCCCACCTGCTTCTTCGCCGCGAGGTGGACGACGCCGGTCACCCCGTGCGCGGCGATCGTGCGGTCCAGCAGCTCGCGGTCCAGGTACGAGCCCGCGACGAACGCCACGTCCTGCGGCAGCCGGTCGCGCACCCCCGTGGACAGGTCGTCCAGGACGACCACCCGTTCCCCGGCCCTCGTCATCGCGCGCACGACGTGCGCGCCGATGTAGCCGGCCCCGCCGGTGATGAGATACGTCATCCGGGCATCCTAAGCGGCGCGCCGCGGACGCCCCGGGAGCGAGGCGGCGCACCGAGAAGCGCACCGGCGCCCGTCCGCGGCTCGCGGACGGGCGCCGGTGGCATTCGCTCACGGCCCGGGACGCACCCGGGCCCGGGTCACTGCGGGACGCTGGCCACGCCGGAGGCGTGGAACGTCCGGCCGCGCACCCGCTCGCTGACGCCCGCCCGGTCCAGGTACGGCGTGATGCCGCCCAGGTGGAAGGGCCAGCCGGCACCGGTGATCAGGCAGAGGTCGACGTCCTGCGCCTCGGCCACCACGCCCTCGGCGAGCATGAGGTCGATCTCCTCGGCGATGGCGTCCAGGGCCCGGTCGCGGACCTGCTCCTCGGTCAGGACGGTGTCGCCGGTCTCGAAGAGCGCGGCCACCTCCGGGTCCAGCTCCGGAGCTCCCGAGCCGTAGCGGTACAGCCCGCGCTTGCCCGCCGCCACGACGCGGCCCAGGTTCTCCGAGACGCCGAAGCGGCCGGGGAAGGCGGCCTGGAGGGTGCCGGCGACGTGGTGGGCCACCGCGGGGCCGACCAGCTCCAGCAGCACGATCGGCGACATGGGCAGGCCCAGCGGTGCCAGCGCCCGGTCGGCCACGTCCACCGGGGTGCCCTCGTCGATGGCGCCGAGCACCTCGCCCATGAAGCGGGTCAGGACGCGGTTCACGACGAACGCCGGGGCGTCCTTGACCAGGACGGCCGTCTTCTTCAGCTTCTTGGCCACGGCGAACGCGGTGGCCAGCGAGGCGTCGTCGGTCCTCTCGGCCCGGACGATCTCCAGCAGCGGCAGGACCGCGACGGGGTTGAAGAAGTGGAAGCCGACCACGCGCTCGGGGTGCCTGAGCTGGGCGGCCATCTCCGTCACCGAGAGCGAGGAGGTGTTGGTGGCCAGGATGGCGTGCTCCGGCACGACCGCCTCGACCTCGGCGAACACCTTCTGCTTGACGCCCATCTCCTCGAAGACGGCCTCGATGACGAAGTCGGCGTCGGCGAACGCGGCGGCCTTGTCCAGCGAGCCGGTGACCAGCGCCTTCAGCCGGTTGGACTGGTCCTGGTTGACGCGCCCCTTGAGGTGGAGCTTGTCGATCTCCTCGTGGACGTAGCCGACGCCCTTGTCCACCCGCTCCTGGTCGATGTCGGTCAGCACGACCGGCACCTGGAGGCGGCGGGCGAACAGCAGGGCGAGCTGCGAGGCCATCAGGCCCGCGCCCACGACGCCGACCTTCGTCACCGGGCGGGCCAGCGACTTGTCCGGCGCGCCCGCCGGGCGCTTGGCCCGCTTCTGCACCAGGTTGAAGGCGTAGAGGCCGCTGCGCAGCTCGCCGCCCATGATGAGGTCGGCCAGCGCCTCGTCCTCGGCGTCGAACCCGGCGCGCAGGTCGCCGTCCTTGGCTGCGGCGATGATGTCCAGCGCCCGGTAGGCGGCCGGGGCCGCGCCGTGCACCTTGCTGTCGGCCAGTGCCCGGCCCGCCGCCACGGCCTGGTCCCAGCTCTGGTCGCGGGCGACGTCCCGGCGGTCCACGGCCAGGTCGCCGTTGATCACCGCGGCGGTCCAGTGCAGCGACTGCTCCAGGAAGTCGGCGCCCTCGAAGATGGCGTCCGCGATGCCCAGTTCGAAGACCTGGGCGCCCTTGAGCTGCCGGTTCTGGCTCAGCGAGTTCTCGACGATCACCTTGATCGCGGCCTCGGGCCCGATCAGGTTGGGCAGCAGGGCGCAGCCGCCCCAGCCGGGTACCAGGCCGAGGAAGACCTCCGGCAGCGAGAACGCCGGGACGGCCTGGGAGACGGTGCGGTAGGTGCAGTGCAGGCCCACCTCGACACCGCCGCCCATGGCGGCGCCGTTGTAGTAGGCGAACGTCGGGACGGCGAGCTGCGACAGCCGCTTGAAGACGTCGTGCCCGCCCCTGCCGATGACCAGGGCGTCCTCGCGGCGCTTCAGCACCTCCACGCCCTTGAGGTCGGCGCCCACGGCGAAGATGAACGGCTTGCCGGTGATGCCGACGCCCTTGATCTCGGCGCGCGACGCCTCGCCCTCGACCTGGTCGATGGCGGCGTCCAGGCTGGCCAGCGACTGGGGGCCGAACGTGGTCGGCTTGGTGTGGTCCAGGCCGTTGTCCAGCGTGATGAGCGCGAAGCGCCCGGCGCCCGCCGGCAGGTCGATGTGGCGCACGTGCGCCTGCGTCACGACCTCGTCGGGGAACAGCTCCGCCGCGCCCTTCAGGAGTTCCTGGGTGGTGGTCACTTGCCTGCCCCCTCGTAGTGCGGGTTCTCCCAGATCACAGTGCCCCCCATGCCGAAGCCCACGCACATCGTGGTGATGCCGTAGCGCACGTGCGGCTGCTCCTCGAACTGCCGGGCGAGCTGGGTCATCAGCCGGACGCCGGAGGACGCCAGCGGGTGCCCGTAGGCGATGGCGCCGCCGTACTGGTTGACGCGCGGGTCGTCGTCGGCGATGCCGAAGTGGTCCAGGAAGGCGATGACCTGGACGGCGAACGCCTCGTTGATCTCGAACAGGCCGATGTCGCCGATGGACAGGCCGGCCTTGGCGAGCGCCTTCTCGGTGGACGGCACCGGGCCGATGCCCATGACCTCGGGCTCCACGCCCGCGAAGGCGTAGGAGACGAGCCGCATCTTGACGGGCAGCGCCAGCTCGCGCGCCACGTCCTCGGCGGCGAGCAGCGAGGCGGTGGCGCCGTCGTTGAGGCCGGCGGCGTTGCCCGGGGTGACCCGGCCGTGCGCGCGGAAGGGCGTCTTGAGCCCGGCCAGGGACTCCAGGGTGGTGCCCGGGCGCATCGGCTCGTCCGCGGTGGCCAGGCCCCAGCCCGTCTCGCCGCCCTCGGGGCTGGTACGGCGGACGGAGACGGGCACCAGGTCGGGCTGGATGCGGCCGTTCGCGTACGCCTTGGCGGCCTTCTCCTGGCTGGCGACGGCGTAGGCGTCCGCGCGCTGCTTGGTCAGGTGCGGGTACCGGTCGTGCAGGTTCTCCGCCGTCATGCCCATGAACATGGCGGACTCGTCCACCAGCTTCTCGGAGACGAAGCGGGGGTTGGGGTCCACGCCCTCGCCCATGGGGTGCCGCCCCATGTGCTCGACGCCGCCAGCCACGACGACGTCGTAGGCACCGAAGGCGATGGAGCCCGAGGTGGTGGTGACGGCGGTCATCGCACCGGCGCACATGCGGTCGATGGAGTAACCGGGGACGGTCTGCGGCAGCCCGGCGAGGATGCCCGCGGTGCGGCCCAGGGTCAGGCCCTGGTCGCCGATCTGCGTCGTCGCGGCGACGGCGACCTCGTCGATGCGCTCCGGGGGCAGGTCCGGGTTGCGGCGCAGCAGCTCACGGATGCACTTGACGACGAGGTCGTCGGCGCGGGTCTCGTGGTAGATGCCCTTCGGTCCCGCCTTGCCGAACGGGGTGCGGACGCCGTCGACGAAGACGACGTCCCGAGCGGTACGAGGCACGTTGGCTCTCCTCCTGCTGGGTGCGGCCGGGGTTGTCCGGGGAGGGTGCCCCGGGAGAATGCCGCCGCCGCGCGGCGCGCTTCCCGGCCTCATGCTACTTGTCGGTAACCATCAGGCAAGGGGCTGCCCCGCCGACGGGCGTGCGGTCCCGGTCACACCGGGCGTCCTCACTCCTGCGGCGGCGCGGCGGACAGGGCGGCCGTCAGCAGCGGGAGCGTCTGCCCGATCTGCCACTCCCGCGCCCCGAACCCGCGCAGGACGGCCGCGACCGCGCCGGGGCCGGCGTCCGCGGGGGGCTCCCAGCACAGCCGCCGCACGGTGTCCGGGGTGATCAGGTTCTCCTGCGGCATCCCGAGCTTCTCCGCGTGCGCGGTCACCGCGGCGCGGGCGGCCGAGAGCCGGGCGGCGGCGGCCGGGTCCTTGTCGGCCCACGCCCGCGGCGGGGGCGGTCCGCCCGGGGCCGCTCCGGGCTGCGGCAGGGCCGCCTCGGGCAGCGCGCGGGCCCGGTCCACCGCGCCCTGCCACTGCTGGAGCTGTCTGCGGCCGGTCCGGCCGCCGAACCCGGGCAGCGCGCCCAGCGCCTCGACGCTCTCCGGCAGCGCGAGCGCGGCCTCCACGATCGCCGCGTCGGTGAGCACCTTGCCGGGCGAGACGTCGCGCTTCTGCGCCACCTTGTCGCGGGCCTGCCACAGTTCACGCACGACGGCGAGCTGCCGGCGCCGCCGCACCTTGTGCATCCCCGAGGTGCGCCGCCAGGGGTCCTTGCGGGGCGGCGGCGGGGGAGCGGCGGCGATGGCGGCGAACTCCTCGCGCGCCCACTCCAGCTTGCCCTGCCGCTCCAGCTCCTTCTCCAGGGCGTCCCGCAGCTCCACCAGCAGCTCCACGTCCAGCGCGGCGTAGCGCAGCCAGGGTTCGGGCAGCGGGCGCGTGGACCAGTCCACGGCGGAGTGCCCCTTCTCCAGGGTGTAGCCGAGGACGCCCTCGACCATGGCGCCGAGCCCCACCCGGGGGAACCCGGCGAGCCGCCCGGCCAGCTCGGTGTCGAAGAGGGTGCCGGGTGCCATCCCTATCTCGCGCAGGCACGGCAGGTCCTGCGTGGCCGCGTGCAGCACCCACTCGGCGCCGCCGAACGCGGCGGCCAGCCCGGACAGGTCGGGGCAGGCGACCGGGTCGATCAGCGCCGTCCCCGCGCCCTCGCGGCGCAACTGCACCAGATACGCACGCTGGCCGTAGCGGTAACCGGACGCCCGCTCGGCGTCCACGGCGACGGGCCCGCTGCCGGCGGAGAAGGCGGCGACGACCGAGGCCAGGGCCTCGGCGTCGGCGACGACCGGCGGGATGCCCTCGCGCGGTTCCAGCAGCGGGACCGGCGCCGGCGCGGAGTCCTGCGACGGGGCCTCGGCTGCGCTGCGTGCTGCGGTCTCCTGTGCGTCGGTCACCGGACCAGGGTATCGGTGGGTGCAGCCGCCGACACGGCAGCATCCCGCCCCGTACGCGCGACGCCCGCCGGCGGAATCGTCCGTCGGCGGGCGTCGCGGGTGGAGGAGGTGCCGGCCGGGCGGATCAGTGGATGATGCCGGTGCGCAGGGCGACGGCCACCATGCCCGCGCGGTCCCCGGTGCCCAGCTTGCGGGCGATGCGGGCGAGGTGGCTCTTGACGGTGAGGGCGGACAGGCCCATCGAGACGCCGATGGCCTTGTTGGACTGGCCCTCGGCCACCAGCCGCAGTACCTCCACCTCGCGCCCGGACAGCTCGCGCTGCCCGCCGGGGTGGCCGGGGGCGCCCGGCGGGCGGCGGTGGAGTCTGGTCGCGGCGGCGCCGATGGCGGCGGCGCCGGGACGGCTGGTCAGGCCGAGGTTGGTGCGGGTGCCGGTGACGACGTAGCCCTTGACGCCGCCGGCGAGGGCGTTGCGCACCGCGCCGATGTCGTCGGCGGCCGAGAGGGCCAGGCCGTTGGGCCAGCCCGCCGCGCGGGTCTCGGACAGGAGGGTGAGGCCCGAGCCGTCGGGCAGGTGGACCTCGGCCACGCAGATGTCGCGGGGGTTGCCGACACGGGGACGGGCCTCGGCGACGGAGGACGCCTCGATCACGTCCCGCACGCCGAGGGCCCACAGGTGACGGGTGACGGTGGAGCGGACGCGGGGGTCGGCCACGACGACCATGGCCGTGGGCTTGTTGGGGCGGTAGGCGACCAGGCTGGTGGGGTGGTCGAGGAGAACAGACACCGAGCCTCCTGGGGAGTGGAGTGTGGCGGCAGCCGGCTCGAACGACTCGAAGCGGCCGTTCGCGGGGGGACGGTCCCTGGGGAAGGGTCACCACGTGCTTCGGCAGTGTTCCGCACCTGCTTGAGGGAAAGATCACGAATGAGTGAGTATAAATTTCTCAATTCGGACACAGGGTCGAGCGTCTGTCACCTTCCCGCTCGTCCGTTCGCCCGCCCCGCGCGGGCCCCCGGCCGCGCGGGCCCCCACCGCGCACGGGGGACGCCCGACAGTCGGGGGACACCCGCCGCGCACGGGGACGCCCGCGCACGGGAACAACCGCGCCCGCAGCGCCGCGCGGCACGTACCGGCTCCGGCACCGGCACCGGCGCCGTCCCGGCTCAGACGGGGTACGGGCCCCGGCGCTGCGGCAGCGGGACCACTCCGGGACCACCCGGCGGCTCGTGGCCCTCGCCGCCCGCCGCGGGCTCCGGGGGCAGCCCGGCGCACTGGCACAACAGGTCGCACCAGGCCGCCAGATGGGCCGCCGCGTCGGGGAAGCCCAGCGCGGACGACGGCGTCCAGGACACCCGCAGCTCGATCTCCGCCTCCGGCGCCCGGGTGGCGAGCTGCCCGAAGTAGTGCGAACTGGCCCGGGTCACCGTGCCGCCGGGCTGCCGCACGCTGACCCCGCGCGCCTCCAGCGCGCCCGTCAGCCACGACCAGGACACCTCCGGCAGCAGCGGGTCGGCCGCGATCTCCGGCTCCAGCTCCGCCCGCGCCAGCGTCACCACCCGGAACGTGCCCTGCCACGCGTCCTGCCCGTGCGGATCGTGGAGCAGGACGAACCGGCCGTCGGCCAGCTCCTGGCCGTCCGCCTCCACCGACGCCCCGAGCGCGTGCGCGTGGGGCGCCAGCCGCCGGGGCGCGGGCAGCGGTTCGAACCGCACGGCCGACCGTGGGCGCAGGCTCTCCAGCGCGGCCACGGCCTGCCGGAACACCGCCGGCTCCGCGCCGTTCTCGGGGCCGTCCACCGGATGTGCTCGCGCCGCTGCCATGGCCCGAAGATTAGGCGCCGGGCGGCCCGCACCCGGGTAGGAACACCCCGCGGGTCACGGCCAAGTCCGAGACGGCCCCCGCCACGTGCGAGACTTCCCCGTGTGAGTGCCGTAGACCGCCCGCAGGGCCCGCGCAGCAAGACGTACGACTCCGCGTTCCTCGCGGCCTGCCGCCGCGAGCCGGTACCGCACACCCCGGTCTGGTTCATGCGCCAGGCCGGCCGCTCCCTCCCGGAGTACCGCAAGGTCCGCGAGGGCATCGCCATGCTCGACTCCTGCATGCGCCCCGACCTGGTCACCGAGATCACGCTCCAGCCCGTGCGGCGGCACAAGGTGGACGCGGCCATCTACTTCAGCGACATCGTGGTGCCGCTGAAGGCCATCGGCGTCGACCTGGACATCAAGCCCGGCGTCGGCCCCGTCGTCGCCCGCCCGGTCCGCTCCCGCGCCGACCTCGACCAGCTGCGCCCGCTCACACCCGACGACGTCCCCTACGTCACCGAGGCCATCGGGCAGCTCACCGGTGAGCTGGGCGCGACCCCGCTCATCGGCTTCGCCGGAGCCCCCTTCACCCTCGCCAGCTACCTCGTCGAGGGCGGGCCGTCCCGCAACCACGAGCACACCAAGGCGCTCATGTACGGCGACCCCGGACTGTGGGCGGAGCTGCTGGACCGGCTCGCCGCCATCACCGCCGCCTTCCTGCGGGTGCAGATCGAGGCGGGCGCGAGCGCCGTGCAGCTCTTCGACTCCTGGGTCGGGGCGCTGGCCCCCGCCGACTACCGCAGCCGCGTCATGCCCGCCTCCGCGAAGGTCTTCGACGCCGTCGCCGGGTACGGGGTCCCCCGCATCCACTTCGGCGTCGGCACCGGCGAGCTGCTGGGACTGATGGGCGAGGCGGGCGCGGACGTCGTCGGCGCCGACTGGCGGGTGCCGCTGGACGAGGCCGCGCGGCGCGTCGGTCCCGGCAAGGCCGTCCAGGGCAACCTCGACCCGGCCGTGCTCTTCGCCCCGCGCGAGGCGGTCGCCGCCCAGGCCGACGCCGTCCTGGAGGCCGCGCGCGAGCTGCCGGGGCACGTCTTCAACCTCGGCCACGGCGTGCTGCCCGACACCGACCCCGACGCGCTGACCGCCCTCGTGGCCCACGTCCACGAGCGGACCGCGCGCTGAGCCGCCGCGCGGCGGCACCGGGAGCCCGGCCCGTGCACACCATCGTCGTCGGCGGCGGCATCTCCGGCCTCGCCGCCGCCCACCGGCTGCTGGAGCGCGGCAGCGGCGTCACCGTCCTGGAGGCCACCGGACGGCTCGGCGGCAAGCTGCTCGCCGGACAGATCGCCGGACGCGCCGTGGACCTCGGGGCCGAGTCGCTGCTCGCACGACGGCCCGAGGCGGTCGGGCTGGCCCGCGCGGTCGGACTGGGCGACGCCCTCCAGCCCCCCGCCGTGGCCGGCGGCGCGATCTGGACGCGCGGCGCCGTGCGGCCGATGCCGCGCGGGCACGTCATGGGCGTGCCCGGCGACCCGGCCGCCGTCGGGGACGTCGTCTCGCCCGAAGGGGTGGCCCGCATCGCGCAGGACGAGCGGCTCCCGCCCACGGTGCTCGGCGAGGACGCCACCGTCGGCGGCTACGTCGCCGAACGCCTGGGCCGCGAGGTGGTGGACCGGCTCGTCGAACCGCTCCTCGGCGGCGTGTACGCGGGCGACGCCTACCGCATCTCCCTGCGCGCCGCCGTGCCGCAGCTCTTCGAGGCCGCCCGCGGCGAGCCCTCGCTGCTGGCCGCCGTCCGGGACGTCCAGGCCCGCGCGGCGCGGGCGGGCGCCACCGGACCGGTCTTCCTCGGCATCGACGGCGGCGTCGGACGGCTGCCCGGCGCGGTGGCCGACGCCGTACGGGCGGCCGGTGGCCGCGTCTCGACGGACACCGCCGCCACCGCGCTGCGCCGCACCCCCGGCGGCTGGGAGGTGACGGCCGAGGGGCCCGGGGGCGGCACGCTCCACGCGGACGCCGTCGTCGTCGCCCTGCCCGCCCCCGCCGCCGCCCGCCTGCTGCGGCCCGAGGTGCCGGCCGCGGCCCGGGAGCTGGACGGCTTCGCTTACGCCTCCATGGCCCTGTGCACCTTCGCCTTCCGCCGTGCCGACCTCGCGCGCGTCCCCGGCGGCAGCGGCTTCCTGGTGCCCTGGGTGGACGGACGCACGATCAAGGCGGCCACCTTCGCCTCCAACAAGTGGTCCTGGATCGCCGCCCAGGACCCGGATCTGTTCGTTCTGCGCACCTCCGTCGGCCGCTTCGGCGAGGAAGCGGTGCTGGAACGCGACGACGCCGACCTCCTCGCCGCCTCCCTCGCCGACCTGCGCGACGCCGCCGGGCTCACGGCCCGCCCGGTGGCGAGCCGGGTCACCCGGTGGGACGCCGGGCTGCCGCAGTACCCGCCCGGGCACCTGGACGCGGTGGCCCGCGTCCGGGCCGCCGTCGCCCGGCACCCCGGACTCGCGGTGTGCGGCGCCGCCTACGGCGGTGTGGGCGTGCCCGCCTGCGTCGCCGACGGGCAGCGCGCCGCACAGGAGACCCTGGCGGCGGACCGGCCCGGCACCGGGGCGAGAATGGCCCCATGACTGACGCACCGCACAAGGCCCCGAACGCGGGCAAGAAGGCCAAGGACCTCAACGAGGTCATCCGCTACACCCTGTGGTCCGTGTTCCGCCTGAAGGACGTGCTCCCCGAGGACCGCGCGGGCTGGGCGGAGGAGGTGGAGGAGCTGTTCGGGCGGCTGGCGCAGGAGGACGTCACCGTGCGCGGCACCTACGACGTCTCCGGGCTGCGCGCCGACGCCGACGTCATGATCTGGTGGCACGCCGAGACCTCCGACGCGCTCCAGGACGCCTACAACCGCTTCCGCCGCACCCGGCTGGGACGGGCGCTGGCACCGGTGTGGTCCAACATGGCGCTGCACCGCCCGGCCGAGTTCAACCGGTCGCACATCCCCGCGTTCCTGGCCGACGAGACGCCGCGGGCCTACGTCAGCGTCTACCCGTTCGTCCGCTCCTACGACTGGTACCTGCTGCCGGACGAGGACCGGCGCCGCATGCTCGCCGACCACGGCAAGATGGCCCGCGGCTTCCCCGACGTGCGGGCCAACACCGTCGCGTCCTTCTCGCTCGGCGACTACGAGTGGCTGCTCGCCTTCGAGGCGGACGAGCTGCACCGCATCGTGGACCTCATGCGCCACCTGCGCGCCTCCGAGGCCCGCCGTCACGTCCGCGAGGAGGTGCCGTTCTACACCGGGCGGCGCAAGCCGGTCGCCGAGCTGGTGGCGGACCTGGCCTAGCCCCGCCGCCCGGCGCCGCCGTCCCGCCGCGTCGTCAGTGCGGCGGGACGGCGGCGCCCGTCCGGCGGCCTCCCGCGGCCCGGGCTCGGGGCGGCCCGGGCAGGAGGTGGCCGCCGGCGGGCAGCGCGCCCTCCAGCAGCAGCGTCGGCGGCACATCGCCGCACCGCGGCGCAACGGTCAGAGCAGCCCGGAGGGCAGGACGTCCAGCGCGTCCACCAGGCCGTGGCTGAGGCTGTCCTGCTTGACGATGCGCTGGTCGCCCAGCTGCACGGCGCGGCAGCTGCCGTCCACCTGGGCGCCGGGCGAGAGCAGCACGAGGTTGCAGAGCATCACCGGTTTCTGCGTGGTCCGGTTGCTGTCGGCGGCGGCCGTCCCGGCACCGGTGAGGAGCACGGCCGCGGCCAGGGCGGGCAGGGACACCGCGCGCAGGAGCCGTCGCGTCGTCACCCGCGTCACCCCACCGTCGCGGGCACGGCCGCGGCGACGTAGTCGAGCAGGCTGACGCTGGAGGTGCCGGACTCGGTGATGCGCTGGGTCGCGAGCTGGCGCGCCAGGCACTCGGACTCGGTGCCGTCCGGGCCGCTGAGCGTCAGCGGCCCGGGACCGCACAGCAGCGACGGGCTGTGCACGTTGCGGTTGGTGTCCGCGACGGCCGGGGCGGCGGCGCCCAGCAGGGTCAGCGCGGCCGCCGCCACGGCGGCCGGCAGGAGCGGGAAGCGCAAGGGGATCTCCTCGGGAGGGGCGGTTGGCGGGGGCCGGCCGGGGCGGGCCCGCGGCATCAGGGAAGGGCGGTGACCTCGGCGGGGACCACCACGTCCAGGAAGCCGATGAGACCGGCGTCGGAGGTGCCCCGTTTGTCGATCTCCTGCGTGACGCGCTGCTCGGTGCGGCAGATCCGCCCCGTGTCCAGCGCCAGCAGCGACGCCGCACAGGCCAGCGGCGGGTCCGCGACGTTGTCGTTGGTGTCCGCGCGGGCCGGGCCGGCGGTGGACAGCGCGAGCAGTCCGGCCGCCACGGCGGCCGTCGCCGCACCGGGCAGGCGGCGGAACGGCGGCCGCCGGTGGAGAGGTGTTGTCATGGTCGGCACGGGGTCCTCCCGGTGACGCGTGTGGGATGCGGGCGCGGCACCGCCGCCGCCCGGCCGCGCGCCGGGCGCACGGCACACCGTCAACGACCGCGGGCGCCTCGCGTCACGCCGGGCACCGGCGCGGCACGGCGGCGTGACCTCGCGCCCGCCGGGCCGTTATGCGGTACGTCAGGTGCCGTGAGACGGCGCGCGAGGAGGGGCATTGACCGACAGCACGCCGGTTCCGGTGGACGGTGTGGACCTGGAACGCGGGGCCCGGCTGCTGCGCGCCCACGTCGACAAGATCACCTGGCTGGACCGTTCGCCGTTCCTCGGCGCCACGGCCGCCGCACCCGGAATGCCCCCCATCGCCGCGCCGCCCTGGCCGCAGCCGGAACCCGGCGAGCGGCCCGGCGCCGCGCCCGTCCCCGGCGCCGCGCCCGTCCCCGGCGCCGCGCCCGATCCCGGCGGCCGCCGGGTCGCGGTGGCCTTCGCCCCCGAGCACGGGCCCGGCGCCCGGCGCTGGACGGCCGCCGCCGGACTGCCCCTGCTGGCCGCCGGCCCGGCGGTGACGGCCCAGGCCGCGGACAAGATCGAGGCACTCGCGCTGTTCCGCGCCGCCGGGGTTGACGTCCCCGGCCACCTCGTCGTCCCGGCGGACGGCCGGGACGCTGCCGCCGCCTACTGGCGCCCGCAGTGGGAGGCGGCCGTCGTGCAGCGCCGCGAGAACAACCTGACCGGCCGCGGCACCCGCCTCGCCCGGGACGTGCGCGAGCTGCGGGCCTGCCTGGACGCGTGGCCGGGCCACGCGCTGCGCGTCGCGCGGTACCTCGACGGGCTGCCGCTGACGGCGGGCGGCTGCGTCCTGGCCGGACGGGTGCTGGTGTCCGCCGTCTCCCACCAGCTCGTCGGCGTGCCCTGCCTCACCCCGCACTGGGGCGCCCACTGCGGCAACCAGCTCCTGGGCCCGTCGGACCTGCCGCCCGGCGCCCACACGCGGGTGCGCGAGGCGGCCCGCCGCGTCGGGGAGGAGCTGCGCGCCCGGGGCTTCCGCGGTGTCTTCGGGCTCGACCTCCTCCTCACCGCCCCGCCCAGCCCCGGCGCGCCGGGGCGGGTGGTGGCCGTCGAGATCAACCCCCGCTTCCAGACCGTCGTCTCGCTCACCCAGCAGCTCGAACGGGACGCGGGGCTCCTTCCGGCCCTCGGCGCCCACGTCCTGGCCTTCCGCGGGCCGGGAGACGTGCCGGTGCGCACCGCCGCCGCGCCGCCGCGTCCGCTGAGCCAGCTCGTCGTGCACGCCCCGGACGACGGGCCCGCCGCCGCCCTGCCGCCTTCCGGCCGGTACCGGCTCGGGGCCGGTGGCCGCCTCACCGGCCCCCTGCCCCCGCCCGCCACCGGTTCCCTCGCCTCCCTCGCCCCCGACGAGGCGCTGGTGTGGGCCCAGACCGTGCCGGGACGGCCGGTGCGGGCCGGGGACGAACTGCTGCTGGTGCAACTGCCCGGGCGGGTGGCCCCGCTGCGCCACGGGAACGCCCCGGCGCTGCTGCCGCACGCGCGGGCCTGGCTGACGGCCCTCACCGGTCCGGCGCCGCACCCGCCGCCCCGCCCGCCCGCGCCACGACGACCCCCGGGGGAGCCGGTCCGGTGACCGACACGACGGACGGCGGGGCGGCCCACCGCCCCCTGCCCCCTCTCACCCTGTCCGAGCCCGCCATGCGGCGGGCCGGGGAACGCGCCCTGCACCGGATCATCGGCCGGGTGTCCCAGCCGGGGGCCGGGCCGGTGGCTTCCCACCGCACCCGCGAGGAACTGGAGAAGGAGTGGCGCGAGCCCCCGCCCGAGGACGGCGAGGACCTGGCCGCCCTCGTGGACCGGCTCGCCGACACCGCGCTCGTCACCGGCATGCGCTCCGACCACCCCCGCTGCTTCGCGTTCGTGCCGTCCGCGGGCACCTACCCGGCCGTCCTCGCCGACGCCCTGGCCGCCGCCTTCCTCGCCCTCCCCGGCGCCTGGCTGGTCGGCTCGGGACCCACCCAGCTCGAACTCGTCACCGTCTCCTGGCTGTGCGAACTGCTCGGCCTGCCGCCGGGCAGCGGCGGCCTGTGCGTGTCCGGCGGCACCGAGGCCAACCTCACCGCGCTCACCGCCGCCCGGGACTCCCGCCTGCGCGGCGACCTGCGAGGAGCCCGCGCCTACTGCTCGGACCAGGCGCACCCGTCCGTCGCCAAGGCCCTGCACATCCTCGGCTTCACCCGGGACCAGCTCGTCGCCCTGCCGGCTGACGCCGCCCTGCGGCTGCCCCCGGACGCCCTGGCCGCCCGCGTGCGGCGGGACCGGGCGGCGGGGCTGCGCCCCTTCGCGGTCGTCGCCACCGCCGGCACCACCGGCACCGGCGCCGTCGACCCGCTGCCGGAGCTGGCCGCCCTGTGCCGCACCGAGCACCTGTGGCTGCACACCGACGGCGCGCTGGGCGCGGCGGCCCGGATCACCGAGCGGGGCCGCGCCCTGGTGGCCGGTCTGGAACTCGCCGACTCCGTCACCGTGGACCCGCACAAGTGGCTGTTCCAGCCGTACGACATCGGCTGCGTGCTGCTGCGCGAGCCGGGGCTGCTGCGGGAGAGCTTCGCCCTGTCCCGGCACAGCACCGACGTGGACGCGGGCTACCTGGACGCCTCCCGGCACGCGGCCGACGGGGCACCGCTCGAAGGCGAGGTCAACCTCTCCGACTACGGCGTCCAGCTCAGCCGCGGCCTGCGCGCCCTCAAGCTGTGGCTGTCGTTCAAGACGTTCGGGGTGCGCGCCTACCGGGAGGCCGTCGCGGACGGCCTGCGGCTCGCCGAGTACGCCGCCGGACGCGTCAGCGCCCATCCGGAACTGGAACTCACCACCCCCGCGAGCCTGGGTGTCCTCACCTTCCGCTGCCGCCCGCCGGGCGGCCCGGCCCCGGGCCCCGCCCTCGACGGCCTCCAGGCGGCCGTCAGCCGGGCCGTGGTCGCCGGGGGCCAGGCGATGGTCCTGCCCACGCGGCTGCGCGGCGGGCGGGTGCTGCGGCTGTGCACGATCAATCCGCGCTCGGCCGAGGCGGACGTGGACGCCGCCCTGGCCCGCGTCCTGGACGCCGCCCGCCACCTGGCCGGGGGCTGAGCCGCCGTGCCGTCCGCTCCCGCCACCCCGTCCGCGCCGCGCTCCGCCCCGCTCACCGGCGCGGAGTACCTCGCGGGCCTGCGCGACGACCGCGAGGTCTGGCTCCGCGGCGAACGCGTCGGCGACGTCACCGTCCACCCCGCCTTCCGCGGGCACGTCCGCTCCGTGGCCAGCCTCTACGACGCGCTGCACGACCCAGGGCGGCGCGACGAGCTGACCGCCCCCACCGACACCGGCTCGGGCGGCCGCACCCACCCCTTCTTCCGGGTGCCGCGCTCGGTGGAGGACCTGCGCGGGGCGCGGCGGGCCATCACCGCCTGGCAGCGCCTCACCCACGGCTGGCTGGGCCGCGCACCCGACTACAAGGCGTCTTTCCTGGCCACCCTGGGCGCCGGACCCGAACGGTACGGTCCCTTCGCGGACAACGCCCGCACCTGGTACGCACGCGCCCAGGAGGGGGTCCTCTTCTTCGCGCACGCCCTGGTGAACCCGCCGGTGGACCGGCACCTGCCCGAGGACGTGCCGCCCGCCCCCGCCGTCCGGGTGGTGGGGGAGACGGACGCCGGGGTGCTGGTCAGCGGCGCGAAGGTCGTCGCCACCGGCGCGGCCGCGGCCCAGTACGTGTTCGTGGCGCACGCCGGGCCGCCGCCCACCGATCCGGACTTCGCCGTGTCGTTCGTCGCCCCGGTCGCCACCCCCGGCCTGAAGGTGCTGTGCCGTGCCTCCTACGAGCTGGCCGCCGCCGTCGCCGGCAGCGCGTTCGACGCCCCGCTCGCCAGCCGGTTCGACGAGAACGACGCCGTCCTGGTCTTCGACCGGGCGCTCGTTCCGTGGGAGAACGTGCTCGTCCACCGGGACGTGCGGACGGCCGGGTCGTTCCTGCACGACTCCGGCTTCCTGCCCCGCTTCCTCCTGCACGGCGCGACGCGACTGGCGGTGAAGCTGGACTTCCTGAGCGGGCTGCTCCTGCGCGCCGCGCACGTCACGGGCGGGGACGCGCGGCCCGCTGTCCGCGCGGCGGCCGGGGAGGTCCTGGCCTGGCGGCAGACGGTGTGGGCGCACAGCCTGGCCATGGTCGAGGAGGCCCGGCCCGGGCCGGACGGGGCCTGGCTGCCGGACGCGGACACCGCCCACGCCCACCGCGTGCTCGCGGGGGAGGCGTACCGCCGGGTCCGGGAGCTGATCGAGGACGCGCTCGGCGGTGCCCTGTGCTACGTGCCCTCGCACGCGGCCGACTTCGCCGTGCCCGAGCTGCGTCCCCACCTGGACACCTATCTGCGGGGCTCGCACGGCACCAGCGCCGTGGAGCGGGCCAAGGTGATGAAGCTGGCCTGGGACGCCGTCGGCAGCGAGTTCGCCGGCCGCCACGCCCTGTACGAACGCCAGTACGCGGGCAACGCCGCGGTCAACCGCCTGGACGCCTACGACCACGCCGTCGGCAGCGGCCTGGCGGACCGCCTCACGGGCGAGGTCGACGCCTTCCTCACCGGCTCCCGCGCGCCCGGCCCGTGACGCGCCCGGCTGGTGACGCGCCCGGCTGGTGACGCGGCCGGTCCTGCCGGAACGCGTGGCGGACGAGGACGGTGGGAGCGGGCGGATCGGGGCACCCGGGGGACGGAACCCCAGCACGCGACATCCCGGGAGGCACACCGTGTGCGCACAGGCGGTACTGGAGGGCTACACCGGTTTCGACCGCATGCCGATCGCCGGTGAGTGGCGGGCCGGCCGGGCCGGCCGCACCCGGCAGGACACCGACCCCTACAGCGGCGAGGTCCTGCTCGAGATCCCGCAGGCGAACGCCGACGACCTGGACGAGGCGTACCGAGCGGCCCGGGAGGCGCAGCCGAAGTGGGCGGCGCGGCCCGCCTTCGAACGGGCCCGGGTCCTGGAGAGGGCGGCCCGCATCCTGGCCGACCGGGAGGAGGAGCTGGCCGGCTGGCTGTGCCGGGAGGCCGGGGCGACGCGGCCGCGGGCGGGCCTGGAACTCTCCCTGGTACAGGCGGTGACCCGGATGGCGGCGGAACAGGCCGACCGGATCAGCACCTTCCAGGCCGTCGGCAGCGACCTGCCGGACAAGGAGAACCGGGTCTACCGCAGGCCGGCGGGCGTCGTGGCCGTGATCAGCCCGTGGAACTTCCCCGTCCAGCTCTCGAACCGGTCCGTCGCCCCGGCGCTCGCGCTGGGGAACGCGGTGGTCCTCAAACCGGCGGGCGACACCCCGGTGACCGGCGGACTCTTCCTCGCCAGGGTCTACGAGGAGGCGGGACTCCCGCCGGGCCTGCTGAGCGTCGTGGTCGGCGCGGGCCGCGACATCGGTGACGCGATCGTCGAGCACGACATCCCCCGCGTGGTCTCGTTCACCGGATCGACGCCGGTCGGCGAGGGCATCGCGGCCAAGGCCGGACTGAAGCGGCTGGCGCTGGAACTCGGCGGCAACGGTCCGCTGGTGGTGCTGGACGACGCCGACCTCGACCGCGCCGTCCCGGCCGCCCTGTTCGGCAGCTACGTGCACCAGGGCCAGGTCTGCATGGCGACCAACCGCGTCATCGTGGACGCCGCGCTGCACGACGCGTTCGTGGAGCGCTTCACCGCCGGGGCGGCGGCCCTGCGCCACGGCGATCCGGGGGAGGAGGGCACCCAGATCGGACCGGTGATCAACGCCAGCCAGCTCGACTCCATCCGGGACAAGGTGTCGCGTTCCGTCGCCGACGGTGCCGAACTCGTGCTGGGCGGTGAGCCGGACGGTCCGGCCGGGCAGGTGCTGCCCCCGCACGTGCTGCTCGGCGGCAACACCGTCACCACGGCTGCCGAGGAGGTCTTCGGACCGGTCGCGACCATCATCCGGGCGCAGGACGAGGAGCACGCGCTCCGGCTGGCCAACGACACCCCCTACGGCCTGTCCAGCGCCGTGTGCACCCGCGACGAGGACCGTGGCCTGCGCTTCGCCCTGCGGGTGGAGGCGGGCATGACGCACGTCAACGACACCACCGTGCACGACGACGCGCACAGCGCCTTCGGCGGGGAGAAGGACTCCGGCCTCGGGCGCTTCGGCGGCGAGTGGGCCGTGGACGAGTTCACCACCCACCACTGGATCAGCTTCCAGCACGCGGCGCGCGACTACCCGTACTGACGCGCGCCCGGCGGACGGCGCGTCCCGGGCGGTCCGCCGGGAGGCGCCGCCCGCGCCGCCTCACCCCTCGGCGTCGCGCGCCCGCTCCACCGGCAGGAGCTGGCGGACGTCCTGCGGCAGTTCCGCGGCCAGCTTCTCCATCACCTCGGGGCTGACGGCGGCGTCCAGCACCTCCAGCACCGCGGCGGACCGCCGTACGGCGGCGTCCTCGTCGGTGCCGGCGCGGGCGGCGACCCGGCCGGTGAACACGGTCAGGCCGAAGGGCTCGCCGTGCTCCGGGGGCGCTCCCTCCCGTTCCGCTGCGTCGGCTGCCGTCGTGAGGGAGCCGGCGAGTGGCTGCGGGAGCTGGGCCGCCACGTGACCGGCGAGGCCCGGCGGCACCCGCTCGGCGAGCGTCCTGAGCACCGCGCGGGCCGTCCGCTCGGCCGAGCCGCGGTCCGGGAGCTGGGCGAGCGCCTGGACCTGGCCGATCATCTCGTCGTGCTGCATCGTTCCTCACGTCCTTCCCGGGTACGTGTCCCGCCTCCGGCGGCGGGCGGACTCCCGCTGCGGGTACCCCGGCGCCCGGGTGTTCACCGCGTCCGTCCGCGCGGGGGCGCGGGGCGCGGGGGCGCGGGGCGCGGGGGCGCGGCTCAGCGCAGCGAGTCGGCGATCAGCTCGGAGACCCTGGCGAACCGGTAGCCGCGCTCGCGCAGTTCGGGCACGATGCGCCGCACGGCCTCGGCGGTGGCCGGCGCCGCGCTGAGCGTGCAGTGCAGGACGACCACGGAGCCCGGCCGCACCTGTCCGAGCACCTGGCGCACGATGTCGTCCGCGTCCCGGTTGAACGGGTCGCCCCCCGCCACGTCCCACTGCACGGCCGTCACCTCCGCGGGGGCGACGGCCCGCAGGGCGCGGTCGTCGTAGCAGCCTCCGGGGAAGCGGAAGTACGGCAGCGGGTCCTCGATCCCGGCGCCGCGCAGCGCCGCGAACCCCTCCCGGACCTCCGCGAGCGCCCGGCCCTGGCCGAGCGCGGGCAGGCCGTAGCAGGGCTCGGTGAAGGCATGGTGGGAGTAGGAGTGGTTGCCGACCTCGAACAGCGGGTCGCGGCCGATGGAGCGGGCCTGGGCCGGGTAGGTGCGCGCCCACATGCCGGTCACGAAGAAGGTGGCCGGGACCTTCTCCGCGCGCAGCAGCGCGACGAGCGCGGGGTTGTCGAAGCGTTCGCCGCCCGCCGCGCGGGCGCCCTGGTCGGCGGTCATGTCGGCGTCGAAGGTCAGGGCGACGGTCTTGTCCGCCGCATCGCGGGGGCCGTGGCTGAAGACCGCGGTGCGTCCGCTGGCCGAGAGCGGCAGGGTCGCGGGCCGGGCGGGTGCGGCGGCGGGGGCCTGGGCGGCGGCTTCCTCGGGGTCGGCCGTCACCGTGCCCTCCGGGCCGCCGCACCCGGCGGTGGCGGCGAGGACGAGGGAGAGGAGGGCGGGGATGACGGAGCGCGCAGAGCTGATCACGCTGCGAACGTAAGCCGATCATCACACCGGAGGCGCGCCGAGTGCTCCCCTCGGCGGACGCCCGCCTCACCCGCCCGTGGCGCCGCCCGCCGCGCGCGCCGCCGAGCCCTCGTCCACGAGCGCCGCGCCGTCCCTGGCCAGGGCCGTGAGCCGGGAGATGGCGCGGTAGTACTTCTTGCGGTAGCCGCCCTTCAGCATGTCCTCGCCGAACAGCGCGTCGAAGGGGCGGCCGGAGGCCAGGACGGGGATCTCCCGGTCGTACAGCCGGTCCGCGAGCACGACCAGGCGCAGCGCGGTGGACTGGTCGGGCACCGGCGCCACACCGGTCAGGCAGACCGCGCCGAGGTCCTCGCACAGCGCCCCGTACCGGCTCGGGTGCACCTGCGCCAGGTGGTCGAGCAGCGCGGGGAAGGCGTCCAGGCTGGCACCGGGGACGCGGTGCGCGGCCCGCACGACGTCCTCGTCGCCGTAGGGGGCCGGAGCGCCGGGCAGGCCGCGGTGCCGGTAGTCCTCACCGTCGATGCGCAACGGCCGGAAGTGCGCGGAGAGCCCCTGGATCTCGCGCAGGAAGTCGGCGGCGGCGAACCGGCCCTCGCCCAGCTTCCCCGGCAGCGTGTTCGACGTGGCGGCCAGCGCGACCCCCTCGTCCACGAGGCGGCCGAGCAGCGTCGAGACGAGCACGGTGTCACCGGGGTCGTCCAGCTCGAACTCGTCGATGCACAGCAGCCGGTGCTCCGCCAGGGTGCGCACCGTCTCCTGGAAGCCGAGCGCGCCGACCAGGTTCGTCAGCTCCACGAAGGTGCCGAACGCCTTGCGCTCGGGAGGTGCCGCGGTGGCGTGCCACAGGGCGGCCAGCAGGTGTGTCTTGCCCACGCCGTACCCGCCGTCCAGATACACCCCGCGCGGCCCCCGCGGCGCCGGACGGGGGCGGCGGAACCACCGTGCGATGCCCCGCTCCTCGCCCGGCTCGTCACCGAGCGAGGACGCGAAGTAGCGCAGCGCCTCGACCGCCTCGGCCTGGCTGGGCTGCGCCGGGTCCGGTATGTAGGTGTCGAAACGTGCCTTCTGGAAGCGCGGTGGCGGCACCAGCTCCGCCACGAGCCGCTCGGCGGGCACCTCGGGACGCCGGTCGCTCAGCGCGACGGGCGTGTGGTCGCCGGGCCGCCGGGCGCGGTCGGACTGCGTCGTCGGGAACGGAGAGGCGGGGGAGGTCGGCACACCTGCCACTGTAACGCCGCGGGGGCACGCGACCGGCCCGGCCGTGGCCCGTGCCACACTTCCCGCATGCGACGCCTGTTCCCCCCGCCCGCTGACGCCCAGGAGACCGCCGCCCGCACCTGGACGCTGGACGAGCTGGCCGACGCCTACGCCTACCCCGGGGCCGCCGGGGGCCCCGGAGCCGGTCACGCCGGGGGCCCGGAGGCCGGGCCCGGCGGCGCGGGCGGCGGCTGGCTGCGCGGCAACATGGTCGCCTCGCTCGACGGCGCCGCGCAGCACGACGGGCGCTCCCAGCCGCTGTCCGGCGACACCGACATGCGGATCTTCGGGGTGCTGCGCGCGCTGTCCGACGTCGTGGTGGTCGGTGCCGGGACGGTGCGCCAGGAGGGCTACCGTCCGGCACGGGCCCGGGATGCGTTCGCGCGGCGCAGGGCGGCGGCCGGGCAGGTCCCGGCCCCGGCGATCGCCGTGCTGAGCGCCTCGCTCGACCTCGACTTCGCGGCGCCGCTGTTCACCGCGGCGCTCAGCCCGACGCTGCTGGTCACCGGGGCGGCGGCACCGGCGGAGCGGCTGGCCGCCGCCCGCCGCGCCGGGGCGCGGGTGCTGGTGGCGGGGGAGGGCGCGGTGGCGGACCCGGCGCGCGTCCCGGCCGTGCTCGCGGCGGAGGGCCACACCCGGCTGCTCACGGAGGGCGGCCCCCGGCTGCTGGGCGAGTTCGCGGCGGCGGGGGTGCTGGACGAGCTGTGCCTGACCCTCGCGCCCCGGATCACCGCGGGTGACGCCCCCCGCATCATGAACGGACCGCCCGTCCCCGGCGGGCCCGCCGGCTTCGCCCTCCAGTCGCTGCTGGAGGAGGACGGCTTCCTGTTCAGCCGCTACCGCAGGGCCTGAGGGCGCGGCGTGACACCAGGCGGAATGTCACGTTCCGCCTGGCTCCCGCAGGGCAGACTTCTCCCAGCGCGCACCTGCGCACGCGGCTGCGGACCAGAAGGGCGCCCGACGTGTTCACGACCGTACTGATGATCGAGAAACCCCTGGTGCCCACCGACATCGGGCTCGTCACCACCCTGCACGGCGAGGAGGAGGTCTCCTTCGTCGTCCTCATGCAGCCGCGCGGCCGGCAAGACCGCCTCCTGCGCGCCCTCGACGACGTCGCGCTCGGCGAACTGGAGCAGGCCGTCCACGAGGCGGAAGAGCCCGAGGGGACCGAGGCGCTGCCGCCCGCCCGTCTCGCGCTGGAGCACTCGCTGCGCGCCCTGCGCGAGACGGGCGCCGAGGCCGTGGGCCAGATCATCGAACGGCACCCGCTGGACGTGCTGACCTCCGTGGTCGCGCAGACCCGCGCCGACGAGGTCATCGTGCTGACCGCCCCGCACCTGGTCGAGGAGTTCTTCCACCGCGACTGGGCCTCCCGGGCCCGGCACCGGGCGGGCGTCCCCGTGCTCCGCCTCTTCGCCCACGGCGACTGACCGGCGCCGCCCGCCGGGGTGCGAGAATCGTCGGCGGCGCCACGCGGAGCAGCCCGCCGGAGCCCCAGCACGCACACGCCCACGCGAGGAGACCCGTACATGGCATCGGCCGCCCCGACCGGGATGGACAAGCCGCACTTCATCGGCATCGGCGGCGCCGGGATGTCGGGCATCGCCCGGATCCTCGCGCAGCGCGGAGCCCGCGTCGCGGGCAGCGACTCCCGCGAGAGCGCCACCGTCGCCGCCCTGCGCGCGCTCGGCGCCACCGTCCACATCGGCCACGCCGCCCACCACCTCGCCCCCGACACCAGCTGCGTCGTCGTCTCCTCGGCGATCCGGCCCGACAACCCGGAGCTGGCCGCCGCCGCCGAACGGGGCGTTCCCGTCGTGCACCGCTCCGACGCGCTGGCCTCCCTCATGACGGGGCTGCGCACCGTCGCCGTCGCCGGCACCCACGGCAAGACGACCACCACGTCGATGCTCGCCGTCAGCCTGCGCGCCCTCGGCCTCGACCCGTCCTACGCCATCGGCGGCGACCTGTCCGGGCCCGGCACCAACGCCCACCACGGCGCTGGCGCCCACTTCGTGGCCGAGGCAGACGAGAGCGACCGCAGCTTCCACGCGTACGCCCCCGAGGTGGCGATCGTCCTCAACGCCGAGCTGGACCACCACGCCAACTACGCCTCCATGGAGGAGATCCACGCCTCGTTCGAGACGTTCGTGGGCAAGATCACCCCCGGTGGCACGCTCGTCGTCAACGCCGACGACCCCGGCGCCCGGGAGCTGACCGCCCGGGTGCGGGACAGGGCGGGCCTGACCGTCACCACCTACGGTGAGTCGGCCGACGCCGACGTCCGCGTCCTGGACGTCACCGCCCACGGCCTGACCAGCGAGGTCACCGCCCTCCTCGGCGGCGAGCGGCTCACCTTCACCGTGTCCGTGCCCGGCCGCCACTACGCGCACAACGCCGTCGCCGCCCTCGCGGCCGGAGCCGCCGCGGGCGTGCCCGCGGGCGGCCTGGCCGGCGCCCTCGCCTCCTACACCGGCGTCGGCCGCCGGCTCCAGCGCGTCGGCGAGGCGGCCGGGGTCCGGGTCATCGACTCCTACGCGCACCACCCCAGCGAGATGACCGCCGACCTGGAGGCCATGCGCGGCGCCGCCGCCGACGGGCGCGTCCTCGTCGTCTTCCAGCCCCACCTGTTCAGCCGCACCCGGGAGCTGGGGGCCGAGATGGGCGCCGCCCTCACCCTGGCCGACGCCTGCGTGGTCCTGGACGTCTACCCGGCCCGCGAGGACCCGCTCCCCGGCGTCACCAGCGCCCTGGTCACCGACGCCGCCCGCGCCCGCGGCGCCGACGTCACCCCGCTCGCCGCGAAGGACGCGGTGCCCGGGGCCGTCGCCGGAATGGCGAAGCCCGGGGACCTGGTTGTCACCATGGGGGCGGGCGACGTCACCGAGCTGGGACCGAAGATCCTGGCCCGCCTGGAGAACGGAGAAGAGCGCTGATGCCGTACGAGATCGACAAGCCCGACGAGCAGTGGCGCGCGGAGCTGACCGACGAGGAGTACCGCGTGCTGCGCCAGGCCGGGACCGAACGGGCCTTCACCGGCGAGTACACCGACACCACCGCCGAGGGCGTCTACTCCTGCCGGGCCTGCGGCGCCGAGCTGTTCCGCTCCGACACGAAGTTCGCCTCCCACTGCGGCTGGCCGTCCTTCTACGACCCGGCCGACTCCGCCGCCGTCGAACTGGTCGACGACTTCTCGCTCGGCATGAGCCGCACCGAGGTCCGCTGCGCCCGCTGCGGCTCCCACCTCGGGCACGTCTTCTCCGGCGAGGGCTACCCCACCCCGACCGACCAGCGCTACTGCATCAACTCGGTGTCACTGCGCCTGGAGGAGAAGGGGTAGGCCGGGGCGCACCGGCCGTCCCACCGCTGCCCGGCCCGCCTTGACGGCCGCACGGCACCGGCCAACAATTCAACAGTGTCCGAGCATCCAGCGCGTCCCGCCGCGGTGCCCACCGCCACGTACCGGCTGCAACTCCAGCCCGGCTACCCCTTCGACGCCGCGGCCCGCGACGTGCCGGCCATCGCCGCGCTCGGCGTCTCCCACCTGCACCTGTCGCCGGTGCTGGAGGCCGTGCCCGGCTCCACACACGGCTACGACGTCACCGACCACACCCGGGTCCGGGCCGAACTCGGCGGCGAGGCCGGGCTGCGGGCGCTGTCCCGCACCGCCCGCGAGCACGGGCTCGGCCTCGTCGTGGACGTCGTGCCCAACCACATGGCCTTCCCCGCGCCCGCCTCGCTCAGCACCCCGCTGTGGTCGGTGCTGGCCGACGGCCCCGCCTCGCCCTACGCCCACTGGTTCGACATCGACTGGGACGCCGGGGACGGCCGCGTCCTCGTCCCCGTGCTCGGGCGGCGGCTCAGCGAGACACTCGCCGAGCCGGGCGCCCTCACGGTCGTGGACGACGAGGTGCGCTACCACGAGCACCGCTTCCCCGTCCGGGCGGGCACCGGGCACCTGCCGCTGCCCGAGCTGCTGGACGCCCAGCACTACCGGCTCGCCTGGTGGCGGCTGGCCCGCACCGAACTGAACTACCGCCGCTTCTTCTCCGTCTCCGAGCTGATCGGCGTCCGCGTGGAGGACCCGGAGGTGTTCGCCGCCACCCACGAACGCGTCCTCGCGCTGCTGCGCGAGGGCGTCGTACACGGCCTGCGGATCGACCACCCCGACGGGCTCGCCGACCCCGGCGGCTACCTGCGCCGGCTGCACGAGCACACCGGCGGCGCCTGGACGGTGGTGGAGAAGATCCTCGCCGTCGACGAGCGCCTCCCCGGCGGCTGGCCGGTGGCCGGCACCACCGGCTACGACGGCCTGCGCCACGTCGACGGCCTCTTCGTGGACCCGCAGGGCGCGGTGAAGCTCACCGACGCCTACCGCGCGGCCGTCCCGGTCCGCGACGACGCCGGCGGGGAGTGGGACGCCACCGTCGGCCGGGCCGCCCGGGAGGTCGCCGGGCACGAGCTGGCGGCCGAGGTGGGCCGTCTGGTGCGCGCCGCCCGCGCCGCGCTGGCCCGCGAGGCCGGCGGGCCGCGCTCCGGCGACCGGGGCGACCACGCCGACTGGGTGCTGGAACGGGCGCTGCGCGAGGTGCTGGTCCGCATGCCGGTCTACCGGCTCTACCCGCCGCCGGACGGCGACCCGGCCGCCGCCGCCGGACTGCTGGAGGAGATCGCCGCACCGGCCCGCGCCGCGTTCGCCGTCCCCGAGGAGGCCGCGGGCGTGGACGCGGTCTGCCGCCTCGTCCTGCGCGACCGCGAGTTCGCCGCCCGCTTCGCCCAGGTCTGCGGCGCCCTGCGGGCCAAGTCCGTCGAGGACACCGCCTTCTACCGCTACCTGCCGCTGCTGTCGGCCGCCGAGGTGGGCGGCGAGCCGGGCGAACCGGCCGTCTGTGCCGACGCGTTCCACGCCCACTGCGCCCGCGTCCAGCGGGACTGGCCGGCCACCGGCACCGTGCTCACCACCCACGACACCAAGCGCAGCGCCGACGTGCGCGCGGCCCTCATCGCCCTCACCGAGGACCCGGCGGGCTGGGCGGCGCTGGCGGACCGGCTCATGGACGAGACCTCACGCGCGACGGCCGACGCCGTGGACCCGCACACCGCGTGGCTGGTCTGGCAGACCGCCTACGGCCTCGGCACGCCCGACCGCGAACGGCTGGCCACCGCGCTGCTGAAGGCCGTGCGCGAAGCCGGGCTGCGCACCACCTGGACGGAACCGGACGCCCGCTACGAGGCCGCCGTCGAGCGCTACCTGGATGCGGGCCCCTGCGGCGAGGCCGGGCGCCGGGCGCTGACCGCCTTCGCCGAGGCGGCCGCGCCCCGGACGCGGGCCGTCTCGCTGGGCATGGCCCTGCTGCACCTGACCATGCCCGGCGTCCCGGACGTCTACCAGGGCACCGAGGAGCCGTACCGGGCCCTGGTGGACCCGGACAACCGCCGCCCGCCGCGCTTCCCGGCCGCCGCCCGTGAGGGCGAGAAGGGGCGGCTCACCCGTACCGCGCTGCGGCTGCGGCGCGCACACCCCCACTGGTTCGGCGCCGAGGGCCACTACACGCCGCTGACCGCCGAGGGGGCCGCCGCCGAGCACTGTGTGGCCTTCGCCCGCGCGGGGGCGGTCGTTCCCGTCGTGACCCGGCTGCCCGGACGGCTGGCCGACGCGGGCGGCTGGCGGGACACCGTTCTGCCGCTGCCGCCGGGGCGCTGGCGGGACGTCCTCGGCGGTCACGAGGCCGAGGGCCGCGCCGGGCTGGCCCGGCTGCTCGCCGACTCCCCGGTGGCGCTGCTGGTGCGGCAGGACTGAGACCCGGCGGGCCGTGCCGGAGTCAGGGGCCGTCCGGCGTCCAGGGGGCCGTCAGGCGGAAGCCGACCTGCCCGAACCGCACCTGGTCCCCGGGGCGCACCGCGACCGCCCCCGTCACCCGCCGCCCGTTCACCCAGGTGCCGTTGAACGACCCGAGGTCCCGCAGCGTCCACCCGGAGCCGGTGTGCCGGAGCTGGGCGTGGCTGCGCGAGACGGTGTGGTCGCCCAGCCGCAGCACCGATCCCGGCGCCCGCCCGATGGACAGCGGGTACGGACCGGGGCCGGGCAGCAGCAGCTCCGGGAGCCGCCCGGCGCGCCAGGCCCGGCGCAGCCGCACCGGGAGCGCCGACAGCCTGGCCACGGCCCGCAGCAGCACGCCGCGGCGCCGCCGGTGCGGACCCAGATCGGCCAGCACCGCGTGCACCTCGTCCGGGTGCCGGGCGTGCAGGACCACCTCCACGCGCCGCTCGAAGGTGTGCGAGGACACCCGGCCCTGCACGGCGCTCTCCCGCAGGACGCCGAGGGCGCGGTCCCGGTCCGCGTCGGACAGCCGCGGCGGTGGGGAGCGGAACTCGAACGTCGCCATGACCGGCGATTGTCCAGGCCCCGCACCGGTCTTGTCCACACGCCCCGGCCGTCTCCCGCCGGGCCCGGGGCCGTTCGGCCGGGCCCGGGGCTGCGGGCGCCGTGGCGCACGGCGCCCGCAGCCCCGACCATGGTGTCCATGCTGTTCGAGGTGTGGGCACCACAGGCACAGCGGGTCGCGCTGCGGCTCGGCTCCGACGAGGACGCGCGGGACGCCGCGCAGGACGCCGCGCGAGGCAGCGCACGGGACACGGCGCGGGACCGGGCGCCGGACCTCCCGATGGAACGCGACCCGCGGCGGCCCGGCTGGTGGCGGACCGACGCCCCCGCGGGCCCCGGCACCCGGTACCGCTTCGTGCTGGACGACGGGCCGCCACGCCCCGATCCGCGCTCCCGGCGCCAGCCGGACGGCCCCGAGGGCCCCAGCGCCGTCACCGGCCCGGAACCGGACGCCTGGCACCACCCGTGGCCGGGCCGCGGCCTGGACGGCGCGGTGCTGTACGAACTGCACGTGGGCACCTTCACCCCCGAGGGCACCTTCGACGCGGCCGCCGGGCGCCTCGCCCACCTGGCGGACCTCGGCGTCACCCACGTGCAGCTCATGCCCGTCTGCCCGTTCCCCGGCCGGCACGGCTGGGGCTACGACGGGGTGGCGCCGTGGGCGGTGCACGAGCCCTACGGCGGCCCGGCCGGGCTGCGCCGCTTCGCGGACGCCGCCCACGGCCACGGCCTCGGCGTCGTCCTGGACGTCGTCCACAACCACCTGGGGCCCGCGGGGAACCAGCTCCCCGCCTACGGGCCCTACTTCACCGACGCGCACCACACCCCGTGGGGCGCAGCCGTCAACCTGGACATGCCCGGGTCCGACGAGGTCCGCGCGTACTTCATCGGCAGCGCCCTGGCCTTCCTGCGCGACTTCAGGCTCGACGGGCTGCGGCTGGACGCCGTCCACGCGCTCGCCGACGGCCGCGCCCACCACTTCCTCGCCGAACTCTCCGAGCGGGTGGACGCGCTCGCCGCCGAGACGGGCCGCCCGCTGTTCCTCATCGCCGAGTCCGACCAGAACGACCCGCGCACCACCACCGCCCGCGACCGGGGCGGCCTCGGCCTGCACGGGCAGTGGAACGACGACTTCCACCACGCCCTGCACACCGCGCTCACCGGTGAGTCCCAGGGCTACTACGCCGACTTCGCGCGCGACCCGCTGGCCGCGCTCGCCAAGACGCTCACCGGTGCCTTCTTCCACGACGGCGGCTACTCGGCCTTCCGCGGCCGCGGCCACGGCCGTCCGCTGGACCGGGCCGCCCCGGCGCACCGCTTCGTCGGCTACGCCCAGACGCACGACCAGATCGGCAACCGGGCGCTCGGCGACCGGCTCGCGGCCACGCTCACCCCGGAACTGGCCGCCTGCGCCGCCGCGCTCGTGCTGTGCGGGCCCTTCACACCGATGCTGTTCATGGGCGAGGAGTGGGGCGCGCGGACACCCTGGCAGTACTTCACCGACCACCCGGACCCGGAGCTGGCCGAGGCCGTCCGCACCGGGCGCCGCCGCGAGTTCGCCGCCCACGGCTGGGCGGCCGGGGACATCCCCGACCCGCAGGACCCGGCCACCCGCGACCGCTCGTGCCTGGACTGGACGGAGCCCGGACGCGAGCCGCACGCACGCCTGCTGGACTGGCACCGCCGCCTGATCGCCGTCCGCCGCGAACACCTGGACCCCGGGCTGCGGCTCGGCGACGTCACCGTCGAGCGGGCCGACCCGGACACGGAGCCGGACGCGCGGTGGCTGGCCGTCCGGCACGGGACGCTGCTGGTCGCGGTGAACCTCGGCGCGGCGCCCGCCGAGGTGCCGCCGCTCGCGTCGGGGAGCCCGCTCGCGGCCACCCACCGCCGCACCGGCACCCGGCTGCCGCCGCACGCGGCGGTCGTGCTGCGGACCTGACGGCGCACCCGCGGGCCGCGCCCCGCCCGGCACCCCACCGCGCGTGCCCGCCGGACGCCCCCGCGTTCACGCAGGGCGCCGCAGGACCACCAGGCTCCGGTCCGTGACGGTGATCCGGTCGCCCGCCGTCACGTTCGGGCCCGTCCACGGCGGGTGCCCCTCCTCGCGCGCGGTGTCCACGAGCGTGTGCCACGGGCTGCCGTGCCCGTCGGGCACGGCGAAGTCGAGCTTGTCCTCGTGCGCGTTGAACATGAGCAGGAAGGAGTCGTCGGTCACCCGCTCGCCGCGCGGCCCCGGCTCGGAGATCGCGTTGCCGTTGAGGAAGACGGTGAGCGCCCTGGCGTGCGCCTCCTGCCAGTCCTGCTGCGTCATCTCCTCGCCCTCGGGGGTGAACCAGGAGATGTCGGAGAGGTCGTCGTGGGTGCCCTCGACCGGGCGGCCGTGGAAGAAGCGGCGGCGGCGCAGGACGGGGTGGTCCCGGCGCAGCCACACCATCGCGCGGAAGAACGCGAACATCGGGTCGTCCTCGCCCGCCTCGGGCCAGTGCACCCACGCCACCTCGCTGTCCTGGCAGTAGGCGTTGTTGTTGCCGCCCTGGGTGCGGGCGAACTCGTCGCCGTGGCTGAGCATCGGCACGCCCTGCGACAGCATCAGCGTGGCGGCGAAGTTGCGCATCTGGCGGCGGCGCAGCGCCAGCACGCCCGGTTCGTCCGTCTCGCCCTCGATGCCGCAGTTCCAGGAGCGGTTGTGGCTCTCGCCGTCCCGGTTGTCCTCGCGGTTGGCCTCGTTGTGCTTCTCGTTGTACGACACCAGGTCGTGCAGGGTGAAGCCGTCGTGGCAGGTGACGAAGTTGATCGACGCCAGCGGGCGCCGCCCGTCGTCCTGGTAGAGGTCGGAGGAGCCCGTCAGCCGGGAGGCGAACTCGGCGAGGGTGCGGGGCTCGCCGCGCCACAGGTCCCGCACGGTGTCGCGGTAGCGGCCGTTCCACTCCGTCCACAGCGGCGGGAAGTTGCCGACCTGGTAGCCGCCCTCGCCCACGTCCCAGGGCTCCGCGATGAGCTTGACCTGGCTGACCACCGGATCCTGCTGGACGAGGTCGAAGAAGGACGAGAGCCGGTCCACCTCGTGGAACTGGCGGGCCAGTGTGGCCGCCAGGTCGAACCGGAAGCCGTCCACGTGCATCTCGTCCACCCAGTAGCGCAGCGAGTCCATGATGAGCTGGAGCACGTGCGGGCTGCGCATCAGCAGCGAGTTGCCGGTCCCGGTGGTGTCCTCGTAGTAGCGGGCGTCCGGCTGGGTGAGCCGGTAGTAGGACGCGTTGTCCAGGCCGCGGAACGACAGCGTGGGGCCCAGGTGGTTCCCCTCGGCGGTGTGGTTGTAGACGACGTCGAGGATGACCTCGATGCCCGCCGTGTGCAGCGCCTTGACGGCCTGCTTGAACTCCAGCACCTGCTGGCCCCGGTCGCCCCAGGAGGCGTAGGCGTTGTGCGGGGCGAAGAAGCCGATCGTGTTGTAGCCCCAGTAGTTCGTGAGCCCGGCGTCCGCGAGGCGGTGGTCGGTGACGAACTGGTGCACCGGCATCAGCTCCAGCGCCGTCACCCCGAGCTGGGTCAGGTGCTCGATGACGGCCGGGTGGCTGAGGGCCGCGTAGGTGCCGCGCAGCTCCCCGGGCAGCTCCGGGTGGAGCATCGTCAGGCCCTTGACGTGGGCCTCGTAGATCACCGTGCGGTGGTACTCGTGGCGCGGCGGACGGTCGTCGCCCCAGTCGAAGTAGGGGTTCACCACGACGGACGCCATGGTGTGCGGCGCCGAGTCCAGGTCGTTGCGGCGTTCGGGCTGCCCGAAGTGGTAGCCGTAGACGGCCTCGTCCCAGTCGATGCTGCCGCTCATGGCCTTGGCGTAGGGGTCCAGCAGCAGCTTGGCGCTGTTGCAGCGGTGGCCGCGCTGCGGCTCGTAGGGGCCGTGCACCCGGAAGCCGTAGCGCTGCCCCGGCATGACGCCGGGCAGGTAGGCGTGGCGGACGAAGGCGTCCGATTCGCGCAGCTCGACGGCCGTCTCCGAACCGTCGTCGTGCAGGAGGCACAGCTCGACGCGATCGGCCGTCTCGGAGAACACGGCGAAGTTGGTGCCCGCGCCGTCGTAGGTGGCGCCCAGCGGATACGCCTGCCCCGGCCAGATCTGCATGGGCCCTCTCTCTGTCGTCCGTCTCGGTGAACGCTCGCGGTGGTCCGTACCGAGTGTGCCCGTTCACCCCGCGTTGTGCGCACCGTCTGTGCACACGGGGCTACACGAGCGACTATCTTCCCCTGGCAGGGCCGTCAGGCAAAGGAAGTTGGTGGGAGATACTGCTGCCGCGTCCCGGGCGTGGCAGTAGGCTCCTTGATCGAAACCACGGGGGCGGAAGGCGGTGCACAGGTGAGTTCGGGAGGGCGGGAACTCCCACCGGGCGGCGACGGCGGCGGCCCGGACGCCCCCGAGGCACAGACCGTGTCGCTGGCCCGCCCGGTGGAGATCGGCGACGAGCTGGGCTGGGACGCGTCGGCGTGGGCCGAGGTGCACACCCGCGCGCAGCGGGCGGGGCGGGCGTACGTCTGGCTGAACCTCGTCGAGCAGCGGCTGCGGGCCGTCGTCGCGTCGGTGCTGCGGCCGATCTACGAGCCGGTGCACGGCGAGGAGTGGGTGGTGGCCGCGGCGGGCCCGGCGGGCCAGGAGTGGGTGCAGCGGGCCGTCGCGGTGCGCGAGGTCAGCCGGCGCAAGGGCTACGTCCTCGACCCGGCCGACGACGACCTGCTGTCCTTCCTGACGCTGCCGCAGCTGCGCGAGCTGATCGTCTCGCACTGGCCCTGCTACGAGCCGTACTTCGACGGACGGCGGGAACTGGAGCTGGCCCTGGACGAGCTGGAGGTGGCGCGCAGCGCCGTCTCCCGCAACCGGGCGCTGTCGCCCGCGGTCCTGGCGCAGGCCGAGCGCACCTCGCAGCGGCTGCTGCGGATGCTCGGCGCGCGGGGCGCGCCGTCGGGGCGGCGGCTGCCGGTGGACGCCGTGGAGGAGCTGGTCGGGGACCGGTTCGCCGACGTGGTCGGGGTGCACCCGGACCGGGTGCGGCTCCAGCGCAGGCTGCCGGCGGAGGACCTGTTCGGTTCGGCCCGCCGCATCGACGCCATCGGCATAGGGCTGAACCTGCTGGTGCAGAACTACTCCGGCCGGCGGCTGGTGCGGCTCGCGGACTCCGGCTGCCGCATCCGGCTGCTGTTCCTCAACCCGGCCAGCAGCGCGGTCCGGCGGCGGGAGCGGGAGCTGGGGATCAAGCGCGGCGAGCTGAGCCGCGCGGTGGAGATGAACATCCTGCACGTGCGGCGGGTGCGCGCCCAGGCTCGGGACGCGAACGCGTTCCGCATCCACGTCTTCGACGAGACGCCGCGCTTCACCGCGTATCTGGTCGACGGCGACGGCCCCGACGGGCTGGCGGTCGTGCAGCCCTACCTGCGGCGGGCACGCGGGATGGAGTCACCGGTGCTGGTGCTGCGCGGCGGCGGGCGCCACCTCGTGGCGGACGAGCCGCCGGACACCGAGGACGGCGGGCTGTTCGGCACCTACCGGGAGGAGTTCGAAGCGGTGTGGGGGGATGCCCGGCCGGTGTCGTGAACGCGGAAGCAGGTTGCACGAGACGTATCGTCTCGCTTAGGGTCAGGGCCATGCCCTCGACCGGCCCTGCCTCCGCCCGCCCCGCCGCCCCCGCCCACATCGCCATGATGAGCATCGCCGCCCACGGCCACGTGAACCCGAGCCTGGAGGTGATCCGCGAACTGGTGGCCCGGGGCCACCGCGTCACCTACGCCGTCCCGCCCGCCTTCACCGGCCTCGTCGCCTCGGCCGGGGCCCAGCCCCGCCCCTACACCACCACGCTCCCCACCGACCAGGACCCCCAGGCGTGGGGCACCGAGCTGATCGACCACATCGAACCGTTCCTCGACGACGCGGTCCAGGCGCTCCCGCAGATCGCGGACGCCTACGCGGGGGACGAGCCCGACCTCGTCCTGTACGACATCGCCTCCTACCCCGGGCCCGTGCTGGCCCACCGCTGGAAGGTCCCCGCCGTCCAGCTCTCACCGGCGATGGTCGCCTGGGAGGGATACGAGGAGGAGGTCGCGGAGCCGCTGTTCGCCGCACTGCGCACCAGCGAGCGCGGCATCGCCTACTACGCCCGCTTCCGCGCCTGGCTGGAAGCGAACGGCCTGCCCGGCACCGACCCCGACCGGTTCACCGGCCGCCCCCGCCGCTGCCTCGCGCTCATCCCGCGCGTCCTCCAGCCGCACGCCGACCGGGTGGACCCGGCCGTCTACACCTTCACCGGACCGTGCCAGGGCGACCGGGCCCACCAGGGCGACTGGCGGCGGCCCGAGGGGGCCGGACGGGTCGCCCTCGTCTCGCTCGGCTCCGCCTTCACCCACCAGCCCGCCTTCTACCGGGCGTGCGTCCGGGCGTTCGCGGAACTGCCCGGCTGGCACCTGGTCCTCCAGATCGGCGCGTTCACCGACGAGGCCGCACTGGGGGAGCTGCCCCCGAACGTGGAGGTGCACCGCTGGGTGCCGCAGCTGCGCGTCCTGCGCCAGGCCGACCTGTTCGTCACCCACGCGGGCATGGGCGGCAGCCAGGAGGGGCTCGCCTGCGGGGTCCCGATGATCGCCGTACCGCAGGCCGCCGACCAGTTCGGCAACGCCGACACACTCACCGCCCTCGGCGTCGCGCGCCGCCTGGACACCGAGGACGCCACCCCCGAAGCCCTCCGGGAAGCCGCTCAGGCCCTCCTCGGCGACCCGGGCCTGCCCGCCCGCTTCGCCGCCGTCCAGGAGCAGCTCCGCGCCGAGGGCGGCACGCGGCAGGCCGCCGACCTGATCGAGGCGGAGCTCCCGGCCCCGCGCGGCTGACCGGCCCCGCGCGGCTGGCCGGCGCGGCCTCGCGGCCGGTCGCCGCCGCCCCCGTGACGCTCAGGAACGCTCGAAGCGGCTTCGGAACGGGTACTTCCACTCCAGGAAGGCGCGCACGGTCCGGTGGACGGCCTCCCGTCCCTCGCCCGCGGTGTCCACGTCGTTCAGGCAGAAGAAGTCCACCTCCTCGCCCGCCCTCAGCCGCTCCAGGCGCTCACGCACGTCCGCCCTGCCCACGTCGACGTAGCGGAAGGCGTAGTCACCGGCCACGGCGCGGCCGGTGACGGTGGCCCAGTAGTGGTGGAACGTCGCCGCCGTCGCCACGTCCGTCGTGGCCCGGAACCTCGACCGCACGGTGTCCTCCAGCTCCGCGAAGCCCGCCTCCGCGATCTCCCGCATCACCGCGCGGATCTGCGGATGAGGGGTGTGCAGGAACTTGTGCGTGATGAAGCGGCCGTGGTGCTGCTGCATCAGCCTGCGCACGTTCTTCCCCGCCGAGTTCGGCGCGGGCTCCAGCGGATGCGGCAGCCCCAGGCCCAGCTTCAGCGGCGAGAAGGGCACCTTCGCGATCCCGCTGCCGTGGAAGAAGTGCCCGGCCGTGACCGGGCGGTTCACGAAGACGTCGTCGTTGAAGTAGAGGTAGTGGTCGGACAGGCCGGGGATGTGGTGCAGGCGGGTCTCGATGGCGTGTGAGTTGAAGACCGGCAGGACGTCCTCGGGGAAGATGTCGCGGTGGTCGACGACGGTGATGCCCTCGGCGTCCGCGTCCAGCCAGTGCGGCTTCTGCCCGTCGGTGACCAGGTACACGTGCCGCACGAACGGCGCGTACATCTCCAGCGAGCGCAGCGAGTACTTCAGCTCGTCGTGACTGGTGTAACGGGACATGCCCGTCTCCCGCTCGGCGATGCCGCCCGCCGCCCCCCGGTGCGCCGCGCGCTTGGCGGCCAGGGCCTCGTCCTCGCCGTCCACCCACGTGTAGACGACGTCGATGGGGAAGCGCACCGCGTCCGCCTCCGGCTGGGCGAAGGCGTCGAAGGTGTCCACGGCACGCCCGGCGATCCGCACCACACCCGGCTTCTGCGCCTCGGCCGGCACGACCTCAGAGACGCGGTTGCGGCGCGGCGCGAGCAGGGCGTCGGGGAACGCGTCGGCCAGCTGGCCGCCGGGCACCGACAGCCACAGGTCCGCCCGGCGGGCGGCATCGCCCGCCTCCTCGCCGCGCACCCAGAACTCGACGTCGCAGCCTCCGTCGAGACCGGCCAGCACCTGCCCCGCGGGCCCCAGCCGGACGGTGCCCACCCGCAGCACGTCCGCCCGGCGCACCCCCTTCGGCAGCCGTCCGTCCGCCCACAGAGCGGCGGCGGTGACGCGGTCCCCCGCGCCGACCGCACCCGCGTAGGCGCAGCCGCCGGCCAGCTCCCGGGCCGCGGCGGCCAGGAAGGCCGGGCGGTGCCGGCGCTCGACCCCCACCACCCGGCGCCACGGCGACGCGCCCGGCACCAGGAAGTAGGGGATGCCCGCGGCGTCCAGCACCCCGGCGACCAGCACCAGGTCCTCGTCGCGGGCCCCCGCCGCCGTGTAGCCGTCCACGGCCCGGCCGAGCAGGCGGTGCGGGCCGACGGCGACGGGCCGGACGTCCCCCAGGACGCGGCGCGCCGACGCACGGCGCGCAGCGGTGCGCGCCGACCAGCCCAGCGCCGCCGAACGCACCCGGGCCTCCCGGGCCGTCTGCCTGGCCGCACGCAGCCCGGGAACCGCGCGGAGCGCCCGCTTCCACCCCACGGCGTTACCGGTCCGCCGGTATCTCGAAGGAGCTGGGGAACGGGAAGTAGTTCTCCAGGAACGCGTGCATGCGGACGTTCACGGCTTCGCGCTGCTCCTCGGGCACGTCCACGTCGTTCAGGCAGAAGAAGCTGAAACGCCGGGTGCGCTGGAGCTCGACCAGCCGCTTCTCCGCGTCGTCGCGGCTGATGTTGACGTACCGGAAGTTGTACTTCCCCGGAATGCCCTTACCGGTGAGCAGCGCGTACTGGTAGAGCAGCGGAGCCGTCAGCGCGATGTCCTGGGGGGAGCGGAAGCGCGAGGCCGTGGTGCGCCGGATGTCCTCGGGGAACATCTCCTCCAGCTCGGCCAGCGTCGCGCGCTGCTGCGGCAGCGGCGTGTGCATGAAGTTGTTCGTGGTCAGGCGCCCGAACCTCTCCAGCAGCAGCGCCCGCACGTTCTTGCTGGCGGAGTTGGTCGCCGTCTCCTCCGCGTGCGCCTTGCCCGCGCCGATCTTCAGCGGGGACACGGGGACGCGCATGACGCCGCTGCCGTGGAAGAAGTGCTCGGGCGTGACCGGGCGGCCCACGAAGACGTCGTCGTTGAAGTAGAGGTAGTGGTCGGACAGGCCGGGGATGTGGTGCAGGCGGGTCTCGATGGCGTGTGAGTTGAAGACCGGCAGGACGTCCTCGGGGAAGATGTCGCGGTGGTCGACGACGGTGATGCCCTCGGCGTCCGCGTCCAGCCAGTGTGGCTTCTGCCCGTCGGTGACCAGGTACACGTGCCGCACGAACGGCGCGTACATCTCCAGCGAGCGCAGCGAGTACTTCAGCTCGTCGTGACTGGTGTAGCGGGAGGCGTTCGTCTCCTTGTCCAGGATCTCCGCCGTGCCCTGGCCCTTGTACCGGGCGCGCTTGAGGCGCATCGCCGGTTCCTCGCCGTCCACCCACGTGTAGACGACGTCGACGGGGAAGTCCACGTCGGTGACCGTGGGACGGGTGAAGGGCTCGAACGTCGGCACGTCCCGGCCGCCGATCACGGCGGCGGCGGGCTTCTGCTCGTCGACCGACAGCACGTCCGCGACGCGGTTGCGCCGGGGCGCCACCAGCGACCGCCCGAAGACGTCCTCGGACGCCTGCGGCTGCACCTTCGCCAGCTCGGCCGCCCCGTCGGGCCCGGCCAGCAGCTCGGCGCCGTCCTGCCAGAACTCCACGTCGCAGCCCAGCTCGGGCCCGCCGAGCACCTGGCGCGCCGGGCCGAGGTACACCTCGCCCACCCGCAGCACCGGCGCCTTCGGCAGCGCCGCCGGGAGCCTGCCGTCGAGGCACAGCGCGGGGTTCTTCAGACCCTGGCCGCTCAGCGGCTGGCCGATGTACACGGCCGTCCCGCTGTTCTGCCGCTCCAGGGCCTGAAGGAAGCGCGCCCGGTCGCGCACGTTGACGCCCACGGTGTGCCGCACCTTGGAGAAGCCCGGCACGAGGAAGTACGCCGCCTTCGCCTCCTCCAGCGCCCGGACGACGATGTCCAGGTTGCCCGCCGCGGCCTCGGCGGCGGCGAAGCGCGTGACCTCGCGGCCGTACAGCTCCTGACCGCCCAGGAGGACGCGGCGCAGGTCCTGCCGGGTGGCGGCGGCCCTGCGGCGGTTGCGTATGGAGCGAAGCTGCCAGGCCTGCTCGGCTGCTTTCCGCTGGACGCGCGGACGCATCCGGCGCGCGAACGAACGTACGGTCACACTCTTCCCTCTCTACCGCCTCGGGGCGGGCGGGGGTGTACGGCTGTGGTGGCCCGGTCACCGGCCACCGCGTACGTCATCCGCGTCCGGGGGCCCCGGGACATCCCGTGCGCCGCCCCTTCGCACCCCGGGCGCGTTTCGGCCTGTCGCAGAATAACCCCTGCGTGACCTCAACCCGAATTGCAGCTTAACGGGCGCTTATCTCCGCCCGTAAGCCGCGGCGCCCCCGTACGCCGGTGGTGCGCGTGCGGGGCGCGCGGGCCGGTTCAGGGCCGCGGCACCAGCACCACGGCGTCGCCGTCCGGCCGCTCCCCGGCGGCGTCGCTCGGCCGGGACACCAGCGCGCCGTCCACCACCATCGTGGTGGAACCGCCGCCGTCCAGGTTGAGGGCGTCCACCGCGCCGAGCGCGCGCATCACGCCGGCGGTCTCGGTGATCGTCAGCCCCACGCCCCGGCCCGGCACGTGCCCGTCGGCCGTGAGCAGGATCACCTTCCCGTCCGCCGTGACGCCCGCCGCCGTCCGCGGGTTCCGGCGCAGGTACCAGTCGTTGTAGAAGGCGGCCCGGTCGGCGCCCAGGACGTCCCGCGGGCTCCAGCCGTCCCGGACGGGGTCGAGCGCCACCTCGCCGTCGCGCAGCAGCAGCGGGCCCCCGTTGACCACCGACGTGCCGGCCGCCGGGGGCAGTGCCCGGCCGGTCTCCGCGTCGAGCACGGTGCGGCCGACCCGCAGGACGGCGCCGGGCACGGCGTGCGTCCGCAGCCAGTCGGCGCTCGTGCCCGTGCCCTGGAGCAGCGTGCCCGAGGACGGCACCGCGCCGCCGCGCCCCTCGCGGACGGCCGTCACCCGCCCGCCGCCGTCCAGCACCGCCTGGTAGCCGGTGCCGGAGGGCGCCGTGCCGCCGAAGGCCGCCGTGAGCGCGACCAGCTCGTTGGCGTTCCCGCACGTGTAGTCGTGGGCCGGCGTCCGCATCGGGGTCGCGTCGCCCACACCGCCGCAGTTGGCGATCAGCCCCGCCTGCCGGTTCAGCCCGGTCACCTGCCGCTCGGCGCCACCGGCCGTGCGGACGGACAGCCGGGTGCGCAGCCGCCGCACCGCCGCCCCCTCGCCGGAGCCGGACGGCAGGACGAGCGCGGGCCGGTCGCCCACGGCCTCGGAGACCAGCTCCCCGTCCACGACGGAGATCCCCGCGAGGTCGCCCTCCGTCCCGGCCACCCAGGGTCCCGGCTCGGTCCGCGAGCCGAGGACGAAGTACCCGCCGTTGACCGCGGCGAGCGCGCCGGTGCGCCGGGCGATCGACGAGACGCGCTCCCGTCCGGGCACCTCGCCCTGGGCCAGCTCGGCGGCGATCCGCCCGTCGAACTCCTCCGGGTCCACCACGAGCACGTCCAGCGACCACGGGCCGGAGGTGGGGTGGCCGTCCGTGGGCACGCTCTGCACCTTGGCGCCGACGCCCGCGGCGCGCAGCGCCTGCCTGGTCCGGTTCGCGGCGGCCTCGTCCGCGTACCGGCCGACGCGCACCATCCAGCCCAGCGGCCGCCGCGCGTCCCCGGCCGGGTCCGGACCGGCGGCGGCGTCCCGCCGCGGGGTGTACCCCGCCGCCCGCACCCGCTGCTCCAGCTCGCGCACCTCGGCCTCGGTGGTGCCGAAACCGGCCGTCACCGTCCAGGGCGCCCCCGACGGCGTGTGCCCGCGCTCGATCGTCGTGTGCGTCACCCCGGGGGCGACGTCGCGGACGGTCCGGCTCTCCTCCAGCGTGTCCGGTCCGAGCGGCAGTTCCTCCGCGACCGCGGGAACCGGCCCCGCGGACCGCGCGACGCCCGCGGGGGCCGTGGATGGTGCCGGTGCTGCCGCACACGAGGTGGCGAGCAGTGCGACCGCGAGGGCGCCCGGTACGGTCGCCCAGCGGCTACCCGGAAGCTTTGTCACGTTTGTCTCCCTCTCGAACCGACAGCGCAGCGTATCCGGCCTGGTCAGGGCAGGAGACACGAGGTGGCTCCTGTCATGTCCACTGCCCATGATGCGCCCGGCGGCTGAGCACCGGGTAGCGGCTGCCCGGCCCGGACGTGAACGGGGCGGGCGGGGGCCCGGCGCGTTCATGCGCTGTCGGTGGGCTTGGCTAGGCTGCCACCATGACGCGGTACGTGGCGCTGTTGCGGGGGATCAACGTCGGCGGGCACCGGAAGGTACCGATGGCCGAGCTGCGGACGGTGCTGGAGGGGCTCGGCTACGGAGAGGTCCGCACGTACCTCCAGAGCGGGAACGCCGTCTTCGACGCCCCGGGGCCGAACGCCGCGGCGGTGCGGGAGGAGACCGAGGCGGCGATCGCGGCCCGCTTCGGCTTCCCCGTGGACTGCCTCGTCCTGACCGCGCCCGGACTGCACGGCACCGCCGCCCGCTGCCCCTTCCCCGCCGCGGGGCTGGACCCGGCCAAGGTGCTGGTGCTGTTCGCCGGGGAAGAGCTGGACGCGGCCCGCCTCGCCGCCATCGACCCCGCAGCCCACGCGCCCGACGTGTTCGAGACGGGGGAGCGCGAGGTGTTCTGCTGGTTCCCGGACGGCATGGGCCGCAGCAGGCTCCCCGACGCGGTCACCTCCGCCCTGCGCGGCACGGTTCTCACCGGCCGCAACTGGCGCACCGTCACCAGACTCCGCGAACTGGCCGCACCCGCCACCTGACCGATGGCGAGTGTGTCCCTCCACGAGCCAGAACGTCCCTCGGTTCGCCGTAGCGACCACCGCGGGCGGGCGACAGCCCTCTACGGGAACGACGCAGCCCATTGGAAGAGAGCCTTTCTGATGTCAGAGCTGGTCGAGTTCGACGACTTCGCCCAGATGGAGATGCTGCTCCGTGCCGGTATGGAGCTCAAATTCGTGCTTTCAGCTGACGCGGACGTGCTGAACGGGAGTCCGATATACGCGTCGGCGCTGAATCACCTTCGCGAAGCTCTGATCTCCGGATTGCGTTCGAGCTCAACGCCAGGGCGAGCGCAGGGACAGGCTGACTGGTATCAACTTTCGCAGCATCAGCATCGCTGGCAGCTCATTGCTCGACGAGTTGTGCTGTATCCGCATTGGCGTGACCTGACAGCAGGCGAAATGCGGGACTGGATCGAAACGCTGGCAGCGCCACTCGCAGTGGACGATGGGACGCTGGAAGCCATCAAGGCGGTAGCCGAAGAGATGCTTGATGGTCACTGACGGGAACACTCTCCGACAGTTCAGTCGAGGCCCCACCGGATGTGTTTCCGGTGCGGCCTCAGGCTCCGGCCGGTGAGTGCACAGGGGAGGACGGGCCCGGCGCGCGCGTGGTCAGGGGGTGCCCGGGGCGTGCCGGGCGCGGTGAGGCCGTCGGGGGTCGTCCGGTCCCCGCGCAGGACGGCCGCGCCCGGCGGCGCGGCGCGGGCGGTGTCAGGCGGTGAGGAGCTGCGGGCGGTGTGCGCGGGCCTCGTCGTAGCGGCGCAGCAGCAGCCGGGCCACCTCCGGGGCGTCGCCCAGGACCGGGGCGAGCAGGTCGGCGCCGGCCTCCCGGGCGCCGCGCGCGATCCGGTCCGGCAGGAAGCCGGGGGCCAGGACGTAGGGGGCCACCGCCACACGGCGGACACCGTCCGCGCGCAGGGCGCGGACGGCGTCCGCCGTGCGGGGCGGTGACGCGGAGGCGAACGCAGGCCGCACGGCGCACCAACCGGTGGTACGCCGCCACTCCCGCGCGGTTTCAGCGATCGCTGCGATCGCCTCCGGGTCCGAGGAGCCCGCCGAGGCCAGGACGACCCCGGTCGAGCCGATGTCGCCCGCGCGCAGCCCGGCCTCCCGCAGCCGCCGCTCCAGTGCGGCGGTCAGCAGGGCGTCGGGGCCGAGCACACCGGCCTGGTGGACGGTCAGCCGCGGCAGCCGGGGCAGCGTCTCGCGCAGCACCCCGGGGATGTCGCTCTTGGCGTGGAACGCGCGGGTGAGCAGCAGCGGCAGCGCCACCACCTCGCGGCTGCGGCCGCCCGCCCCGGCGTGCAGCCGGGACAGCACCTGCGGCACCGAGGGGGCGTTGAAGTCGAGGTGTCCGGTCTCCACCGGCAGGCCGGGCCGCAGCGCCCGCACCCGGTCGCACAGGCGGGCGACGGTCGCGGCATGGCGCGGGTCGCGGCTGCCGTGGGCGATGACGAGCAGGGTGGGGGAGCGCATGGGGAGGTCTTCCGTTTCCGTCAGCGGCCGGTGAGGCCCCGGCTGTGCAGGACGCGGCGTTCGAGCGGGGTGAACAGGGCGGACTCCACGAGGACGCCCACCGCGAGGATGAGGGCGACGGCGGCGAGCACCCCGCTCATCGACTCGGCGGCGTTGCCCTCGGCCAGCATGCGGCCGATGCCCGGCAGCGGTGTCGCGGTGATCAGCTCGGCGGTCATGAGCGCGCGCCAGCCGAACGTCCAGCCCTGCCGCAGCGCGGAGATGAGGCCGGGCAGCGCGGCGGGCAGCAGGACGTGCAGCGCGCCGCGCGAACCGGTGGCGCCCATCGAGTGTCCCGCCCGCAGGAGCAGCGGCGGCACCTGGTTGATGCCGGCCGCCACCCCGACGGCGATCGACGGGACGGCGCCGAGCAGGACGACGGCGTACACGGCGCCCTCGGACGGGCCGAGCGCGATGACGGCGACCGGGACGAGGGCCGCGGCGGGCAGCGACTGGAGCGCCGAGAGCACCGGGCCGAGGACGGTCCGCAGGGCGGCGACGCGGGTCAGCAGCACCCCGAGCGGCACTCCGAGCGCCGCGGAGGCGGTGAACCCGATAAGGCAGCGCAGCACGCTGTGTCCGAGCGCGGGCAGCAGCGTGCCGTCCGACAGGGAGGCGGACAGCTCCCCGGCGACGGCGCCGGGGGAGGGCAGCCGCGCCGACCAGCCGAGGGTGTGCACGAGCTGCCACAGCACCAGCACGGCGGCGAGCGCCAGCAGCGGCGGCGTCGCCTTGGCCAGGGCGCGGCGGGACGCTTCGACGGCGGCGGGCTGGGTCTCCAGCGCGTCGAGCCCGGAGGCCATCTCGTCGGAGTCGTCGCAGCCGTCGGCCCCGGGGGCGCCACCGGGACCGCGCGGGTCCTCGGACGCGTCCCCCGCGCCCCCCGCGCCCCCCGCGGCCGGACCGCCGCCCGGCCGTCCGGCCTGCGCGGCGTCAGTGGCGGGCATGGCGCACGATCTCCTGGTGCAGGTGGCCGGTGATCTCCCGGGCGAGCGAGGTGACGCCCGCGTCCTCGATGCGGCGCGGGTAGGGCAGGTCGACGTCCCACTCGCGGGCGATCCGCCCGGGACGCGAGGACAGCAGCACCACGCGCTGACCCAGCCGGACGGCCTCGCGCACGTTGTGGGTGACGAAGAGGACCGTCAGCTTCCGCTCGGACCACACCCGCGTCAGCTCCTCGTGCAGCAGGTCGCGGGTGATCGCGTCCAGCGCGGCGAACGGCTCGTCCATCAGCAGGACCTCGCTGCCCTGGGCCAGGGAGCGGGCCAGCGCCACCCGCTGCCGCATGCCGCCGGAGAGCTGGTGCACCCGCTTGCCGTACGCGTCCGGCAGCCGCACCAGGTGCAGCAGCTCCTCGGCCCGCTCCCGCCGTTCGGCCTTCGCCACCCCGGCCAGGCGCAGCGCCAGTTCGACGTTGCGGCCCGCGCTCAGCCACGGGAACAGCGCGTGGTCCTGGAACATCAGGGCGGGCCGTCCGAACGGCACCCGCGCCTCGCCGGACGTCGGCTGGTCGAGACCGGCGACGAGGTTCAGCAGCGTCGACTTGCCGCAGCCCGACGCGCCCAGCAGGCACACGAACTCACCCGGCGCGGCCTCCAGCGAGACGTCGTCCAGCACGAGCTGCTGCGCGCCCCGGCGCCCGAACGCCTTGGAGACGTGGTCGAGGCGCACCGCGTACGGCGCGGGCGGCGCGGCGGCCGCGGCGGACGGGCCCGGCGTGGCGACGGATGCGGGGGCGGGGGTGGCGACTTTCACGGGCACGGAGGGTGTCCTCTCGTCGTGCGCCACCCGGCGGGGCGGCTACGGCAGGTGAGAAGGGACGTACGGGTGGGCCGCCGGGGGCGGCGCCGGTGGTGCGGGCGTCGGCGGCGGCGTCACCGGCGGCATCGCCCGATGCCGCCCTGGCCGCTGCCGAGGAGGCCGCTGCCGACGCGGACGCCGCGCCGGTCGAACGTCGCGTAGGCGCCGCGCCCGGCGGGCGCGGCCGGGCCGGTCACGCCGGCCGTCCGGGCCATGTCAGAAGTCCCAGTCCGCGTCGTCGGCCCGCTCGGGCCGCCCGTCCGCCGCCGCCTCGGCGAAGGCGTCACCGGCCATGCCCGCCGTCAGCGTGCTGCCGTCGGCCGGATCGACGAGGAGGAACGATCCGGTGCGCCGGGAGTCGGCGTAGGCGTCGACGGCCAGCGGCTCGGCGGTGCGCAGCACCACGCGGCCGATGTCGTTGGCCACCAGCTCCCCGGGCTCCGGGTGCTGGGAGAGGTCGCCGAGGGTGAGCCGGGACGGGATCTGCTTGACGATGGCCTTGACCGTGCGGGTGGTGTGCTTGAGCAGCACCCGCTGTCCGACGGTGAGCGGCGCGTCGTGCAGGTGGCACACGGTCGCGGTGAGGTCCTGGCTGGTGGCCACCGTGGCGTCCGCCGGGGCGATGAGGTCGCCGCGCGAGACGTCCAGGTCGTCCGCGAGCCGCAGCGTCACCGACTGGGGTGCCCACGCGACGTCCACGGAGCGCCCGAGCGCGTCGATGGCGGTGATCGTGGAGCTGCGGCCCGAGGGCAGCACGGTGACGGCCTGGCCCACGCGCAGCACGCCGGAGGCGAGCTGGCCCGCGTAACCGCGGTAGTCGGGCAGCTCCGGGGTCTGCGGACGGATGACGTACTGCACGGGGAAGCGCGCCACGTCGTCCGTCGGGTCGTGGGTGACCGGCACCGTCTCCAGGTGCTCCAGGACGGTGGGGCCGCCGTACCAGTCCATGTGCGCGGAAGGCGTCACCACGTTGTCGCCGATCAGGGCGGAGATGGGGACGGCGGTGATCTCGGGGACGCCGAGGGAGGCCGCGTAGGCGGTGAACTCCTCGGCGATGTCGGCGAAGACGGGCTCGGCGTAGTCCACCAGGTCCATCTTGTTGACGGCCAGCACCACGTGCGGCACCCGCAGCAGGGCGGCGACGGCCGCGTGCCGCCTGGTCTGCTCGACGACGCCGTTGCGGGCGTCCACCAGCACCACGGCCAGCTCGGCGGTGGACGCGCCGGTCACCATGTTCCGGGTGTACTGCACGTGCCCCGGGGTGTCGGCGAGGATGAACCGGCGGCGCGGGGTGGCGAAGTAGCGGTAGGCGACGTCGATGGTGATGCCCTGCTCGCGCTCGGCGCGCAGCCCGTCGGTGAGCAGGGCCAGGTCCGGTGCCTCCTGGCCGCGGTTGCGGGAGGCGTGCTCGACGGCTTCGAGCTGGTCGGCCAGCACCGACTTGGAGTCGTGCAGCAGCCGTCCCACCAGGGTGGACTTGCCGTCGTCCACGCTGCCGGCGGTGGCGAAGCGCAGCAGCGAGGTGGCGGCGGTGTGGTCCGGCGCGCCGGCCGCCGTCGTGCTCGTCTGGCTCATCAGAAGTACCCCTCGCGCTTGCGGTCTTCCATCGCCGCCTCGGACAGCTTGTCGTCGGCCCGGGTCGCGCCGCGCTCGGTCAGCCGGGAGGCGGCGATCTCCGCGATGACCTTCTCGATCGTGTCGGCGTCGGAGTCCACCGCGCCGGTGCAGGACATGTCGCCGACGGTGCGGTAGCGCACGAGCCGCTTCTCGGCGCGCTCGCCCTCCTTCGGGCCGCCCCACTCGCCCGGCGCGAGCCACATGCCGCTGCGGGCGAACACCTCACGCTCGTGCGCGTAGTAGATGGCGGGCAGTTCGATCTCCTCGCGGGCGATGTACTGCCACACGTCCAGCTCGGTCCAGTTGGACAGCGGGAAGACCCGCACGTGCTCGCCGGGCGCGTGCCGCCCGTTGTAGAGCTGCCACAGCTCGGGCCGCTGGCGGCGCGGGTCCCAGCCGCCGAACTCGTCGCGCAGCGAGAACACCCGCTCCTTGGCGCGGGCCTTCTCCTCGTCGCGCCGCCCGCCGCCGAACACGGCGTCGAAGCGGCTGGTCTCGATGGCGCGCAGCAGCGGCACCGTCTGGAGCGGGTTGCGGGTGCCGTCGGGGCGCTCGCGCAGCTCGCCGCGGTCGATGAACTCCTGCACGGAGGCCACGTGCAGCCGCAGCCCGTGCCGGGCGACCGTGCGGTCGCGGTAGTCGATGACCTCGGGGAAGTTGTGCCCGGTGTCCACGTGCAGCAGCGCGAACGGCACCGGCGCGGGCGCGAACGCCTTCAGCGCCAGGTGCAGCATGACGATGGAGTCCTTGCCGCCGGAGAAGAGGATCACCGGCCGCTCGAACTCGCCCGCCACCTCGCGGAAGATGTGCACCGCCTCGGACTCCAGCGCGTCCAGGTGGGTGAGCGCGTACGGGCTGTCGGTCGCCTCGGCGAGCGCGGCCGCGGTCGTCATGCCAGTCCCCTCTCGGTGAGCAGCGCGTGCAGCGCCGCCGCGGAACCCTCGATGGTCTGTTCGTGCGCGGCGATGCGCAGGTCCGGGGCGGCGGGCGCCTCGTAGGGGTCGTCCACCCCGGTCAGTCCGGAGATCTCCCCGGCGGCCTGCCTGGCGTACAGGCCCTTCACGTCCCGCTGCGAGCACACCTCGACGGGGGTGGCGACGTGCACCTCCAGGTACGGCGTCCCCGCGCGCTCGTGCCGCTTGCGCACGGCCTCGCGGCTGTCCGCGAAGGGTGCGATCACCGGCACGAGGGCGGTCACGCCGTTGGACGCCAGCAGTTCGGCCACGAAGCCGATCCGCTGCACGTTGGTGTGCCGGTCCTCCCGGGAGAAGCCGAGACCCGCGGAGAGGAACTCGCGGATCTCGTCCCCGTCCAGCACCTCGACGCGCCGCCCGGACCGCGCCAGCAGCCCGGCCAGCGCGCGGGCGATCGTCGTCTTGCCCGCGCTGGGCAGGCCGGTCAGCCACACCGTCGCGCCGCGCCCGCTCGCGTCGCTCATCTTCGCTCCCTGCGTTCCGTCCGTGGTCACCTGTGCCGCCATCAGCCGTGCAGCCCGCACTCGGTCTTGCCGCTGCCGGCCCAGCGCCCGGCGCGGGCGTCCTCGCCCGCCAGGACCCGGCGGGTGCAGGGCGCGCAGCCGACGGAGGCGTAGCCGTCGTCCAGCAGCGGGTTGGTCAGCACCCCGTGCTCGGCGACGTAGGCGTCCACGTCCGCCTGCGTCCAGCGGGCGATGGGGGAGACCTTGACCTTCTGCCGCTTCTCGTCCCAGCCGACGACCGGGGTGCCCGCCCGCGTCGGGGACTCGTCGCGGCGCAGGCCCGTGGCCCAGGCGTCGTAGCCCTTCAGCCCCTCCTCCAGCGGGCGCACCTTCCGCAGGGCGCAGCACAGGTCGGGGTCGCGGTCGTGCAGCTTCGCGCCGTGCTCGGCGTCCTGCTCGGCGACGGTCTGCCGGGGGGTGAGCGTGATGACGTTGACGTCCATGACGGCCGCCACCGCGTCCCGGGTGCCGATCGTCTCGGGGAAGTGGTAGCCGGTGTCCAGGAACACCACGTCCACGCCGGGAAGGGCGCGGGAGGCGAGGTGCGCGACGACGGCGTCCTCCATCGAGGAGGTGACGCAGAACCGGTGGCCGAAGGCGCCGGCCGCCCAGCGCAGGATCTCCAGCGCCGGTGCCTCCTCCAGTTCCCGTCCGGCACGCTCGGCGCGTTCCCGCAGGTCGGTCGCGGTGGTCATGCGGTGCCCCCTTCGCTGTCGTCGGTGCGGGCGAAGCCGCGGGAGAGCAGGCCGAGGAAGGAGAGCCTGAAGGCCCGGTTGCAGGCGCCGCACTCCCAGGCGCCGTGCCCCTCCTCGGACGGCCGAAGGTCCTCGTCGCCGCAGTACGGGCAGTGGTACGGCGCGGCGCGCTCGCTCACGACAGCGCCCCCTCGTCGGCGCGTGCCGCCCACTGCGCGAAGCGCTCGCCCTCGGTGCGCTGCGCGGAGAAGTTCCGCAGGACCCGCTCGATGTAGTCGGGCAGCTGGTCGGCGGTGACCTTCAGGCCGCGCACCTTGCGCCCGAAGCCCGGCTCCAGGCCGAGCGAGCCGCCCAGGTGCACCTGGTAGCCCTCGACCTGGCGGCCCGCGTCGTCCAGGACGAGCTGGCCCTTGAGGCCGATGTCGGCGACCTGGATGCGGGCGCAGGAGTTGGGGCAGCCGTTGATGTTGATGGTGACCGGCTCGTCGAACCCGGGCAGGCGCCGCTCCAGCTCGTCGATGAGCGAGTGGCCGCGGCCCTTGGTCTCGACGATGGCCAGCTTGCAGAACTCGATGCCGGTGCAGGCCATCGTGCCGCGCCGGAACGGGGAGGGCCGGGTGGTCAGGTCGAGCGCGTCCAGCTCCTCGGTGAGCGCCTGGACCTGCTCCTCGGGCACGTCGAGGACGAGCATCTTCTGCTCGACGGTGGTGCGCACCCGCGCGGAGCCGTGCGCTTCGGCGAGGTCGGCGATCTTGGTGAGCGTCGCGCCGTCCACCCGGCCCACGCGCGGCGCGAAGCCCACGTAGTAGCGGCCGTCCTTCTGCCGGTGCACGCCGACGTGGTCGCGCCAGCGCTCCACCGGCTGCTCGGGGGCGGGCCCGTCGGCCAGCCTGCGGCCCAGGTACTCCTCCTCCAGCACCTGCCGGAACCGCTCCGGGCCCCAGTCGGCGACGAGGAACTTGATGCGCGCCCGGGTGCGCAGCCGCCGGTAGCCGTAGTCGCGGAAGATGCCGACGACGCCCTCCATGACGTCGGCGACCTCCTCCAGCGGCGTCCAGGCGCCGAGCCGTACCCCGATCTTGGGGTTGGTGGACAGGCCGCCGCCCACCCACACGTCGAAGCCGGGGCCCAGCTCCGGGTGGACGACGCCCACGAAGGCGACGTCGTTGATCTCGTGCGCCACGTCCAGCAGCGGCGAACCGGAGACGGCCGTCTTGAACTTGCGCGGCAGGTTCGAGTAGGCCGGGTTGCCGACCACGCGGCGGTGGATCTCCTCGATGGCCGGGGTGCCGTCGATGATCTCGTCGGCGGCGATCCCGGCGACCGGCGAGCCGAGGACGACGCGCGGGGTGTCACCGCACGCCTCGGTCGTGGACAGGCCCACGCCCTCCAGGCGGCGCCAGATCTCCGGCATGTCCTCGATGCGGATCCAGTGGTACTGGATGTTCTGCCGGTCGGTGATGTCGGCGGTGCCGCGCGCGAACTCCTGGGAGATCTCGCCGAGGACGCGCAGCTGTCCGGTCGTCAGCCGGCCGCCGTCGATGCGGACGCGGAGCATGAAGTACTCGTCGTCCAGCTCCTCCGGCTCCAGGATGGCCGTCTTGCCGCCGTCAATGCCGGGCTTGCGCTGGGTGTACAGGCCCCACCAGCGCATGCGGCCGCGCAGGTCGGCCCCGTCGATGGAGGCGAAACCGCGCTGGGCGTAGACCGTCTCAATGCGTGTCCGCACATTGAGACCGTCGTCGTCCTTCTTGGTCTGCTCGTTCGCGTTCAGCGGGGTGAAGTGTCCCTTGGCCCACTGGCCTTCGCCGCGGTGGCGTCCGGTCTTGCGGCGCTTCGGGGCGGCGGCTGGCTTGGGCGTGTCGGCCATGGTGGCTGGTCCTTCGGGGGCTGACGGGCAGGGTGCGGCGCCCGCCCGGCTGCGCGCGGGCAGGCCGGTGGAGCGGCACGGGGAAGTCAGGGGGTGGCACGCGCCCGCGGCGGTGGGGGCGACGTGCGGTGCGGCGGTGCTGTGACTGTCAGCCCGCCGGACAGATGGCGCTGGACATGCGGCCGAAGTCGACGTGTCGTCGGCTCACCAGGAGGGTTCCAGCTGTGGACATGACGGAAGCGTCGCACGCGGTCGGGAAGTCAGTCCACCGTAATCCAGGATGCGGACAACACTGTCTCGGTCAGCGGACGGGTGTGGCGCCGGTCACACCGCGTGCCCCGGTCGGCGGGGCGGGCACCGGGTCAGCCGTGCGCGCCCGGCCAGGGTCCGGGCGGGGGAACGTACGGCTCGGCGGCGGTGCGGACGTCGAACACCGTGAAGCCCCGCCGCTCGTAGTTGGCCCGCGCGTGCGGACCGTCCTTGCTGCACGTGTGCAGCCACACCCGGCGGGTGGGCTCCCGGCCGGGCCAGCGCCCGGCGAGGTCCCAGGCCCGCGCGGTGCCCCGGGACAGCAGGAGCTTCCCGGTGCCCCGGCCGCGGAACGCCGGCAGCAGCCCGAAGTAGCTGATCTCCACCACCCCGTCCGGCTGGGCGTCCAGCTCCAGGTAGCCCGCCGGGGTGCCGTGCTCCCACGCCACCCACGTCTCGGTGCCCGGCCGTTCCAGGAACGCCCGCCACCGCGCGTGGGACCAGTCCAGCCGGTCCGTCCACGTCACGTCCGCGCCCACCGCGGTGTACAGGAACCGGCTGAACTCCGGGCTCGGGACCTCCGCCCGGACGATCCGCACCCCGGAACCGCCGTCCGCCTCCCGGACGGGGCGCAGGTCCTGCGGCGAGGTCTGCTCCAGGGACCAGGTGGTCACGCTCACGCTGGTGCCGGCGGCCTTCTCGGCGTCCGGGGGCGGGGTGCTGTTCATCCCGTCATCCCATCACGGCGCCCACGAAGGACCGGGCGGCCGGGCCGCCGCCCGCGCCCGTCCGCTCAGGTGCCCGCCGGGCACACGCCCCTGCCCAGTGACCGGGCCGCCGGGTCGAGGTAGAAGTTCGGCCGCAGGTGGCTCTCGTCGTAGTACCGGTGGTACACGGGCGTGAGGCCGCCGGAGACGGGCGGCACGATCCAGCTCCAGTCCGCCGGGACCGTCCGGCCGAGCGCCTCCTCCCGCGCCAGGTGCGTCAGGAAGCGCTGCGACTCGGTGTGGTGGTCGGTGATCCGCACCCCCGCGGCGGCGAACGAGTGCAGCACCGCGACGTTCACCTCCACCAGGGCCCGGTCCCGCCAGAGCGTCGTGACGCTGCTCGTGTCCAGGCCGAGCCGTTCGGCCACCACGGGCAGCAGGTCGTAGCGGTCGGCGTCGACGAGGTTCCTGGCGCCTATCTCCGTCCCCATGTACCAGCCGTTGAAGGGGGCCAGAGGGTAGTCCACGCCGCCGATCCGCAGCCGCATGTTGGAGATGGCCGGTACCGCGTGCCAGCGCAGGCCCAGTTCCGCGAACCACGGGTGCTCGGGATGGCGCAGCGGCACCTCGGCGACCAGTTCGCGCGGCACGTCGAACAGCCGCGGCCCCTCGTGCGGCGTCTCCACCACCAGGGGCAGGACGTCGAACGGCCCGCCCGGCGCCTGCCAGCCGAGCTCCCGCACGGTCTCGGTGAAGCCGGTGTAGGCCGCGTCCCCGGTGGTGCCCCCGTCGGCGTCGCGGTAGCCGGCGTAGCGGATGAGCTGGTCGTTCCACACGCGCGGCGCCCGGCGCGACGGTGTGTCCGGCGCGAAGACGGAGATGACGGGCCGCACGCGCCCGTCGTTGGTGGCCTGCCGCAGGTGCTCGCACAGGTGGGTGTGGATCTCCGCGGCGGACGTCGCGGAGCGCCGGTCCAGCACCCGCAGGCTGCGCCAGTACATGCGGCCGATGCAGCGGGCGGAGTTGCGCCAGGCGACGCGGGCGCCGAACTCCAGCTCGGGTCCGGTGTGCCGGTAGGTGCCGGCCGCCTCCACGTCGGCCCGCATCCGCGCCAGCCGCCGGCCGAGCGGCAGCGGCTGCCCGGGGTGCTCCTGGTAGAACTGCCGGAGGAAGTCCTCCGCCTCGGCGGTGTCGGCGACCGGTCCTTCCGCCGGAGCGACGGCCGTGGCGCCCGCCCCCGTCCCCGCCGGGCAGGTCGCGGGTGCGGTCGCCGGGTGGTGTGCGCGGTCCAATGAGACTCCCTCGGGTGCGGCGCGGCGGGGGCGGTCGCCCCGTGTCGGGGCACGGGCGCCCCCGGGCGGAGCGGGACGCTCCCGTTCCGCCCGGCCCACACCCTAGAGTGCTATCCGGCCACCGGGGTGCAGATGTCGAGGAGTTGGCCGTTGGGGTCCTTCACGAGCATGCTGCGCTGTCCGTAGAAGGTGTCCCGCGGCGGCGCCACGATCTCCCGGCCCTGCTCCCGCGCGGCCCTGTGCACCGCGTCCACGTCGTCCACGACGAAGGTGAGCACCGTCCCGGAGGGGGCCGTCCGGTAGGGCTCGGGCACCAGTTCGTGATCGCGGCGCCAGATGCCCAGTTCGTGACGGGGGTCGTCGGGGTCCTGGAGGCTGACGAACCAGTCGCTGTCGTACACCACGGACAGGCCCAGCAGCCCGGAGAAGAAGTCCCTCGTCTCGGGAAGCCGGTCGGACAGGATGCTGGCGAACGCGCGTTTGATTGCCATGGGCGCCATGCTAGGAAGCGGCGGCCGTCCGGCACGGGACGGCGCCACCGGGCGTGTCGCCCCGGTCCGCCGGCGGCCCGGCGCGCTCACCCCGCCTGGGGCCGGGCGCGGCGCACGACGGCCGCGAGGCCGAGCCCGCGCGGCAGCGTGCCGAAGGCGGCGCCCCCCTCGCGGCCGAGCCGGGAGGCGCAGAAGGCGTCCGCGACCGGGGACGGCGCGTGCCGCACCAGCAGCGCGCCCTGGAGCACCAGCGCCATGCGCTCGACCAGGTGACGCGCCTGGTCCTCGGCGCCGCCGAGGTCGGCCAGCTGGACCAGGAGGTCCTTCACCGCACCGTCCAGCCGGTGGTCGGCGCCGCGCGCCGCACCGATCTCGCCGAGGAACGCCTCCAGCACCCCCGGCTCCCGCTGGAGCGCCCGCAGCACGTCGAGGGCCTGGACGTTGCCGGACCCCTCCCACACCGAGTTCAGCGGCGCCTCGCGCAGCAGCCGGGGCATGCCCGACTCCTCCACGTACCCGTTGCCGCCCAGGCACTCCAGCGCCTCGGCCACGAGCGGGGTGCACCGCTTGGTCACCCAGTACTTCGCGGCGGGCACGGCCAGCCGCAGCAGCAGGCGCGCCCCCGCGTCGCCCGCCCCCGCGGCGTCGTACGCGGCGGCCAGCCGCATGCCCAGCGCCGTCGCGGCCTCCGACTCCAGCGCCAGGTCGGCGAGCACGTTCTCCATCAGCGGCTTGTCGATGAGCGGCCCGCCGAAGGCCGAGCGGTGCGCGGCGTGGTGGGTCGCCTGCGCGACCGCCTGGCGCATCAGCGCGGCCGAGCCCAGCACGCAGTCCAGCCGTGTCGCGGCCACCATCCCGATGATGGTGGCCACCCCGCGCCCCTCCTCGCCGACCCGGTGCGCCAGGGTGCCGCCGTCGAACTCGACCTCGGCCGAGGCGTTCGAGCGGTTGCCGAGCTTGTCCTTCAGCCGCTGGAGGCGGAACGGGTTGCGGGTGCCGTCCTCCAGCACGCGCGGCACCAGGAAGCAGGTCGGTCCCGCGTCCGCCTGGGCCAGCACCAGGAACGCGTCGGACATGGGCGCCGAGCAGAACCACTTGTGGCCGCGCAGCGCGTACAGGCCCTCCTCGGCCAGCGGCTCGGCGCGCGTGGTGTTCGCCCGCACGTCCGACCCGCCCTGCTTCTCGGTCATGCCCATTCCGGCGAGCGCGCCCGCCTTGCCGGAGGCCGGGCGCAGCCCCGGCTCGTAGGAGCGCGAGGTCAGCAGCGGCTCCCAGCGCTCCGCGAGCCGCGGCTCGGCCCGCAGCGCCGGGACGGCGGCGTGCGTCATGGACACCGGGCAGCCGTGCCCGGCCTCCACCTGCGACCAGACGACGAAGGCCGCCGCCCGGCGCAGGTGGCCGTCCGGCCGCGCCCAGGCCGCCGTCAGGCCCGCGCCGACCGCGCGCTCCAGGAGCTGGTGCCAGGCCGGGTGGAAATCGACCTCGTCGATCCGCCTGCCGTACCGGTCGTGGGTGCGCAGCCGCGGCGGGTACTCGTTGGCGAGCACGCCCCACTCCTGCGCCCGCGCCGAACCGGCCTCCCGCCCCAGGGCGGACAGCTGTGCCCGCACCTCGTCCGCGCGCCCGGGCGCCACCTGCCGGGCGACGGACTCCGCGAGCGCGGCGTCGGCCGAGAAGACGTCGTACTCCGCGAGCGGCGGCACCTGGTTGGTGACGGCGTGCGTGGCGTGCGGCACGGGCGGGGCGGGGGCCGGGGAGGAGGCCGCGTCGGCGGGGGAGGGCATGGCCCACACAGTAGGCCGAGCCGCCGCGGCCGTCACCGGTGCGCGCGGCGCCCCCGGAGCCAGATACGTTGGGCGGGTGCGAGCAGCCCCGACACCACCGAGCCGTCCGTCGGGCCGGCGGGCCCACATGAGCCGCCTCTACCGGAACGTACCCAAGAGGCGGCTGGCGTGGCTGCTCCTGAAGGACACGGTCAACTCCTGCATGGAGTACCGCATCCTCGGGCTGGCCGCCGAGGCGGCGTTCTTCACCCTGCTGTCCCTGCCCCCGCTGCTGCTCGGCCTCATCGGGCTGCTCGGCTACCTGGACGCCTGGATCGGCACGGACACCATCGCCAGCGTGCGCAGCAACATCCTGGAGGCGTCGGCGGCGGTGCTCTCCGACCGGGGCGTCAACGACATCGCCGCGCCGCTCATCGACGACGTCATCGAGGGCGGGCGGCCCGACATCGCCTCCTTCGGCTTCGCGCTCGCGCTGTGGTCCGGCTCGCGGGCGGTGAACGTCTTCATCGACACGATCACCGTGATGTACGGCCTGGACGGGCACCGCGGCATCGTCAAGACGCGGCTGCTGGCGTTCCTGCTCTACGTCGTCGCCCTGCTGATCGGCGCCGTCGCCCTGCCGCTGATGGTGGTGGGCCCCGACGCGGTGATCGGCTGGGTGCCGCAGGCCGAGCTGCTGGTGCGTCTCTTCTACTGGCCGACGGTGCTGCTGCTGTCGGTGGCGTTCCTGACCACGCTCTTCCACGTGTCGGTGCCGGTGCGCTCGCCCTGGCGCGAGGACATTCCCGGCGCGCTCGTCGCCCTGCTGATGTGGGTGGGCGGCAGTTTCCTCCTGCGGATCTACCTCACGAGCACCGTCGAGGGGCCGACGATCTACGGCTCGCTCGCCGCGCCCGTCGCCGTCCTGCTGTGGATCTTCATCTCCGCCTTCGCGGTGCTGGTGGGCGCCGCCGTCAACGCCGCCATCGACCGGGTGTGGCCCTCGCTGGCCACGGCCGCCGCCCGGCACGCCCGGGACCGGCAGCGCGAGGGGGACGCCGCGGCCCTCGCGGCCGTCCGCCGCGACGGGCGCGCGGGCCCGTCGGCGGGCGGCGAGGACGACGACGAGGACGGCGACGAGGAGGAGGACGGCGACGGCTCCGGCGGCGGGAACGAACCGGGGCCGGCCGAGTTCCCCGAGCGCTGGGCCCGTTTCCTCCCCCCGGAGGACGTGCGCGCCCGGCTGAAGGGCCACCACCGCGACTGACGGCCCCGCCCGCCGCCGCCCGCCCCACCGGGCGCCGCCCGTCCCCGCCCGGCGTCCGCCCGGCCCGGCTTCCCGGTGCACACGGCTCGAAGAATCGGGCGAAGGGTGACACAGTGAAGGGGATCGCCTTCCGGCCCCGGGGGTGCGGCATGGACACGCAAGGAACGGCGCCCGGCGCGGCGGCCGCCCCGGCCACCTGGCCCGCGGACGCCGGCACCGCGCTCGCGCTGAACGGCGCGGGCACCTTCGACTGGGACCTCGACCGCGGCCTCCTGCACGTCGACGCGGCGGGGCTGGCCGTCCTCGACCTGCGTCCCGACGAGTACGACGGCCGTCCCTCCGGCCTCGGCGCCCGGCTCCCGGCGCCGGAGTCCGCCCGGCTGGAGGCCCTCCTCGCCCGCGCCGCCGGGGACGGCCGCGAGCGCTACGGCCTGTACTTCCGCATCCGCTGCCGGGACGGCAGCCTGCGCTGGACCCACACCCAGGGCCGCGTCCGCCGGGACGGCGACGGCCGCCCCCGCCGCGTCATCGGCATCGTGCGCGACGCGACCGACGAGCTGAGCCACACCACCGACCGGATGACGCCGGACAGCGAGCGGCACCGCGAGTCCAGAATCGTGGAGGAGACCACCGCGGCGCTGGCCCGTGCCCGCACCGTCGGTGACGTCGTCGACGTGCTGGAGAGCGCCCGCGGCATGGGCCGCCTGGGCGCGGTCAGCCTCATGATGGGCTTCGTCGAGGGCGGCCACATCCGCCAGATGGCGGAGGGCCGCACGGCCAGCCTCGTCCCCGAACTGGAGTACACCCACATCGACGCGGACTTCCCCATGAGCGAGGTCGTCCGCACGATGTCCTCGCGCTTCTTCGTCTCGCAGCGGGAGTTCGCCGTCCGCTACCCGCGCCTGTGGCCCTACATCGCCCCGCTGAACCCCTCGGCCGCCGCCTACCTGCCGCTCATCGCCGAGGGCCGGGCCATCGGCGCGGTCGGCCTGCTCTTCCGTGAGAAGCACGACTTCCCGCCCGGCGAGCAGTCCCTGCTCACCGCGCTGACCAGCACCATCGCCCAGAGCCTGCAACGGGCGATGCTGTACGAGCAGGAACTGGAGCTGGCCGAGAGCCTCCAGCGCTTCATGCTGCCGCACACCATCCCCGCCATCCCCGGGCTGCGCACCGAGGTCAGCTACCGGCCCGCCCGCCAGGGCCGCGACATCGGCGGCGACTGGTACGACGTCATCCCGCTGCCCGGCGGACGCATCGCCGCCGTCATCGGCGACGTGCAGGGCCACGACACGCACGCCGCGGCCGTCATGGGCCAGTTGCGCATCGTGCTGCGCGCGTACGCCGCCGAGGGCCACACCGCCCCCACCGTGCTCTCCCGCGCCTCGGCGTTCCTGCACGACCTGGACACCGACCGGTTCGCCACCTGCCTGTACGCCGAGGCCGATCCGGCGACCGGCTGGCTCCGGCTCGTCCGCGCCGGCCACCTCGATCCCCTGCTGCTGGAGCCGGACGGCACCTGCCGCGCCCTGCCGGTGGCCGGCGCCCTGCCGCTGGGACTGCCGGACGGCGGACGGCAGGACTTCCCCGTGACGTCGGTCGAGCTGGCCGTCGGCCAGACCCTGCTCATGTTCACCGACGGACTGGTGGAACGGCCGGGCGCCGACCCGGACGAGGGCGTCGACGCGCTGATGGCCGCCGTCGGACGCGGTCCGCGCGACCTGGGCCGGCTCGCCCGGTGGCTCAGCGAACTGCCCGGCGAGCGGGCCGGGGCGGACGACCTGGCGCTGGTGCTGCTGCGCCGGGAGAAGGCGCTCGGACCGCGGCTCGGACACCAGGTGCGCCGCGAGATCGCGGCGGGCGACCTCGCGGCCGTGGCCGCGGTGCGCGGACTGGCCCGCTCGGCGGTGCGTGCCTGGAACGCCGACGGGTGCGCCGACGGCGTCGAGCTGTCCGTGCAGGAGATGACCGTCAACGCCCTGCGCCACACCGACGGCGGGGCGACCGTCACGCTGCGGCTCCTCGACGGCGCCGAACGCCGGGTGCGGGTGGAGGTGGCCGACACCTCCGCCGAGGCCCCCGAGCTGAGCGCGGACGAGGACATCGGGCTCACCGGCCGCGGCCTGCTGCTCGTGGACCGGCTCGCCGACGTGTGGGGTGTGGACACCCACGCGGCCGGCAAGACCGTCTGGTGCGAGTTCGTCTGCCCCGGCGCGGCACCGGACCCCTGAGGCCGCCGCCCGGACGGTCCGCCGGGCGGCGCCGGAAAACCCGTGGCGGTGCGCGTGCGCCGCGCCGTAGGCTGCCCACCGGACGAGCGAGGGGAGGTGAGAGGCGATGACTGCCGTCTTCGTGGCGGGCCGTGCCCGCACGCGCACCACCTCTCCCGTTCCCCCGGTCTCCGGCTGAAGCATCCCGCGCCGACGCGCGTCCGCGCCTCGTGCGCGCCCCGTGCCGCCGGAGGCCCTCCCCGAAGGGTCTTCCCACGTTGAGCACGCTGTTCGCAGCTCACCCCGCACTCGTCCGCTACGGCTGGGACGAGGCACTCGCCGACGCTTTCGCCCCGCACGCCGACGCGGACTCCGTCCCCGCCCGCATCCTCCGCGTCGACCGCGGCGGCCAGTGCCTCGCGGTCACCGAGGCGGGCACCGTGCGCGCCGACACCGCCCCCGTGGCCGCCGCCGACCCCACCGCGGCCGCCTGCACCGGGGACTGGGCCGCCGTCGCCGACGGGCCGACGGGCCCGGTGGTGCACGCCCTCCTGCCGCGCCGCACCGCCTTCCTGCGCTCGACCTCCTCCAAACGCTCCGACGGCCAGGTGCTCGCGGCGAACGCCGACGTCGCCCTCATCGCCGTCTCCCTCGCCGCAGAACTGGACCTCGGACGGCTGGAGCGGTTCGTCTCCCTCGCGTGGTCCAGCGGCGCGCGGCCGCTGGTCGTCCTCACCAAGACCGACCTCGTCCCCGACCCCTCCCACCTGTACGCGGACGCGGCCGGGGCCGCCCCCGGCGTGCAGGTGCTGCTGGCCAGCGCCGTCACCGGCGCGGGGCTTCCGGAGCTGGCCGAGGCGCTGCGCGCCCGCACCGGCGTCCTGCTCGGCCTCTCCGGCGCCGGCAAGTCCACGCTGGTCAACGCCCTGCTGGGGGCTGAGGCCAGCGTGGTGCAGGCCATCCGGGGCCGGGACGGCAAGGGCCGCCACACCACCACCCACCGCGAGCTGTTCCCGCTGCCCGCGGGCGGTGTGCTCATCGACACACCGGGGCTGCGCGGCGTCGGGCTGTGGGAGGCGGACGCGGGCCTGGACCGGACGTTCACCGACATCGACGCGCTCGCCGGGCAGTGCCGCTTCCCCGACTGCGGCCACGGGGCCGAGCCCGGCTGCGCAGTGCTGGCGGCCCTGGAGGACGGGACGCTGGCGCACCGCAGGCTGGACAGCTACCGCAAGCTCCAGCGCGAGAGCGAGCGGATGGCGGCCCGCACGGACGCCCGGCTCCGCGCGGAACGCAGGAAGGAGTTCAAGCGCCGCGACGCACTCGGGCGCCACATGGCCGAGCGCAAACGCGGCCGGCTGCGCTGAGCGCGCCGGGCCCGGGCCGGTCCGCGGCACGTCCGCTGCGGCCGGCCCGGGCCCGCCCGGCACCCAGCACCCAGCGGTCGCGGCCCCCTACCGCCGTGTCCGAATCCCGCCAGTGAGGACGCCGGCGGGCGCGCACACTGGGGAGCGTGATGGACGACGACAGCAGGTACGAGGCGGTGCGCAGCAGGGACGCGCGGTTCGACGGCGTGTTCTTCACCGCCGTGCGCACCACCGGCATCTACTGCCGTCCGAGCTGCCCGGCGCTCACCCCCCGGCGGGAGAACGTCCGCTTCTACGGGTCGGCCGCCGCGGCGCAGGCGGCGGGCTTCCGGGCGTGCCGCCGCTGCCGCCCCGACACCGTGCCGGGCTCGGCCGAGTGGAACGTGCGGGCCGACGCCGTGGGCCGGGCCGTACGGATGATCGCCGACGGGGTCGTGGACCGCGAGGGGGTGGCCGGGCTCGCCCGGCGCCTGGGCTACAGCGCCCGGCAGGTGCAGCGCCAGCTCACCGCCGAACTGGGCGCCGGACCCGCCGCGCTCGCCCGCGCCCAGCGGGCGCACGCCGCCCGGGTGCTGCTCCAGACGACGGCGCTGCCGGTGACGGAGATCGCCTTCGCCGCCGGGTTCGCCAGCGTGCGGCAGTTCAACGACACCGTCCGCGAGGTCTACGCCGCCACCCCCACCCGGCTGCGCGCCGCTCCGGGTGCGCCGAAGGCGGCACGGCGGCCGGGGGGCGACGGCGTGGCGCTGCGGCTGGCCCACCGCGGCCCCTACGACGCGGCCGGGGTCTTCGACTTCCTCGCCCTGCGCGCCGTCCCCGGCGTCGAGGAGGTGACCGGCCCGCCGGGGGACCGGTGCTACCGCCGCACCCTCGCGCTGCCGCACGGCCACGCGGTCGCGGAGGTCGGCGAACGCGGCGGCCCCGGCTGGCTGCCCTGCCGGCTGCGCCTGTCGGACCTGCGGGACCTGAGCACCGCCGTGCAGCGGCTGCGGCGCCTGTTCGACCTGGACGCCGACCCCTACGCCGTCGCCGAACGCCTGGGCGCCGACCCGCTCCTGGGCCCGCTCGCCGCCGCCCGGCCGGGGCTGCGCTCACCGGGCGCCGCCGACGGCGCCGAGCTGGCCGCCCGCGCGGTGCTGGGCCAGCAGGTCACCGTCCGCGCCGCCCGCACCCTGGCGGCCCGGCTGGTGGCGGAGCACGGCAAGCCGCTGCCCGCCCCGGACGGCACGCTCACCCGGCTCTTCCCGGACGCGGACACCCTCGCCGGGGCGGCGCTCACGGAGCTGGGCATGCCCGGGGCCCGCCGGACGGCCCTGCGCGCGGTGATGACCGCCCTCGCCGACCACAGCCTGCGCCTGGACGCCGGCGCCGACCGGGACGCGGCCGAAGCGGCCCTGCTCGCCCTGCCCGGCATCGGCCCGTGGACGGCCGGCTACGTGCGGATGCGGGCCCTGGGCGATCCGGACGTCCACCTCGCCGGGGACGCGGGCGTCCGGCACGGCCTCGCCCGCCTGGGCGCCGCGGCGCCGTCCTCCGTCCCGACCGGCACCTGGCGCCCCTGGCGCTCCTACGCCGTGCACCACCTGTGGCGCGCGGCGGTACCACCGTCCCCATCCGTTCCCGACACGCCCCAGGAGAGCTGAACCGTGCTGTACACCCTGAGCCCCAGCCCGCTCGGCGAGCTGCTGCTCGCCGGGCCCGCTCCCGGCACCCTCGCCGTGCTCGCCGCGCCGGGCGGCGCGGCCGTCCGGCGGCCGGAACCGGACTGGACGCGGGACGACGCGGCGTTCGCGGACGCCGTCCGGCAGCTCGACGGCTACTTCTGTGGTGCGCTGCGCGGATTCGACCTGCGGCTGGAACCGCGGGGCACCGCCTTCCGGCGCCGGGTGTGGGCCGCGCTGGACCGCGTCCCCTACGGCACCACCGTCAGCTACGCCGGTCTCGCGGAGCTGGCCGGGCTGCCGCGCGGCTCGGCCCGCGCGGTGGGCGGCGCGGTCGGCGCCAACCCGCTGCTGGTCGTCCGACCGTGCCACCGCGTCGTCGGGGCGGCCGGGACGCTGACCGGGTTCGCCGCCGGGCTGGAGGCGAAGCGGCGGCTGCTGGCCGTCGAGGGCCTGGCCGGGGCCCCGCCCGCGCGGTGACGGCTTGCCCTGACCGCCCTGACCGGCTCTGACCGCCCCGGGCGGTCAGAGCCCAGCCGGGGCCGGTCGGGTGCCGGTGTCAGGCGCCGGAGGTCAGGCGTGCGACGCGCTCGGCGTCGCACGTGCGCGGGCACGTCACGCACGTGTCCTGCGGGCGCAGGGTGTAGAAGAGGCAGCAGCTCGCCCGGTCCCGGGTGGCGAGCCGGGTGCCGTCGGGGGCGGTCAGCTCCCGGAAACCGGCACCGCGCGGGTAGGGGGAGGCGGAGCCGGGCAGCAGCAGGCCCGCTTCCTCGACGGCCCGCTCCTCCTCGCCGAGGAGCTGGCCCACGTACCACAGGCCCTCGGTGATCTCGTCGGACGCCACTCCCCACAGGGCGCGCGGGCCGCGCCGCATGCGCGGGCGGAACCCGTCCAGCACGGGGGCCAGGTGCTCGGCCACGGCGTCGCGCACCTCGGCGCGCAGCGCCTCCTCGTCCGGGACGACGCGGGCGCCGGGCCGGGCGGCGGCCGGATCGCCTGGCAGGCAGGCGAAGGACCCGGTGCGCACCGCGAGCCGGCCGGTGGCGCGGTGGAAGGCGACGGCGTCGACGGGCAGCCGCGGGACCCGGCGGTGCAGGAACCAGGGGACGGTGATCAGGAGCGTGGCGGGCCAGGCGTAGCGGTGCAGCCCGAAGGAGGCGATGACGTCCGGCCGGGCCCGGGTGCCGTAGTCGCGTTCCACCTGCTCGCCGTCCCAGGCGAGGAACGCGTCCAGGGCACTGCCGCCCCCGGCCAGCTCGGCACTGCCGACCCAGCCGTCGCCCGCGGGCAGCCGCCCGTCGCCCACCTCGGTGATCCCCAGCCCCGGAAGCAGTCCGGCGAGACGCTCGTAGGCGGGCGTCAGCGGCGACTTCGCCTGGGCGGACGGTCGCTTGGGAGCGAGGGTGGTGACGGCCATGCGGACGGTCCCCATTTCCACGATCGTTAGCAGGTAAGCCTTACCTTACCCGATGGTGCGGAGGTTTGATCCCCGGAACTTCCCGCCTATGGTGCTCATCGGACACGCGCAGCGGACAGGAGCGGGCAGATGGCACGGACGCGAACGGACCCGGAGATACCGGCAGGTCCCGGCGCCGCGTTCCGCCCGGGTGAGGCCGCCCCCGTCCGTCCGGCGCGGTCCCTGCCGCGCTCCGCCCGCGGCCCGAGGGGTGAGCCGGAGGGCCGGGAGGGTGAGGCCAGGGGAGAGCACGTGCACGGCGGCGCGCCGGGCCCCCGGACGCCGCGGCGGCACTCGGTGCGCGGCCAGGTGCTCGCCGCCCTGCGTGAGGCGCTGCTCAGCGGCGAACTGGCCCCCGGGCGCGTCTATTCGGCCCCCGTGCTCGCCGAGCGGTTCGGGGTGTCCCCGACGCCGGTGCGCGAGGCCATGCAGCAGCTCGCGGGGGAGGGTGCGGTGGAGACCGTGCCCAACCGGGGCTTCCGGGTCGCCGAACGCACCGCCGACGACCTGGCGGAGCTGGCCGAGGTGCGGGCCCTGCTGGAGATCCCGCCGCTGCTGCGGCTCGCCCGCACCCTGCCGCCCGAGCACTGGCAGGAGCTGCGTCCGCTGGCGGAGGCGACCGTCTCCCACGCGGCGCGCGGCGACCGGCCCGGCTACGCCGAGGCCGACCGGGCCTTCCACGGGGCGCTGCTGGAGCTGACCGGCAACCGGCACCTGGTGCGGATCGCCGAGGAACTGCGGCGGCGCGGCGCGCGGCCCCCGGGCGCGCACGGCGACCTGCTGGCCGCGGCGGCCGACCACGTCGCGCTCGTGGACGCCCTGGCCGCCCGCGACCTGCCGGCCGCCGAGCGGGTCCTGCGCACGCACCTGGCCCACTGAACGCACCCGGCGGCCCGGAGGACACCCGGGGGCCGGGACCGGGGGCCGGACACCCGGGGGCCGGGACCGGGGGACGCGCCGCCTACGCGGCTGCCAGCCGGGGGGCCAGCCAGGTCGGCACGCCGCCCAGCAGGCGGAAGAGGCGCTGCGCCTCCGTGCGCAGCCGTGCGGCCTCCGGCTCCGGCTGGACGTCGGCCAGCGCGGCGAGCGCCGGCGCCATTCCGACCAGGAAGCCTAGCTCCTCGCGCAGCCGCAGCGATTCGGCGAAGCCGTGCCGCGCCTCCGTCAGCTCGCCGTCGCGCAGCGCGAGTCCGGCCAGGTGGCGCCAGGTGAACGAGCACAGCAGCGCGTCGCCGTCCGCGGTGGCCCCCGCGTGGGCCCGCCGGTAGGCGGCCCGGGCGGCCTGCGGGCTGTCGCCCAGGTGCTCGGCGAGCAGCCCGCGCCGGAAGTCGAGCGCCGCCCGGCCCGGTGAGGCGGGCGGCAGCAGGGCGGCGGCGCGGCCCAGCGCGGAGCGGGCCTCGTCCGTGCGGTCCCGCACGCCCAGCACCGTGGAGGCGTAGGCGAGGTGGCCGCGCTCGCAGGCGGCGCTGCCGCGCAGCACGTCGTCCGCGGCCAGTGCCTCGGCCGTCCGCAGGGCGTCCTCCGCCTCGGCCCAGCCGTCGGCGGTGAACATGCAGCGTTCCACCAGCAGCGCGGCCCGGCGGACCGCCGCGGCGCCCTCGCGGGCCGCGTGCGGCGCCAGCAGCGCGGCGGCGTCCTCCCAGCAGCCCCGCGAGCGCAGCCGCCACACGGCGTGCTCCAGGGGGGCGTCGTCCTCCCCGGGGCTGCCCTGCTCCAGCCGTACCGAACGAGACATGGCGGACTCCGCCACTGTGCCCTCCCAAGCGCGCCATCGAGCCGGATGTGCCGGTGAAGCCGCATCTCAGCACGGATCACCGCACCGAGCCAAGAGGGAAGTGTGAATCCCTTCACAATCTTGATGGAGCTCCCTGTGCGGTGCGCCGGGGGCCAACGCCGGGGGGACAACGGGTGGTTAAGCCGTGAGGATCTCCCGAGGACCGGGTGCGTTCTGGTGCCGACCGCACTCCGCGTGGCAGGATGCCGGTGCGAGGCAGCGGCGCCGACCGTCTTAACTGGTCGTGATGCGCGGCGCCCTCGCGCCACGGGGACAGCAGTCGGCCCGGTTCACGGGCCAGGTGACGGAGGGCGGTGGCCATGGCCGCAGGTCAGGAGCCGGCGCAGCCCGCCGCGGAGGGGTCACTCGCGGAGCGGCTCGGGTATCTGTTCGCCAACATGCACCCGGCCGACGCCCCGTACACGAACGCACACGTCGCCGAGGCCATCAGCGGCAACCCCGCCGAGTACGGCGGGGTCGGGCTCACCGAGCAGTACCTGTCGATGCTGCGCAACGGGAGGCGTGCCAACCCGAGTTCGGACGTCCTGCGGGCGCTCGCGAAGTTCTTCGGCGTGCCCGTCGGCTACCTCCTGGGCGACCTGTCGCAGACGCAGGCCGAACGCGTGGAGGACGAGGTGCGGTTCCTCGCCGCCATGCGCGACCAGCGGGTGCGCACGATCGCGCTGCGCTCGGTCGGGCTGCCTCCCGAAGTGCAGGACAGCCTGACGGCGATTATCGGTCAGTTCCGGCAGCAGATGAATTTGCCACCGGAACCACCCGGGCCGGGTGACGAGCCGCCGCCGGGCGAGCGGTGACCGCGGCGCGGCGGTGCTGCCGCCGCGGCCCCGAAGAACGAGGTGGCCCTGCACGGGGGTCTGGGCCGCCTGCGACAAGGGCGGCGCCGGACGGCAGGCCGGTCCGGCGCCGCCCTGCACCCGGCGCCGTCGGCGCGTACGGGCGACGGCGGCCGCACCGTCGGCCCGGTCCGCCGAAGCCGTGGCTTGATTGAGCCGTTCCGGACGCGGAAATCGGTGAACCGAACACCCATGTGATGCGCGAGGGTTCCCGCATGCGGTAGAAAGGTGGTGTGCCCGCCCGGTGTGCATCCCCCGTCGCACCGGGCGGGCCTTCGCGTGTCGCCCCCCGCGTCCTCCCGCTCGCCCTCCGCGCGCTCAGAGCCCCCCGGCTTCCTCGCGGGACGCTCCGGCCGGGGCGAGCAGTGCCAGCCGGCCGCCCTCGTCCAGCGGCGTCCGGGCGCGCAGCGTCCCGCGCCCGGCGCCCGTCCGGGCGTCGAAGAGGTGCACCTCCCCGTGGCCGCCCCGGCTGACGGCCACCCAGTCCGCGTCCGGTGACGCCGCCACCGCCCGCCGCTGCACCCCCTCCCACGGTGTCCCGCCCCGGCGCGGGGCCCCGGCCATCGCGGGCAGCGGCACCCGTGCCGTGACGACGGGCCGCAGCGTGCCGCCGGGCCCCTGCCGGGGGTCGACGAGGACGAGTTCGTCGCCGTCCGGGTGGACGCGGGCGAACGCCACCCGGTCGCGGGCGACGCCCATGCGGAAGACGAGCCCCGGGCCGAGGTCGGTGTGCGCGGTGCCGTCGCCGTCCAGCCCGTGGCACCAGGCCGCGTTCGTCCACTCCGGCCAGCGGTGCGGCTCCGGCGGGCCGCCGCGCACGCACGACCACAGCAGTCCGCGCCGCGGGTCCCGGCGCAGGAAGTAGCCGCGTCCGGGCGTGCCCCACGGCAGCGGCGGCCCGGCGGGGGACGGGCCCGCGTCCGTGGTGCGGAAGCGGTGCACGCCCTCGCCGGTCGCGGCGAACACCCGGCCGGCCGCCGGGTCGTGCGCGTCCCCGTGCCCGTCGTCCGGCAGCGGCAGCCGGAACGCGGGTGCGGGCTTTGGGCAGCCGGGCCCGGCGTCCTGGAGCGCCGCGTACCGGTACCCGAGCAGTTCGCCCGGCTCCCGGTGGCGGACGAGGACGAGGGGGTCGCGGCCGCCCGTGACGGTCACGCCCGGTTCACCGGTGCGCGTGCGCACCCGGGTGCCGAGGCCGGTGGCGAGATCGGCGACGGTGAGCAGGTCGCTCCACGGCGCGGGGTTCTTCCCGAGCCCCGTGGTGACGGCCACGTACCGCCCCGAGGGGTCGGCCGCGAGCTGTTCGGCCGGTCCGGCCACCGGTATCCGGGCCGCGACGAACTCCCGGCCGGCGGCGGCAGCGGCGGGCCGCAGGACGACGAGGGCGCCCGCGCGGTCGTCGACGAAGGCGACCCGCCCGCCGGGCAGGCCGAGGAAGCCCGCGTGCTCGGCGGGGTGGCAGTCCTCCAGCGCGGCCGACTCCGCCCCGCCGGGCAGGAGATGCAGGCTGACGCGGCCCGCGACGTGGTCGGCGGCGAGCAGCAGCGGTCCGGTGGTCATCCCTGGCTCCCTCGGGTCGGTGACGCGGCGTCCGGACCATGCCGGAACGGTGTTTGGCAATGATTATCATGTGTATCCTTCGGGGCGCGGAGGGCCGGCCGGGGCTGTCCACCGCGCCCCCCGCGTCCGCGCCCCGGCACCGAACAGAACGGAAGAACCGATGGCGCGACGCATACCCCTCCACACCCCGGGCCGCGCGCGGACCCGCACACCGGGCCGCCCCCCGGTCCGCACCCCGGCCCGGCCGCTGCGGCGCGGGCTCGCCGCGCTGCTGCTGGGCTCGGTGCTGGTGGGCTGCGGCGCCTCCGCGCCGGGGCCGGAGGCCGAAGCGGACACCGGGAAGGCCGCCGGTGCCGTCACGGACGTCACCGTCGAACCCATCGAGCCCGCCCGCGAGATCACCGACGCCCGGGGCGTCACCGTCGCCACCGAAGCCGAACCGCAGCGCATCGTCTGCCTGTTCGCCCTCTGCGACGACATGCTGGTGGAGCTGGGGCTGACCCCGGCCGCCACCAACAGCGCCCTGCTGGCCCATCCCGCCTTCCTGGGCCCCGAGAAGGCCGACGCGGTGCCCGTCATCCCGGGCGGCTTCATCGCCCCCGAGGTCGAGGCCGTCCTCTCCCACCGGCCCGACCTGGTCATCGGCCTGGAGGACACGCACGGCAAGCTCGCCCCCGCCCTGAAGGGCGCCACCACGTTCTGGCCCATCCAGCCCGAGACCTGGCAGGACAGCGTCGGCTACCTGCGCGACCTCGCCGCGCTCACCGGCCGTACCGAGCAGGGCGAGCGGGCCGAGGAGCGCTTCCGCGCCAAGCTCGCCGCCGCCGAGCGGACGCCCAGCGACAAGACGGCGCTCATCATCTTCGGCAGCGACGAGAACTTCGGCGTCGCCACCCCCGGCACGGACGTCGGCGCCGGGCTCTTCCCGCAGATCTCCGACTACCCGTGGACCTCGCGCGGCGTCGAGGGCAGCTACAGCCTGGAGGAGATCCTCGCGCGCGACGTGGACGTCCTGTTCGTGGAGACGCTGTCCTTCGGCGACGACCCGGGCCGGCTCTCCGAGACCCTGGCCGCCAACCCGCTGTGGGGCCGCATCCCGGCCGTGCGCAACGGCGACGTGCACGAGGTCGACTCCGAGGTGTGGGCCAAGGGGCGCGGCACGCGCTCGCTCGGCATCGTCCTGGACGAGGCCACCGCGGCGCTGCGGTGAGCCCCCGCCGCACCCTCCTGCTCCTGACCGGACTGCTGGCCGCCGCCGCACTGGGCGCGCTGTGCCTGGGCACCCCCGTGGTGTCCCCGGCGCGGCTGCCCGCCGTGCTGCTCGGGGAGCGCGACAGCCTCACCGGCGTGGTCGTGGGCGAGCTGCGGCTGCCCCGCCTGGTGCTCGGCCTGCTGGCCGGCGCGTGCCTGGGGGCGGCGGGGCTCGTCCTCCAGGAGGCCCTGCGCAACCGGCTGGCCGTGCCGGAGATGCTCGGCGTCTCCTCGGGCGCCGCGCTCGGCGTGGCCGCGCCGCTGGTGCTCGCCCTCTCGCTGCCCGCCGTCGTGCAGCCGCTGCTCGCGCTGGCGGGCGCGGCGCTGGGCGGCGTCCTGACCCTGCTCGCCGCCGGGTTCGGACGCAGCCCCTCCGCCGTGCTGCTCACCGGGGCGGCGGTCTCGGCGGCGCTCCAGGCGGCGCTGCTCGTCCTGATGGTGATGGCCGACCAGCTCGACCTCCAGCTCGTCTACCGCTACCTGCTGGGCTCGCTCTCGGCCCGGGTGTGGCCGGACGTCACCGGGCTCGGCCCGTGGCTGCTGGTCGCCCTGCCCGCCCTGGTGCTGTGCGCGCCGGTGCTGTCGGTGCTGCGGCTCGGCGACGACGACGCCGAGGCGCTCGGCGTCCGCGCCCGGCACGCCCGGCTGGCGGCGCTCGCGGTCTCCGTCGTGCTGATCGCCCCGGTGGTGGCCGTGTGCGGTCCGGTGGCGTGGGTGGGTTTCCTCGCCCCGCAGCTGGCCCGGCGGCTGCGGCCCGGCGCGGACGCGGTGCGCTGGCTGCCCTGGTCGGCCGGGTGGGGCGCCTGCGTCGTCGTCCTCGCGGACCTGCCCGCCCGGCTGGCCCTCGCGCCGGTGGAGACGCCCGTCGGAGCCTGGACGGCGCTGCTCGGCGTGCCCGCCGGGGTGGTCCTGCTGCGGAAGCGCGGCGGGGCGGCGGCGCGCGGACGTCCCGCACCCGCTCCCGGCACCGGCCCCGGTACCGCCGGCGGCACCGGGGCCGGGGCCGGTCCCGGGCGGCGGGGGGCGGCCGCGTGAGCGCCGCCGCGGCGCGCGCGGCGGCCGGGACGCCGCCGCGCGAGCGGGCCCCGGCGCGCCGCCTGCTGCCGCTGGCCGTCGTCGTGCTCCTCACGGGGTGTGCCGACCTGCTCGCCGGGCGGGCCCTCACACCCGGCGACGTGTGGGAGGTGCTCACCGGCGGCGGGGACCCGACGCAGCGGCACGTCCTGCTGCACCTGCGCTTCCCGCGCACGCTGGTCGCCCTCGGGGCCGGTGCCGCGCTCGGCGTGGCCGGGCTCGTCCTCCAGTCCGCCCTGCGCAATCCGCTGGCCGGTCCGGAGGTCACCGGCGTCACCCCCGGCGCGGTGCTCGGCGCGGTGACGGCGACGGGGCTGGGGCTGGCGGGCTGGGAGTCGCCCGCGGCGGTGGTCGCGGCGGCCTGCGCGGGCGGTTTCGCCGGGGCGGGGCTGCTGTGGCTGCTGGCCGGCCGGGAGCGCGGCGACCCGGCGGACACCGCCGTGTACGGGGTGCTCGTCTCCGCCGTGCTGGGCGGGCTGACGGCCATGGTGCTGCTCGTCGCCCCCGGCGAGCTGGGCAGCGTCGTGCAGTGGCTGGTGGGCACCACCGAGGGCCGGGTGTGGGAGCACTGGCACCTGCTGTGGCCCTGGACGCTGGTGTGGGGCGCCGGGGCCTGGCTGCTCGCCGCGCCGCTCACCCTGCTGCGGCTCGGTGACGAACCGGCCGCCGCCGCCGGGCTCGCCACCGCGCGGGCCCGCGCCCTGGCGCTGCTGTGCGCGGTCGCGCTGACGGCCGGCGCCGTCTCGGCGGTGGGCGCGCTCGGCTTCGTCGGGCTGCTCGTCCCGCACCTGGCCGTCGCCCTCTTCGGCGCCGACCTGCGGATCGCGCTGCCCGGCGCCGCGCTCGCGGGCGCCGCCGTCGTCTGCGGCGCCGACGCCGTGGCCCAGCTGCTCTCCCGGGGGCTGGCGGCCGTGCTGGAGGCCGACCGCCTCACCCTGCCGGTGGGGGCGCTCACCACCTGCCTCGGTGCCCTGCTGCTGCTCGCGGTGGTGCGCCGCACCCCCGACCGTACGTTCTGAGGAAGGCGATGGGACATGACCGAGACGAGCGGGCCGCCCGGCGTCAGCGTGGAGGGCGTCAGCTTCGGTTATCCGGGACGGCCCGTTCTGGACGGTGTGGACCTGCGGGTGGCGCCCGGCGAACTGACGGCCCTCGTCGGTCTCAACGGCTGCGGCAAGTCCACGCTGCTGCGCCTGGCCGCCGGGCTCCTCGCGCCCACGTCCGGGCGGGTGCTGCTCGGCGGTGACGACCTCGCCCGGCTGGGCCGCCGGGCGGCGGCCCGCCGGGTGGCGCTGCTGCACCAGTCGGCGCCGCCGGTGCCCGGCATGACGGTGCGCCAGCTCGTGCGGCAGGGCCGCTACGCGCAGCGCGGCCCGCTCGGCATGCTGCGCGACGGTGACGACGCCGCCGTGCGCCGCGCGCTGGACGACGTCGGGGTGGCCGCGTGGGCGGACCGCCCGGTGGACGCCCTGTCGGGCGGGGAGCGGCAGCGGGTCCGGCTGGCGATGGCGCTGGCCCAGGACACCCGCGTACTGCTCCTGGACGAGCCGACCACCTACCTCGACCTGCACCACCAGCTCGACGTGCTCCAGACCGTCGTGCGGCTGCGCGCCCAGCGGGGCCTGACGGTGGTGATGGTGCTGCACGACCTGGGGCACGCGGCCCGTTTCGCCGAGCGCGTCGTGGCGCTGCGCGGTGGGGCGGTGGTGGCCGACGGGGCGCCGGAGGAGGTGGTCACCCCCCGCTTCCTCGCCGAAGTCCTGGACGTGGCCGGTCGGGTGGGGCGCGACCCGGAGGGCGGCTGGCCGGTGTGCTACCCGGATCATCCGCTCTCCCCTCTAGCGAATGACAATCATGTTCAATAGAGTGTGCGTGCGACGTCCGAACGGGCATCGCACGCCCATCCCACGACCGGGAGGAATCCGTCATGGACCAGGAGCAGGTCTTCACCCCCATCGCCGACCCGGGGCAGCTCGCCCACGACTCCGCGTCGCACTCCAACGCCCTCGTCGAGAACCCCTTCGAGGACGACACCGAGGAGTAAGACCCCGACCCGCGGGCCCGGCCGGACACCACCGGCCGGGCCCGCCCCGCAGCGAACCGGCCGAAGGAGCACGGACATGACCCGCAGTGAGCTGGCACCCGGAGTGGAGGTCGTCACCGTCCCCGGCGCGGGGCTGGCCCTGCGCGACGCCGACGGCGCGTTCTGGCGCATCGACACCGGGGACGTCCCCGCCGGGACGCTGCTCACCCGGCTCGGCGGCCGCGAGTCCGGCCGCGAGTCCGGCCGCGCCCCGCAGAACGGCGCCGGGACGCCGGACGGCGGTGGCGCGGGAGGCGAACTGGACGCGCTGTGCGCCGCGTTCGCCTCCGCCGGATACCTCGGCGCCGCCGCGTCCCCCCGGGACTGGCCCCGCCACCTGCGCGACGTCCGGCTGCTGGGCGCCCCCGCCCTCACCGGACCGCTGGCCACCTGCCTGCGGGCCGCCGGAGCCACCGTCAGCCTGGACACGGAGCCACCGCCTCCCGCCCCGCCCGGCCCCGGCACCCCCGCCGCGGTCGTGTGGTGCCTGGACGGCCCCGTCCCCACCGGACTGTGGGACGCCGCCGACGCGCTGCCCGCCCGGGGCACCGCCTGGCTGCGCTGCCACCGCGAGGGCCACCAGATGTGGATCGAACCGCTGGCCGCCGCCCCCGGCGACGTCACCTCCGCGCACGTCCGCGCCCGCAGGCTGGCCGCGACCCCCGCCCACCGCGAACTGGCCGCCTACTGGGACGGCCGCCGCACCACCGGCGCCCCCGCCACCCCCGGCCCCGCGCAGGCCGCCTTCGTGGCCGCGCTCATGGCCGCCGACCTCACCGCCTGGGCCACCGGCGCGCGGACGCCCGGACTGCCGCCCGCCCGGCGGCTGCGCCGCGTCGACCTGCGCACCCTCACCGTCACCGAGCACCCCGTGCTGCCGGTGCCGCCCGTCGCGCCGCTGCCCGCGCCCCGGACCCCGGGCGCCGCGTGACGTCCGCCGCGCCGGCGGCGCCGCGCCCCGCCGGGCGCCCCCGGGTCACCACCGCGTACGTGCCCGCACCGGACGGCACGCCGCTGGCCACCGACCTGTGCCTGCCCGCGGGCCCGGGACCGCACCCGGCCGTCCTCGTCCGCACCCCCTACGACCGCACCCGGCACCGGGCCGAACTGCGCGGCTGGGCCCGCCGGGGCTTCGCCGCCCTCGCCCAGGACGTCCGCGGCCGGTACGGCTCGGCGGGGCGCTGGCACCCCTACCGGCAGGAGGCCGCCGACGGGGCCGCCACCGCCCGCTGGGTCCGCGCGCGGTCCTGGAGCGACGGACGGCTGCTCGCCGCCGGGGCCTCCTACGCGGCGCACTGCGCGCTCGTCCTCGCCCTCGACCCGGCCGTGCGGGAGGAGGAGGACGCGGCACCGGACGCCGTCCTGGCCGCGGTGCCCGCCCTCGGCGCCGCCGACACCGCACGGGAGGCGAGCGGTCCCGAACGGCTCCTGGCCCGCGCGGGCTGGTGGGCCGCGCACGGCGACCGCCCCGACAGCGACGAGCGGGCGCTCGCCGCCGTCCTGGCCACCGACCCGGACGCGCTCGGCCACCTGCCCGTCGAGGAGCTGCCCCGCAGATTCGGCCGCCCCCTGCCGTCCTGGCCCGCGCTGTGGCGGACCGGCGACCGCGGCCGCCTGCTGCGCCTGGCGCCCGGCTCGAACGTGCCGCTGCTCGCCGTCGGCGGCACCCACGACCCCTTCCTGGCCCAGACGCTCGCCCTGTGGCGCGCCTGGGGCGCCCCCGCCGCCCGGCTGCTCCTGGGCCCCTGGGGGCACGGGCTGACAGCCGCGCCCGGGCCGGACGCCACCGCCGCGCACCGCCTGCCACTGGGCCCCCTCTACGCCGCGTGGGCGCGCGCCGCGCTGGAGGGACGCCTGGCGGCGGCCCCGCACGGCGCGGTCGGGCTCGGCGGCAGCCCGCTGTGGCTCCCCGTCCCCGGGGCCCGCGCGTGCGCGCGGTGGCCCTTCGGCCGCCGCGGGGGCCTGCGGCTGCTGAGCGGCGCCACGTTCACCGCCCACCCGGCCCGGCCCGTCCGCTCCGACGACCTGCGTGTGCCCGTCCCGGACGGGCCGGGCCACCGGGCCGCCGACCGCTGTCTGCTCGCGGGCCCGCCGCTGGACCGTCCCCTGGACCTGCTGGGCGCCGCCGCCGTGCGGCTGCGCGCCACCGCCGACACCCCCGCGGCCGACTGGGTCGCCCGGCTGACCGCGCTCACCCCGGCGGGCACGGCCCGGCACCTGGCCACCGGCGTCGTCCGCCGCGCCGAGGTGCCCGGACGCGCCGGGGACACCACCGTTCCCCTCGGCTTCCTCGCCCTGCGGCTGCCCGCCGGGACGCGGCTGCGGCTGGAGATCGCCGGACACCACTTCCCGGCCCACGCCCGCAACCCGCACACCGGCGCCGACCCCGTCACCGCCGCCGTCCCCCGCCCCTCCCGGCGCACCGTCCACCCCGCGCACAGCGCCCTGCTGCTGCCCGCCGTCCCCGCGTGCCGCCCCGCCGACGCCGTCGACCCCCGACAGGAGATCTGCCGATGACCAGCCCGCCGGTCCTTCCGCTCGACGCCCTCGTGGACCCGGTGTGCGGCATCGTCCGCGCGGTGGAGCCCGTCTCCTGCCCGAGCGGCACACCGCCCCGCTACACCGCCCTGACGGCGGAGGTGGCCGACGCGCGGCGGCTCGGCGCCTGGCCCGCCGACCGGGTCGCCCTCGGCACCACCTTCGGCGATCCGGACGGCGCCAGGACCGCGGCCGTCGCCGAGGCCGTCGAACGGTACTGCGGCAACCGCGTCCCCCCGCCCGGGCACCCGGACGCCCCCGTGGCCGCGACCCTGGCCGAGCTGAGCGCCGAGGGGCTGCGCCACCTGGGCCACGCCGACCTGCCGCGCTACGCCCCGTGGCAGTACGCGCGCGCCCGCTTCCCCTACCGCCCGCTGGCCGACGACACGCCCGCGCTGTGGACGCGCGGCACCGAACACCTGCCGGACGGCACCACCACCGAGTGCTGGGCGCCCGTCGCGCTCACCCACCTCAACTGGCGCCAGGGCGAGCTGCGCGCCCTGCCGCGCACGCACCACCTCAACTACGCGGGCATCGCCACCGGGCAGGGGCTGGACGACGCCGTCGAACGCGGCCTGCTGGAGGTCGTCGAACGCGACGCGCTGGAGCTGTGGTGGCACCTGGACGGCCCGGCGCGCGGCATCGACCCCGACAGCGTGCCCGGGCTCCGTGACGACCTGGCCGGCTCCGGACTGCGGGTGTGGCTCACCGAACTGCCCTCCGAGTTCGCCCCCTGCATGGCGGCCCTCGTCCACGACGCCGGACGCGGCCTGTACGCCGCCGGGTTCGCCTGCCGGTACGACCCGGCCGAGGCCGCGCGCAAGGCCGTCCTCGAAGCCGTGCACACCTGGGTGTTCACCCAGGGGCTCACCGGCGCCGACGGCTGGGTCTTCAGGGCCGTCGAGGCCGGGCTGCTGGCCCGCGGCCTCTACCTCGACCACCGCCCCGACGGCCGCTACCTCGACGCCTGCGGCCCCGACTTCGCCGCCGTGCGCGACCTCGGCGCGCACGTCCAGGTCTGGCTGGACCCGCGCATGGCCGCCGAGGCCCGCCGCTTCACCGCGCCCGCGCTCGGCACCACCGGCATCGACGCGGTGCCCGCCGGCAGCCGGGAACGCCTGGAGCGGGCGCTGCGCGCGGGCGGCCACCGCGTCGTCACGGCCGACCTCACCACCGAGGACGTCGCCGAGACCCCGCTGCGGGTGGCCCGCGTCCTGGTGAGCGGGCTGATACCCAACGCGCCCGCCGCCTTCGGCTACTTCGGCTGCCCGCGGTTCGGCGACGCCGCGCTCGCCCGGGGCTGGCGCGGCGAGACGCCCACCGCGCCGGACGACTTCACCCTCGCCCCGCCGCCCCACATGTGAGGCCGGGCCCGTGATCCCCACCGCCCCCGCCGCCCCCGCCGAGGCGCTGCCCGACGCGCTCGCCGCCGGACTGCCCGACGCGCTCGCCCGCGCCCGCACCAACGAGGTCCCCGGCCCCGCCACCGCACCCGGGCCGCCGGTACCGCCCTGGCCCGGACCGGGCGTGCCCGTGCCCGAGGCCCGGCCGCACGAGGCCGCCCTCGCGGCGCTGCTGCGGCTCTCGCTGGCCGCCCGCGACGCCCGCGACCCCCGCGGGCGGCTGCGCCCCGCCCCCTCGGCGGGCGCCTGCCACCCGGTCGACGCCACCGTGACCGTCGGCTCCGGCGCCCCGCTGCCGCCCGGACGGTACGGCTACGACCCGCTGCGCCACCGCGTCCACCGGCTGGGCGCGGCGCCGCACGGCACCGCGCCCGGCGTCCGCGTGGAACTGACCGTCACCGCCCGGCGCACCGAGGCCCGGTACGGGCACCGGGCCTGGCCGCTGCTGCTCCTGGACGCCGGGCACGCCGCCGCCGCGCTGTGGCTGGCCGCCGCCGCGCTGGGCGCCCCCGGCGCGGAGGTGACGCTGGACGGCCGCGCCGGACGCCCGCTCGCCGCCCTCCGGCTGCCGCCGCCGGGCCACCCGGCCGCCGGGCGGGCCCAGGGCGGCGACGCCGCAGGAGCCCCCGCCCCCGGGGAACTCCTCGGCCGCCGCAGCGCGCCACCGCCGCTGTCCGGCGCGCCGGACGAGACCGCGCTCGCCGCCGTCCTGGCCGCGGCCGAACGGGCCTGCGGCCCCGCACTGTCCTGGTGCGCGGCCGTCGGCGGGCCCCTCCCCGGCCTCGTCGCCACCGCGCCCGGCGGCGGGCTGCGCCGCCTGGCCACGGGAGAGGCCCGCCCCACCCTCGCCGCCTGGGCGGCCGGACAGGGCTGGATCGCCGGGGCCGGTGCCGTCGTGCTGGGCTACGGCTGCCCCGACGGCGCCGGACCGGCCCGCATCCGCCGCGCCCACCTGAGCGCCGGACTCGCCGTCGGCCTCGCCCAGTGGACCGCCGCCCGCCACGGGCTGCGCGCCCGCCCGGTCGGCTCCTGGCAGCGGGCCGACCTCGGCGCCGCGCTCGGGCGGGCCCGGGGCCGCGACTGGGTGGTCCACGGCCTCGCCCTGTCCCGCCCCGACCCGCCCCACCCCGCCGAACGGCAGGAGCCGTCCCCGTGCTGATCCACCCCGAGCTGCGTGCCGCCGCCCGCCGCGCGCCGCGTCCGCTGCTGGCCGCCACCGTGCTGCTCGGCGCCGTCGCCCTCACCCACCTCGCCCAGGCCGCGCTGCTGGCACTCGCGCTGGCCGCCGTCGCCCGGGGCGACACCGGGCAGCTCGCCCCGCTGCTCGCCGCCGTCCTCGCCGTCGTCGCCCTGCGGGCCGTCCTGACGTGGTGGCAGCGGCGCACCGCCGCCCGTGCGGGAGCGCTGGTCCGGATCCGGCTGCGCGACGCGCTCCTGGTGCGCCTCGGCGCCCTCGGCCCGGCCCACCTCACCGAGTCCCGGGCCGGCGCGGTGCGCACGACGCTCGTGGACGGAGTGGAGGGCGTGGACGCCTACGTCTGCCGCTACCTCCCGCAGCTCCTGGTCACCTGCGCCACGCCGCCGCTGCTGCTCGCCGCCGTGGCCGCGGTGCAGCCGTACGCGCTGCTCGTCCTCGTCCCCGCGCTGCTGCTCGCCCTCCTCGGACCGCGCGCCTTCGACCGGCTGGTCGCCCGCCGGGGCGCCGAGCACTGGGACACCTTCGAGGCGCTGGGCGCCGACTACCTGGAGGCCCTCCAGGGCATGCCCGCGCTGCGCGCCGCGGGGGCCGTCGGCCGCACCCACGCCCGCCTGGAACGGCGGTCGGCCGCCCTGCACCGGGTGACCGTCGCCAAGCTGCGGGTGTCGCTGGTGGACACCGCGCTCACCGACCTCGCCGTGCAGGGCGGCACGGTGGCCGCGGCGCTGCTCGCCTGCTGGTCGGCCACCACCGGGGCGACGGCCGCCACCGGCACCTACCTCCTGCTGTTCCTGGCCTCCGAGTGCTTCCGACCGGTGCGCGACCTGGCCCGGGAGTGGCACGCCGGGTACCTGGGCGCCTCGGCCGCCGACGGGCTCGCCGCCCTGCGCACCGCCCGCCCGCCGGACGCCGACACCGGCACCGCGCCCGCCCGCTGGCCCGCCGCGCCCGCCGTCCGCTTCGAGGACGTCCGCTTCCGCCACCCGGGCGCCGCCCGCCCCGCGCTGGACGGTGTCACCCTCACCGCGGAGGCCGGCCGCACCACGGCGGTCGTCGGTCCCTCGGGCGCGGGCAAGTCCACCCTGCTCGCCCTGGTGCTGCGGCGGTACGCCCCCCAGCAGGGGCGGGTGCTCCTGGACGACCGGCCCGTGGACCACTACGCGCTGGATTCCCTGCGCCGGGGCGTCGCCGTCGTCTCCCAGGACACCTACCTCTTCCACGCCACCGTCGCCGACAACCTGCGCCTGGCCCGGCCGGACGCCGACGACGCCGCGCTGGAGGCCGCCGCCCGCACCGCCGGCGTCCACGACGAGATCACCGCGCTGCCCGCCGGATACGCCACCGTGCTCGGCGAACGCGGCGCGACCCTCTCCGGCGGCCAGCGCCAGCGCCTGGCCCTGGCTCGCGCCCTGCTCGCCGACGCCCCCGTCCTCCTCCTGGACGAGGCCACCAGCGCCGTGGACGAGCGCCGCGAGGCCCGCATCACCCGCGACCTGGCGGCCGCCGTCCGCGGGCGCACGTGCCTGGTCGTCGCCCACCGGCTCGACGCCGTGCGCCACGCCGACCGCATCGTCGTGCTGGACGGCGGCCGGGTGGCGGCCAGCGGCGACCACGCCACGCTGCTGCGCACCTCCCCCCTCTACGCGGCGCTCGTCGCCGCCTCGGACACCACCGCGAGCACCGCGGACACCGCCACCAGGACCACCCAGGGAAGCGAACTCGTCGCATGACGCCGACCACGGCCCCCGCCCCCACCGCGCCGCCGCGCGGGGCACTGCGCGCCCTGCTGCCCGCCCTCGCCACCCACCGCGCCATGGCGCTGCGCACCACCGCCGCCGCGCTCGCCGAACACGCGGCGCTCGCGGCGCTGGTGACGCTGGCTGCCCACACCGTCGGCGCCGCGCTGTGGGAGAGCCGCGCCCCCGCCCCGGGAACGGTCGCCGTCCTCGTCGCCCTCGTCGCCGTCCGGGCCGTGGCCACCTGGCGCGAGATGGACCTCTCGCACGACCTCGCCTACCGCGTCCTGGCCGTGCTGCGGGTCCGCGTCTTCGACGGACTCGCCCGCAGCGCACCGGCGAAGGTGGCCGGACGGCGCAGCGGCGACCTGGCCGCCACCGCCATGGCCGACGTGGAGGCGCTGGAGTTCTTCTACGCCCACACCACCGCGCAGGTCGTGGCCGCCACCACCGTGTTCACGGCGGGCGGCGCCGTCCTGGGCACCGTGGAGCCCTGGCTGCTCGCCGCCGTCGTGCCCCCCGCGCTGCTGCTGCCCGGCGCCGCGCTGCTGGAGGGCCGGGCCCGCGCCGTGCGCGGCGCCCGCAGCCGGGCCGCCGCCGCCCGCCTGTCGGCCGACACCGTGGACACCGTCGACGGGCTGCGCGAGCTGCTGGCCTGCGGCGCCCTGCCCCGGCGCCGGGAACTGCTGGCCCGGCGCGGCGGGGAGCTGGGAGCCGCCCAGCGGGCCGAGGCCGGATGGGAGGCCGTCGCGGGGTCGCTGCGGGACGCGGCCGTGGTGGCGGCCGTACTCGGTGTCGTCGCCGTGACGGCGGCCGCCCACGCCGCCGGTCACCTCACCGGCCCCTGGACGCCCGCGGCCGCCGCGCTCGCCCTGGCCGTGCTCGCGCCGGTGGCCGAGGCAGCGCGGGCCCTCGCCCAGGCAGCCTCGCTGCGCGCCGCCGCCGCCCGCGTCGCCGACGGCGTCCACGCGCCCGCGCTCGCCCCGCCCCCGGCCGCCCCCCGGCCGCTGCCCGCCGGGCCGCTCGGGCTGCGGCTGCGCGGCATCCGCTTCGGCTACGGCGGCGCCCCGGTGCTCGACGGCCTCACCCTCACCGTCCCCGCCGGGCGGACGCTCGCCCTCGTGGGTGCCTCCGGGGCGGGCAAAACGACCTGCGCCCACCTCCTCGCCCGCTTCTGGGACCCGCAGTCCGGCGCCGTCGAACTGCTGCCGCGCGACGGGGAGCCGGTGGACCTGCGGGAGCTGGCGGACGCCGACCTGCGCCGCGCCGTCGCCGTCGTCGGCCAGGACACCCCGCTCTTCCACGGCACCCTCGCCGACAACCTCCGCCTGGCCGCGCCGGACGCGAGCGACGCGGAGGTGGCCGCCGCCGCCCGGCTGTGCGGCGTCGACCGCGTCGCCGCCGGGCTGCCGGACGGGCTGGCGGGCCTGGTGGGGGAGCGGGGCGCCACTTTGTCCGGCGGCCAGCGTGCCCGCGTCGCCCTGGCCCGCGCGGTCCTGGCAGCCCCCCGGGTGCTGGTGCTGGACGAGTCCACCGCCCATCTGGACACCGCGGGGGAGGCCGAGCTGGCCGCCGCGCTGGCCGTCGGCGCGGAGCACCGCACGACCGTCGTCATCGCGCACCGCCCGGCGACGATCCGCCGCGCCGACCGCGTCGCCGTGCTCGACGGGGGCCGCGTCGTGCAGGAGGGCACCTGGGAGGAGCTGGTCTCCCGCGACGGCCCGCTGTCCCGGCTGCTGGACCGCGCCCCCTGACCCGCCGTACGACCGCCGGCTCGTTGTGTCAGGAGTGGGGCGGGGTGACGTGACGGGTGCCGCGCGGGAACAGCTGCGGCCGTTCCCGCCGGTCAGCAACGGACGTTGTGGCCGGTGGCGTGGTCATCGGCAGGTGATCACAGGGACCCTGCGCCGGTCTGCGTCTTCCTGTGTACCGCAACCGCCGCAGCCCTGCTCATCTGGCTTCGAAGCTGCTTTTGCTCTACTGCGCGCCGGGGTGATTCTGGTCGGAAGGGTGGTGTGAGGTGGACGGGAGGGAATGAAGGTAGGGCACCAGAGTCCCGATTTCTCCGTACTCAATGCCATCAGCCCCTCCCGCCCCCCGGAGAAGCGCCGTGTCGCAATCTGCTGACGAACTCATCGTACTCCTGGACGAGGACTGGAACAGTGTGGGCTCTGCCCCGAAAGATCAGTCCCATCACCAGGAAACTCCGCTGCACCTGGCATTTACTGCCTACGCATTCGACGAAGAGCGTCATTTTCTCCTGACGCGCCGGGCACTGACGAAAAGCACCTGGCCCGGAGTATGGACGAATAGCTTTTGCGGGCATCCCTTGCCGGGAGAGTCACTAGAGCGTGCCGTGCGACGGCGTTTGACCGCCGAGCTCGGCACCACTGCTGAACGTATGGATCCGGTACTCGGCTCCGTACGTTATCGAGCCGTCATGGACAACGGCATCGTGGAAAACGAAGTCGGTCCAGCCGTACGGGTCTGCCTAGCCCAGCCACCCGACCCGAGCCCCGAGGAGATCGACGCTCTTCGATGGATTCCATGGGAGCGAGTCCTCTGGGAAATCGATAACGGGAAAACAACTCTCTCGCCATGGAGCTTGCTCACCATCGAGAGACTGCGCAGCCTGGGTCCGGACCCGTGGGCCTGGCCGGTCGCTTCCGCGCACAATCTGCCCCCGCCGCTGCGATGCCCCGCCTAGGCGGGGCTGCGGCCGTTCTCGACCTCGACGGCACTTTGCATCCGGGGACGCTAGGTGCGGCGGTATTGCGGGAGCTGCCGAGTGCGGGCGGGGACTCTGGTGCTATGGCGCTTACGGCGATCGAAGCTCGGGGGTAGCGGGCCGAGGCTTTTCCAGTCGACGGTGGAGCAGGTTTATACCCACTACGCTGCCGCCGTGGCTGGGGTACCGTACGAGATGCTAAAAGCAGCATCTCGTCGCGCATGGGCTGTCAGCCGACCTGAGCTGTTTGATTTCGTAGTTCCTTTTCTGGAGGAACTGCGGCGGCGTGGGTACGTAGCCGTGCTGATCTCCGGTAGTCCGGAAGAAGCTGTTGAGGTGGCAGCGGCGGATCTCGGGATCCAGTACAGCTACGGGGCTCGCGTAGCTGTCGCTGCGGGGCGTTGCCTTGCGCGTCTGGAACGTGCTCCAGGTTATCCGGGAGAGAAACTCCGTTGCCTGCAAGTGCTGCGCGAGCGCGTTCCTCTTGACCTGTCCCGCTCGCTGGCCATCGGTGACAGTGCCTCGGACATCGAGCTCCTGAATGTGGTAGGTTATCCTGCCGCTTTCGAGCCCGACATGGAAATGGCTACCGTTGCCCGGGAGCGTGGCTGGCCATGCGTCGATCGCGAAACCGTATTGCAGGTGTCTCTGGGCCTGCTCGTGGAAAATGGCTGAGATTCTTCTCCATCGCCCTTGTCACAGCCACTCGCTGATGGCCGCGATGAGGACGGTCGCCTCGTAACGCACCGTGAGCTTGTCGCACCTCGTGGCCACTGCGTGGTGCCTTTTGAGACGGTTGATGCCGCACTCAACCGCGTGCCTCGCCATGTAGTCCTCGGGGTCGAACATCGGTGGACGGCCACCGCGCGAGCCGCGCTTCTTGCGGCAGGCGTACGCCTTGTCCGCGCGCACGCGCCTCGGCCGGGTGCGGCGGCCTGCCCAAGCCTGGGCGGGGCACCCTGATGCGGCCCAGGACGGCCTCAAACTGCGGGGAGCCCCCCGCCGCCCGGCGGTGATCACGATAGACATGGGTTTCTGCCCCTGCTCGGCATTCAAGTGCAGCTTGGCGGTCAGCCCGCTCCGCGAGCGTCCGAGCCCGTGATCATCCGGCTCGACGGCAACGCGACCGGGCGGCTCCTTCCGAAGGTTCCCCCTTTGCGGCCCCCGGCAGCGTGCTGATGGGTCCGCACGATCGTGGAGTCGACGTTGCTCTCCCAGGTGACCAGGTCCTTCGCATCCGCCCTGGCCTGGAGGGCGGTGAAGATCCGGTGCCAGGTGCCGCCCCTCTGCCAGCGGCGGAACAGGCCATACGCCCGGCCCCACGGCCCGTACTCGGTGGGCACGTCTCGCCACGGAACACCGGTCCGAACCCGAAACCGTATGCCGTCGGTCAGCCGCCGACGAGGCCATGCGGGTGGTCGTCCTGCCTCGGCCCGCTTCGGCAACAACGGCTCCAGCAACGCCCACTGCTCATCCGTGAGATCTCCCCGCCCCATGCCCACGAAGGTTCAGCGCGCAAGATCCGTTCTCGATACACGGCCTAGCTGATGCGCAGGGCCAGGAAGAAGTCGAGCTTGTCCTCCAGGCGGGACAGGTCGCGGCCGGTCAGCTGCTCGATGCGGCCCACCCGGTAGCGCAGCGTGTTGACGTGCAGGTGGAGCCGGCTGGCGCAGCGCGTCCAGGAGCCGTCGGATTCCAGGAACGCCCGCAGCGTGGTCATCAGCTCCGCGCGGTGCCGCCGGTCGTAGTCGCGCAACGGGTCGAGCAGCCGCGCGGTGAACGCCCGGCGGACGTCGTCGGGGACGAACGGCAGCAGCAGCACGTGCGAGGCCAGCTCCTCGTGCCCGGCCGCGCAGACCAGCCCCGGCCGGGCCGCCGCCACGCGCCGGGCGTGCCGGGCCTCCTCCAGCGCGCCGCGCAGCCCCTCGGCGGAGTGCACGGCGGCGCTCACGCCCAGCGTGAGCCGCCCGCCGTCCGCGAGCCCGCGCGCCAGCGGGCGGCGGATCACCTCCAGCAGCGTGCCCGCGTGCAGCCCGGTGACCGCCCCCGAGACGGCCGCCGCGTCCCCCGTCGCCTCCTCGGCGGCGGGCAGCGGGACGAGCGCCACCGCCTCGTCACCGGTGCGCGCGACGGCGATCCGGTCGGCCGGGTCCGGGCCGGACGCGCCGGGGTCGACGAGGGCCTCCTCCAGCAGGGCCTGCGCCGCCGGACCGCCGGGCACACCGCCGTCCGCCCACTCGACCGAGGCCACCACGACCTGCCAGCGCGGCGCCGCGCCGAGCCCGGGCAGCAGCACCGGGGCGGCGACCCGCAGCCGGGCGGCGACCTCGGCGGGCGGCGCGCCGGACTGCACCAGCTCCAGCACCTCCTGGGCGAGCCTGCGCCGCACCCCGCGCGCCGCGTCGCGCCGGTCGCGCTCCACCGCGATGAGCTGGGTGACGCCCTGGAGCAGGCCGACGCGCTCGGCGGGCCAGTCACCGGTGTCGGCCTCGACGGCCAGGAGCCAGTCCGACAGCAGCGTCGTGCGCACGTCGCGGGCCTCGCCGCGCACGGGGAAGAGGGAGTACGCGCCCCGGCCGCCGGGCGGGGGAGCCGCCCGGTACGGCCCGCGCCGCCCGGAGCGGACCGCCGCCAGGTGCTCCCCGGCCAGGTGCGCGCGGACGGCGGCGGGCAGCTCGGGCGTGTCGGAGCCGGGGCCGGCGCCGGCGATCTGCCGCCCGGTGGGGGACAGCACCCAGGCCCGCAGGTCCAGGTCGGAACCGAGCAGGTCGAGCACCACGTCGGGGCCGCCGCCCGACGGGCCGGGCGTCATCAGCCGCCGGTGCCGCTCCACGACGGCGGCCAGGTCGCCCGCGCGCTCGCCGGAGACCTGCCGGACCACGTGCTCGGTGATCGTGGCGAAGGCGACGTCCTCGTCCACGGCGAACAGCGGTATCCGGTGCCGGGCGCAGGCGGCCACCAGATCGTCGGGCACGGCGCCCAGCTCGGCCTCTCCGGCGGCCAGCCCCGCCACGCCCGCGGCGGCCAGGACGGCGACGAACGCGTCCGCGTCCCCCGCGGCGTCCGTGCCGCGCCGCCAGGCGAGGCCGGTGAGGACCAGCTCGCCACCGGAGAGGTAGCGGCTCGGATCGCGCAGGTCGGTCGTCATCACCGCGCGCACCGCGCGGTCCAGCTCCCGTTCCCCGCCCAGCAGGCGCAGCCCCAGTGAGGGCATCTCCAGCAGTGTGCGCAGCCGCATGTCGTCGCTCACCGTTCCCTCACGTGTTCCTGCTGTAATGATGCGAGGTTTCCCCGCCCCGTCTTTCGTTCGAATCTACAAGACCCGCCCACCGCCCAGCCAATCGCTTCATGCCTTCGGTGACTGCACCCCGCGATCGGCGGCGCTGTCTACTGGGCCCCACCCCTGAACGGCAGATGAACGCTCTCTGTGCCCCAGCGCGCCCAGGTCAGGGCGCCCGCTCACCTGTACGTGCGACCCGAGAAGAGACCCCATGGAGTTCCTGCGCCCCGCCAGCTGGGAGGAGGCGCTCGCCGCGAAGGCCGAGCACCCCACGGCTGTGCCCATCGCGGGCGGCACGGACGTGATGGTCGAGATCAACTTCGACCACCGCCGCCCCGCGTACCTGCTCGACCTCAACCGCGTCCGCGAGCTCCACGAGTGGGAGGTGGGCGGGGAACACGTCCGCCTGGGCGCGTCCGTCCCCTACACCCGGATCATCGAGGACCTGCGCGCCGAACTCCCGGGCCTCGCCCTGGCCGGGCACACCGTCGGCTCCCCGCAGATCCGCAACCGGGGCAGCGTCGGCGGCAACCTGGGCGCCGCCTCCCCGGCCGGCGACGCCCACCCGGCGCTGCTGTCCGCCGGTGCCGAGATCGAGGCCGCGTCGGTGCGCGGCACCCGGTTCATCCCCGCCGAGGAGTTCTTCACCGGCGTCAAGCGCAACGCACTCGCCGCGGACGAGCTGATCAGGCGCGTCCACATCAAGAAGGCCACGGGGCCGCAGCAGTTCTCCAAGGTCGGCACCCGCAACGCCATGGTCATCGCCGTGTGCGCCTTCTCGGTCGCGCTCCACCCGGACACGCGCACCGTGCGGACCGGCATCGGGTCCGCCGCCCCCACCCCGCTGCGCGCCACGGCCGCCGAGGAGTTCCTGAACGCCGCCCTCACCGACGGCGGCTTCTGGGACAGCGGCAAGACCATCACCCCCGCTGTCGCCCGCCAGTTCGCCGAACTGGCCTCCGGCGCCTGCAACCCCATCGACGACGTCCGGGGCAGCGCCCGGTACCGGCGGCACGCGGTGGCCGTCATGGCCCGCCGCACCCTGGGCTGGACCTGGCAGCAGTACCGGGACGCCCGCACCACCGAAGGAGGCGCACAGTGCGCGTGAACTTCCGCGTCAACGGACGGCCGCAGGAGGCCGACGACGTCTGGGAGGGCGAGAGCCTCCTGTACGTCCTGCGTGAACGGATGGGCCTGCCCGGCTCCAAGAACGCCTGCGAGCAGGGCGAGTGCGGCTCCTGCACGGTCCGCCTGGACGGCGTCCCGGTGTGCGCGTGCCTGGTGGCCGCGGGCCAGGTGGAGGGCCGCGACGTCGTGACCGTCGAGGGCCTGGCCGACCACGCCGCCCGGCGCGCGGCCGGTGCCTGCGGCGAGCACCGCGCGGACGGCCCGGCCGCCCCGGGCGTCGCGCTGGACGACGCCCTGCGCTGGCGGGCGGACCCGGGGCGGGAGCGCACCGGCCCCGCGGCCGGCGAGCACGCCGCACTCTCCCCCGTCCAGCAGGCGTTCATCGACGCCGGCGCCGTGCAGTGCGGCTTCTGCACGCCCGGCCTCCTGGTCGCCGCCGACGAGCTGATCGAGCGCAACCCGCAGCCCAGCGACGCCGACATCCGCGAGGCGCTCTCGGGCAACCTGTGCCGCTGCACCGGCTACGAGAAGATCCTCGACGCCGTCCGCCTGGCCGCCGCCCGCGGCGAGGACGGCACCGCGACCGCCGGAACGGGGGCCGGACGATGAGCGAGGTCACCCGCGTCCCCGTAAGCCTCAGCCAGGGCAGCGCCACGAGAGGCGGCATCGGGGAGTCCACGCTGCGCCCCGACGGCACCCTGAAGGTGACCGGGGAGTTCGCCTACTCCTCCGACCTGTGGCACGAGGACATGCTGTGGGGCCACACGCTGCGCAGCCCGCACGCGCACGCCGAGATCCGCTCCGTCGACACCTCGGCCGCCCTCGCGCAGGCGGGCGTGTACGCCGTCCTCACGTGGGACGACCTGCCCACCGAGGTCAGGAACTACGGCCTGGAGATCCAGGACACGCCCGTCCTCGCCCACGGCCGGGTGCGCCACCACGGGGAGCCGGTGGCCATCGTCGCGGCCGACCACCCGGAGACCGCCCGCCGCGCGGCGGCGAAGATCGTGGTGGACTACGCGCCGCTGCCCGTCGTCACCGACGAGGCGAGCGCGACCGCGCGGGACGCGCCGCTGCTCCACCCGGGCCGCGAGGACCACCACGCCGGCCACGTGCCGCACCCCAACATCGTGCACCGCCAGCCCGTCGTGCGCGGTGACGTGGCCGCGGCCCGGCGGAGGGCCGACGTCGTCGTCAGCGGCAGCTACGAGGTCGGCATGCAGGACCAGGCGTTCCTGGGACCGGAGTCCGGGCTCGCCGTGCCCGCCGAGGACGGCGGGGTGGACCTCTACGTGGCGACCCAGTGGCTGCACTCCGACCTGCGCCAGATCGCCCCCGTCCTCGGGCTGCCCGAGGACAGGGTGCGCATCACGCTGTCCGGCGTCGGCGGCGCGTTCGGCGGACGCGAGGACCTGTCGATGCAGATCCACGCCTGCCTGCTGGCCCTGCGCACCGGCAAGCCGGTCAAGATCGTGTACGACCGGTTCGAGTCGTTCTTCGGCCACGTCCACCGCCACCCGGCCCGCCTTTGGTACGAGCACGGCGCGACCCGCGAGGGCAGGATCACGCACATGCGGTGCCGCATCGTGCTGGACGGCGGTGCCTACGCGTCCGCCTCGCCCGCCGTGGTCGGCAACGCCTCCTCGCTGTCGGCCGGCCCGTACGTGATCGACGACGTCGACATCGAGGCCGTCGCCCTCTACACCAACAACCCGCCGTGCGGCGCGATGCGCGGCTTCGGCGCGGTGCAGGCGTGCTTCGCGTACGAGGCCCAGATGGACAAGCTCGCCGCCGCGCTGGACATGGACCCCGTCGAGTTCCGCCAGCTCAACGCCATGAGCCAGGGCACGGCCCTGCCCACGGGCCAGCGGGTCGACTCGCCCGCGCCCGTCGCCGAGCTGCTGCGCCGCGTCAAGGCCATGCCGCTGCCGCCGCGGAAGCAGTGGGAGACGGGCGACGGGTCGGGCACGGCCGTCGACGTGCGGGCGCTGCCCGGCGGGCTGTCCAACACCACGCACGGCGAAGGCGTCGTGCGCGGGGTCGGCTACGCGGTGGGCATCAAGAACGTCGGGTTCTCCGAGGGCTTCGACGACTACTCCACCGCCCGGGTGCGGCTGGCCGTCGCCGGCGGACAGCCGGTGGCCGAGGTGCACACGGCCATGGCCGAGGTCGGCCAGGGCGGGGTGACCGTGCACGCCCAGATCGCCCGTACGGAGCTGGGCGTCGCCGACGTGACGATCCTTCCGGCGGACACCCGGGTCGGCTCGGCGGGCTCCACCTCCGCCTCCCGGCAGACCTACGTCACCGGTGGGGCCGTCAAGCACACCTGCGAGGCCGTGCGCGAGCGGGTCCTGGAGCTGGGCCGGGCGAAGTTCGGCACCCACCACCCGGCCTGGGCGACCGCCGAACTGCTCCTGGAGGGCGGCAAGGTCGTCACCGACGGCGGCGAGGTGCTGGCCGGCATCGCCGACGTCCTGGAGGAGGAGGCCGTCGACATCGAGCTGGAGTGGCGCCACCGCCCCACCGAGGCGTTCGACCTGCGCACCGGCCAGGGCCGCGGTCACGTCCAGTACTCCTTCGCCGCGCACCGCGCCGTGGTGGAGGTGGACACCGAGCTGGGCCTGGTCAAGGTCGTCGAGCTGGCCTGCGCGCAGGACGTCGGCAAGGCGCTCAACCCGCAGTCGGTCGTCGGGCAGATCCAGGGCGGCACGACGCAGGGCCTCGGCCTCGCGGTCATGGAGGAGATCCTCGTCGGTGCCGACGGCAGGGTCCGCAACCCCTCCTTCACCGACTACCTCATCCCCACGATCGCGGACACCCCGGCCATCCCCGTGGACGTCCTGGAGCTGGCCGACCCCCACGCGCCCTACGGACTGCGCGGCATGGGCGAGGCGCCGACGCTGTCCTCGACCCCGGCCGTCGTCTCGGCCATCCGGGCGGCGACCGGTCTGGCGCTCGCCCGGGTCCCCGTCCGTCCGGAGCACCTGACCGGCACGTAGACCGCCTCCGGCCGGGGCGGCGGACCCGCCCCGGCCGGACGGCACCCGCTCACGTCCCCCCACGCGCAGCATCCACGTTCGTCTCGGGCCGTCCCCCGCGTCGTGCATCCCAAATCCGGGCGGTGGAAAGGCCGCCGGGTGCCCCTTTGAACCTTGGGAGTTGGCACACCATGGCACAGTCGTCCACCGAGCCGGAAACCGCCGCGACCAGAGCGGGGAACGGCTCGCGTCCCCTCGCGGGCAAGGGCTGGCTCGACCGCTATTTCCACATCACCGCACGCGGGTCCACGACGGGCCGGGAGGTCCGCGGCGGCGTCACCACCTTCATGGCGATGGCGTACATCCTCCTGCTGAACCCGCTGCTGCTGAGCGTCGAGGACGTCAACGGCGACACGCTGGCGCCCACCGCGGTCGTGACCGCGACGGCGCTCGCGGCGGCCCTCACCACCGTCCTCATGGGTGTGATCGGCAAGGTCCCCCTGGCGCTCGCCGCCGGGCTCAGCGTCTCCGGCGTGCTGGCGACCCTGGTCGTGCCCTCGATGGCCTGGCCGCAGGCCATGGGCATGTGCGTCATCTACGGCGTGGTGATCATGCTGCTGGTGATCACCGGCCTGCGCGAGAAGATCATGAACGCCATCCCGATGGGGCTCAAGCACGCCATCACCATCGGCATCGGCCTGTTCGTGGCGATGATCGGCCTGGAGAAGGCCGGATTCGTCGGCCGGGGCGCCGAGGGCGGCCCGCCGGTCACCCTGGGGGTGGGCGGCGCGCTGACCGGGTGGCCCGTCCTCGCCTTCTGCATCACCCTGCTCGCCGTCTTCATGCTGCTGGCCCGGGGCGTCCCGGGCGCCATCCTCATCGGCATCGGCGTCGGCACCGCGTTCTCGCTCGTCGTGACCGCGCTGTACGACCTCGACGAGCGGGCCTGGGGCCTGGCCGTCCCCGCCTTCCCCGGCTCGCCCGTCTCCTCCCCGGACTTCAGCCTGCTCGGGCAGATCCGGTTCGGCGGCTTCGCCGAGCTGGGCGCCGCCTCCGTCACGATGATCGTCTTCACGCTGGTGCTGGCGGGTTTCTTCGACGCCATGGCCACCATCATCGCGGTGGGCCAGGAGGCCGGGCTCGCCGACGAGAAGGGCCGCATGCCGGGCCTGAACAAGGCACTGCTGGTGGACGGCGCCGGCGGCGCCATCGGCGGTGTGGCCAGCGCCTCGGGCCAGACCGTCTTCATCGAGTCGGCCTCGGGCGTCGGGGAGGGCGCGCGCACCGGTCTGTCGGCGACGGTCACCGGCCTGATCTTCGCGGCGATGCTGCTGTTCACCCCGCTGGCCGGGATCGTCCCCGGCCAGGTGGCCGCGGCGGCCCTCGTCGTCATCGGCGCGATGATGATGCAGAACGCCCGGCACGTGGACTGGAACGACCGCGCCGTGGCCATCCCGGTCTTCCTGACCGTGATCCTCATGCCGTTCACCTTCTCGATCGTCAACGGTGTCGGCGCGGGCGTCATCGCCTACACGGCCATCCGGCTGGCCCAGGGCAAGTGGCGGGAGCCCGGCCTGTTCATGTGGCTGCTGACCGTGCTGTTCGTCTTCAACTTCGCCTTCAACGACCTGGGGCACTGACACCCGGACGGCCCCCGCCACCGCGGGGGCCCGGCCGGGGCAAGGAGGGACGCCATGCTGGACATCGCCGCCGAGCTGGACCGGTGGTGCGAGCAGGGCCGCGACTTCGCCGTCGCCACCGTGGTGGCCACCTCCGGCAGCGCGCCGCGCCGGCCGGGGGCGGCCCTCGCGGTGGACGCCGGGGGCACGGCCGTGGGCTCGGTCTCCGGGGGCTGCGTGGAGGGCGCGGTGTACGAGCTGTGCCGTGCGGCGCTGGAGAGCGGACAGAGCGTGGTCGAGCGCTTCGGGTACGGCGACGAGGACGCCTTCGCCGTGGGACTGACGTGCGGCGGCGTGATCGACGTCCTCGTCACCCCGGTGCGCTCGGCCCCGGCCGGCCCGGACGGCGGCGGGGAGCCCTCCGCCGCCGTCCGCCCGGCCGTCGCCGCCGCGCTGGCCGCCGCCGCGCGCGGCGAGGCGGCCTGCGCCGTCCGCGTCGTGGACGGCCCGGCCGGGCTGCTCGGCGGCGCCCTGTACGTCCGTGCCGACGGCGGCCACACCGGGACGCTGGGCGGACACCGGGAGCTGGACCGCGTCGCGGCCGGCGAGGCGAAGGCGCTGCTGGACGCGGGCCGCACCGCCACCGTCGAGGTGGGCGCGGACGGCTCGCGGTGCGGGGCGCCGGTCACCCTGTTCGCCGAGTCGAGCGTTCCCGCGCCGCGGCTGATCGTGTTCGGGGCGGTCGACTTCGCCGCCGCCCTGGTGCGGGCGGGGTCGTTCCTCGGCTACCGGGTGACGGTGTGCGACGCCCGGCCCGTCTTCGCCACCCGGGCGCGCTTCCCCGAGGCGGACGAGGTCGTCGTGGAGTGGCCGCACCGGTACGTCGAAAGCACCGCGGTGGACGGGCGGACGGTGCTGTGCGTCCTCACGCACGACGCCAGGTTCGACGTCCCCCTGCTGGAGCGCGCCTTGCGGCTGCCGGTCGCCTACGTCGGGGCGATGGGCAGCCGCCGCACCCACGAGGACCGGCTCGCCCGGCTCGTCGAGGCGGGCCTGGGCCCGGCGGAGCTGGCCAGGCTGCGGTCACCGATCGGTCTCGACCTGGGCGCCCGCACGCCGGAGGAGACGGCGCTGTCGATCGCCGCAGAGATCGTCGCCGTCCGGCGCGGCGGGTCGGGCGCGCCGCTGACCGGCGGTGCCACCCCCATCCACCACGACGGCCCGCGGGGACCGGCGGGGGCGGCGGCGGGGTGAGGGGCCGGGCGCCGTCGCGTGCGGAGCGCCATCTTCCGCATGCAGTGGTCTGGACATGTCCATGACGCGACGCTAGCGTCGAATTTGGTCTGGACCAACGCTCTCGGAACTCCCCACGTTCTTCAGGCAGGAGCGAAGCATGCACAAGAAGATCACCACGACGACGGTCGCCTTAGGGCTCGCCGCCGCCACCGTCCTCACCACCGGTTCCAGCGCCTCCGCGCACGGCTACACCACGGCCACCGCCAGCCGCCAGATGCACTGCGCCCAGGGCGCGGTCAGTGGCTGCGGGCAGATCCAGTGGGAGCCGCAGAGCGTGGAGGGCCCCAAGGGGTTCCCCGCGCGGGGCCCGGCCGACGGCCGCATCTGCGCCGGCGGCAACACCCGGTTCGCCGAACTGGACAACCCCAGGGGCGGTGCGTGGCCCACCACCCAGCTGAGCAGCGGGCAGAGCTACACGTTCACCTGGCGCAACACCGCCCGGCACAGCACCAGCACCTACCAGTACTACATCACCCGCAACGGCTGGAACCAGAACGCCCCCCTCACCCGGGCCGCCCTGGAACCCGCCCCGTTCCTCACCGTGAACCTCGGCGGGCGCCAGCCGGGCGCCACCGAGTCGCACAGCGGACGCATCCCGGGCGGGAAGTCCGGCAAGCACCTCATCCTGGCGGTCTGGAACGTCGCCGACACGGGCAACGCCTTCTACGCCTGCTCCGACGTCCGTTTCTGATCCCCGTCCCCACCGGGTGACCACCCGCCCGGTCCTGCCGCCGAGGGGCGCCCCCGGCGGCAGGACCGGGCGCACGGCAGGCCCTACGAACCGCTGCGGGCCGCCCGGTCGCCGGTGTCCACCGCGCTGGTCGCCGTGCCGCCCACCTCGGCGGCGCGGCGCACCTGCCCGGTGGTCAGCGCGTACCCGGTGTCCGGGTCGCTGGCGGAGCGGGCGAAGATCACCCCGGCGACCTCCCCGTCCGGCGTCAGCAGCGGGCCGCCGGAGTTTCCCGGCCGCACCGTGCCGCGCAGCGGGTGGATCTCGCGGGTGACCACGCTCGTCCCGTAGATGTCCTGGCCCCGGGCCGGCACCTCACCGGCGACGGTGGCCGCGCGCAGGTCGAGCCCGCCGTTGCCCGGATACCCGGCCACCACGGCCGGATCGCCCCGGCCGGTGTCCGCGGCGAACTCCAGCGCCGGGGCGTCCAGCCCGGCCACCCGCAGCACCGCAACGTCGGTGTCCGGGTCGAAGTACACCACCGTGGCGGGCAGCGCGCCCCCCACCCCGCCGACCGCCACCGTGGGCCGGTCCACCCCGGCCACCACGTGCGCGTTGGTCATCACCCGCTCCTCGGCGAAGACGAAGCCGCTGCCCTCCTGGCCCTGCCTCCGGCCGTCCACCACCGCGACGCCCGTCACCTTCACCGAGCTGCGCTGCGCCGCGGCGGTGGCCGCCTCCGTCACCGCGTCGCCGGCCGGCTCCGCCACGCCGGTCACCGGTTCGTTCTCGAAGGGGTTGAACACCTGGGGGAACCCGGCCGTCGTCAGCGCGTTCGTGGCCCGGCTGAACCACGTCGGAGCCTGCTCGGGCATCCGGTCGTGCACCGTCTGGAGCACCCGCGATTCCCGGATGGCCTGGTTCATCTGCGGCGACGGCGAGGTGACCAGCGCGCTCGCCGCCATCCAGGCCACCAGCGGCAGGGCCACCGCACCCGCGAGCGCGCCCCCGAGGGCGTCCAGCCGCCGCACCGGGGAGCGGCGCAGCGACCCGCGCAGCGCCCAGCCGAGCCGGGACAGCAGGGCGTGGCCGACGCCCGCGGGCAGCAGCACCGTGGCGACGGCCACCGCCGTCGCGGCCGTGGTGCCGCGCTCGACCAGATCGAGGGTGAAGGGCAGCAGCCACACGCCGACGACGGCACCGCCGGCGAACCCCGCCAGCCCCAGCACGGCGACCACCAGCCCCCGCTGGTACCCGGCCACCGCGAACGCCGCGGTGGCGAGCAGCAGCACGACGTCGAGCAGATTCACGACCGTCCCCTTTCGCCCATGCGCCCCCGAAGCCCTGCGTACCGGCCGTCTGCCCGTAAAACGCCACCGGACCCCTGTGCGGTTCCCGTACGCCCGCATCCGCCGGTCCGCCGGGGCGTCCGGCGGGCGGCGCGGCGGTGCGCTGAACGGCCGTCCGGCCCTTCAGTGCACCTGGACGTCGGTGAGCAGGGCGCGGTGGTCGGTGCCCGGCAGGTCGAGGAAGCGCGCGTCGACCGGGACGAGGCGCTCGCTGAGCAGGACGTGGTCGATCTGCGCGCCGAACGGCGGCGCCGTCGCCGACGGCCAGGTGGGGGTGCGGGAGTGGCCGAGCAGCCGGGCGCTGTCGCGCAGCCCGGTGTCCAGTACGGCGCGGAAGGCGGCGTGGTCCTGGGTGGCGTTGAAGTCGCCCGCGATGACCGTGCGCACCTCCCCGCGGTCCTCGGCGGCCCGCCGCACGGCGGCCAGCTCCTCGCGCCAGGCGGTCATGGAGCCCAGCCGCGGCGGCATCGGGTGCACCACCTGGACGCGCACCGGCACCCCGCGCACGTCCGCCACCGCTCCCGGCATCGACAGGACGCCGGGGATCTCGCCGGAGTCGCTGAGGGGGTACACGCTGAGCAGCGCCGAGCCCTCGGCCGGTCCGCTGCCCGCGATCACCCGGTAGGGGTACGTCTCGCGCAGTGCGGACGTCTCCAGCGCCGCGGCGCAGCGCCGGTCGCACTCCTGGACGGCCACCAGGTGCGGCCGCTCCCGGCGCAGCACGTCGAGCAGGGCGCCGGTGGCCTGGCCGAACTCCAGGTTCGCGGTCAGCACGCGCACCTGGGCGTGCGGCGCACCGGGCGGTGCGGCGCGGTCGGGGCCGTACGGCTGGACGAACCACGCGGTGGCCGCCAGCACCGCCACGGCGCCGCACGACAGCAGCGCCCGCCGCGCCAGGAATCCGCACGCCAGCGCCAGCCAGCCGGGCACCAGGAGCCACGGCAGGAACGCCAGGAGCTGGGGGAGCGGGGCCGGGCCGTCCACGTCCAGGGCCCGCGCGGCCAGCACGGCGGCGGCCGGGACCAGCGCCACCGCGCCGCACGCGGTGAGGACGCGGCGCCGTCCGGCCCGCCCGGGCCGCCGCCGGGCGGCCGGATCGGACGCCTGCCTCGGCACCGGTGTGGCGGTTGTCTGCTCGTCGTACTCCTGTGTCCGCACCCCCCGATCGTGCACCATGGCCGTGCCGGGACCGCGCACCTCACGCCAACGCGCCGCCCGGGACGCGCCGCGCGGGGGCGGGCCGCGCGGGGGCGGCCCGCCGTCCCGGCGCCGGGGTCAGGCGATCGGGGTGATCGCGGTGGGTGCGTGCGCCGCCTCGGTGGCCAGTTCCTCGAACTCGTTCACCTTGTCGATGTCACTGCCGCTCATGGCGATGTTGGTGACGCGCTCCAGGATCGCCTCGACGACGACCGGCACCCGGTGCTCGGCGGCGAGCTTGCGGGCCTGCTCGAAGGCCGCGCCCAGCTCGCCCGGGTCCGTGACGCGCAGGGCCTTGCAGCCCAGCCCCTCCGCGACCTTGACGTGGTCCACGCCGTAGACGCCCAGCTCCGGGGAGTTGATGTTCGCGAACTCCAGGCTGACCTGGAAGTCGATGTCGAACATCCGCTGCGCCTGCCGGATCAGCCCCAGGTAGGAGTTGTTCACCAGCACGTGCACGTAGGGGATGCGGTGCTGCGCGCCGACCGCCAGTTCCTCGATCATGAACTGGAAGTCGTAGTCACCCGACAGGGCGACGACGGGGGCGTGGGGGTCGGCCGTGGCGACGCCCAGCGCGGCCGGGACGGTCCAGCCCAGCGGGCCCGCCTGGCCGCAGTTGATCCAGTGGCGCGGCCGGTAGACGTGCAGCATCTGGGCACCGGCGATCTGCGAGAGGCCGATGGTGGAGACGTAGCGCGTCTCGGGGCCGAAAGCCCTGTTCATCTCCTCGTAGACGCGCTGCGGCTTCATCGGGACGTCGTCGAAGTGGGTGCGGCGGTGCAGGGTGGCCTTCCGCTCCCGGGCGGCGGCGGCCCAGGCGCCGCGGTCCTTCAGCCGTCCGGCCGCCTTCAGCTCCCGCGCGACCCCGGTGAACAGCTCCAGGGCCGGCCGGGCGTCCGAGACGATGCCGTAGTCGGGGGCGAACACCCGGCCGATCTGGGTCGGTTCGATGTCGACGTGGACGAACGTCCGGCCCTCGGTGTAGACGTCCAGCCCTCCGGTGTGGCGGTTGGCCCAGCGGTTGCCGACGCCGAGGACGAAGTCGGACTCCAGGAACGTCGCGTTGCCGTACCGGTGCGACGTCTGGAGCCCTACCATGCCCGCGTTCAGCGCGTGGTCGTCGGCGATGGTGCCCCAGCCCATCAGCGTCGGGACGACCGGGACGCCGGTCAGCTCGGCGAACTCCACCAGCAGCGCGGAGGCGTCCGCGTTGATGATGCCGCCGCCCGCGACGATCAGCGGGCGCTCGGAGGCGTTGAGCATGGCGATGGCCTTCTCGGCCTGCCTGCGCGTCGCGGCCGGCTTGTGCACGGGCAGCGGTTCGTACGTCTCGGGGTCGAACTCGATCTCCGCGAGCTGCACGTCCAGCGGCAGGTCGATCAGGACGGGGCCGGGGCGGCCCGAGCGCATCAGGTGGAACGCCTGCTGGAAGGCGCCGGGCACCTGCGCGGGTTCCAGGACGGTCATGGCCATCTTGGTGACCGGCGCCGCGATGGACTGGATGTCGACCGCCTGGAAGTCCTCCTTGTGCAGCCGGGCGGTCGGCGCCTGGCCGGTGATGCACAGGATCGGGACGGAGTCCCCGAGGGCGGAGTACAGGCCGGTGATCATGTCGGTGCCCGCCGGGCCCGAGGTGCCGACGCACACGCCGATGTTGCCCGCCCTGGCGCGGGTGTAGCCCTCGGCCATGTGGGAGGCGCCCTCGACGTGCCGGGCGAGCTTGTGCTCGATCCCGCCGCTGGCGCGCAGGGCCGCGTAGAACGGGTTGATCGCCGCGCCCGGCACGCCGAACGCGGTGTCCGTGCCTTCACGCTTGAGGATCTCAACTGCCGCACGGGCGGCGGTCATACGAGGCATTCGGTGCTCCTGGTGAACCTGGGGCTCTCGCGGGAGGGCGGCGAGGCCGGATGGCCGTGGCGCCGCCACGGCGGACAACTTCCGTGATGTGGAATAAATGTTCTGAGATGTGAAATCAATGTAGGAGGGTGGCCGGTGGCCGTCAACCCCGGCCGGGGCCTGGGGAGGGCAAGGGGAGAAGCCAGGGGGGCACGCGGACCGGCGGCGGCCGGTTGCTCCGGGACCTGCGGGCAGAAGTGCCGGTCACGGCCTTCGGCGAGGCCGCGCCCGGCACGGCGTGATCCGCCGTCAGGCCGGCCGCCGTCCGGCCGGTGCGGCGCCGCCTCGCGGGCCCCCGGTGGATCAGTGCGCGCCGCCGGGGGGTTCGTGCGGGCCCGGGGGGCCGGAGGCCCGGCGTCCGGGAGGGCCGCCCGCCGCGTCCCCCGGGGGCGAGGTGCCCCGGAGGAAGCGCACGATCGCCTCGGCGCGTCCGGCGACGCCGAGTTTGCGGTAGACCGGGTGCAGGGTGTTCTTCACCGTGCGCTCGGTGATGCCCAGCCGCCGGGCGATCGCCCGGTTGGACATCCCGGTCAGCAGGAGGGCGAGGATCTCGTGCTCGCGCGGGGTCAGGTCCCGGCGCCACTCGGCTCCGCCTGGCGGGGGAGGGGCGGCGCTCCCGGCTCCCGGGGGCCGGGCGGACCCGAGCGGTGCCGGGGCCGCGTCGACGGCTGCCTCCAGCAGCCACAGCAGTTCGCGGAGTATGCGATCGATCTCCCGCACCGCCGTGAGGATTTCCCGCAGCAATTCCGGATCGGGGCAATCGGAGGAGTGTCGTTGCTCTTCGGACACGCGTGCCTCCACTTCCGCGCACACCGGGCACGGCGGCGCAGGCGGTGAACCGTCCTCGTGATCGCGTGCGGTGGCCGCGCGTCTGAGCGGCCCGACCGGCGGGAGGTGTGCCCGTGTCCTACCCGGAGCGCTCACGGTGAAAGCGTCGGGAACGGGTCAGCCCCACCACGCCTTCCCCAGGAAGCCCGCAGACCTCCGCCAACCCCGTCGCCACCGCCGGTGGTTCCCCGCGCGGCGCCTACGCAGGGCCCCACCCCGGGGCGCCCTGCCCGCCACACCCCTCCCCGCTCCGGCCAGCCGCCGTCCCGGCGGTGACCCACCGCCGTCCGGGCCGCCTGCCGCCTGCCATCGTGCGGGATTACCGAAAGCCGTCCGTATTCCGTTCGTCTTCCCTGGCCCGGGGCTTTCGGCAAACCATAGGTACCGGGGACTCCTCCCAAGGTACCGGTGGTATTTCGGTATGCGCGGAAAAGGTGCGGGAACTCGCCGCCGCATGCTCGAAATCCCCTTACACACCCGGGAAATGATCGCCTGTGACGCACCATCCAGCCCGCCGTGCCGGTCTCCTCATACCGGCGCAGCGGGGGAAGCCCGCGCAGCGGCCCGACGCCCTGCTCACCGTCGCCGGGCGCCAAGGACCGGCGGGCACCGGCGTGCCACGCCGGGTCGTCCCGGCCGGACTGCTGCGGGCGGGCCCGGACGGGTTCCGGCGGCTCGCCGCCCGCAGGCCACAGGCCGCGGCCGCCGGAGCGGGCACGCCCGCCCCGGCGGCCGGATGAGGCGGGCGGCGATGCGCGTCGGAATCGCCGGAGGCGGGCTCGCGGGGCTGACGCTGGCCTGGCTCCTGGAGGGCTGCCACGACGTCGTGCTGCTGGAGGCGCGGCCCCGGCTGGGCGGCAACGCCGAGTCGGTGACCGTGCGGAGCAACGGGCACACACACGGGGTCGACCTCGGCGTGCGCGAGACCGCACCCGGTTCCTTCCCCGTCTGGCGCCACGTCGCCACCGAGGCCGGGCTCACCGCCGGCGACCTGGTCACCTCTCCCGCCACCCGGACGCTCTCGCGGGCCCGCGCGCCGGAGCCGGCGTGGGTGTCACCGGCCGGGTCCGGCGCCGACGGGCGGCCGGTGACGCCGCGGGGCCCGGTGCGGCGGGCCCTCGCCCGGTTCGTGACGGAGGCCGCACGCTGGGAGGCCGAGGAGATGGGCTGGGACGTCACCCTCGGCGAGCTGGTGGAGACGTGGCCGGGGCACATCCGGTCCCACGCGGACCTGCTGTACGCGCTGCCCGCGTCCGTCCACGGCTGCACGCTCCAGGAGACCCGCGGCCTGTCCGCCCGTGCCGTGGGCGCCCAGTTCGCCGGTCCCGAGCCGAGCGAGGAGCGGGCCCCGGAGGTCACGTACCTGCGCGGCGGCACGGGCACGCTGGTCCACGCGCTGGCCGGGGACCTGCGAGCGGCCTCCGTGCGGGTCGGCACCCCGCTGCGCGCGGTCACCGCGGACGGCGAGGGCTTCGCGCTCGTCGACGCGGTCGGCGGCGTGCACGCCGTGGACGCCGTGGTGCTGGCGCTGCCCGCGGACCGGGCGCGTGAGGCGCTCACCCCCCTGGCCGGGGCGGAGGAGTCACGCACCGCGCTGGCCGCCGTCCCCCACCGGAGTCTGACCTACGCGCTGCACCGCGACCCCTTCGGCATGCCCGCCGACCGTGCGGCGTGGTCGACGAGCAACACCGCGGTGCACGACGGGTGGAGCGAGACGACGACGTGGTACGGGCCGTCGTCCGGCGCCGACCTGTTCGTCAGCCAGCTCACCCACCGTGCCGGCCGGCCGCGGCAGGAGCTGGCCCGCTCCAGCTACCGGACCGTCCTGCCCACTCCCGGGGCGGTCCGCGCCCGGAGCCGGCTGGCCGCCGCACCCGGTGCGCGGCGACTGTTCTTCGCGGGCCACTGCACCACACCGATCGACACCCAGGAGGCGGCAATGGCCTCCGCCGTCGCCGTGGCCGAACGGCTGGCGCCCGGCGCCGGCCGGCTGCGGCGGCTCCGGCACGACGTGGAAGGCGGCTGAACGATGACCTACGGCAGTACTCCCCCCGACTCCCGGACCCGGTGGGCCGAGGCGGTGGTCCCCTGCATCGACGTCAGCGCGGGGCGGGCCACCGAACCGGCCGGCCACCCCGGTCTCCGTGACCCCCTGGACGTCGTCGCCATCGCGCGCGACTACGCCCGCGACGGCGCGGCCACGCTCTTCCTCGACGTCCTGGACCCGTGGGAGGACACCGGTTACCTGCCCGGCCTGCTGCACGAGCTGGGGAAGACCGGCCTGGCGCCGTTCGTCTCCGTGCAGCAGGGCGTCCTGACCTCGCTCACGGCGTGCGAGAGGCTGCTCGCGGCGGGCGCGGCCAAGCTCTCGGTGAGCACCAGCATGGCCGAGGAACCCGGCCTCGTCGCCTCGGCCGCGACCGAGTTCGGCGGCCACCGCCTGCTCGGCGTCCTCAACTGCGCGGCCGACGGGCACGGCGGGTGGCGCGTGCTCGTCCACGGCGGCGACACCCCCACCGGCCTCCAGGCCACGGACGTGGCACGCCGGTACGGCGAGCTGGGGCTGGCGGGCATCCTCGCCAACAGCGTGGACCGGGAGGGCACCTCCGCCGGGTACGACCTGGAGCTGACCGGTGCCGTGGGCCGGGCGTCCGGCCTGCCGGTGATCGCCTCCGGTGGCGCGGGCGCGGCCGAGCACCTGGCCGCCGCGCTGGACGCGGGTGTGGCCTCCTACGTCCTGGTCAACAAGCTGGTGCACTCGGGGCGGGCGACGATCGCCGCACTCGCGCAGGCGTTGCACGCCGCGGGCCCGGGGGAGGGGGACGGGACGTGAGGGCGCTGGTGTTCGCACGCCACGGCGACCCCCTGCGCGTGCTGCGGAGGGTGGAGGCGGCGTGCCCGGTACCAGGGCCGGGAGAGGTGCGGGTGCGTGTCACGGCACGCCCGGTCAACCCCTCCGACCTGCTGTTCGTGCAGGGCCGCTACGGCCGCCGGGCCCGGTTCGCCACTGACCCGGAGGCGCCGGACGGGCAGCGCGGGCGGGACGCGCGGGGCGGACCGGACGGCGGTGCCCCGGCCGGCGCCCCGGGCTTCGAGGGCGCCGGGGTGGTCGACGCCCTGGGCCCGGGCACGTCCGGACCGCCGCCCGGCACCCGGGTGGCCGTCGCCGCCGACGGCACCTGGCGCAGTTACGTCTGCGCCCCGGCCGCCGCCGTACTGCCGGTGAGCGAGCGCATGCCCCTGGACGTCGCCTGCCAGCTCACCGTCAACCCGTTCACCGCCCGCCTCCTGCTCGACGACCTCGGACTGCGCGACGGCGGCACGGTGCTGCTGACCGCCGGCGCGTCCGCTGTCAGCCGCATGGTCGCCTGGCTCGCCCGCCGGCGCGGCGTGCGCTGCTTCGCCGCCGTCCGGCGGGCGGAGCACGTCCCCGCGCTGGAACGCGGCGGCGCCGTCCCGCTGCTGACCGGCACGGAGAACGACCTGGCCGACCGCGTCCGTCAGGCCACGGACGGCCGCGGGGCGGACGCCGCGCTGGACTCCGTGGGCGGAGCCGTGGGCGGAGCCGCGCTGCGCTGCGTGCGCCCCGGCGGCCGGTTCGTCTCCTACGGCATGCTCTCCGGCCGCCCGCTGTCCGTGCCGCCCGAGGCGCTGATCTTCCGCCGGGTGCGGGTGCGCGGGTTCTGGCTGCCGGAGCGGCTGGAACGGCTGGAGCGGCAGGGGACGGCGGCGGTGCGGCGCCTGACGGACGAGGTCGGCGCCGAGGTGGCCGCCGGGCTGCCGGGCCTGGAGGTGGCCGCCCGCTACGACCTCGACGCCTACGCACTCGCCCTGGAACACGCCACGCGGCCGGGCCGCACCGGCAAGGTCCTGCTCACCGGCTGACCGGCACCGCCCGCCCCGGCCCGTCACACCCCACCACGGAAGGCCCGCCCATGCCCGACACCGGCCAGCCCGCCCACCGCGTGCCCGAGCACGTCCGGCGGTGGAACGCCACGGCCACCGACTACCCGCGCGACGCGCTCCTGCCCACCCTCTTCGCCGAGCGGGCCGAACGCGACCCCGACGCCCTCGCCCTGCTCTGGCCCGGCGGGCGGTGGACCTACCACCAGCTCCAGCAGCGCGTGCGCCGGACGGCGGCCCACCTGCGCTCCCGGGGCGTGGGCGACGGCGACACCGTGGCGATGCTCCTGGAGCGCTCCCCGGACGCCGTCGCGGCGGCGCTGGGCATCCTCGAAGCCGGCGGCGTGTACCTGCCGCTGGACCCCTCCCACCCGGCCGCGCGCCTGACCGCGGTCCTGGAGGACTCCGGGGCCGGCCACGTGATCGCCCCGCCGGACACCGGCCTGCCCGCCACCGCCGCGCTCGTCACGCCCGACGAGGCGGCCGCCCACCCGCTGCCGCCCCGCGAGGCCCGGTGGACCGGCGGGCGCAGGGCCACCGACGCCGCCTACATCGTCTACACCTCCGGCTCGACGGGGACGCCCAAGGGCGTGGTCTGCACCCACCGGGGCCTGGTCCGGTTCGCCGCGGCGGACCACCCCTCCGTCCCGGGGCCCGGCGAGCGGCTGCTGGCCACCACCAGCCCGGCCTTCGACGTCTCCTGCTACGAGTTCTTCTGCACCCTGCTCAACGGCGCCTGCCTGGTGCTGCCCGAGCCCGACGCGCTGCTCGACACCAGGGCGCTGAAGGAGACGCTGCGGCAGCAGGGGATCACGGTGGCCTGGCTGAGCGCCGGCCTGTTCCACCAGCACGCGCAGGCGGCGCCCGGAATGTTCGCCGGCCTGCGGTGCCTCATGGCGGGCGGCGACACGCTCAGCCGGTCGGCCGTCCAGGCGGTGCTCGACCACGGAAGCCCGCGCTACCTGGTCAACGGGTACGGGCCGTCGGAGAACGCCGTGATCAGCGTCAGCCACGTCATCGAGGAACTCGCCCCGCACGCCGAACTCGTCCCCATCGGACGGCCGCTGCCTGACACCACCGCCTACGTGGTGCGCCACGACGGGCGCCTCGCGGCCGTCGGCGAGGAGGGCGAGCTGTGGCTCGGCGGCGACGGTGTGGCGCTGGGCTACCTCAACGCCCCGGAGAAGACGGCCGACCGCTTCCCGCCCGACCGCTTCGGTGACGACCCGGACGGCCGGCTCTACCGCACCGGCGACGTGGCGCGCTGGCGCGCGGACGGCGTCCTTGAGTTCCTCGGCCGCCGGGACCGGCAGGTGCAACTGCGGGGCTTCCGCGTGGAACTCGAGGAGATCGAGAACGTACTGAGCACCCACCAGGACGTACGGGAGGCGGCGGTCGACGTGCTCGGCGAGGGCGGCGGGCAGCGGCTGGGCGCCGCCGTGGCGTGCGCACCGCAGACGGACACCGCGGCGCTCGTCCACCAGCTGCGGGAGCACGCCCGTGACCGGCTCCCGGCCTACATGGTGCCCGCGCGGATCGTGGCCACGGCGGAGCTGCCGCTGACCACGAGCGGCAAGGCCGACCGGGACCGCCTGCTGGCCCTCGTCACCGAGCGGGACGACGCCGGCCCCGGCGGGGACGCCCCCCACGGCGGTGCGGAGGAGACCGCCGCCCACATCTGGCGCGAGCGGCTCGGCACCGACGCGGTGGGGCGGGACGACGACTTCTTCGCGCTGGGCGGCACCTCGCTGCTGGCCACCCAGGTCGCCGCGGCCACCCGGCGGCACTTCGGCATCCCCGCGGAGCGCAGCACGGAGCTGGTCCGCAGCCTGCTGGACAACGCCACCCTCGCCGCCTTCACCGCGCGGGCCCGCGAACTGGCCGACCCCGGCGCGGAACCGTCCGGCGCGGCCGGCCGGCCCGACTTCGCGGCCGAGGCGCGCCTCGGTCCCGCCCTGCGGTTCTCCGCGCCAGAGACCGCCGCGGAGGTGCCGGGACGGGTCCTGCTGACGGGCGGCACGGGCTTCCTCGGCGTCCACCTGATCGACCGGCTCGTCCGCGCCGGGGCCGACCGCGTCTACTGCCTCACCCGGGCCCGGGACGCCGCGGAGGGCGCACGCCGGATCGCGGCCCGCATGCGCCGCTACGGCCTGGACGCCTCGGTGTGCGAGGACCGCGTCGTCCCCGTGCCCGGCGAGCTGGCCGAGCCGCACTTCGGGCTGGCCGACGCGGACTGGGACGCCCTGGCCCGCGCCTGCGACGTCGTCGTCCACGCCGGGAGCAGCGTCAACTTCGCCTACCCGTACCAGGCTCTGGCCCCGGCGAACGTGGGCGGCACCCGCACGGTCCTGGAGCTGGCCGGCACCCACCGCCGCAAGCCGGTCCACCACATCTCGACGATCGACGTCATCGCCGGCTTCGGCACCGCCGGGGTGCGGCACGTCAGCGAGGACACCCCGCTCGACCACCCCGAGCGGCTGTCCCTGGGCTACACGGAGACCAAGTGGGTGGCCGAACGCCTGGTGCGGCAGGCGGCCGGGCGCGGACTGCCCGTGGCGGTCCACCGCCCGTACGAGATCACCGGTGCCGCCGACGGGGGCGTGTGGAACACCGGCACGATGATGTGCGCGCTGTTCCGCACGATCGCCGAGAGCGGCCTCGTCCCCGACATCCCGCTCCCGCTGGACTTCGTGCCGGTGGACTACACCGCGGACGTCATCACCCGCGTCATCACGCACGGGAAGCCCGACGGCCGCGTCCACCACCTCACCAACCCGCGCGCCGCGCGGCTGGACCTGCTCGCCGAACGGCTGCGCGCCATGGGGTACCGGGTCGGGAAGGTGCCCTACGGCACCTGGGTGGATACCGTCGCCCAGCGGTCCGCCGAGGACCCGGAGCACCCGATGGCCCCGTACCTCCCCATGCTCACCGAGCCCGCCCACGACGCGGGCATGTCGGTCATGGAGATGTACCTCGCGGACACCTTCCCCGCGTTCGACCGGGGCAACACCGAGCGGGCGACGGCCGGGAGCGGGCTGGAGTGCCCGCCGGTCGACGCCCGGCTGATCGACCTCGGCCTGCGCCACCTCCGCGACGTCGGCTACCTGCCCCCGCCCGGAGCGCGGACGCCCGCGCACTGACCGCGGCACACCGCCGCACGTCCCACGCCCGCCACCGCGCCGTCCGGAAAGAACGGCGCAGGAAGAAGGGAAACCCATGACCACCACACACCACCTCGCCGGTATCGAGCGGGCCGTCGCGGAGGTCGAGCGCCTCCGTGACCTCCACCCCGTCGGCAACCCGCTGCCGGAGACCGTCGGACAGGGCACAGACCCCACCGTCCACCTGCGGCGCCTGGTCGCCATCGAGATGCAGTGCCACGCGGCCGAACTCGTCGCCTACGGCACCCTGACCGCCCGCTTCCACAGCGGCGCCGCCCCCGGCTTCTGGCTCGCCCTCGGCCGGCTCGTCCAGGACGCGACGCCCAAACTGCGCGAGGCCGCCCGCGCCCTGGGCATGACGGAGGCCGACTGGACGCGGTGGCCCGCCGAACGCGGCGCCTACGCGTACAACGGCGCCCTGTCCTGGGTGGCTATGACCGGCGGGCAGGCGGCCGCCGCCCTGGCCGTGCACACCGACATGGCCGTCTACTTCCCCGGAGGTATGGCGGTGGTCCGCCGGCTGCGGGAGGCGGGAGCCGACGTGCCGCAGGAGTTCACCTCCTACTACGACGACCCCGGGGACGACGCCCTGCGCGAGCTGGCGCTGGAGGTCGGGCAGGAGGGCCTGGACCGCGGCGACGACCCGGAGGAAGCGGTGTTCCACGCCCGCCGCACCGAGGAGGCCATCGGTGACATCTGGAGCACGGCGGCGCTCAGCTCCTGACGCCGGGTCACCGTGCCCGCGGGCGCCGGGGCGTGGGAGCGGCTCACGCCCCGGTGCGCGCCAGGCGTTCCGCCGGGCCGTTGACCGGCTGCGGGGTGCCGGTGAGATCGAGGGCGAACAGCGGCAGCGCCAGCTGCTCCGCGCGGGTGCGGGCTTCGGCGGCGTACCCGGCCAGGGCGAAGCAGACGGCGGTGACGGACGCGTGCATGCCGGTGATCCACACCGTCTCGACGGCGTCGGCGGCCGTCGGCGTCGTCGTGGGGTCCACCCGGGCGACGACCAGGGGTCCGCGCAGGTCGATGCCGGACGCCGGCGGGCTCTGCGCGGCCCGCACGTCGGTGAAGCCCAGCCAGCGCAGGTAGTGCGCGGCGGCCAGCACCGCGTCCCTGGCGGTGCGGATGGTCACCGGCGTGAACGCCGGGCGGTACGGGACGGACTCCTGGGGCGCGGGCGCGGCGGGCGGTACCGCGCCGGTGCGCCTGCGGTCCACCGGAAGCGCCAGCAACGCCCCGCACGAGCAGCCGAGTTCGGGCTGCGGCCACTCCTCGTCACGGCCGCAGCCGGTGCAGCGGACCGCCACCCACGAACCGGCCCACGTACGGTGCCGGATGGGCAGGGGCACGCCGCCGGGCAGCATCGGCAGGGCGACGGGGGCGCCGCACGGGCAGGGGTAGACCGGCGGGGTGTACAGGTGCTCGCGCCGGCACACCGGGCAGCGCACCGGCCCGTTACCCGTCATCTCCGCCATCCGCCCATCGTCCCCCACGCCGCGCCGCGGCGGGGGCGATTCGCGCGAACAGCTCCGCAGCGGCCCGGTACCGGTCGGGCCGGGGGCGCGGACGCGGGTGTCCCGTACCGCGCGGCCACCCCTCGTCCACGGGCCGGCGGTACGGGACGGCGCTCGGGCCGACCTCCCTGTCAGCCTTCGCGCAGCTCGCGCACGGCTTCCTCGACGCGCGTGCCGTAGTCCGGATCGGCGGCGTGGAAGTGGGCGAGGTTCCTCTCCACGACGTCGTCGCGGGTCACCTGGGACAGGCCGCCGGCGATGTTCGCCACCAGCCGCTGCCGTTCCTCGTGCGACATCAGCCGGTACAGCTCCCCGGCCTGGAAGAAGTCGTCGTCCTTTGGGTGTGCCGGGCTCGCGTGGGTGCCGGTGTGGCCGGACACGGCCAGTGGCGCGGTGAGCGCCCGGCCGCTCTCCACGGGCCCGCCGTAGGAGTTGGGCTCGTAGTTCTTCGCGTGACGGCCCTGGCCGCCTGCGGCCATCAGCCCGTCGCGGCCGTAGGTGGCGGCCTCCGTCGCCCGGGGCGCGTTCACCGGGAGCCGGGTGTGGTTGACGCCCAGCCGGTAGCGGTGCGCGTCGGCGTAGGCGAACAGCCGCCCCTGGAGCATCTTGTCGGGTGACGGCCCGATGCCGGGCACGAAGTTGTTCGGCGAGAACGCCGCCTGCTCGACCTCGGCGAACACGTTGTCGGGGTTGCGGTCCAGCACGAGGCGGCCGACCCGCTGGAGGGGGTAGTCGGCGTGCGGCCACACCTTGGTGAGGTCGAACGGGTTGAACCGGTACCCGTCGGCGTCGGCGGCGGGCATCACCTGGACGTGCAGCGTCCAGGAGGGGTGCACGCCGCGCTCGATGGCGTTGAGCAGGTCCGCCTGGTGGCTGTTGGCGTCGCGGCCCGCGGTCTCGGCGGCCTGCTCGCTGCTCAGGCAGCGGATGCCCTGGTTGGTCCTGAAGTGGTACTTGACGAAGAAGGACTCCCCGGCCTCGTTCGTCCACTGGTAGGTGTGCGAGCCGTAGCCGTTCATGTGCCGGTAGGAGGCGGGGATGCCGCGGTCGCCCATGAGCCAGGTGATCTGGTGGGTGGCTTCGGGTGCGTGCGCCCAGAAGTCCCAGATGTTGTCGGCCTCGGGCTTGCCCGTGAAGGGGTCGCGCTTCTGGGAGTGGATGAAGTCGGGGAACTTCAGCGGGTCCTTGATGAAGAACACCGGGGTGTTGTTGCCGACGAGGTCGTAGTTGCCCTCCTCGGTGTAGAACTTCACCGCGAATCCGCGCGGGTCCCGCACGGCGTCGGCGCCGCCGAGGTTGTCGGCCACGGTGGAGAACCGCACGAAGACCTCGGTGCGCTTGCCGACCGTGCCGAGGAACGCCGCCCGGGTCAGGCCGGTGACGTCGTCGGTCACCTCGAAGTGGCCGTAGGCGCCGGAGCCGCGGGCGTGCACGACGCGCTCGGGGATGCGCTCCCGGTTGAAGCGGGCCAGCTTCTCCAGCAGGTGCTGGTCCTGGATCAGCAGGGGGCCGCCGGCCCCGGCGGTGGCGGAGTTCTGGTTGTCGGCGACCGGGGCGCCGGACTCGGTCGTCAGCGTGGGCTTCGGCATGGTGACCTTCCGTGACGGAGCGCGGAAGCGGCTTCCGCGAGGGGGAGCGTAGGGACGGCTGCGACAACACGTCAACAGTTTGTTGAAATCCGGGTGGCGGCGCCTGGGCGCGACAGGACAGGTTGTCGGCGCCGCCACCCGGGGACCGGGGGCCGGGGTCAGGCGGCCTGGTGGCCGGAGAGCCGCTCGACGGCGCGGAGCAGCGCGGAGTGGTCGAGACCGCCGTCCCCCTGGGCGCGCAGGGAGGCCACGAGCTGTGCGACGACGGCACCGGCCGGCAGGGCGGCGCCCACGCTGCGGGCGGCGTCGGTGACGATGCCCATGTCCTTGTGGTGCAGGTCGATGCGGAAGCCCGGCCGGAAGTCGCGCTCGATGAAGTTGTCCTTCTTGCGGGTCAGCACGGTGGAGCCGGCCAGCCCGCCGTTCAGGACCTCCAGGGCGGCGCCCAGGTCCACGCCGGACTTCTCCAGGAAGACGACGGCCTCGGCGCACGCCTGGAGGTTGACGGCGACGATGAGCTGGTTGGCGGCCTTCACCGTCTGGCCCGCGCCGTGCGGCCCGCACAGGACCACCGTGGTGCCCAGCGCGTCGAAGACCGGCCGCACCCGGTCGAAGTCGGACCGCTCGCCGCCGGCCATGATGGACAGGGCGGCCTCGACGGCGCCCGCCTCACCGCCGGAGACGGGTGCGTCCAGCACCGCGAGGTCCTTGTCCGCCTCGGCGGCGGCCCGCGCCACCGCGACGGAGGTCTGCGGGGTGATCGAGGACATGTCGATGACCGTGGCGCCGCGCCGGGCGTGGGCGATCACGCCGTCCTCGCCGAGCAGGACGGCCTGCACCTGCGGGTCGGCGGGGACCATGGTGATGATCACGTCGGCCTCCCGCACCGCCTCGGCGATCGAGGCGGCCGCGGTGCCGCCCGCCGCCGCGAGCCGGTCCAGCTTCTCCTTCTCCAGCGTGAAGCCGGTGACCTGGTACCCGGCCCTGACCAGGTTCTCGGACATGGGGGAGCCCATGATGCCGAGGCCGATCCAGGCGATCTTGGGAAGGTTGCTCATGACAGGTGTGCCTTTCGGTGCCGTACGGACGTGGGGGCGGGGCGGCGGCTCAGGACGCGGGGGCGGGCCGCAGCGCGGCGGGCAGCCAGGCGAAGGCGCCCGGGCTCGGCCGGTCGCCGGGCTTGTACTCCAGGCCGACCCACCCGTCGTAGCCCGCCTTCCGCAGCCGGCCGAGCAGGGCGGCGCAGTCCAGCGCGCCGGTGCCGGGCGCGCCGCGGCCCGGGTTGTCGGCGATCTGCACGTGGCCGGTGACGGCGGCGTACCGGTCGATCACCTCGCCCAGGTCCTCGCCGTTCACCGACAGGTGGTAGAGGTCCATGAGGAACTTCGTGTTCCGCAGGCCGGTGGCGGCGTTGACCTGCTCCGCCACCTCGACGGCCGACGCCGCGCTCACCAGCGGGTACCGCGGCGACTCCGGCCGGTTCAGCGCCTCGACCAGCACGGTGGCCCCGATGCGGTCGGCGGCGCGGGCGGCGAGCGCGAGGTTGGTGAGGGCCAGTTCGTCCTGGACGGCCGGGTCCACGCCGTCCACCCGGTTGCCGTACAGGGCGTTCAGCGCCCGGCACCCCAGCGACGCGGCGAAGCCGGCGGCGACGTCGACGTTGGCGCGGAACCGCTCCGACTCCTCGCCCGGCACCGAGAGGGCGCCCCGGTCCGGGCCCGGGAGCTGCCCGGCGTAGAAGTTCAGCCCGGTCAGGCGGGTGCCCGCGTCGTTCAGGGCGGTGCGCAGCGCGTCCAGCTCGGCCGCGTCGGGCGTGGGGGCGGAGACCCACGGCCACCACAGCTCCACCGCGGTGAAGCCCGCGGCGGCGGCCGCCGCGGGCCGCTCCAGCAGCGGCAGCTCGGTGAAGAGGATCGAGAGGTTCACAGTGAAGCGCGTGTCCGTGTAGCCCATGAGGGGAGACCCGCTCCTTCCGTATTGCGGAAGTAATTTTCTATCTTGTGGAAGACTGCAAGGGTTTCGACGGCGCTGTCAAGAGGTGCGTCCGAATTGCGGGCACCTGCGCCCCCGCCCGGGGGGATGGCGGTCGCCGCGCGGCGCGATACGTTGAGCCGGTGCGATTGAAAGTGGAGTTCACGACCGAGCCGTTCGACCTGGAGGAGGCCCCGCCGCACGCGGTCGTCGCGCGGGAGGTCGTCCAGCGCGCCGGACTCGACGCCGTCGACGTGGGCCCGTTCGGCAACACGGCCGAAGGGGCGGCCGACGAGGTACTGGCCGTGGTGCACGAGATGCTGCGCCGCACCCTGGACGCCGGGGCCACGCGCGTGTCGTTGCAGGTCAACCTGCTCGACGCGGACGACCGGGAACCCGGTGACGCGTGAGCGGCCCGGGTGAGCACCCCTTCACGGCGGCCGTCAAGCCGCTCGTCGACGCCATGGGCGGCGAGATCGTCGCGCCGGAGCAGGCGGCGGAGGGCGACGTGGTCCTGGCCTGGGACGGAGAGGACGTGCTCGCCGTCCGGCTGCCCCACCTCTCGGAGTCGCTGAACCACATCCTCGCGGGCCTGGAGCGCAGTCACGGCAGGCCGCTCAGCGAGCTGGACCGCAAGAGCAAGCAGCGCGTCGTGCGCCTCCTGGAGGGCCGGGGCGCCTTCTCGGTGCGGCACGGCGTGGAGACGGTCGCGAGCGCGCTCGGCGTCAGCCGCTTCACTATCTACAACTACCTGAACCGCGAGAACGCCGGGCCCGGCGGTTCCCGCTCGCGGAGCTGAGCCCGCCAGGAGGGGATTCGGCGAGAAGAATTCAACAAAGTGTTGACGTGGTGTGGCCCGGGAGCTTAGCTGTTCCCAGCCCGAACAGCACCACGGCCACGGAGGCTCCCGTGACTTCCAGTACGGCACCGGGGCTGACCCGGTTCAACACCGCCGAGGAGGGCACCGCCCGCGCGGCGCTCCACGAGATCTGCGCCGCCACCGCCTGGGTGGACGCGATGCTGGCCCGGCGCCCGTACCCCGACGCGGCGGCCCTGTTCACCGCGAGCGACGCCGCCACGGCGGAGCTGGGCGCGGCGGACCTGGCCGAGGCGATGGCCGGCCACCCGCCCATCGGCCGCCCGGAACCCGGCGACCCGGCGTCCTCGCGCGAGCAGCGGGGGATGGCCGCCGCCTCCGGGCGGCTCAAGGCCGAGATGCTCGAACTCAACCTGGCCTACCAGGAGAAGTTCGGGCACGTCTTCCTCATCTGCGCCACCGGGCTCACCGGCGAGCAGATGCGCGACGCGGTCCGCGAACGGATCGGCAACACGCGGGACGGGGAGCGGGAGAACGTCCGCACCGAACTGGTGAAGATCAACCGCATCCGGCTGACCCGCCTGGCGCAAGGAGCCTGAACCATGAGCACCACGACGACCGCATCGGTGTCCACGCACGTCCTGGACACCAGCGCCGGACGTCCGGCCGCGGGCGTCGCCGTCCGGCTGTCCGTCCGCGCCGGCGCGGACGGAAGCGGCGGCCCGGCCGCGTGGGCCGCGCACGGCGCGTCGCACACCGACGCCGACGGGCGCTGCACGGACCTCCCGGCGCTGCCGGAGGGCACCGCCCACGCACGGCTCGTCTTCGAGACCGAGCCGTACTTCTCCACCCCGCAAGCCCCGCAGACCCAGCAAGCCGAGGAACAGCAGGACGCCCCCCGCGCAAGGGACAGCGGTGCCTTCTTCCCCGAGGTGGCGATCGTCTTCGCCGTGACCCCGGGCGAGCACTACCACGTACCGCTGCTGCTCAACCCGTTCGGCTACTCCGTGTACCGAGGGAGCTGACACCCGACATGACCGCCACGTCCCGCCCGGCCCGTCCCACCCTGCTCGGCCAGAACCAGTACGGCAAGGCGGAGAACCGCGTCGTCAAGATCACCAGGGACGGCGACACCCACCACATCAAGGACCTCAACGTCTCCGTGGCCCTCTCCGGGGACATGGAGGAGGTGCACTACTCCGGCTCCAACGCCAACGTGCTGCCGACCGACACCACGAAGAACACCGTCTTCGCCTTCGCCAAGGAGTACGGGATCGCGTCGGCCGAACAGTTCGGCATCCACCTCGCCCGGCACTTCGTGCAGTCGCAGGAGCCGATCCGGCGGGCACGCATCCGGATCGAGGAGTACGCCTGGGACCGGATCGCCACCTCCGACAGCGCGGCGCGCTTCATCGGCGCCGACGAGGTGCGCCACTCCTTCGTCCGCAACGGCCGGGAGACCCGCACCGCGGAGATCACCTACGACGGCGAGAGCTGGCAGGTCCTCACGGGGCTGAAGGACCTCACCGTCATGAACTCGACCAACTCCGAGTTCTGGGGATACGTGAAGGACAGGTACACCACCCTCAAGGAGGCGTACGACCGCATCCTGGCCACCCAGGTCACCGGCGTGTGGCGGCACAACTGGACGAGCGACGAACAGCGCGCGCCCCACTGGGAGCGCAGCTACGCCCAGGCCAGGCGGCACCTGCTGGAGGCGTTCGCGGAGACGTACTCCCTCTCGCTCCAGCAGACCCTGTACCAGATGGGCGCGCGCGTCATCAACGCCCGCAGCGAGATTGACGAGGTCCGCCTCTCGCTGCCGAACAAGCACCACTTCCTGGTGGACCTGGAGCCCTTCGGGCTGGAGAACGACCACGAGGTCTACTACGCGGCCGACCGGCCGTACGGCCTGATCGAGGGCACCGTCCTGCGGGACGGAGCCGAACAGCGCATCCCGGTCGACGTGACCAACCCGTAGGCCCGGCCCGGGGCCGCCCAGCGGGCGGCCCCGCCGCACCCCGACGCACGCGCCGGCGTCACCACCGGGGAGGGCGGGGGCATCTGCGCAGCACCACGGCGGACTCGGTCGGCACCCCGCTCGACCCCCCGGGTCCGCACCCGACGGACGGGAAGCAGAGAGGTACATCCCCATGGCCGGTACAGCAGCCGAACGCATCGTCATCGAGAACTGCGCCATCGCCACCGTGGACGCCCACGACACCGAGTACGCCCCGGGGCACGTCGTCGTCGCGGGCAACGTCATCGAGTCGGTGGGGGCGGGCGCCGCCCCCGAGGGCCTGGCGCACGTCGTCCGCCGGATCGACGGCAGCGGCCACCTGGCCACGCCGGGCCTGGTCAACACCCACCACCACTTCTACCAGTGGCTCACCCGGGGCCTGGCCCAGGACTCCAGCCTCTTCGACTGGCTGGTCGCGCTCTACCCCACCTGGGCGCGCATCGACGAGGAGATGGTCCACGCGGCGGCCCGGGCCTCCCTGGCCATGATGGCCCGCGGCGGCGTCACCACCGCCATGGACCACCACTACGTCTTCCCGCGCGGCGCCGGCGACCTGCTGGGCGCCGAGATCCGCGCGGCCCGCGAGACGGGCGTGCGCTTCACCGCGGCGCGCGGCTCGATGGACCGCGGCGTGTCGGACGGCGGGCTGCCGCCGGACTTCGCCGTCGAGACGCTGGAGGGCGCGCTCACCGCCACCGAGGCGGCCATCGACGCCCACCACGACGCGTCCTTCGGGTCGATGCTGCACATAGCCGTCGCGCCCTGCTCGCCGTTCTCCGTCTCCACCGACCTGCTGCGCGAGGGCGCCCTGCTGGCCCGGCGCAAGGGCGTGCGGCTGCACACCCACGGCTCCGAGACGGTCGAGGAGGAGGCGTTCTGCCACGAGCTGTTCGGCATGGGCCCGACCGACTACTTCGAGTCCACCGGCTGGCTCGGCGAGGACGTGTGGATGGCGCACTGCGTCCACATGCGCGACTCCGACATCGCCGCCTTCGCCCGCACCGGCACCGGCGTCGCGCACTGCCCGTCCTCCAACGCCCGCCTGGCCGCCGGGATCGCCCGGGTGCCCGACCTGCTGGCGGCGGGGGCGCCCGTGGGCCTCGGCGTGGACGGCACCGCGTCCAACGAGTCCGGCGAGCTGCACACGGAACTGCGCAACGCCCTGCTCGTCAACCGCCTCGGCAGCCACCGCGAGAAGGCGCTGACCGTCCGGCAGGCGCTGCGCCTGGGCACCTTCGGCGGCGCCCAGGTGCTCGGCCGGGCCGCCGAGACCGGCTCCCTGGAGCCGGGCAAGCTCGCCGACCTGGTGCTGTGGAAGCTCGACGGCATCGGGCACTCCTCCATCGCCGACCCGGTGGCCGCCCTCGTCCTGGGCGCCGCCGCCCCCGTCACGCTCTCCCTCGTGAACGGCCGCGCCGTCGTCGAAGACGGCCGCCTCACCACCGTGGACGAGGACGCCATCGCCCGCAGCGCCCGCGACCAGGCCCGGCGCCTGGCCGAGACCGCCGCCGCCTCCTGACACCCGGGGCCGCACGGCCCCGTCGCACTCCGGCCGGGAGGGACGGCTCCCGGCCGGTGGTTCAGGGTCCGAGCGGGGCCCTGAACGAACGGCCGGAGCGGGGGCGCGCCCCTACGCGTGCGCGCCCCCGCTCCGGTACCCACCCCTCGTCCCGTGCACCGCACCCCCCACTCACGCACCACCATCCGCACCTCCCTGAAACCCTCGCCGTGCCCCAGCGGCGCAGTAACCGACAGGAGGACCGAGTGTCCGCTAGGCCCGGTACCCGGAACGACGGCAGCCCGCCCCACGACCGCGAGCAGGACGCGGACCCGGGCGCCCCCCATCCCGTGGACGAGGTCCTGTCCCCGTGGAAGATGCTCACCAGCGGCCTCCAGCACGTGGCCGCGATGTACGCCGGAGTGGTGGCCGTGCCGCTGGTCATCGGCGCGGCGGCGGGGCTCGGCCCGGCCGACACCACCCTGCTGATGAGCGCCAGTCTCTTCACCGCGGGCATAGCCACCCTGCTCCAGACCCTCGGTGTCTGGAGGATCGGCGCCCGGCTCCCGTTCGTCAACGGGGTGTCCTTCGGCGGGGTGGCCGCCATGACCGCGATCATCGCGGCCGAGGGCGGCAGCGGCGGGCTGCCCGTCATCTTCGGCGCCGTCATCGTCGCCGGACTGCTGGCCTTCGCCATCAGCGGCTGGTTCTGCAAACTCGTGCGCTTCTTCCCGCCGGTCGTCACCGGCAGCGTCATCACGCTGATCGGCCTCTCGCTGATGCCCGTCGCGTTCGGCTGGATCGCCGACGGCGGCGGGGACGGGGACGGAGGCGGAGGAGGGGACGGCGGCGCTCCCGCGGCGAACATCGGGCTGGCGGCCCTCGCGCTGGTCATCACTCTCGCCGTCCGGCGCTACGCCCGGGGCTTCCTCCAGTCGGTCGCCATCCTCGTCGGGCTCGTCGCCGGAACGCTGGCGGCGATCCCGCTGGGCATGACCGACTTCGCCGGACTGGGCGACGCCGGTCTCGTCGGTTTCCCGACCCCGTTCCACTTCGGACCGCCGCAGTTCTCCCTCGCCGCCATCGTCTCGATGTGCATCGTGATGCTCGTGATCATGACCGAGTCGACGGCCGACATGATCGCGCTGGGCCGGATCGTCGACAAGCCGGTGGACGAGCGGGTCATCGCGGCGGGACTGCGCGCCGACGCCCTCGGCAGCGCCGTCGCCCCCGTCTTCAACGGCTTCGCGGCCAGCGCCTTCGCGCAGAACGTGGGGCTGGTGGCGATGTCCCGGGTGCGCAGCCGCTACGTGGTCGCGGTCGGCGGCGGCATCCTCGTGGTCCTGGGCCTGTGCCCGGTCGCCGCGGCCCTCGTCTCGGCGGTGCCGCTGCCCGTGCTCGGCGGCGTGGGCGTCGTCCTGTTCGGCACGATCGCGGTGAGCGGCGTCCAGACGCTGGTGCAGGCCGGGCTCGACCAGGGCGACAACGCCCTCATCGTCGCCGTGACCCTCGGCGTCGGGCTCGCCCCCGAGATGGCGCACGGCTTCTACGCGCAGTTCCCCGACGGCGCCACCATCATCCTGGACTCCGGCATCAGCACCGGATGCGTGCTGGCCGTCGTGCTCAACCTGGTCTTCAACCACCTGCGGTCCCGCAGGGCCAAGGCCCCGCACCGCGGACTCCCGCCGGACGGCACCCACCTGACCCCCCGCGCGACGGCGGAACTGCACTAGGGCCCGCGACGCCCGGAAGCTGTTCCCCGTTGGCCGGCTGCTTGGCGGAAGACTCTACGAGGGCGCCGGGTTGTCGCGCAGTCTGCGCCGTTCCCAGCGGTTGGGGTGGCGTATGACGACTCCCGCCATGCCCCCGGAGCCGGTGTGCCGGACCAGCGGGGTCCCCGGGAGCCGGTCGGGAGTGGTCTTGTCCCGCAGACCGCCGACACCGGGGTCCATGCCGCCGGTGTCCGCGGCCCAGGCGTCGGGGATGACGATCGTGACACCGGCCATCTCCCCGTACGCCTCCACCGCGACCTCGGTGAGGCGGCACTGCGCCCGGGAGAAGTCGACCTTCACGCCGCCCATGCCGCCGCGCGCGACCACGCGCCCGGGCACCTCCCAGCGCCCGGGGCCCCGGGACGCGCCGTGCATGCCGCCCTTGAGCACCAGCGGCGGCTGGCTCTCCGGGGGACTCGGCCGGGGCAGGTCGGCGGTCAGGACGGCCAGCTCGGCGTAGGTCCTGGACGTCAGCGCCTGCTCCAGGCGCGCGTCCAGCTCGTCCAGCCCGATGCGTCCCTCGGCCGCCGCGTCGCGCAGCCGCTCCACCACCGCTTCCCGGTCGTCGTGGGAGGCGCGCAGCTCTGCTGGGGGAACGGGGGGCACAGTGGGCTCCGGCGGCTGGGCAGTCATGGCCACAAGAGTAAGCAGTCACCGCGCCGAAGGCACCACGTGATCCCACGCGGCCAGTGGGCCAGGCCCTGCCGCGCTCTCGTCTTCGGCCCCGGCGCGTGGGCCGCGTTCGAGGGGAGCGTGCTGCGCGGTGAGTTCAAGCAGGCGTAACCCACGTCGTGCGAGCGGCGTTCCCCCCCGCTCGGGCTGACGGGGAGGGGCCCCGGCCCGCCCTGGGGCGGGCCGGGGCTTTTGGCGGTGCGTCGCGGGGTCAGGGCAGCAGTTCGTACGCGGGCAGGGTGAGGAACTCCGCGTAGTCCTCGTCCAGCGCGACGCGCAGCAGGAGGTCGTGCGCCTGCCGCCAGCGTCCCGCCGCGAACGCCTCCTCGCCCAACTCCGCGCGGACGGCGTCCAGTTCGTCGGCGGCGATCTCGCGGACGAGTTCCGCGGTGGCCGTCCGCCCGTCGGGGAAGACGACGCCGGCGTTGACCCACTGCCAGATCTGGGAGCGGGAGATCTCCGCCGTGGCGGCGTCCTCCATCAGCCCGAAGATGGCCACGGCGCCCAGCCCGCGCAGCCACGCCTCGATGTAGCGCAGCCCGACCTGGACGGCGTCCACGAGTCCCTGGTACGTCGGCCGGGCGTCGAGCGAGTCGATGGCGGTCAGGTCGCCCGCCGTGACGCGCACGTCCTCGCGCAGCCGGTCCTTCTGGTGCGGCCGCTCGCCGAGGACGGCGTCGAAGGAGGCCCGTGCCACGGGGACGAGGTCGGGGTGGGCGACCCAGGAGCCGTCGAACCCGTCACCGGCCTCCCGGTCCTTGTCGCTGCGGACCTTCTCCAGCGCGCGTTCGTTGGCCTCCTGGTCGCGCCGGTTGGGGATGAACGCGGCCATCCCGCCGATGGCGTGCGCGCCGCGCTTGTGGCACGTGCGCACCAGCAGTTCGGTGTAGGCCCGCATGAACGGCGCCGTCATGGTCACGGCGTTGCGGTCCGGGAGCACGAACGCGGCGCCGCCGTCGCGGAAGTTCTTCACGATGGAGAAGAGGTAGTCCCACCGCCCGGCGTTCAGCCCGGAGGCGTGCTCGCGCAGTTCGTAGAGGATCTCCTCCATCTCGTAGGCGGCGGTGATCGTCTCGATGAGGACGGTGGCCCGCACCGTGCCGCGCGGGATGCCGAGGTAGTCCTGGGCGAAGACGAAGACGTCGTTCCACAGCCGCGCCTCCAGGTGCGACTCGGTCTTCGGCAGGTAGAAGTACGGCCCCTTGCCCGCGTCCAGCAGCCGCCGCGCGTTGTGGAAGAAGTAGAGCCCGAAGTCGACGAGCGCGCCCGGCACGGCGCGTCCTCCGGCGCGCAGGTGCCGCTCGTCCAGGTGCCAGCCGCGCGGTCGTGTCACCACGGTCGCCAGTTCCGCGTCCGGCCGCAGGGCGTAGGACTTGCCCCGGGCGTCGGTGAAGTCGATGCGGCGCTCGTAGGCGTCGATGAGGTTGAGCTGGCCGCCGACGACGTTCTCCCAGGTGGGCGCGGAGGCGTCCTCGAAGTCGGCGAGCCAGACCTTGGCGCCGGAGTTGAGCGCGTTGACGGTCATCTTGCGGTCGGTGGGACCGGTGATCTCCACCCGGCGGTCCTCCAGCGCGGCGGGTGCGGGGGCGACCTGCCAGTCGCCGTCCCTGACGTGCGCGGTGTGGGGGAGGAAGTCCAGGGTGCCGGTGCGGGCCGTCTCGGCCCTGCGTTCGGCGCGGCGGGCCAGCAGTTCGTCGCGGCGCGGGGTGAACCGCTCGTGGAGCGCGGCGACGAACGCGAGCGCCGCCCCGGTCAGCACCTCGTCCTGCCGGGCGGGCGCCCGGCCGGGGTCGACGTCGACGATGGCCAGCGGTGACGGCGCTGGTGCGGACATGGGCTGTCACTCCTTCGGAACGTGCCGCCGCCCTGCCACGCCGCTCCCGTGACGGGGAGGAACGGTGTCCGGGCCGCCGGGCTTCCGTGCTCGTGGTACACGCGTGCGGCACCCGGGCCACACACCCTTGCGCTTTCGGAGACTAGTTTCCTCATGGTGGAACTTCAATAGTTTGTTGATGTCGAGATGAACGACATCGAGAGAGGAGGGGGACGGTCCGGCGCCACCGCGGGACGGCGGCCCGTCACTCCAGCAGGGCCAGGTCCTGCGGGGTGTCGACGTCGGCCGGGTCCGCCACGTCCGCGCACTCCACCAGCGTCAGCGCCGCCGCGTGCTCCCGCAGGTAGGAGCGCGCGCCCCGGTCCCCGCTCGCGGTTCGCGCGACGCCGTCCCAGTGGGCCGCTCCGAGCAGCACCGGATGCCCGCGCCGCCCGCCGTAGGACGCGGCGGCCAGCGACGCCGGTCCCCGGTGCGCGGCCCGCACCCGGGCGACGGCCCGTGCGCCGACGCCCGGCTGGTCCACGAGGGCGACCAGCGCGGCGTCCGCGTCCGCGCGCCGGGCCAGCTCGTGCAGGCCGGCCCGCAGGGAGGAGCCCATGCCCGCACCCCACCCGGGGTTGTCCACCAGTACGCATCCGGTCAGGTCCGCCCGCTGCCGCACCTGCGCGGCCGAGGCGCCGAGCACCACGTACACCGGGTCGCAGCCGCCCCGGCGCACGACGTCCACCGCGTGCTCGACCAGTGGCCGCCCCCGGCGGGGCAGCAGTGCCTTGGGCCGTCCGCCCAGGCGCCGGCCGCCCCCGGCGGCCAGCACCAGTCCGGCCACCCGTCCCGCGTCCCGCGCGTCGCCGCTCATGCCACGACCCTACGAGCCGCTCCGTTCCTCCTCCCAGGTGAAGGCGGCCAGCCCGGTGCGCGAGGGCCCTCCGGTGCCGTGCGCCGATGCGCCGTCGCGCCCGGCGTCGTCGTGGCCCCCGAGGCGCGGACGGCGCGCGAGCCGCGCCACGAGCCGGGCGGCGGCCAGGGCGGCGGCCGTCAGCAGACCCACCAGGCACACCAGGCCGAGCACGAACAGGGCGACGCCCGCCAGGCCCCAGCCCACGAGGGAGGAGGCGATATCGATCGGATTGAGGCAACCGCATGCGTACATCAGGCCAGCGTTTCCGACCGCGGTCGCCTTCGCGCCCTTCGTGTCCGAATGGCGACCGGACCGCCGCCGCCCCGCGACCCGGGGCGTACGCCGGAGTGGAACGGCGCAGCGTACGCGCGTGCGGGCGCTGAAGCGTTTCTCCGCACACGTATCCCCCGTTCGGGGGAGCGCAGGGGCACGGGCCGTGTTGCGCGGGAGTGAGCCCCCGGCTGGTTTTGGCTTTCCGTATGGACGTATGAGCGGAGCGTGTCGTTAACTGTCTCCTCCCCGGCGCCCCTGGGTCACCGTGAAGGCGCACCGGGTGACAGATGCATGCGCGGACGAGGCCGTCTCACGGGTGGGGGCACACACGTTGCCAGGCGAGCGGATTGAACCGACAGCAGTGCGGAGCGGCGCACGGGCGACGCTGAGCCGGGCCGCGGACCCGCGTGTCGACGGCCTGCGCACGGCGGTGCTCCGGCTGCGCGGGAGACTGGCCGCCCACCCCGGCAGGCTCGCCGAGCCGGACCGGGCCGCCGCCGAGGAGCAGCTCGCCGCCCTCGCGGCCATGGCGGCCTCGGCCACCGTGGAGGTCACCGAACTGCGCCGTGCCCTCCTGCTCACCGTCGGCGCCCTCGGCTCCGTGAGCGCCCTGGCCGAGCCGCTGCGCGACCTGCGGCACGCCATCGGGCTGTTCGGTCCGCCCCCGGTCCGCCGGAGCATCTGACCCGCTCCGGCGCAGGGCCCGGGCCGCGGGCCCTGCCCGGCGCCCGGTCAGCCGCCGTTCGCGGGAGGCGGGGAGCTCGTGGCCAGCGCCGCCGACAGTTCGTGGGCGACTTCCTGGAGCAGCGGGACGATCCGGTCGGTCGCGGTGTCCGTGACGCGTCCGGCCGGGCCCGAGATGGAGATGGCGGCGGCCGTGGGGGAGTCGGGCACCGGGACCGCGATGCACCGGACGCCGATCTCCTGCTCGTTGTCGTCCAGCGCGTACCCGCGCTGCCGCGTCAGCTCCAGCGCCTCCAGGAACCCGTCCGGCGTGGTGATCGTCCGCTCGGTCGCTGCGGGCATGCCGGTGCGGGCCAGCAGCGAGCGGACCTCGTCGGGGGAGTGCCCGGCGAGCAGCGCCTTGCCCACGCCCGTGGAGTGCGGCAGGACGCGGCGGCCCACCTCCGTGAACATCCGCATCGAGTGCCGTGAGGGGACCTGCGCCACGTACACCGCCTCGTCGCCGTCCAGCAGCGCCATGTTCGCGGTCTCGCCGGTCTCCTCGACCAGGCGGGCCAGGTAGGGGCGGGCCCAGGTGCCCAGGAGCCGGGACGCGCTCTCCCCGAGCCGGATCAGCCGCGGGCCCAGCGCGTAGCGCCGGTTGGGCTGCTGGCGGACGTAGCCGCAGGCGACGAGCGTCCGCATCAGCCGGTGGATCGTCGGCAGCGGCAGCCCGCTGCTCCCGGACAGTTCGCTGAGACCCACCTCGCCGCCGGCGTCGGCCATCCGCTCCAGCAGGTCGAAGGCCCGCTCCAGGGACTGCACGCCCCCGGTCGCCGCGGGGGCGGCAGTGGTCTTGCGCTCGGACGGCGGCACGTCGCGTTTCCTTTCGGCCGGATGGGGCGCATGCTACCGGGCTGCCGGGGGGCCGGGTGTGCCGCCCGGGGCACCCGCCACGTGCGCTTATCGCCCGCGGGGAGGGTTTTGTCGCCCTGTCGCACACCCGCGCGGCGGGCGGCGGCGCGCTCCGCGCCGTCCGGTCCTCCATTTCACCCCTCGGTATCAGTATTCCATTTTGTGGAAACCTCCAAGAGTCGCCCCGAGGCGGACCGGTGCGGCCGACGGCCCTTGACGCCACCCGCGGGGAGATGAAAACTCGTTCAACAGAACGTTGAAACAGCTGAAGGAGGCCGGTTGACCGCCACCCCGTCCGCCCCACCCCCCGCGGCGGACCTCGTCCTGCGCTCGACGCGCGTCGTCACACCCGAGGGCACCCGGGCCGCGTCCGTCACCGTCACCGGCGGGCGCGTCACCGCCGTGCTGCCGCACGACACCCCGCCGCCGGACGGCACGGACGGCACCCGCGTGCTCGACCTCGGCGACGACGCGCTCCTGCCCGGCCTCGTCGACACGCACGTGCACGTCAACGACCCCGGGCGCACCGAGTGGGAGGGCTTCTGGACGGCGACGCGGGCCGCCGCGGCCGGTGGCGTCACCACCCTCCTGGACATGCCGCTCAACAGCCTGCCGCCCACCACCACCGCGGAGCACCTCGCGGTGAAGCGGGACGTCGCCCGCGACAAGGCGCACGTGGACACCGGGTTCTGGGGCGGCGCCGTCCCCGGCAACGTCCCCGCACTGCGCGCCCTGCACGACGCCGGGGTGTTCGGCTTCAAGTGCTTCCTGTCCCCCTCCGGGGTGGAGGAGTTCCCGCAGCTCGACGCCGACGGCCTCACGGCCGCGCTCACCGAGATCGCCTCCTTCGACGGCCTGCTCATCGTGCACGCCGAGGACCCGGCCCGCCTGGCGGACGCCCCGCCGCCGCGCGGCCCGCGCTACGCCGACTTCCTCGCCTCCCGGCCCCGCGCCGCCGAGAACGACGCCGTCGCCCGTCTCGTCGGCCTCGCGGCCCGGCTCGACGCCCGCGTCCACGTCCTGCACCTGTCCTCCGCCGACGCGCTCCCCCTGCTCGCCGCCGCCCGGCGGGACGGCGTCCGCGTCACCGCCGAGACGTGCCCGCACTTCCTCACCCTCACCGCCGAGGAGGTGCCTGACGGCGCGACGGAGTTCAAGTGCTGCCCGCCCATCCGCGAGCGGCGCAACCAGGACGCCCTGTGGGCCGGGCTCGCCGACGGCACCATCGACTGCGTCGTCTCCGACCACTCGCCGTGCACCGCCGACCTCAAGACGCCGGACTTCGGCAGCGCCTGGGGCGGCATCTCCTCGCTCCAGCTCGGACTGCCCGCCGTGTGGACCGAGGCCCGCCGCCGCGGCCACTGCCTGGCGGACGTCGTGCGCTGGATGTCCGCCGCCCCGGCCGCCCTCGCCCGCCTCGACGGCGTGAAGGGCGCCATCGCCCCCGGCCACGACGCCGACTTCGCCGTCCTCGCCCCCGAGGAGACCTTCACGGTCGATCCCGCCCGGCTGCACCACCGCAACCGGGTGACCGCCTACGCGGGCCGCACCCTGCACGGCGTCGTCCGCTCCACCTGGCTGCGCGGCGAGCAGATCACCGACCACGGCCGCACCCTCGGCAAGGCCGGACGACTCATCGAGAGGACCACCGCATGACCGCGGCGCACCACGAGGCACCCACCGCCCTCCCGCGCTTCACCGGCGACGCGCGCCCCTACGGCGGCGGCGACCCCTACGCCGACTACCGCACCGCCGACTTCCCGTTCGCCCACCTCGCCGACCTCGCCGACCGGCGGCTGGGCGCCGGCGTCATCGCCGCGAACGACGAGTTCTTCGCCGAGCGCGAGAACCTGCTGCTGCCCGGGCGCGCCGCGTTCGACCCCGGGCACTTCGGCCACAAGGGCAAGGTCATGGACGGCTGGGAGACCCGACGCCGCCGCGGCACGGTCGCCGCCGTCCCGCACCCGGCCGACGACGACCACGACTGGGCCCTGGTCCGGCTCGGCGCGCCCGGCGTCATCCGCGGCATCGTCGTGGACACCGCCCACTTCCGCGGCAACTACCCGCAGTCCGTCTCCGTCCAGGCGACCTCCGCGCCCGCCGCCGCCTCCCCCGGGGAACTGCTCGCCTCGGACGTGCGGTGGACCACACTCGTCCCGCGCACCCCCGTCGGGGGACACGCCGCCAACGGATTCGCCGTCGACGTCCCGCGGCGCTTCACCCACCTGCGCGTCAACCAGCACCCCGACGGCGGCATCGCCCGGCTGCGCGTGCACGGCGAGATCGTCCCCGACCCGGCCTGGCTCGCGGCGCTCGGCACGTTCGACGTGGTCGCGCAGGAGAACGGCGGCGCCGTCGAGGACGCCTCCGACCGCTTCTACTCCCCGGCCACCCACACCATCGCCCCCGGCCGCTCGCAGAAGATGGACGACGGCTGGGAGACCCGCCGCCGCCGCGACCGGGGCAACGACTGGATCGCCTACGCGCTCACCGCCCAGGCCCGCGTCCGGGCGGTCGAGATCGACACCGCCTGCCTCAAGGGCAACGCCGCGGGCTGGGCCGCCCTCGTCGGCAAGGACGGCCCGGACGGCGCGTGGACCGAACTGCTGCCGCGCACCCGGCTCCAGCCCGACACCGCGCACCGCTTCGTGCTGGCGGACGCCCCCGCGCTCACCCACGTCCGCCTGGACATCTTCCCCGACGGCGGCATCTCCCGGCTGCGCCTGTTCGGCTCCCTCACCGAGACCGGCGCCGCCGCGCTGGCCGCCCGCCACCGGCGGCTCGGCGGCTGACCCCGCTCCCGGCCCGCGCCCCGCTCCCGGCCCGCGCCCCGCTCCCGGCCCGCGCTCCCGCTGCTCGCGCCGGGAGCGCGGGGAGCGCGGGGAGGCCCGGCCCACGCGGAAGCCCGCCTGCGCCGCCCCCCGGCCGCCTCCACCGCACCCGGTGTCCCATACTTGTGCGGTTGGAAACGCCGAACCGGTGAGCGAAGGGCTGGACGCGAGTGGCCAGGGCCAGGATGCAAGCGAAGAGCGCGCGTGCGCGAGCGCGGACGGCGGTGGCCGTCGCGGGCCTCCTCGCGCTGGCCGTGCCGCTCGCCGGGTGCAGCAGCACCGGCGGGAAGCGCGCCGAGGAGGAACGGGCGCGGGCGGCCGCCGGCGGGCGGGCCGCGGTGGACACCCCGCGCTGGACGTTCGCAATGGTGACCCACTCCGGCGAGGGCGACACCTTCTGGGACATCGTCCGCTCGGGCGCCGAGCAGGCCGCCGTCAAGGACAACATCGAGTTCCTGTACTCCCACGACGAGGAGGCCGGACAGCAGGCCGAACTCGTCCAGGCCCGCATCGACCAGGACGTCGACGGCCTCGTCGTCTCCCTGGCCAAGCCGGACGCGATGGAGGCCGTCGTCCGCCGGGCCGTCGAGGCCGGGATCCCCGTCGTCACCGTCAACTCCGGGCAGGACCTCTCCAAGGGGTTCGGCGCCCTCGCCCACATCGGGCAGGACGAGACGACCGCGGGGCGGGCCGTCGGCGAGGAGCTGAACGAGCGCGGACGCACCAAGGCCGTCTGCGTGCTCCACGAACAGGGCAACATCGGGCACGAGGAGCGCTGCGACGGGGTGCGCGAGACCTTCGACGGCACCGTGGAGAACCTCTACGTCGAGGGCACCGACATGCCCTCCGTCCAGTCCTCCCTGGAGGCGGAGCTGCAAGCCGACACCGCGGTGGACGCCGTCGTCGCCCTCGGCGCCCCCTTCGCCGCCACCGCCGTGCGCGCCGCCGACCAGGCGGGCAGCGACGCGGAGATCGCCACGTTCGACCTCAACCCCGCCGTCGTCGCGGGACTGCGCGACGGCGGCATCGCCTTCGCCGTCGACCAGCAGCCCTACCTCCAGGGCTACCAGGCGGTGGACCTGCTGTGGCTGTACCGCTACAACGCCACCATGCTCGGCGGCGGCCAGCCCGTGCTGACCGGACCGCAGATCCTCACCCGCGAGGACGCCGACGCGCTGGCCGAGTACACCGCCCGGGGCACCCGGTGACGGCCGGCACCGCCACCGCGCGGCCGGGTCCGGCCGGCCCGGACGGGGCCGGCACCCCGGGCGGACGCCTGCCCCGGCGCCCGGGGCCGCGCGCGCTGCTGGCCCGCCCCGAGCTGGGCGCGGTCGTCGGCGCCGTCGCCGTCTTCGTCTTCTTCGCCGCCTGCGCCGACAGCTTCCTCAGCCCGGCCGGCCTGTCCACCGTCCTGTACGCGGCGTCCACCATCGGCATCATGGCGGTGCCCGTGGCGCTGCTGATGATCGGCGGCGAGTTCGACCTGTCCACCGGCGTCATGGTGACCAGCTCCGCGCTCGTCTCCTCGATGTCCAGCTACCAGATGACCGCCAACGTCTGGGTCGGTGTCGGGGTGTCCCTGCTGGTGACGCTCGCCTTCGGCCTGCTCAACGGCTGGCTCCTCGTCCGCACGAAACTCCCCAGCTTCATCATCACGCTCGGCACCTTCCTCATGCTCACCGGCGTGAACCTGGGCGCCACCAAGCTCATCTCCGGCACCGTCTCCACCAAGACCATCGCCGACATGGAGGGCTACACCAGCGCCCGCGCCCTGTTCGCCTCCCAGCTGACGCTCGGCGACGACCTCCGCGTGCGGGTGACGATCCTGTGGTGGCTCGCCCTGGTCGCCCTGGCCACCTGGGTGCTGCTGCGCACCCGGGCGGGGAACTGGATCTTCGCGGTCGGCGGCAGCGCGGAGGCCGCGCGGGCCGTCGGCGTCCCAGTCGCCAGGACGAAGATCGGGCTGTACCTGGGCGTCGCCCTGTGCGCCTGGATCTCCGGCCAGCACCTGCTGTTCATGTACGGCGTCGTCCAGTCGGGCCAGGGCGTCGGCAACGAGCTGATCTACATCGCCGCCGCCGTCATCGGCGGCTGCCTGCTCACCGGCGGCTACGGCTCGGCGGCCGGTGCCGCCGTCGGCGCGCTGATCTTCGGCATGACGAGCAAGGGCATCGTCTACGCCCAGTGGGACCCGAGCTGGTTCAAGTTCTTCCTCGGCGCCATGCTGCTGCTCGCCACGCTGCTCAACGCCTGGATCCGACGCCGTGCGGAGGCCGCCCGATGACCGCTGCGACGACACCCCGCGACGAGCGGGACCCGCAGGACCCGCCGCTCCTGGCCCTGAACGGCGTCGGCAAGTCCTACGGCACCGTGCGGGCGCTGGAGGGCGTCTCGCTCACCGTGCGCGCGGGCACCGTCACCTGCGTGCTGGGCGACAACGGCGCGGGAAAGTCGACCCTCATCAAGATCATCTCCGGGCTGCACCGGCACGACGGCGGAAGCTACCGCGTCGACGGCCGCCCGGTACGCCTGTCCTCCCCGCGCGAGGCGCTGGACCGGGGCATCGCCACCGTCTACCAGGACCTGGCCGTCGTGCCGCTCATGCCGGTGTGGCGCAACTTCTTCCTCGGCTCCGAGCGCTCCCGCGGGCGGGGCCCGTTCCGCCGCCTGGACACGGCGGGGATGCGCGAGGCCACCCGCGAGGCGCTGGCCGGCATGGGCATCCACCTGCGCGACGTCGACCAGCCCATCGGCACCCTCTCCGGCGGCGAGCGGCAGTGCGTGGCGATCGCCCGCGCCGTGCACTTCGGCGCCCGCGTCCTCGTCCTGGACGAGCCGACGGCCGCGCTCGGCGTCAAACAGGCCGGAACCGTGCTCCGGCACGTCGCCGCGGCCCGGGACGCGGGACTCGGCGTCGTCCTCATCACCCACAACCCGCACCACGCGCACCTCGTCGCCGACCGTTACCTGCTCCTCAAGCGCGGCGCCCCGGCCGGCTCCCACGCACGCGGGGAGATCACCCTCGACGAACTGACCCGGCAGATGGCGGGCGGCAGCGAGCTGGACGAACTCCGCCACGAGTTGCGGGGTGAGGCACAATCGTCGTGATGAGTACGTACCGCGACCGCACGTCCCACGACTCCACGCGGGCCACCATGCTGCGCACGGTCGCAGGCCGCGGCAGCGTCGCCACCCGCGAACGCCGCTCGCACCTGTCCGCGCCGCGCGTGCCGACCGTGGGCATCGACATCGGCGGCACGAAGGTGATGGCCGGGGTGGTGAACGCCGACGGCACCATCGCGGAGCAGATCCGCACCGAGACCCCCGACCGCTCCAAGAGCCCCAAGGTGGTCGAGGACGTCATCACCGAACTCGTCCTGGACCTCTCCGACCGGCACGACGTGCACGCCGTCGGCATCGGCGCGGCCGGATGGGTGGACTCCGACCGCTCCCGCGTCCTGTTCGCCCCGCACCTGTCCTGGCGGGACGAACCGCTGCGCGACGCGCTCCAGGCCCGGCTCGCCGTCCCGGTCATGGTCGACAACGACGCCAACACCGCCGCCTGGGGCGAGTGGCGCTTCGGCGCCGGGCAGGGCGAGGACCACCTCGTCATGATCACCCTGGGCACGGGCATCGGCGGGGCCATCCTGGAGGACGGCCGCGTCAAGCGGGGCAAGTACGGGGTGGCCGGGGAGTTCGGGCACATGCAGGTCGTCCCCGGCGGCCACCGCTGCCCCTGCGGCAACCGCGGCTGCTGGGAGCAGTACAGCTCGGGCAACGCCCTGGTCCGCGAGGCCCGGGAACTGGCGCTGGCCGACTCGCCGGTCGCCCACCACCTCATCGAGCGCGTCGGCGGCCGCGCCGCGGACGTCACCGGGCCGCTCATCACCGACCTCGCCCGCGAGGGCGACGCCATGTGCGTCGAACTGCTCGGCGACATCGGCCGCTGGCTCGGCATCGGGCTCGCCAACCTGGCCGCCGCCCTCGACCCGTCCTGCTTCGTCATCGGCGGCGGCGTGAGCGCCGCCGACGACCTGCTCATCGGCCCGGCGCGGGAGTCCTTCCGCCGCCACCTGACCGGGCGCGGCTACCGCCCCGAGGCCCGCGTCGTCCGCGCCCGGCTCGGCCCGGAGGCGGGCATGGTCGGCGCCGCGGACCTCGCCCGGCTCGTCGCCCGCCGGTTCCGCCGCGCCACCCGCCGCCGCCTGGAGCGGTACGAGCGCTACGAGCGGGCCGCGGCCCAGCTCGGACTCGCCCCGCGTACCCGGGAGGGGGCCCGGTGACGTCCCCCGCCGCCCCCCGCGTCCGCCCGCGCCGCCGCTGGCTGACCGCCCTCGTCGTCGTCGTGCTCATCTCCGTGCCCGCCGTGTACCTCGTGGTGTCCGCCCAGCAGAGCCGCGAGAGCGGCAAGGACAAGCAGGCCACGGCCGCCGCAACGGGGCTCGTCTGGGAGTGGCCCAGCAAGGCCACCCGGCGCATCTACGAGGTGGACATCCCGCCGCACTCCACGTACGTGGCCCACTACGAGGAGAACAGCTGGGAGCGCAGCTCCCTGTACGTGCAGTTCCGCACCTCGCCCGAGGGCCTGGACGCCTTCCTGGCCGGGCTCGGCCGCACCCGCGACGCCCTGGAGCCCGGCACGGACCCGGTGACCCCCGGGCAGGCGGGCACCGTCGGCTGGGACCTGGAGCGGTCCGGCCGCCACTACGCGGGCACGACCGTGGAGCTGCCCGGCGCACGGCCGCAGCTGGCGCTCACCGTGGACCTCACCAAGCCCGAGCGCCCCCACGTCCACGCCGTCTCCACCGCCTCCTTCTGACCCCCGCCGGCCGAACCCGCCAGCCCGCGGACGCGCCGCCCCCGCTTCCGCCGGCGCGTGGGGGTTCCGGTGGGCGTGGTGGGCACCATGGGGGCATGACTGGTACCACTGGCATGCGACTGACGAAGCACGGCCACGCCTGCGTGCGCCTCGAACGCGACGGGCGCACGCTCGTCATCGACCCGGGCGCGTTCAGCGAGAGCGACGCCGCCGCCGGGGCCGACGCGATCCTCGTCACCCACGAGCACCCCGACCACTTCGACGAGGGGCGGCTGCGGGCGGCGCTGGAGGCGCGCCCCGACGCCGCGCTGTGGGCGCCGCGCGCCGTCGCCGGGGCGCTGACCGCCGCCTTCCCGGGCCGGGTGCACACCGTCGGCGACGGCGACGTCTTCGAGGCCGCCGGGTTCCCGGTGGAGGCGCACGGCGAGCTGCACGCCGTCATCCACCCCGACCTCCCCCGCGTCGCCAACACCGGCTACCTGGTGGACGGGTCCGTCTTCCACCCGGGTGACGCGCTCACCGTGCCGCACCGCCGGGTGCGGACACTGCTGCTGCCGCTCCAGGCGCCCTGGAGCAAGTTCTCCGAGATCGTGGACTACGTGCGCGAGGTCGCCCCCGAGCGGGCCTACGACGTCCACGACGGGCTGCTGTCGGAGCAGGGCGTGCCGGTGTACGAGCGGATGTTCGGACCGGCCGGGCCGGGCATCGGCGCGACCGAGCACCTGCGGCTGGCCCCCGGGGAGTCCGCGCAGGTGTGAGGGGTGTCGGTGCGGCCCGGTAGGTTGGACGCCATGCGCATCGCCACCTGGAACGTCAACGGCATCAACCCGCGGCTGGAGCGGCTGCTCGCCTGGCTGGAGGGCAGCGCCCCGGACGTTCTGTGCCTCCAGGAGCTGAAGTGCACCGCCGCCCAGTTCCCGGCCGCCGCGCTGCGGGAGGCCGGGTACGAGGCGGCGGTGGACGCCGACGGGCGGTGGAACGGCGTCGCCGTGCTCTCCCGCGTCGGCATCGAGGAGCCGCTCACCTCGCTCCCCGGCGCGCCCGGGTTCGACGGCGTCCGGGAGCCCCGCGCGGTGGCCGCCGTCTGCGCCGGGGTGCGGGTGTGGTCGGTGTACGTGCCCAACGGCCGCGAGGTGGACCACCCGCACTACGCCTACAAGCTGCGGTGGCTGGAGGCGCTGCGCGAGACGGCGCGGACCGAGGCGGGCGGCGAGCGCCCGTTCGCCGTCCTGGGCGACTTCAACATCGCCCCCACCGACGCGGACGTCCACGACATCGCCGCCTTCGAGGGCGCCACCCACGTGACCGGGCCCGAGCGGGCCGCGCTGGCGGCACTGCGCGACACGGGCCTGGACGACGTGTACCCGCGGCCGCTCAAGTACGACGTCCCGTTCACCTACTGGGACTACCGCCAGCTCTGCTTCCCCAAGAACCGGGGCATGCGCATCGACCTCGTCTACGGCAACGCCCCCTTCCGCGCCGCCGTGTCCGACGCCTACGTGGACCGGGAGGCCCGCAAGGGCAAGAGCCCCTCCGACCACGCCCCCGTCGTGGTCGACCTGGAGCCCTAGCGTCCCGGCGGCACGAGCAGCCGCAGGTCCACCGAGTGGGCCACCGCCCGCAGCCCGGCGTCCCCCGGGTGCAGGTGGTCCCCGCTGTCGTAGGCGGGCAGCAGCCGGTGCGGCGCGGCCGGGTCGCGCAGGACGGCGTCGAAGTCGAGCACGGCGTCGAAGACGCCGCCGTTGTCGCGGACGAAGGCGTTCACCGTGCGCCGTTCCCGGTCCATCGCCGCCGTGCAGTCCGGCCAGCCGCCGCAGGGCGAGACCGTCGCGCCCACCACGCGCAGCCCCCGGGCCCGGGAGCGTTCGGCGATGGCCCGCATCCCCGCGATCACGTCCTGCGCGGACGTGCCCGCGCGCAGGTCGTTGACGCCCTCGAACAGCACCACCGTGCGCACCCCCGGCTGGGCGAGCACGTCGCGCTCCAGCCGGTGCTGGGCGCTGACGCCGCCGGCGTCGTTGCTCACCCCGTCACCCGGGTAGCGGTCGGTGACGATGCGGTTGGCCGAGATGCCGTGGTTGAGGACGCCGTAGGCCGGCACGCCGCTGACCCCGCCCGCGCGCAGCCGTTCGGCGAGCACGTCGGGCCAGCGCCGGTTGGCGCCCACCGTGGAGTCCTCCCCGGCCGTGATCGAGTCGCCGAGCGTCACGACGCTGCCGGGTCCGCCCGCGACGTCCACGCCGGTCAGGAACGGCCAGCTCGTCAGTTCCGCGCGGTAGCCGGTGGCGCCGGTGGCGCGGGTGAGGTCGCCCGCGCCGTCGGCGGAGGCGTACGAGCGCTGCATCGCGAAGGTGTTCACCGGCGCCGCCGTCACCGTGCCCGGCAGGTGGAGGCTGACGAGGAGGTCACCGCCCGCGGGCACCGTGAAGTCCACCGGGTCGCTGACGGCCCGCGCGCCCGCGGGGATGCGGACGCCGGGCCGCTCGCCGAAGGACAGCGGCACGGGTGCGGACACCGCCTGCGCGCCCGAGCGGCGCACCGCGACGGAGGCGGCGGCGATCTCCACGGGGGCGGCGGCGAAGGTGTTGGCCAGCCGCACCCGGGCCGTCGTGCCGCCCGCGCTGGCGTGCACGACGAGCCGCAGCGTGCGGTCCTTCCAGGGCCCCACCGCGCGGTAGCCGCCGGTGCTGGTGGCCCAGGTGCCCGTCCACCCGGACGTGCCGGAGTGCCACGCGGCGTCGAAGACGTGCAGGTCGGCGTCCGGGCCGGGGTCGGCGGGCAGTTGGACCGAGCGGACCTCGGCGCCCTCGCGCACGGGCACCGGCACGGTCACCGCGTACAGCCGGGTCCGCTCCGTCCGCTGCCCGGCGGGGGTGTTGCGGTGCGGCAGCGCCACCGCCTTCGTGGCCAGCGGTCCGCCCCGCCAGTCGCCCGCGGTCAGCGTGTACCGGGCTGTGGAGCCGTCGCTGTAGTGGACCGTGCCGTGGCCGGTGGCCTCGCGGGCCGCGCCCGACGGCGAGCTGGCGGCCACCAGGAACGACAGCGGCCCGCCCGTGCCGCGCAGCGCGACGTGCTGCCCGTCGGCGCGCACGTTGTCGGGGGCGCCGGGGGCGGCGCGGGGCGCCCGCAGCGGCGCCCCGTCCAGGTCCAGCGTCCGGCCCGGCGTCCAGCCGGCGGCGCGCAGGTCCTGGGCGGAGAAGGAGTTGCCCGCGCCGTCGAAGTCGGCGGCGGCGGGGTCGGCGTCGTCGCTGACGCCCCGGTTGTCGAAGTGGCGCGCGAGGGGCAGGGCCTGCGGCACGGCGACCGGGCCGCGCACGTCCCGCGCGGCGGCGTCCCGCGCGGCGGACGGGACGGAGGCGGCGGTGACGGGCACGGCCGCCGTGCTGAGGGCCAGTCCGATCAGCAGGACCGGCAGGCGCCGGGAGTTCCACCAGCGGTTGCGCACGGTTAGCCCCTTCCGCTCACTGCGGGACGACGTCGGCGGTCGAGCACACGGGATACAGGAAAGCGCGGCCGGGCGTCGGCGGGAAGACGGCGTGGCGGCCGCCGGGTGTCCATCCGGCCACGCCCGGCGGGGGCGCCGGCGCCGCGCGCCTGTGGTGCTCGCCGACGGTGTAGTGCGACCCTGAACGGCATGAACATCTCCTTCCTGGACAACTGGCGCAAGCGTCACCGGATGTCCCGTGGCATGGCGGTGTACCGCCCCGGGCCGGGAGACCCGGAGGGCCTCGCGCGGCTGCTGTCGGATTTCGAGCTGCTGCGGGCCCAGGCGGCGGGCGACGGCGTCGAACTCGACGGGAGCGCCGCGTCGCTGGAGGCGCTCGACCAGTTGCTCCCGCTGTGGCGGGACGACTCCGAGACCCTCAGCCGGCTGGGTAACGACGCCGGACTGTATCTGGGCACGGTCGTCATCCGGACGGTCCGGGGGGCGCGCTGGCAGCTGTGGCCGAACGGCAGGCCCGTGGTGGTGCTCCCGTCCGGCCGGGCGCTGGACGTGGTGACGGCGGGTCAGGAGTGGGCGGCGGGCGGGACGCCCGGGCTGATCCAGAGCTACGCGGAGGCCGCGGAGGGCTGAGCGCGGGGGCCGGACGCGGCACGCGGACGCCCCGGGTCGCGGCCCGCGGTGCCACCTGGGGTTCTGTCCGGCGGAGCACCACGCGGTGAACACGCACGGTCCGCTGCCCAGCGGGTGAGGACCGCCGTGTGACCTGGGACGTCCCGGTGTGCTCCACCGTCGGCCGGGCAGCCCACCAGCGCGCCGCGGTCATAGCGCCGGGCCAGCCCGTCACACGATGTGGCGGCGAGGCAGCCGCCGGCCGGGCGGCGTCATCGGGGCGCGGACACCGGTCACGGCCGCCAACTCCCCTGCCGACAACGGGAAACGGCGTCTTAGCGTCCGCGTAACACGGTGCGTAACACGCCGGGTGTGGGATGGGCGGCCATGACCGAAGGGCTCGCAGCGCACCGACTTCCCGACGCGGTGGCGGTCTTCGCGGCCGAACTCCGCTCCCTCCTCACGTTCCTCGACCCCGCGACCGGCTGGTACGGGGTCTTCGCCCAGCGTGATCCCGCGGGACTGCGCGCTTGCCTGGACGGCCGCGACGTCCCGCCCTGGGACGTGGTCGACGCCCTGCTCCACGACCTCGCCGCCCGGCCCGGCGACGCGGAACCGGCCCGTCTCGCCGCCCGGCTGCGCGCGCGGTACACGGACGCCGTCGCCGCCCACGACCGCGGCGGGGGAGCCCGCGCCGTCCTCGCGGACCGGCTGGAGGCGATGGAGGCCACCCGGGAGAAGGCGCGCCGACGCGTGGGGGACCTGACGGCGGCCTTCGCGGCGGCGCAGTCGGCCGGGCACACCGCGCGCGCCGAACGGTTCGCCGCCGACCTGGCCTGGACGCGCGACGACCTGGACCGGGCCGCCGCCCGCTGCACGGAGCTGCGCGCCCGCCTGGACGCGCTCCCCGCCCCGCCGCCCGTGCGGGAACCAGCCCCCGCCCCGCCGCCCGTGCGGGACGACCCGGGCACGGCCCGCCCGGTCCGGCGGCCCGCCAGGCCCCGGCCGCGCGGCGCCCGGTTCGCCGGGCTGGAGGACGTCGCCGTCCGCGCCCCGGCCCCGGCGGCGCCCCGCACGGGCCCGCCGCCGCGCGGCGCCCGGTTCGCCGGTGCGCTCGGAGCAGAGGAGGCCCCGCCCCCGGCTCCCCGGACCCCGCCACCGGTTCCCGAGGAGCTGCGGGCGGCCGTCGGACAGACGGCGGCCCGCCTCGCCCGGCTGCGGGCCGAGGGGCAGGGCGGACCGGCGCACGCCCTGCTGTGCGCGTGCGCGGCCGGTCCCGCCGAGCGGCTCCCGTTACTGGCTGATGCGCTCGAACGGACCGGGCTGGCCCCGGACGTCGGCGTCCTGCTGTGGGAGGCGGCCCGCCTGGCGCCTGAGCCGCTCGCCGCCGCCGCCGGGGCGCTCGCCGACGCCGGGCGGCACCACGACTGCGCCCGGCTGCTGCGGCAGGGCGTCGCCCGTCCCGTCGAGGAGGTCGCCGCGACGGCGCTGGCGCTCGTGCGCGACGGACGGCGGCAGGAGGCCACCACCGTACTCGCGGCACTGGTGCGTGCCAGGAGCCCGCAGGAGGCCGCAGCCGTCGCGGCGGCCGGGCCGCGGGATCTGCCGCCGCTGCTGGCCGCCGCGGCCGGCACCGTCTCCGCGCAGCACCGCCGCGACGTCGAGGCCGCCCTCGCCCGCGCCTCCTGACGCGGGGCGCGTCCGCCCCGCCGGCCCCGCGCCGGCCCCGCGCCGGCCCCGCGCCGGCCCCGCGCGGGGCCGGCGGTTCAGGCCGTGCGCAGCCGCGCCAGCAGGGCCGGCAGGGCGGTGCCGATCGGCTCGCGGACCAGTTCTTCGGCCAGTTCGTCGTACGGCGTCGGCTCGGCGTTCACGATGACCAGCCGGGCGCCGTGCTCGGCGGCCGTCCCCGCCAGCGAGGCGGCGGGCTGCACGGTCAGGCTCGTGCCGACCGCGACGAACACCTCGCACGCCCGCGCGACGGCCAGCGCCCGGCCCAGCACCTTCCGGTCCAGGCTCTGCCCGAACATGACGGTGGCGGACTTCAGGACGCCGCCGCACAGCAGGCACGCCGGGTCCGGTTCGCCCGCCTCGACGCGGGCCAGCGCCTCGGCCATCGGGGTGCGGGCGCCGCAGCCGGTGCACACCACCGACCGCGACGAGCCGTGCAGCTCCAGCACCGCGCCGTCCGGCATCCCGGCGAGCTGGTGCAGCCCGTCGGTGTTCTGCGTGAGGACGCGGACGGGCACCCCCGAGCGGGCCAGCTCCGTGATCGCGGTGTGCGCCGCGTTGGGGCGGGCCCGCCACGCGGGGGACTCCGCGCGCATCCGCCAGGAGCGGCGCCTGATCTCCGGGTCGGACATGTAGGACCCGTAGGTGACGAGCTTCTCCGCCTCCGGATCGCGCCGCCACAGCCCGTTGGGCCCCCGGTAGTCAGGGATGCCGGAGTCGGTGGAGATCCCCGCGCCGCTCAGGATCGCCACCTGCGGCCCCGGTGGCCGCTCGCCGCTGCTCATGGGGGCGCAGCCTACGCGCCGCCGGGCCTGGAGCCGGGGCGGACGTCTGGCCTACGCTCCGCACCATGTTCACCACCCGCCCCACCCTCCAGGGCACCTTCGGCATGGCCTCCAGCACCCACTGGCTCGCCTCCCAGTCGGCGCTGGCCGTGCTGGAGGAGGGCGGGAACGCCTTCGACGCCGCCGTCGCCGCCGGTTTCGTGCTGCACGTCGTCGAACCGCACCTGTGCGGCCCGGCGGGGGAGGTGCCCGTCATGCTCGCGCCCGCCGGGAGGCCGGTGCGGGTGCTGTGCGGGCAGGGCGTGGCCCCGGCGGGCGCGAGCATCGCGCACTACCGCTCGCTCGGCCTGGACCTGGTGCCCGGCACCGGCCCGCTGGCCGCCGCCGTGCCGGGCGCGTTCGACGCGTGGCTGCTCCTGCTGCGGGACTGGGGCACCTGGCCGCTGGAGCGCGTCCTGCGGTACGCCATCGGCTACGCCGAGCACGGCCATCCGCCGGTGCCGCAGCTCACCGCGACCGTGGAGCGGGTCCGCGAGGTGTTCACCACCGAGTGGACGGCGTCGGCCGAGGTCTACCTGCCCGGCGGACGGCCCCCGCGCCCGGGGAGCCTGTTCGCCAACCCCGCGCTCGCCGTGACCTGGCGGCGTGTGCTGGCCGAGGCCGCCGCCGCGGGGCCCGGCCGCGAGACGCGGATCGAGGCGGCCCGCCGGGTGTGGCGGGAGGGCTTCGTCGCCGAGGCCCTGCTGCGCGCCGCCGCGCGCCCCACCCTGGACACCTCGGGCGAGCGGCACACTGGCACCCTGACCGGGGACGACCTCGCCCGCTGGTCCGCGCACTACGAGGAACCGGTCACCTTCGACTGGCGGGGCTGGACGGTGTGCAAGGCCGGGCCGTGGACGCAGGGCCCGGCGATGCTCCAGCAGCTCGCGCTGCTGCCTGGCTCCCTGGAGTACGGCACCCCCGACTACGTCCACACCCTCATCGAGGGCACCAAGCTCGCCATGGCCGACCGGGAGGCGTGGTACGGCGACGCCGGGGGACCGGACGCCGTGCCCCTGGCCGCGCTGCTGTCCCCCGGCTACAACGCCGCCCGCCGCGCGCTCGTCGGCGACACCGCGTCCCGCGAGCTGCGGCCGGGCAGCCCCGAAGGGCGCACGCCCCGCCTCGCCCCACACGCGCGGGCCGTGGCGGCGGGCGCCCCCGCGCCGGACGGCGCCGCCGGGGCCGGTGAGCCGACCGTCGCGCCCGACGGCTCGGTGCGCGGCGACACCTGCCACCTGGACGTGGTGGACCGCTGGGGCAACATGGTCAGCGCCACCCCCAGCGGCGGCTGGCTCCAGTCCAACCCCGTCGTCCCCGGGCTCGGCTTCCCGCTCGGCACCCGGCTCCAGATGACGTGGCTGGAACCGGGACTGCCCGCGTCCCTCACCCCGGGCCGCCGCCCGCGCACCACGCTGACGCCCTCGCTGGCGCTGCGCGGCGGCGAACCCGTCCTGGCGTTCGGCACCCCCGGCGGCGACCAGCAGGACCAGTGGCAGACGCACTTCTTCCTCGCCGCCGCGCTGCGCCCCCCGGTACGCGGCGGGCTCGACCTCCAGGGGGCCATCGACGCGCCGAACTGGCACACCGAGTCCTTCCCCTCCTCCTTCTTCCCGCGCGGCATGAGCCCCGGCGCCGTCGTCGCCGAGGAGCGGATGCCCGCGCGGACGGTGGCCGCCCTGCGGGCCCGCGGCCACGCGGTGACGCTCGGACCGCCCTGGTCGGAGGGGCGGCTGTGCGCGGTGGCCCGCGACCCGGAGAGCGGTCTGCTCAGCGCCGCCGCCAACCCGCGCGGCATGCAGGGCTACGCCGTCGGACGCTGACCGGCGTGCGGTGGTGCCGACCGGGCGGAGCGGCGCCCTGGCCGCGTGGTTGGATGGACCGATGATCGACGCAGCGCTCACAGCCGGGGTCGAGGCCGCCGTCCGCAAGGCCGCCGCCGAGGAAATCATGCCGCGCTGGCGGCAGCTCGCCGACGAGGACGTGACGCAGAAGGCCGGACCGCACGACCTGGTCACCATCGCCGACCGCCGGGCGGAGGCGCATCTGGCGGCCACGCTGCCCGCCCTGCTGCCGGGCTCCGCGTTCGTCGGCGAGGAGGGCGTCCACGCCGACCCGGGCATGCTCGCGGCGCTGGGCGGCGACGCGCCGGTGTGGATCGTCGACCCGGTGGACGGCACCCGGCAGTTCGTGCGCGGCGAGGACGGCTTCGCCACCCTGGTCGCGCTCGCGCACCGGGGCGAGCTGCTGGCCTCGTGGACGTACCTGCCCGTCCGCGACGTCATGGCCACGGCCCGGCGCGGCGGCGGGGCCCTGCTGGACGGCCGCCCGCTGCGTTCCGGCCAGCCGTCCCCCGGCGCGGTGCTGGAGGTGGCCACCGACCACCCCGACTACGTCGAGGAGGAGCGCCTGCGGCCCCTGCTGCGGCTGCGCACCCCCGGCGTCGCGCCCCGGCCCTGCGGTTCGGCGGGCCTGGAGTACCTGCACGTGGCCACCGGCGCGCTGGACGCCATCGCCTTCGGCTGGGAGAACGCCTGGGACCACGCGGCCGGTCTGCTGCTGGTGACCGAGGCGGGCGGAGCCCACGCCACCGCCGACGGGGGCACCTTCGACGTCACCGGGCACAACGCCCTGCCGTTCGCCGCCGCCCGTGACGAACCGACGCTGCGGCGTATCCTCTCCCTGCTGGCCGGACCGGATCCCGAAGAGGCGCAGGGCCTTCGACCGGGACGAGGGTGAGGGGGTGGCGACGTGCCGTCCGTGTGTGACGCCGTAGTGGTGGGGGCCGGGCCGAACGGGCTGACGGCCGCCGTGGAACTGGCACGGCGCGGCCTGCGCGTCGAGGTCTTCGAGGCGGCGGACACCGTGGGCGGGGGCGCCCGCACCGAGGAGCTGACGCTGCCCGGCTTCCGGCACGACCCCTGCTCCGCCGTGCACCCGCTCGGCGCGGGCTCGCCCGCCTTCCGGCGCATGCCCCTGGAACGCCACGGCCTCACCTGGCTCCACCCCGACCTGGCCATGGCCCACCCCTTCCCCGACGGCAGCGCCGTTCGCCTCGCCGCGTCGGTGGGGGAGACGGCCATGTCGCTCGGCCCCCGGGACGCGGGCACCTACCGGCGGCTCGTGGCCCCCTACACCGGGCGGTGGGACACCCTGGCCGCCGACTTCCTGAAGGTGCCCTGGGACGGGCTGCCCAAGGGCCCGCTCACCCTCGCCCGGTTCGGGCTCACCGGCCTGCTGCCCGTCACCGCGCTGCTGCGCCGCTTCCGCGACGAGAAGGCCAGGGCCCTGTTCGCGGGGCTGGCCGCCCACGTCATGGCGCCGCTGACCACGAACGCCACCTCCGGGATCGCCATGGTTTTCGCGCTGGCCGCGCACGCGCACGGCTGGCCGGTCGCCAAGGGCGGCTCCCAGGCCGTCTCTGACGCCCTCGCCGGATACCTGGCGTCCCTCGGCGGCACGGTGCACACGGGGGTGGAGGTCAGGAGGCTGGACGAGCTGCCGCCCGCCCGCGCCTACCTGTTCGACACCTCGCCCACCGCGCTGGCCCGCATCGCCCAGCTCGGCCGCGCCTTCAGCCGCTTCCGCTACGGCGCCGCCGCCTTCAAGGTCGACTACGCGCTGGACGGCCCGGTGCCGTGGACGAGCCCGGACGCCCGCCGCGCCGGAACCGTCCACCTCGGTCCGACCAGCGGCGAGATCGGCACGGCGCTGCACGACGCGGTACGGGGCCGGGCGCCGCGGGTGCCCTTCCTCGTCACCGCGCAGCCCGGCGTGGCCGACCCCGGGCGCGCCCCGGAGGGCAAGCACGTCTACTGGGCGTACGGGCACGTGCCGAACGGCTTCGACGGCGACCTCACCGACGCGGTCGAACGGCAGGTCGAGCGCTTCGCCCCCGGCTTCCGGGACCTGGTGCTGGCCCGCGCCGTCTCGGGGCCCGCCGAACTGGCCGCCCGCAACGCCAACTACGTCGGCGGCGACATCGCCTGCGGCGCCTTCACCGGGCTCCAGGCGCTGCTGCGTCCGCGGCTCGCCCGCGTCCCGTACGCCACCGCCCACCCGGCGGTGTTCCTGTGCTCCTCGGCCGCCTGGCCCGGCCCCGGCGTGCACGGCATGTCCGGCCACAACGCGGCCAAGGCGGTGTGGCGCGCCCTGCGCCGCTGAGGGCCGCCGGTCCCGGGCCCGCCCCTGGGCACCGGGCACCAGATCAGCGCGGCCGGTCCGGCCCCGGCTCGCCCGGCCCGGGGCCGTCCTCGCCCCGCCCGGGAGCGGACCCGCCCCGCTCGGCCGTGCTCCCGCCCGGCTGCTCGCCGTCTCCGGGCCCCCGGGCCGCAGTCTTCGCGGTCCGCCGCAGCCGCGGGTGCCGGGTGGTCTGCTCGCTGACCGCCTCACCCACCATGATCCGCAGCGCGTCGCGCAGCCCGTGCAGTGCCTGGTGCCGCCCCGGCCCGGCGCCCGGGTCGTCGCGCAGCTCCCGCAGCAGCGCCCAGCACATCGCCAGCAGCACGACGACGAACGGCAGCGCCACCAGGATCGTGCCCGACTTCAGCGCGTCCAGGCCGCCCGCCAGCAGCAGCACGGCCGCCACCGAGGACATCAGCACACCCCAGGTGACCACCAGCCAGCTCCTGGGGTGCAGGGCACCCCGGCTGGAGAGCGAGCCCATCACCAGGGAGGCGGAGTCGGCGCTGGTGATGAAGTACGTCATCACCAGCAGCATGGCGACGACGGAGGTGAGCGTGCCCAGCGGCAGGGCCTCCAGCAGTGAGAACAGCGACGCCTCCACCCCGTCGTCCAGCGGCGCCGACAGGTCCGCCTGCCCGGTGGAGTCCATCCGCATCGCGCTGCCGCCCATCACGGAGAACCAGGCGATGCTGGCCCCCGCGGGCACCAGCAGCACGCCGACCAGGAACTCCCGCACCGTGCGGCCGTGCGAGATGCGTGCGAGGAACGTGCCGACGAACGGGGCCCAGGACATCCACCACGCCCAGTAGAAGACCGTCCACGCCCCGAGCCAGGAGTCGTTGCCGAACGCGCCGGTGCGCGATGACATGACCAGCAGTTCCTGGAGGTAGGTGCCGACGCCCGCGGGGATCGCGTTGAGGATGTAGACGGTGGGGCCGACCAGGAAGATGAACACCATCAGGGTGCCGGCCAGGACGATGTTGATGCTGCTCAGCCACTTGACGCCCTTGTGCAGCCCGGTGAAGGCGGAGACGACGAAGGCCGCCCCCAGCACCGCGATGACCAGCAGCTCCAGGTACTCCGTCTCGGCGATGCCGGCCGTCAGGTTGAGGCCCTTGGCCACCTGGATGGCCCCCAGCCCCAGGCTGGTCGCCGTGCCGAAGACGGTGGCGAACACCGCGAGCAGGTCGATCAGCCGCCCCGGCCAGCCCGTGGCGTTGCGGGCGCCGAGCAGGGGCACGAAAACCGAGCTGACCTGGTTGCCCCGGCCCTTGCGGAACGTGGCGTAGGCGAGCCCGAGACCGGTGATGCCGTAGATCGCCCACGGGTGCAGCGCCCAGTGGAAGAAGGAGTGCTCCAGCGCGACCCGCTGCGCGCCGTCGCTGCGCGGCTCGACACCGGCGAACGGCGGCGGGTCCAGGTAGTGGGTGAGCGGCTCGCCGACGCCGTAGAACATCAGGCCGATGCCCATGCCCGCGCTGAACATCATGGCGATCCACGCCAGGTTGTTGAACTCCGGTTCGTCGCCGTCCCGGCCCAGCCGGATGCGGCCGAAGCGGCTGAGGGCGATGTAGACGCACAGCACCAGGAAGATGTTGGCGCCGATCATGAACAGCCAGCTGAAGTTCCGCAGCACCCAGGCGAGCGCGTTGGTGGTGGCCGAGGAGAACGAGTCCCGGCCGAGCGCGGCCCAGGCCACGACGACGAGCACGGCGACGACGCCGATGGCCACGACGGTCAGGTCCGGTGCCGGGTCCTGGCGGGACGGCCCGCCTTCGGTGGACTCAGGGGGCGGCGGAGACGCCGAGGACGCCGAGGAGGAGGTCGAGACCGGGCTCATGCTGCCCCACTATGGAATCCTCTGGGGTTTTTGTCCGTGCGGCGCGCCGGGCGCCTCCACCACCGGACGGCCGGGACGGCCGACGGCGGGGCGGTGTCGGACGCGGACAGGCGGGGATGGGGATGGCCCGGTCCGCCGGTGGCCGGATAGGGTCACCACCGGCGCGACTGCCCGTTCGACAGCAAGGGACCGGACCGTATGACGCATACAGGGCGCGTGCTGATCGCCGCGGACAAGTTCAAGGGCTCGCTCACGGCCGTCGAGGTCGCCCGGCACGTGAGTGCCGGGCTCCGCCGGGCCCGCCCGCACCTGGAGGTCGAGGCGCTGCCGGTCGCGGACGGCGGCGACGGCACGGTCGCCGCGGCCGTGGCGGGCGGCTTCACGCGCCACGAGGCCACCGTCACCGGACCGCTGGGCTCCCCGGTGACGGCCGCGTACGCGCTGCGCGAGGGCACGGCCGTCGTGGAGATGGCCGAGGCGTCCGGGCTGCAACGGCTGCCCGAGGGCGTCTTCGCCCCCCTGGCGGCCACCACCCGCGGCACCGGGGAACTGCTCCTCGCGGCGATCGGTGCCGGAGCGACGACGGTCGTGCTCGGCGTCGGCGGCTCCGCCACGACGGACGGCGGCGCCGGGATGCTCCAGGCCCTCGGGGCGCGCTTCCTCGACGCGCGGGGAGCCCCGCTCCCGCCCGGCGGCGGGCCGCTGCGCGAACTGGCGCACGCCGACCTCAGCCGCCTGGACCCCCGGCTCGCCGGGGTCGAGATCGTCCTCGCCAGCGACGTCGACAACCCCCTCACCGGCCCGAAGGGGGCCGCGGCCGTGTACGGCCCGCAGAAGGGCGCCTCGCAGGGCGACGTCGAGGCCCTGGACGCGGCGCTCGCGCACTACGCCCGGGTGCTGGAGGAGTCCGTGGGGCCGCGGGCCGCCGAGTGCGCGCTGCGGCCCGGCGCAGGCGCGGCCGGCGGCGTCGGCTACGGCGCCCTGGTGGGGCTGCGCGCCGCGTTCCGGCCGGGCATCGAGGTCCTGCTCGACGTGCTGGGCTTCGCCCCGGCGCTGGAGCGCGCGGACCTGGTGATCACCGGCGAGGGGTCCATGGACGCCCAGACGCTGCACGGCAAGGCGCCCGCGGGTGTGGCGGCGGCGTGCCGGGCGGCGGGCGTCCCGGTGGTGGCCGTGTGCGGGCGCCTGGCGATCGACGAGGCCGCCGTGCGCGCCGCGGGCATCGAGGCGGTGTACCCGCTGACGTCGATCGAGCCGGACACGGCACGGTGCATCGCGGAGGCCGGGCCGCTGCTGGAGCGGATCGCCGGACGCCTGGCGGCGGACCGGCTCTGACGGCGCCCTGAGCGCCCCCGGACGCGACCGGGGGAAGCGGGGCTGTCCCGGGGACGGGGACGGGGACGGGGCCGGAGACGACGGACGCCGGACGGGCAGAGGGCCCGTCCGGCGTCCGAGGGGAAGCGTCAGCTCTGCGCGGCGGCGCGGGCCTCCCGCCGGCCCACCCGGATGGTGTTCACCCGCCGGGCCGTGGCGAACAGCGGGATCACCGCGCCCAGCACGAGCTGGAGCGCACAGCCGGTCTGGAGCAGCAGCTCGCCGCCCGGCGTGCCCAGGGCCCAGGCCGCCAGCATGCCCATGGCCACGACGATCCAGCCGAGCATGGCGATGGCCAGCAGGCCGCGCGGCTTGGGGTACTCCACCCGGCTCACCATCAGCCACGCCGTGCCGACGATCGCCAGCAGCGTCGGGACGAAGGGCAGCTCCAGGAGCACGATGGACACGACCGTCAGGGCCCCGAAGGGGCTCGGCATGCCCTGGAAGATGCCGTCGCGCAGGGTGACGCAGGAGAACCTGGCCAGCCGCAGCACCACGGCGAGCAGGACCACGATCGCGGCCAGCGCTCCCACGTGCTGGTGGGCGTCGTTGGCGACCATGCCCCACACCAGCACGAAGTAGGCGGGCGCCAGTCCGAAGCTGATGAGGTCGGAGAGGTTGTCCAGCTCCGCGCCCATCGCCGAGCTGCGCAGCTTGCGCGCCACGATGCCGTCGAACAGGTCGAAGATCGAGGCGAGCAGCATGAGCATGACGGCGGTCGCGGCGCTGTGCCGGGCCATGCCGCCGTCCCCCTCACCGGTGAGGTGCGGGATCAGGACGCCGGTGGTGGTGAAGTACACCGCCATGAATCCGCAGGTCGCGTTGCCCAGCGTCAGGGCGTCGGCGATCGACAGCCGCGTGGACAGCGGCATCTCGTCGTCGGCGTCGTCCTCCAGGCTCCACCCTGCGGCGGGCCGGGATCGGTCGGAGTCAGTCACGGTCAAGGCGTGTCACCCCCGCGGTTGTCGTCTGGCCGACCTCGACGGCGGCCTCAACCCCCTCGGGCAGGTAGACGTCGACCCGGGAACCGAAGCGGATCAGACCGATCCGCTCGCCCTGCTCGACCTTGGCGCCCTGGGGGAGGTAGGGCACGATGCGCCGTGCCACGGTGCCGGCGATCTGCACCATCTCGATGTCACCCAGCTCGGTGTCGAAGTGCCAGACGACCCGCTCGTTGTGCTCGCTCTCCTTGTTGAAAGCCGGGACGAAGCCGCCGGGGACGTGCTCGATGGAGCTGACCGTCCCGGCCAGCGGCGCGCGGTTGACGTGGACGTTCAGCGGGCTCATGAAGATCGCCACGCGCGTCCTGCCGTCGCCCCAGGGCATGATGGACTGCACCACCCCGTCGGCCGGGGAGATGATCCGGCCCTGGGCGATCTCCCGCTCCGGGTCCCGGAAGAACCACAGCATGCCGGCGGCGAGCGCGGTGGCCGGCACGGCGATCGCCCGCGCCTTCCCCGGGCGGCGTGCCCGGACCAGGCTGACGGCGGCGGTGGCCACCGTCGGGAGGAGCCAGGGTGAGGCCCCGCGTGCCAGACGGACGCGCGGCATCTTCGTGGCTTCGGAATGGGAAGGGTGGGGCATGGAAGACCTTCGGAGCGGAGGGTGCCGCGCAGATACGGTGGACCACGGCTTTTACCCACCATGGTATCGGCTCGGACGAGCGACTGGGAAAGCCAGCGGCGCCGCCGGGGCTCTGAGGGCGCGTCGGGGGTGTGTTCTTCCTCTCGGAGAACACACCCCCAACCCGGACGAAACGCCCGGTGGATCAGCCCGGCAGGCGGTACTCCTCCAGCAGGCGGCGTCCGATGATCATCCGCTGGATCTCCGCCGTTCCTTCACCGATCAGCAGCATCGGCGCCTCCCGGTAGAGGCGCTCGATCTCGTACTCCTTGGAGAACCCGTAACCGCCGTGGATGCGGAAGGAGTCCTCCACGACCTCCTTGCAGTACTCCGAGGCGAGGTACTTGGCCATGCCCGCCTCCAGGTCGTTGCGCTGCCCCGAGTCCTTCTTGCGGGCGGCGCCGACCATCAGGGCGTGCGCGGCCTCCACCTTGGTGGCCATTTCGGCCAGTTTGAACTGGATCGCCTGGTGCTGGGCGATCGGCTTGCCGAAGGTGTGCCGCTGCTGGGCGTAGCCGACGCCCAACTCGAAGGCGCGCTGGGCGACTCCGCAGCCGCGGGCGGCGACGTTGACGCGGCCGACCTCCACGCCGTCCATCATCTGGTAGAAGCCGCGCCCGGTCCGCCCGCCGAGCACCCGGTCCCCGGGGACCCGCAGGCCGTCCATGATGAGTTCGGTCGTGTCGACGCCCTTGTAGCCCATCTTGTCGATTTTGCCGGGAATGGTGAGTCCCGGCTTGACCTGCCCGAACCCGGGCTCCTTCTCCACCAGGAACGTCGTCATCGACTTGTGCGGCGCGGTGCCCTCGGCGTGGCCCTCGTCGGTGCGGCACAGCACCGCCACCAGCGAGGAGGAACCGCCGTTCGTGAGCCACATCTTCTGCCCCGTCAGCAGGAAGCCGTCGCCGTCGCGCACCCCCTTGGAGGTGATGGCGGAGACGTCCGAGCCGAGCGCGGGCTCCGACATGGAGAACGCGCCGCGGACCTCACCGGCCGCCATGCGCGGCAGGAAGTGGTCCCGCTGCTCCTGCGTGCCGTGCTGCTTGAGCATGTAGGCCACGATGAAGTGCGTGTTGATGATGCCCGAGACGCTCATCCAGCCACGGGCGATCTCCTCCACGCAGAGGGCGTAGGTGAGCAGCGACTCCCCGAGGCCGCCGTACTCCTCGGGGATCATCAGGCCGAAGAGGCCCAGCTCCCGCAGACCCTCGACGATCTCGGTGGGGTACTCGTCCTTGTGCTCCAGTTCGGTGGCGACCGGGATGATCTCCTTGTCGACGAACGCCCGGACGGTGGAGACGATCTCCCGCTGGATGTCCGTCAGGCCCTCGGTCTGCGCGAGACGTCCCATGTCACTTCGCCCCCTTCGGGCTCGTCGCGGGCTGCGGCCGTCCGGGCTGCTCGCCGCCGCGCGCGGTGACGTACGCCTCGGTGGGCACCAGCACCTTGCGCCGGAAGACGCACACGAGCGTGCCGTCCTGCTTGTGGCCCCTGGTCTCGACGTGGACGACGCCCCGGTCGGACCTGGATCTCGACGGCGTCTTGTCCAGCACGGTCGTCTCGCCGTAGAGGGTGTCGCCGTGGAAGGTCGGAGCCACGTGCCGCAGCGACTCGATCTCCAGGTTGGCGATGGCCTTCCCCGAGACGTCGGGCACCGACATGCCCAGCAGCAGCGAGTAGACGTAGTTGCCCACCACGACGTTCCGGCCGAAGTCGGTCGTCTCCCGCGCGTAGTGCGCGTCCAGGTGGAGCGGGTGGTGGTTCATCGTGAGCAGGCAGAACAGGTGGTCGTCGTACTCCGTCACCGTCTTGCCCGGCCAGTGCTTGTAGACGGCACCGACCTCGAACTCCTCGTACGTGCGGCCGAACTGCATCGCTTACGCCTCCGGTGCCTCGAACGTGCTGGTACGGGACATGCCGGCGGCGCGGCCCTTGCCCGCGACGACGAGCGCCATCTTGCGGCTGGCCTCGTCGATCATCTCGTCGCCGAGCATCGCCGAGCCCTTCGCGCCGCCCGCCTCCGAGGTGTGGTAGGCGTAGGCGTCCAGGATCAGCTCGGCGTGGTCGTAGTCCTCCTGCGAGGGCGAGAACACCTCGTTGGCGGCGTCCACCTGACCCGGGTGCAGCACCCACTTGCCGTCGAAGCCGAGTGCGGCCGCGCGGCCGGCGACCTCCCGGTACCCCTCGACGTGTCTGATCTGGAGGTAGGGGCCGTCGATGGCCTGGAGGTCGTGGTGGCGCGCGGCCATCAGGATGCGCATGAGGATGTAGTGGTAGGCGTCCGCCGGGTAGCCGGGTGGCTGCTCGCCGACCACCAGCGACTTCATGTTGATGGAGGCCATGAAGTCGGCCGGGCCGAAGATGATGGTCTCCAGGCGCGGCGAGGCGGCGGCGATGTCGTCGACGTTCACCAGGCCCGCCGCGTTCTCGATCTGCGCCTCGATGCCGATGCGGCCCACCTCGAAGCCCATCGTCTTCTCGATCTGGGTCAGCAGCAGGTCCAGCGCCTTGACCTGGGTGGCGTCCTGCACCTTGGGCAGCATGACGCAGTCCAGGTTCGGGCCCGCGCCCTCCACGACCGTCACCACGTCGCGGTAGGTCCAGTGGGTCGTCCAGTCGTTGACGCGCACGACGCGGGTCTTGCCGGTCCAGTCCCCGTTGTTCAGAGCGTCCACGATGGTGTGCCGCGCGCCCTCCTTGGCGAGCGGGGCGCAGGCGTCCTCCAGGTCCAGGAACACCTGGTCAGCCGGGAGACCCTGCGCCTTCTCCAGGAAGCGCGGGTTGCTGCCGGGGACCGCGAGGCAGGAACGGCGCGGGCGCAGGCGGTTGACGGGGGTGCTCATGCGGGGACCTCCAGGGGGTCGAGCTGGTTCGCGGTGCGGATCTCGTCGACGATACGGCCGATGATCTGCGTGATGCCGAAGTCCTTCGGCGTGAAGACCGCGGCCACGCCGGCGGCGCGCAGCGCCTCGGCGTCCGCGGCGGGGATGATGCCGCCGACGATGACGGGCACGTCCCGCGCGCCCGCGCGGCGCAGCCGGGCGAGCACGTCGGGCACCAGCTCGGCGTGCGAGCCGGAGAGGATGGACAGGCCCACGCAGTGCACGTCCTCGGCGACGGCCGCCGAGACGATCTGCTCGGGGGTGAGCCTGATGCCCTGGTAGACCACCTCGAACCCGGCGTCCCTGGCCCGCACGGCGATCTGCTCGGCGCCGTTGGAGTGCCCGTCCAGGCCCGGCTTGCCCACCAGCAGCCGCAGCCGGGCGCTGCCCAGCTCCTCTGCGGTGCGGGCCACCCGGCGGCGGACCGAGGCGAGCGCGCCGCCCTGCCCGGCCGCCACGGCGACGGGCGCCGAACTCACCCCGGTGGGCGCCCGGAACTCGCCGAAGACGTCCCGCAGGGCCCACGCCCACTCGCCGGTGGTGACCCCGGCCCTGGCGCACTCCACCGTGGCGGGCATGAGGTTGGTCTCGCCCGCCGCCGTCTTCTTGAGCGCCGCCAGCGCCTCCTGGACGCGCGTCTCGTCGCGCCGGTCCCGCCAGGCGTCCAGCGCCCGCACGACGCGGTCCTCGTTGGCCGGGTCGACGGTCATGATGGCGGTGTCCAGGTCGGCGGTCAGCGGACTGGGCTCGGTGGACTCGTGGCAGTTGACGCCGACGATCTTCTCCTCGCCCGCCTCGATCCGCGCCCGCCGCTCCGCGTGCGAGGCGACGAGCTGGGATTTGAGGTAGCCGGACTCGACGGCCGCCATCGCGCCGCCCATCTCCTCGATGCGCCGCATCTCGGTGCGGCACTCGGCGGCCAGCGCGTCCACCTTGGCCTCGACGACGTGCGAACCGGCGAAGATGTCGTCGTACTCCAGCAGGTCGCTCTCCAGCGCCAGCACCTGCTGGATGCGCAGGGACCACTGCTGGTCCCAGGGCCGGGGCAGCCCCAGGGCCTCGTTCCAGGCGGGGAGCTGCACCGCGCGGGCGCGGGCGTCCTTCGAGAGGGTGACGGCCAGCATCTCCAGCACGATGCGCTGGACGTTGTTCTCCGGCTGCGCCTCGGTCAGCCCCAGGGAGTTGACCTGCACGCCGTAGCGGAACCGGCGCTGCCTGGGGTCCTCGATGCCGTACCGCTCGCGGGTGATCTCGTCCCAGAGGCGGGTGAAGGCCCGCATCTTGCACATCTCCTCCACGAACCGCACACCCGCGTTGACGAAGAAGGAGATGCGCGCGACGACGTCGCCCATGCGTTCGGGCGGCACCTGGCCGCAGTCGCGCACGGCGTCGAGCACGGCGATCGCGGTGGACAGCGCGTAGGAGATCTCCTGGACCGGCGTGGCCCCGGCCTCCTGGAGGTGGTAGCTGCAGATGTTGATCGGGTTCCACTTCGGGATGTGCGCCACCGTGTAGGCGATCATGTCGGTGGTGAGCCGCAGCGAGGGCCCCGGCGGGAAGACGTGCGTCCCGCGCGAGAGGTACTCCTTGACGATGTCGTTCTGCGTCGTGCCCTGGAGCCGGCCGATGTCGGCGCCCTGTTCCTCGGCGACCACCTGGTAGAGCGCCAGCAGCCACATGGCCGTGGCGTTGATGGTCATCGAGGTGTTCGTCTGCTCCAGCGGGATGTCGCGGAACAGCACCCGCATGTCGCCCAGGTGGGAGACGGGCACCCCCACCCGGCCGACCTCGCCGCGGGCCAGGACGTGGTCCGGGTCGTATCCGGTCTGCGTCGGCAGGTCGAACGCGACCGACAGTCCGGTCTGGCCCTTGGCGAGGTTGCGGCGGTACAGCTCGTTGGACGCCTCGGCGGTGGAGTGCCCGGCGTAGGTGCGCATCAGCCAGGGCCGGTCCCGCTCCGGACGCGGACGTGCGTTCTGGCGCTCAGTCATGGCGGCCTTCGTCCTCAGACGTTGCGGAAGCGGTTGATGGCGTCGACGTGCTGCTCGCGCATCTCCGGGTCGCTGACGCCCATGCCCTCCTCGGGGGCCAGGCACAGCACGCCGACCTTGCCCTGGTGCAGGTTGCGGTGGACGTCGTAGGCGGCCTGGCCGGTGTCCTCCAGGGTGTACGTCCTGGAGAGCGTGGGGTGGATCTTGCCCTTGGCGATGAGCCGGTTGGCCTCCCACGCCTCGCGGTAGTTGGCGAAGTGCGAGCCGACGATGCGCTTGAGGCTCATCCACAGGTAGCGGTTGTCGTACTCGTGGGTGTAGCCGGAGGTCGAGGCGCAGGTGACGATGGTGCCGCCCTTGCGGGTGACGTAGACGCTGGCGCCGAACGTCTCGCGCCCGGGGTGCTCGAAGACGATGTCCACGTCCTCGCCGCCGGTCAGCTCGCGGATGCGCTTGCCGAACCGCTTCCACTCGCGGGAGTCCTGGGTGTGCTCGTCCTTCCAGAACCGGTAGCCCTCGGCGTTGCGGTCGATGATCGCCTCGGCGCCCATCGCGCGGCAGATGTCGGCCTTCTGGTCGCTGGAGACGACGCAGACCGGGTTGGCGCCGCCGGCCAGCGCGAACTGGGTGGCGTAGGAGCCCAGACCGCCGCTGGCGCCCCAGATGAGGACGTTGTCACCCTGCTTCATCCCGGCGCCGTTGCGGGAGACGAGCTGCCGGTAGGCGGTGGAGTTCACCAGCCCGGGGGAGGCGGCCTCCTCCCAGCTGAGGTGCTTCGGCTTGGGCATGAGCTGGTTGGACTTGACGAGGGCGATCTCGGCGAGGCCGCCGAAGTTCGTCTCGAAGCCCCAGATGCGCTGCTCCGGGTCGAGCATCGTGTCGTCGTGCCCGTCGGCGGACTCCAGCTCGACGGACAGGCAGTGCGCGACGACCTCGTCGCCGGGCCGCCAGGCGTTGACGCCGGGGCCGGTGCGCAGGACGACGCCCGCGAGGTCCGAGCCGATGACGTGGTACGGCAGGTCGTGGCGCCTGGTGAGCGGTGAGAGCTTGCCGTAGCGCTCCAGGAAGCTGAAGGTCGACACCGGCTCGAAGATCGAGGTCCACACCGAGTTGTAGTTCACGGAGCTGGCCATGACGGCGACCAGCGCCTCGCCCGGGCCCAGCTCCGGCACCGGCACCTCCTCCACGTGGAGGGACTTGCGGGGGTCCTTCTCCCGGCTGGTGAGGCCCTGGAACATGTCGGCCTCGTCCTTGTGCACGGTGACCGCGCGGTAGGACTCGGGCACGGCGAGGGCGGCGAAGTCGTCGGCGGTGCTGTCGGGCGCGGTGATCGCGTCGAGGATCGGGTTCGTCACGGTATGCCTCCGGCGAGCGTGTTGCGGGGACGCTGAGGGTCGGGGTGAGGCAGTGCCGTCGGTTCGGCTGGTGATGTGTCTGTGCGCGCACGGTGGTGCGGGAGTGCCTGGTGACGCAGGCAGCCGGGCTTCACGGGTGTCGCCGTGGGGACACGGCCCGGACTGGCCTCACCGTATGACACGCAGTGCCAGTCGGCAAGACACCGAGTGCCATGTATTTGTGTCATCCGTACCGGGCCCGCGCCGCACCGCCGCACGCCGCCGACCCCGGTCGCGCGGGGCGGCCGGGGTCGTGGTCGGTCGGTGGTCGGTTCGGGGCCGGAACGGTGACGCGGCGCGGGTCAGCCCGGGCGCAGCGCCCGTTCGATCGTGCGCATGATCTGCGGCAGCGGGGTGTCGGTACGGGCCACCGTGACGAGCACGTCGCCCTCGGCCGCAGCGACGGCCGCCTCGCCGCGCGGCGCGCCCACCGCGCCCGGCCGGCTGGCGCCGAAGCCCGTGCCGAACGTGCGCCGCACGATGGCGAAGGCGCGGTCGAGCTGGGCCTCCACGTCGCCCTGGCCGCCGGCCCGCAGCCAGCGGCGCAGCACGTGGTTGTGGGCGGTGACCACCGCGGACGCCGCGACCTCCGCCAGCAGCGGGTCGTCGTCGCCGTCCCGGTGCGCGGCCTCGTCGAAGTGGCCCAGCAGGTAGCGGGTGAACAGCCGCTCGTAACGGGCCACGGAGGCGATCTCGCGCTCCCGCAGGGCGGGCACCTGCCGGGTCAGCCGGTAGCGTTCGACGCTGACCGGCGGGGAGGCCGCGTACATCCGCATGACCTCCTTGATGCCGCGGCACACGGTGTCGAGCGGGTTCTCGTGCGCCGGTGCCGCCTCCAGGACGGCCCTGGCCCGCTCCAGGGTGTCGTCGTGGTCGGGGAAGATCGCCTCCTCCTTGGAGCGGAAGTGGCGGAAGAAGGTGCGCCTGGCCACACCGGCGGCGGCGGCGATCTCGTCGACCGTCGTCTCCTCGTACCCCTGGGTGGCGAACAGCTCCATCGCGGCGGCGGCCAGTTCCCGGCGCAGTTTCAGGCGCTGGGACGACGCGGACGTGCGGGTCGACGTCCGCGCGGTCGCACGGGCGGGCTTGGCAGGCTGCGGCATGTGGGGAACGTTACACGGGCCCCCAGGCGGGGGAGGCGGGCCGCCCGGCGGCGGTTCCAGCAGCCCGCCCCACCCCGTCGGACCGCTCACCGACGGGCGTACTCGCGAAATCCCCGCCCCGATTTGCGTCCCAGGCAGCCGGCGGCCACCAGGTGCTCCAGCAGCGGCGCGGGCGCCAGCCCCGGCTCGCGGAACTCCTCGTGGAGCACCCGCTCGATGGCGAGGGAGACGTCCAGGCCCACCACGTCCAGCAGCTCGAAGGGGCCCATCGGATAGCCGCCGCCCAGCTTCATCGCGGCGTCGATGTCGTCCAGCGTCGCGTAGTGCTCCTGCACCATCTTCACCGCGTTGTTGAGGTAGGGGAACAACAGGGCGTTGACGATGAACCCGGCCCGGTCCCCGCAGTCCACCGGGTGCTTGCGGACGCGGGAGCACACCGCGCGCACCGTGGCGTGCACGTCGTCGCCGGTCAGCACGGTGCGGACGACCTCGACCAGCTTCATCGCGGGCGCGGGGTTGAAGAAGTGCATGCCGACCACGTCCTGCGGGCGCCCGGTCGCGCGGGCGCACGCCACCACCGGCAGCGAGGACGTCGTGGTGGCCAGGACGGCGCCGTCCTTGCAGACCCCGTCCAGCGCGGCGAACAGCTCCTGCTTGACGGTCAGGTCCTCGGCGACCGCCTCGACGGCCAGGTCCACCTCCGCCATCGCCTCCAGCGAACCGGCCGGGGTGACACGGGCGAGCGCCGCCTCCCGGTCCTCCGCGCTCATGCGGCCCTTCTTCACCGAGCGGGCAAGCGAGGAGGCGATGCGGGCCTTCGCCGCCCCGGCCTTCTCCTGGCCGCGGGCGACGAGCACGACGTCGTACCCGGCCTTGGCGAACACCTCGGCGATGCCGCTGGCCATGGTGCCCGAGCCCGCCACCCCGACCCGGCCGACGTGCCGGGGCGTGCCGCGTCCGGCGTCCGCGCCGGGAGTGAGCGCGTCCGGCACCACGGTGGCGCTGCCCGGTGCCTCGTACGTGTAGAAGCCGCGCCCCGCCTTGCGGCCGGTCAGTCCCGCGCGGGCGAGCTGGCCGAGGACGGGCGCCGGGGCGTGCAGCCGGTCGTGGGACTCGGCGTACATCGCCTCCAGCACGGTGCGGGCGGTGTCGACGCCGATGAGGTCCAGCAGTTCGAGCGGGCCCATCGGCAGACCGCAGCCCAGCTTCATGGCCGCGTCGATGTCCTCGCGGGTGGCGTAGGCCGACTCGTACATCGCCGCGGCCTGGTTGAGATAGCCGAACAGCAGCCCGTCGGCGACGAAGCCGGGGCGGTCCCCGACCCTGATCGGCTCCTTGCCCAGCTCGTGCGCGAGGGCGGTGACGGCCTCCACGGCCTCGGGCGAGGTGAGCACCGAGGAGACCACCTCGACCAGCTTCATCGCGGGTGCCGGGTTGAAGAAGTGCAGCCCGAGGACGCGTTCGGGGTGCGCGGAGTCGGCGGCCAGCCGGGTCACCGACAGCGCGTTCGTCCCCGTGGCGAGGATCGCGCCCGGCTTCACGATGCCGTCCAGCGCGCGGAAGACCTCGTGCTTGAGCGGGTAGCTCTCCGGCACCACCTCGATGACCAGGCCGGCGCCGGCCGCGTCCCGGAGGTCGGTGGACGCGCGGAAGCGGGCGAGGGCCTCCCCGCGCTCCCGTCCGGTCAGCCTCTCGCGGGACACGGCGCGCGCGGTGGCCTTCTCCAGCGCGGCGACGGCCCGGCCGGCCGCCTCCTGGCTGCTGTCGATGCCGACGACCTCGCGCCCGGCGCGGACGAGGACTTCGGCGATTCCGGTGCCCATCGTGCCGAGGCCGACGACGGCCACTGTGCTCAGGGAAGGACGGTCCATCACGGGACTCCAGGGGTGACGACTGGATACGAGGGTGCGGAGCGCCACGGGCGGGGCCGCGCGGACACCGGCGGATGGCGGTGTGCGGGCGTGCGTGGCGGAACCGGTCGGAGCGGCCCTGTCCTCGGGGCCTGCGCCGTACTGCCGTACGCGGGGTACGGGAACGCGGGAACACGGGTGTGCGCTGAACCGACTGACACTCTCGGCGGCTGCGTCACCAGACCGCCTGAGCGGGGATACCGCTCTGATGAGCAGGCTAACTCGCCGGTAACCGGAACACCAGACCCCTGCGTGTGGCGCGGGCCACGCAGGGCGGGCCCCCGGCCGGGGCTGGACGCGCCGGGGCCGGGCTCGCGGAGGCCGCCGGGGCCGGGTCCGCCTCCGCGGGTTTGCGGAGGACGGGCGCGGGCCATGCACGTCCTACGGCGGACGCCCCGGCACCGGCCCGGCGGCCCGCCCCTCGACCGTGGGGAGAGCGCATGGAGCAGTGGCTCGCGACGATCGCCGACCGCGCCGGAGCGGCCGAGCGGGGGGAGTCCGCCCGGCTGCTCGCCCTCGTCAGGGCGGACACCCCCGCCGCCCGGGACGAGCTGGCCCGGACGCTCACCGAGGCGGGCCGCCCCCTGTGGGCCAGGGAACTCGCCGCCTGCGCGCTCGGGGCGGCCGGTGACCGCCGGGCCTTCGAGACGCTGGTGTTCCTGCTCAACTACCGCGACCCGGCCCGGGGCGAGAACGCCGCCGAGGCGCTGGCCCGGCTCGGCGACCCGCGCACCGCCCGGGCGGCGGCGGCGCTCGCCGCGAACGAGCTGCGCACCGCCTACGCCCTGCACCCCGTCCGGCTGCTGGCCCGCCTGGCCGCGCCCGAGTCCCGTCCGGTGCTGACGGCCACACTGGCGCGGCTGCTGGCCGGCCCCGAGCACCACTGGCCCGTGGCGCGGGCCTGCGTGGAGGGCCTGGGCCGGCTGGGCGATCCGGCGGCCCGCGCGGTGCTGGTCGAAGCGGGTGTCCGCCCCGAGCTGCGGGACGCGGTGCGGGCGGCGCTGCGACGGCTGCCCGGGAGCTGAGCGGCTCTCACCGCGGGCGGGCCGGGCACCGAACGGGCCCCCGCGCACCGGCCGCCACCGGGCCCGCCGCCCCGCGACGCGCCCCGCCCGCCGCGCCCCGTCACCCGTCCGGCGTATCCGGCGGACGTGCCGGTGGTACGAAACGGGCGTTTGCGGGTACTGGACCGCGCGGACCCACCCGTACACCGAGCAAGGAGTCCGCGACCGTGACCGACGTATCCAGCCAGGGACCCGCAGACAACGACGACCGTCCGGTGCTCACCAACCGCCAGGGGCACCCCGTCTACGACAACCAGAACCAGCGCACGGTGGGCGCCAGGGGCCCGGCCACGCTGGAGAACTACCAGTTCCTGGAGAAGATCAGCCACTTCGACCGGGAGCGCATCCCCGAGCGCGTCGTGCACGCCCGGGGCGTGACCGCCTACGGCTACTTCGAGGCGTACGGCGCCTGGGGGGACGAGCCGATCGCGCGCTACACCCGCGCCAAGCTGTTCCAGGAGCGCGGCAAGCGCACCGACGTCGCCGTGCGCTTCTCGACGGTCATCGGCGGCCGCGACTCCTCGGAGGCCGCCCGCGACCCCCGCGGCTTCGCGGTGAAGTTCTACACCGAGGACGGCAACTGGGACCTGGTCGGCAACAACCTGGGCGTCTTCTTCATCCGGGACGCCATCAAGTTCCCCGACGTCATCCACGCGCTCAAGCCCGACCCCGTCACCTTCGAGCAGAAGCCCGCGCGGATCTTCGACTTCATGTCGCAGACCCCCGAGTGCATGCACATGCTCGTCAACCTGTTCAGCCCGCGCGGCATCCCCGCCGACTACCGGCACCAGCAGGGCTTCGGCGTGAACACCTACAAGTGGGTCAACGCCGACGGGGACACCGTGCTCGTCAAGTACCACTGGATGCCCAAGCTGGGCGTGCGCAGCATGACCGAGGAGGACGCGGCCAACGTCCAGGCCGAGGGGCTGGGGCACGCGACGAAGGACCTGTACGAGGCGGTCGAGCGCGGCGAGTACCCCGAGTGGGAGCTGCTCGTCCAGGTGATGGAGGACCACGACCACCCGGAGCTGGACTTCGACCCGCTGGACGACACCAAGACCTGGCCCGAGCAGGACTTCCCGCCCCGGCCCGTCGGCCGCATGGTCCTGGACCGGATGCCGGAGAACTTCTTCGCCGAGAACGAGCAGATCTCCTTCGGCACCGGCGTGCTGGTGGACGGCCTGGACTTCTCCGACGACAAGATGCTGGTCGGCCGCACCTTCTCCTACAGCGACACCCAGCGCTACCGGGTCGGCCCGAACTACCTCCAGCTCCCGGTGAACCAGGCGAAGAACGCGGACGTGCGCACCAACCAGCGCGACGGCCTGATGACCTACCACGTCGACGGCAAGGGCGAGAACCCGCACGTCAACTACGAGCCGTCCATCACCGGCGGGCTGCGCGAGGGCGAGTACCCCACGCACGACGAGCAGGGCCCGGAGATCTCCGGGCGGGTGACCCGCAAGCGCATCCCGCGCACCAACGACTACCTCCAGGCGGGGCAGCGCTACGCCCTCATGGAGGAGTGGGAGCGCGACGACCTGGTGGCCAACTTCGTCACCCTGATCTCGCAGTGCGACCGGCCCGTGCAGGAGCGCATGGTGTGGCACTTCCTGCTGGTCGACAACGATCTCGGGCTGCGGGTCGGCGAGGGGCTGGGCATCGGTGCGAAGGACGTGGCGCACCTGGAGCCGCTGGCCAGCCAGGACCTCACCGACGAGGACCGCGAGCGGCTGGCGAACCTCGGGTCGAACCCGCCCCGGAACGTGGAGGGCCTCACCATGACGCACTGCGTGCGCAACGAGCGCCACGTCGTCACCCGCTGACGGCCGCGGACGCCCGCCGGCGGCCCCGGGCCCGGCTCCGCCCCCGGCGGGCGGCCCCGGGCGCGGGGCCGCCCGCGCGTGCTCACCTCGCGCGGGGCGTCACAGCTTGCGGTACATGATGTGCAGGCCGACGAAGCCGTGCCGCGGGTGCTCGAAGCCCTCCGGCAGCGTGGCGACGACGGTGAAGCCGAGCGACTGCCACAGCGCGACGGCGTGGGTGTTGGTCTCGACGACGGCGTTGAACTGCATCGCCCGGAACCCGGCCGCCGCCGCCCACTCCAGGCTGTGCGCCCCCAGCGCCCGGCCCACGCCCCTGCCGGAGTGCGCCGGGTCCACCATGTAGCTGCCGTTGGCGATGTGCGAGCCGCCGCCCGCGTGGTTGCGGGACACCTTGGAGGTGCCGAGCACGGTGCCCTCGTCGTCCACGGCCACGAAGGCGCGGCCCGGCAGGGGCAGCATCCAGGAGGCGCGGACGGCGTCCTCGGCGGCGTCGCGGTCGTAGGTGTAGGTCTCACCCGCGGCGAGGATGCCGCGCATGAAGGGCCAGATCGCCGGCCAGTCCTCTTCGGTCGCTTCTCTGATCAGCACCGGGCCAGCATGACCGGTGCGGTGCGGCCGCGCCAAACGGGTTCCCGCAGGGCCGGGGCGCGGCCGTCCGCGCGCGGTCAGCCGAAGGGGGTGCGGACGGTGGAGTGGTTGCCGGTGCCCACCGTGCTGGAGCCGTTGCCGATGGCGTTCCACACCTCGGCCCGGACCCGCCCGCCGTTCATGTCGCCGTGGCTCCCGGTGGCCGAGCGCAGCCCGCGGACCTCGGTGTAGTGCTCTTAGCCGGGGCCGGGGCCGGTGGCGAAGTAGCGGCAGGTCTCGGCGCGGTCCCAGCTGCCGTCGCCGGTGCGGTCGTACCGGGGGTGAGAGCGCTCTCGGCTCTTCTGGGACGACCCGGACCCACCGTCAACGCCCCCCGCGCCACCGCACACCGGCCCCCGCGGCCACGTGCGGGAGGCCGCGCGCCGTACCGGGGACCGTCACCGGCCCTGGCGCCCGAGGCCCTCCTCCCGGCGAAGCGGGGGCAGCGCGGCCCGTGTCAGGCGGCGAGGCGGTCCTCGGCGAACTGGGACACGCGGGTGAACGCCGTCCACTCGTCCTCGGCCAGCGCGCCGCCGGGTCCGGCCGCGATGCCCAGGGCGACCAGGCGGAAGATCAGTGCCCGCAGCAGCATCTGCGCGCCCTCGGCGCCGGGGAGCACCGAGTCCGCCAGGCGGTGCCCGGCCCGGTGGTGGAGGAGGCCGTCGACCACCACGATCGCCTCCGCGTAGCCGACCGGTCGCCAGTACGGCGAGAAGTCGATGACCGCGGGGGCCTGGCCGGGCGCGAAGAGCACGTTCCCCGTCAGGTCGCCGTGCACGAGCTGGGCCCGTGCGTCCACGGGTTCGCGAAGCGCCCGGAGCCGGGTGGCCAGCCGGTGGACGGGCGCGGGGACCTCCGCGGTCGCCCCGCCCCAGGCGACCCGGTCGGCCACCGCCCACGGATGCTGGTGCCCGTCCAGCCGCTTCGGCCGCGGCACGTCCCGCAGTGCCTCGTGGAAGGCCCGGCCCGCGGCCAGCAGGGCGTCCCACCGGCCGGCGGGCCCCGGTCCGCCCGTCAGGAACCGGGTCGCCTCCCACCCCTCGACGACGTGACCGCCGCCCACCGCGCGCAGATACCGCGGGACACGGAAGCCCGGCCGGTCCTGGAGTGCGTCCATCAGCGTCGCGGCCCACTCCACGTCCGCGCCGTCACCGGCCGGTTTCAGCACGGCGTCGCCCGCCCGGACGCTTCGCCCCTGGCCCCCTTCGAGCGGTTCGGGCCGCCCGGTGATCCGGAAGGCCCTCAGAACGGACGGTGGCGGCAGGGGTGTGCCAGTCGCAGGAGTCACACCGTGCATCCTCCGCGACCGGCACCGTCTCGCGCACCCGTGTTTTCGGGCGGACGTGCCCCCGGCGCCCCCGGCCGCCGTGGCCTGCCCGCCAGGGTCAGGACGTGAGCCGCCCGCACACCTCGGAGGTCAGCCCGTCCGCGGTGTCGAGCGCGGTGGACAGGGCGTCCGCACTCGTGCCGAGCCCGCCGAGCACCCGGTGTGCCCGCGCGGCGAAGTCCGCCGGGGCACCGGGAAGCTCTCCAGCGGCCTGTACGGCCCCCTTCTCGTTCAGCACCCAGCGTCCCGCGTGGGCGTGCAGGGCCTGCACGAGCTGCCCCACCGCGTGGAAGAGGCAGCCGGCGACGTAGAAGGTGTCACCGCGGGCGGCTCCCTTGCGGGCACCGGCCAGGAGGAACGGAGCCTGCCAGCGCGCGTGGGCGATCAGCGCCTCGCGCAACGGCTCCGGGTACCGGCGGGCCTCCCGCTTGAGGGCCCGCAGCTCACCGCCGGGGTCGGCGAGGACGCGCCCGACGGCCACCTCCCCCGCGTACGCGGGGGAGTACACCCCGAGGGGGTGGCCCGCCTGCACACCCACCTCGAAACGCCCGGCCCGGCACTCCTCCCAGATCCTGTGCACGCGGTCCAGATCGCGGTAGATCCAGTCGACGCGGCAGCCGTCGACGGTCAGCCACGCCCCGCCGTCCACCCACGGCCCCCAGCCGCCCGGTTCCGTCACGTCGGCCGGCGCGCCCGTCAGCTCGGACGCGAGCAGGCGCAAGGCGGCGGTGTCCAGCGGCGGCCGGTAGTACAGACCGAGGTCGTAGTCGGAGTCGGGGCGGTGTGTTCCGCTGGCGCGGCTGCCGCCCAGACACACACCGGCCACCCCGCCGACCTCGGTCAACCGGTCCGCGATCTCTGCCAGGCGCTCCACCGTCCGGAGTCTAGCGGCGGGACGGACGTCCGCGCGCCCGGCTGGGCCGTCGGGGCGTGGCCGCACGTGCGAAGGCGGGTGCGCGGCACGGGATTTGGCGGCCCCGCTCCGTGGTGGTGGGATGGCCGTCGTCGACGCCCAGCAGGAGGAGAAGCCATGGCACTGGTCGAGGTCAGCAGGCAGCGGGAGATCGCGGCGCAGCCGGACGACGTGCTCGACGCGCTCGCCGACTACGCGGGCACCCGGGAGCGGCTGCTCACCGAGCACTTCAGCGAGTACGAGGTCCGTGAGGGCGGTGACGGCAAGGGCACCGTCGTGCACTGGCGGCTCCAGGCCACCAGCAGGCGCGTCCGCGACTGCCTGATGGACGTGGACGAGCCCGCCGAGGGGCAGCTCACCGAGCGCGACCGCAACTCGTCCATGGTGACGACCTGGACCGTCACCCCGGGTTCCGCCGAGGGCGCCAGCCGGGTCACCGTCACCACCGCCTGGCAGGGCGCGGGCGGCGTCGGAGGCTTCTTCGAGCGCGTCTTCGCGCCGAAGGGGCTCGGCCGCATCCACGACGCCGTCCTCGCCCGCCTGGCCGGCGTCATGGAGGGGCAGCAGCGGTAGCCACCGGCGTGGCGGCTACATTGGGGGCTCCCTCCCGCAGGACGAACTCCCGGAGCCCCCATGGCAGATGACCTGGCCCACCCCGTGCCCGACGTTCCCCGGATCGATTCCACCGTGCCGCATTCGGCGCGCATGTGGAACCACTGGCTGGGCGGCAAGGACAACTACGAGGTGGACCGCGCGGCGGGCGACGAGATCCGCCGCCTCCACCCGGGCATCCTGGAGTACGCCAAGGCGGACCGCGCCCTCCTCGGCCGCGCGGTCCGCCTCCTGGCGGGCGAGACGGGCATCGACCAGTTCCTCGACATCGGCACCGGTCTGCCCACCGCCGACAACACCCACGAGGTCGCCCAGCGGGTGAACCCGGCCGCGCGCATCGTCTACGTCGACAACGACCCCCTCGTCCTCACCCACGCCCGCGCCCTGCTCACCAGCACCCCAAAGGGCGTCACCGACTACATCGAGGCCGACCTGCACGACCCCGAGGCCATCGTGGCGCGGGCCGCGCAGACGCTCGACCTGGACCGGCCCGTCGGCGTCATGCTGCTCGGCGTGGCGATGTTCGTCGGCGACACCGAGGAGGCGTACGGCATCGTGCGCCGCCTGATGGCCGCCGTGCCCCCGGGCAGCCACCTCGTGCTGTCGCACACCATCACCGCCCCCGGACTGGACGACGTGGACGAGGCCGTGCGCTTCTGGAACTCCGTCGGCACGCCCAAGCTGCACCAGCGCACCCCCGAACAGGTCGCCGGGTTCTTCGACGGGCTGGAGCTGCTGGAGCCGGGCGTGGTCTCCTGCTCCCGCTGGCGCCCGGACGCAGCCCCGTTCGACGCGGCGGGCGGGCCGAAGGAGCCCGAGGAGGTCGCCTTCTACTGCGGGGTGGCCCGCAAGCCCTGAGGCGCGCGCGGGCGCACCACCTTTTGGGGCGTTGGGCGGCGCGGGCCGGTCCGGCGGCTCTACGGTGGTGACGGTCCCGTGGAAGGAGACCCGCAGCCCATGGAGCACGAGCAGTCCCACGAGGACGGGACGGCGCCGGACGCGCCGTCCCGCACGGGACGCGTCCCGCTCGCCGTCGTGGTCGTGGACGGTACGGGCGCCGTCTCGCACTGGAGCACCGGCGCCCGCAGGCTCTTCGGGCCCGCCCGCGAGGAGGCGGTCGGCCGCCCCGCCGTGGACCTCATGCCCGTCTCGGGCGCCTTCGGCGACCCCGGCTGGGACGCCGGGCTGCGCGGGGACGGGCACTACGCCGCCGGGTACGCCACCAGCGGGCGGGCGCGCGGCACCGTGGACGGCACCGGCGACGTGCTGTGGTGGGCCTACCCGCTGACGGGCCCCGGGCCGGAACGGCTGCTGGTGCTGGCCACCGGCACCGCCTTCCTGCGCTCCGGCGGCGAGGCGGACACCGGGCCGGACGCCGGAGCGGACGCGCACGGTGAGAGCGTCGCGCCGGTGCTCGCGCTGCACACCGACTTCCCCGGCTCGGAGGGGCTCGCGCGCGGGCTGCCGGAGATCCTCCCCAGCATGAGCCCGCAGGAGAGCGCCCGCATCGTCGCGCAGGTGCTGGAACTGGGCTACCCGGTACTGGAGACCAGCCGCCGCCGGCGGGTGCCCGTCACCCCGGACTGGGGCGTGCCCCGCCGCGCCCCGCGCCGCACCCGGGCCCCGCGGCCCGCCGCGGAACCCGGCACCGGCGGGTACGCCGCCGCGGCCGGGCCGGAGCCCGACCTGGAGCACGCCGCCGTCCGCGAACGCCTGGAGTTCCTGAACGAGGTCAGCGGGCGCATCGGCACCTCACTCGACCTGGCCCGCACCATCCGCGAGGTCAGCGCCGCCGTCGTGCCCCGCTTCACCGACGTGGCCGGTACCTACCTGCGCGAGCAGGTCGTCGCGGGGGAGGGCTTCCCCGACGGCGTGCCCGACACCACGACGCTGTGGCACCGGGTGGCGCTGGAGCACACCGACGAGCCGGGCCGCTGGGACGACGTCGTGCCCGTCGGCGAGTCCATGCCCTTCCCCGCGCACACGCCCTTCTTCCAGTGCATGACGACCGGCGAGCCGGTGCTCGTGCCGCGCATCACCGAGGAGATGGGACACGCCATCGCCTCGCAGTTCGACAAGCGCGACATCCGGCCGCTCATCACCCACCGGTCGATGCTCGTCGTGCCGCTCAAGGCCCGCAACGTCGTGCTCGGCTTCATGATCCTGCTGCGCCACCGCGAGCGCGCCGAGTTCAACGACATGGACCGCGTCACCGGCGCCGAACTCGCCGCGCGGGCCGGGCTCGTCCTGGACAACGCCCGCATGTACACCTTCCAGGAGAACGTCGCCGACACCCTCCAGGACAGCATGCTGCCGCGCATCGCCCCGCGCATGCCCGGCTGCGACACCGCCACCCGCTACCTGCCGGGCACCCGGCTCGGCCGGGTCGGCGGGGACTGGTTCGACACCATCCAGCTCCCCGGCTCCCGGACCGCCCTCGTCGTCGGCGACGTCATGGGGCACGGCCTGCACTCCGCCGCCATGATGGGCCAGCTGCGCACGGCCGTGCAGACCATGGCCGGACTCGACCTGGAGCCCGCGCAGCTCCTGCGCGGCCTGGACGACCTGGCCCGGCGGCTCGGCGACACCTACCTGGCCACCTGTCAGTACGCCGTGTACGACCCGGTCGGCGGACGGCTGAGCATCGCCAACGCCGGGCACATCCCGCCCGTCCTCGTGCACGCCGCCGACGGCAGCAGCGAGCTGCTCGACCTGCCCACCGGCGCACCCATCGGCGTCGGCGGGGTGCCCTTCGAGACCGCCGAGGTGCCCGTCGCGCCCGGCGACCGCCTGGTGATGTGCACCGACGGACTGGTGGAGGTGCGCGGCCAGGACATCGGCGCGGGCCTCGCCGCGCTGTGCGAGTCGGCCGCGCACCCGGCCGCCTCCATGGACGACGCCTGCGACACCATCATCCGCTCGCTGGCGGCCGCCTCCCCGCAGCGCGGCCGGGGCGACGACGTGGCCCTGCTCATGGCCCGCCTCAACGGCATCCGCGAACAGGACACAGCCCGCCTGGCTCTGGAGGCCGAACCGCGCGCGGCGGGCAGGGCCAGGCGGCTCGTCCGCGCCCGGCTGGCCGGCTGGGGGCTCGGCGCGCTCACCGCGACCACCGAACTCCTGGTGAGCGAACTGGTCACCAACGCCCTGCGGCACACCCGCACCGGCAGCGTCGAGGTGCGGCTGGTCCGCGCCGAACGGCTGCTGTGCGAGGTCTTCGACGACGACCCCGAACTGCCGCAGCTCCTCGGCGCCGCACCGGACGCCGACGCCGGGCGCGGCCTGCGCCTGGTGGACCGCCTGGCCCGCACGTGGGGTACGAGCCGCACGGCACGGGGTAAGACGGTGTGGTTCGAGCAGGCGCTGCCGCGCTGCTGACGACACGAGCGTGTGGGGCGACATGACGGCACCGGGACAGGACGCCGGAGCAGGACACATACCGCGGGCCGGGCAGGACCCGGCCCCGCAGGCCGCGCGGGACCCGGCGCGGGCGTGGGAGGGGTTCTGGCGGGACGCCCCGCCCGAGCCGGGCGGCGTGTTCTGGGACGCCGCCCCCGAACGCACCGCCGCCCGCCACCTGCCGCTGTTCGCGGACCACTTCACGGGCGGACTGCCCCTGCTGGACGCCGGGTGCGGCAACGGCACCCAGACCGTCTTCCTGGCCGGACGCTTCCGGCCGGTGCTCGGTGTCGACCTGTCCCCGGCGGCGATAGCCCTGGCCCGGCGCCTGCCGGGCGCCGCCGCGGTGGACTTCCGCGCCGCGGACCTCGCCGACGCCGATGTCGCCGCCCGGCTGCACGCCGAACTCGGCGACTGCCACGTGTACCTGCGCGGAGTGCTGCACCAGTGCCCGCCGGAGCCCCGCCGCCGGCTGGCCGCGTCCCTCGCGGTCCTGCTCGGCGCGCGCGGCCGGGCCTTCGTGGTGGAGCCCGCCGCTGCGGCCAAGCAGACGCTGCTGGGGCTCATGCGCCGCCCCGGCGGCCCCCCGGCGCGGATCGCCGCCGTCCTCGGGCACGGCATCGCGCCCATGGAGATGGCCGACACGGCCGTGGCGGAGCTGTGCGCGGCGGCCGGGCTGAGCGTGCTGGCCCACGGCAGCGCCCCCCTGGTGACGACCGAACCCGGCCCCGGCGGCGGGCCGGTGGAGCTGCCCTCGCAGTGGCTGGTCGTTGGGCGGAACGGCTGACCCCGGGCCCGGCGTGCACCCGCCCGTGCCCGGAAGGGCTTTCCCGTGCACCGGGCGGGCGCGTAACGTGCCGGGTATGAAGATCCTCGTCAGCGCCGACATGGAGGGTGCCACCGGCGTGACCTGGCCCGCCGACGTGCTGCCGGGCACGGCCGCCTGGGAGCGCTGCCGTGCGATGTTCACCGGGGACGTGAACGCCGCCGTCGCCGGGTTCTTCGACGGCGGCGCCGACGAGGTGCTGGTGAACGAGGCGCACTGGACGATGCGCAACCTGCTGCTGGAGCGCCTGGACGAGCGGGCCCGCCTCCTGACCGGGCGGCACAAGGCCCTGTCCATGGTGGAGGGCGTCCAGCACGGCGACGTGGACGGTGTCGCCTTCGTCGGCTACCACGCGGCGGCCGGGGCCGAGGGCGTGCTCGCGCACACCTACCTGGCCAACTCCCTGACCGGTGTGTGGGTGGACGGCACCCGGGCCAGCGAGGGGCTGCTGAACGCGCTGGTGTGCGCGGAGTTCGGCGTACCGGTCGTGCTGGTCACCGGGGACGACCGGGCCTGCGAGGACGCCGCCGGATACGCGCCGCGCGCCCGCACCGCCGCCGTCAAGGACTACGTCTCCCGGTACGCGGCCGTGTGCCGCACCCCGGCGCGCACCGCGGCGGACATCCGGGCGGCGGCCCGCGCCGCGGCCCCGCTGGCCCGGCGGCACGAGCCGGTGACCGCCGGGCGGGAGATCGCCGTCGAGTTCGACGCCGAGCACCTGGCCGGGGCCGCCACCGTCGTGCCCGGGGTGCGGCAGACCGGGGAGCGGCGCGTCGCCTACACGGCGCCGACCATGTACGAGGGCATCCGCTGCTTCAAGGCCGTGACGACGGTCGTCTCGGCGGCTGTGGAAGAAGAGTACGGCTGAGCACAGGGACGGAAGACAACGTGCACGAGGACGGACAGAGCCCCCGGGCCGCTCACATCGACGCACAGGCGCTCGACGAGGCGGTGACCGGCACCGCCGAGCTGATCCGCATGGACACCACCAACCGCGGCGGCGGCGACGGCACCGAGCGCCAGGCCGCGGAGTACGTCGCGGCCCGCCTCGCTGAGGCCGGGATCGAGCCGGAGCTGCTGGAGAAGGCGCCGGGCCGCACGAACGTCGTCGCCCGCATCCCGGGCACCGACCCGTCGGCGGACGCGCTGCTCGTCCACGGCCACCTCGACGTCGTCCCCGCCGACCCGGCCGAGTGGTCGGTGCACCCGTTCTCCGGTGAGATCCGGGACGGGTGCGTGTGGGGGCGCGGCGCCATCGACATGAAGAACGCGGACGCGATGGTGCTGGCCGTCGTGCGGGCCTGGGCACGGGCCGGCGTCCGGCCGCGGCGGGACGTCGTCCTGGCGTTCACCGCGGACGAGGAGGACAGCGCCGAGTTCGGCGCCGCCTACCTCGCCGGCCAGCACCCCGCGCTGTTCGAGGGCTGCACCGAGGGCATCGGCGAGTCCGGGGCGTTCACCGTGCACACCGACGACGGCCTGCGGCTGTACCCCGTGGCGGCGGGGGAGCGCGGCACGGCCTGGCTGCGGCTGTCCGCGCGGGGCCGCGCCGGGCACGGGTCCAAGGTGAACACGGCCAACGCCGTGACCAGGGTGGCCGCCGCCGTCGCCCGCATCGGCGCCCACTCCTGGCCGGTGCGCCTCACGCCGACCGTGCGGGCCGCCCTCACCACGCTCGCCGGGCTGCACGGCGTGGACCCGGGCCCGATGGACGACGACCGCTTCGACGCCGACGCCCTGGTCGAGTCGTTCGGCTCCGCCGCTCCGCTGGTCCGCAACGTGCTGCGCAACAGCGCCAACCCCACGATGCTGGAGGCCGGCTACAAGCTGAACGTCATCCCCGGCAGCGCGACGGCGCACGTGGACGGCCGCGTCCTGCCCGGCGGCGAGGAGGAGTTCACCGCGACGCTGGACGAGCTGACCGGTCCCGACGTCACATGGGACTACTACCACCGGGAGATCCCGCTCCAGGCGCCGGTCGACTCCCCGACGTACGCCACCCTCTGCGAGGCGCTGGAGCACTTCGACCCCGGCGCCCACGCCGTGCCCTACTGCATGTCGGGCGGCACGGACGCCAAGCACTTCGCCCGGCTCGGCGTCGCGGGCTACGGCTTCTCCCCGCTGCGGCTGCCGCCCGGCTTCGACTACCAGGCGCTGTTCCACGGCGTCGACGAGCGCGTGCCCGTCGACGCGCTGCACTTCGGGGTGCGGGTGCTCGACCGCGCCCTGCTGGCCCTGTGACCCGCCCGCCGCGCGCGGCCTGCCCGAGGGACGATACGAGATGGTGACCACCCCGGCTCCGTACGGCACCTGGGCCTCCCCGCTGGACGCCGCGCTGGTCGCGGCCCACGACGGCAGGCCCGAGTACCTGGGCGCCGTCGGCGGCGAGCTGTGGTGGACGGCGCCGCGCCCCGCCGAGGGCGGGCGGCGGGCGCTGCTGCGGCTGCGCGGCGACGGGGCGGGCGGCCCCGAGTCCGTCCTGCCGCCGCCGTGGGACGTGCGCAGCCGGGTCATCGAGTACGGCGGCGTGCCGTGGGCCGCCGTCGTCCGGCCGGACGACGGGCCGCTCGTGGTGTTCGTCCACCACGCCGACCAGCGGCTGTACGCCTTCCAGCCGGACGTGCCCGGGGCCGGGCCCCGGGCGCTGACCCCGGTCGCGGCCACCGGCGGCGGCCTGCGCTGGGCGGATCCGGTGGTGTGGTGGGAACGCGGCGAGGTGTGGTGCGTGCTGGAGGAGTCCACCGGGCCGCGCCCCACCGAGGTGCGGCGGGTCCTGGCGGCGGTGCCGCTGGACGGGTCGGCGGCCGGGGACCGCGACGCGGTCCGCGAACTCGTCGGCGCCTGCCACGACTTCGTCACGGGGCCGCGGCTGTCACCGGACCGTCGGCACGCCGCCTGGCTCGCCTGGGACCACCCGCGCATGCCGTGGGACGGGACGGAGCTGCGGCTGGCCGAGATCAGCGACGACGGGCGGCTGGAGTCGGCGCGGACCGTGCTCGGCGGCCCGGAGGAGTCCGTGGCGCAGACCGACTGGGCCCCGGACGGCGCCCTGCTCGCCGCCTCCGACCGCTCGGGCTGGTGGAACCTGTACCGCGTGGACCCCGAGGGCGGCGAGCCCGCCGCGCTGTGCCCCCGCGAGGAGGAGTGCGCGGACGCCCTGTGGCGGCTGGGGCAGCGCTGGTTCGCGCCGCTGCCCACCGGCCTGGTGGCCGTGCTGCACGGCCGGGGGGCCAAGGCGCTCGGCGTGCTCGACCCCGCCACCGGCGACCTCGCGGACGTCCCCGGGCCGTGGACGGAGTTCTCGCCCACGCTCGCCGTGGACGGCACCCGCGTCGTGGGGGTCGCGGCGGGCCCGCACCGCGCCTACGAGATCGTGGAGCTGGACACCCGCACCGGGCACAGCCGGGTGCTCGCCGAACGGCACACCGACGCGGTGGACCCGGCCTACCTCCCGCAGCCGCGGGCCCGCACGTTCGCCGGACCCGGCGGGCGCGAAGTGCACGCCCGCGTCTACCCGCCGCGCCACCCCGCTCACACCGGGCCGGCCGGCGAGCGTCCGCCCTTCGTGGTGTGGGCGCACGGCGGCCCCACCGGCCGCGCCCCGCTCGTCCTGGACCTGGAGATCGCCTACTTCACCTCCCGGGGCATCGGCGTCGCCGAGGTCGACTACGGGGGTTCCACCGGCTACGGCCGGGCGTACCGCAACCGGCTGCGCGGCCAGTGGGGCGTCGTGGACGTCGAGGACTGCGCGGCCGTCGCCCTGGCGCTGGCGGCCGAGGGGAGCGCCGACCGGGAGCGGCTGGCCGTGCGCGGCGGCAGCGCGGGCGGCTGGACGAGCGCCGTCTCCCTCGTCTCGCCCGCCGCCGCCGGCGTGTACGCCTGCGCCGCCATCAGCTACCCGATCCTGGAACCGGAGGGGTGGACGGGCGACGGCACCCACGACTTCGAGTCGCGCTACCTGGAATCCCTGATCGGGGACCCGGCGCGCCACCCCGAGCGCTACCGCGAGCGTTCCCCCGTACGGCACGCGGACCGCGTCGCCGTCCCCTTCCTGCTGCTCCAGGGGCTCGACGACGCGATCTGCCCGCCCGCGCAGTGCGAGCGGTTCCTCGCGGCGCTGCGGGAGGCGGGGCGGGAGGTGCCGCACACCTACCTGGAGTTCGCCGGGGAGGGCCACGGCTTCCGCCGGGCGGAGACGATCACCGCGGCGCTGGAGGCGGAGCTGGAGCTGTACGTGCGCACGTTCACCGGCCGGAGGTGACCGGCCGCCGTCAGCGGCCGTCAGTGGTGGGCGTACACGCGTCCCACGAAGCGGGCGATCTGGTCACCGGACAGGCGGCGGGCGAGGTCGGCCTCGCTGATCATGCCGACGAGCTGCTTGTCCTCGATCACCGGCAGCCGCCGGATCTGCCGGTCCTCCATCTCGTCCAGCACCTCGGAGACGTCGGCCGCCGCGTCGATCCAGCGCGGCGTGCCCTCGCACAGGTCGCCGCAGGTCACCGCCGACGGGTCGTGGCCCGCGGCGACGCACTTCACCACGATGTCGCGGTCGGTGACGATGCCGCAGAGCCGCTGTTCGGCGTCGCTCACCGGCAGGGCGCCCACGTCCAGCTCGCGCATGAGCTGGGCGGCCCGGTCGAGCGTCTCGGTGGCGGGGATCCACCGCGCTCCCGGGTGCATGATGTCCTTGGCCGTGGTCATGGGGATACCTCCACATGGGGGACTGCGTTCGGCGCCGCGCGGGCGGACCCGCGGGCACGCCCATCGTCCGCCCGGGTGATGCCCCGGGCAACCGGAGGGGGCAGGCCCCGGGGGCCGGAGCGGGGGCACCCCGCGGCGTTGGTCCGAACGGGGGAGTGCGGGGCGGGGACGGAATCCACGGCCGCCGCGCGGTGTTGCCGCTGACATGAAAGCCATCGCACTGCAAGCATTCGGCGGCCCCGACGAGCTGCGCACCACCGACCTCCCCGACCCGAAGACCGGCCCCGACACGGTGCTGGTGCGCGTGCGGGCGGCGGGGGTGAACCCGGTGGACTGGAAGGTCGCCTCCGGGGGGCTGGACGCCGTGCTGTACGCGCACTTCCCCCTGGTGCCCGGCTGGGACGTCGCCGGAGTCGTGGAACAGGCCGGGGCGGACGTCAGCGAGTTCGCCGTCGGCGACGAGGTCTACGGATACGTCCGGCGGGACGAGGCCCAGCACGGCACTTACGCGGAGCTGGTGCCGGCGCCGGTGCGGACGCTGACCCGCAAGCCCGCCTCGCTGAGCTGGACGCAGGCGGCCGGGCTGCCGCTCACCGGGCTGACGGCCCTCCAGTCGCTCGACAGGCTCGCCGTCACCGGCGGCGAGACGGTGCTCGTGCACGCGGCCTCGGGCGGTGTGGGCTCCCAGGCGGTCCAGATCGCGGTCGCCCGCGGCGCCCGGGTCATCGGCACCGCCAGCGAACGCAACCACGACTACCTGCGCGGACTCGGCGCGGAACCGGTCGTCTACGGGGACGGGCTCGCGGAGCGGGTGCGGGCTCTCGCCCCCGACGGCGTGGACGCGGCCTTCGACTTCATCGGCGGCGGCGCGGTGGAGGTCTCGCAGGAGGTGCTGCGCACGCCTGACCGTGTCGTCTCCGTGGTGGACATGGGCGTCGTCGAGCGCGGCGGGCACTACCTGTTCGTCCGCCCCGACGCGGCGGGGCTGGCCACCCTCGGCGAGCTGGCCGACGCGGGCAAGCTCACGGTGCACGTGGACCGCGCCCTGCCGCTGGCCGAGGCCGCCGAGGCGTGGCGGCTGAGCCAGAGCAGCCGGACGCGCGGCAAGATCGTGCTCGAAGCGTCCTGAGCGGCCCGGGGCGCGTCACGCCCGGCAGCACAGTTCGCCGTGCGGGACGGCGAACCAGCCGTCGGCGTGCGCGCCCCAGGCCCGCCAGGCGGCGGCGACGTCCCTGAGAGCCGCGGTCGTGGCGTGCCCGCCGCCGACGGCCAGGCGGGCGAAGTCGGAGTCCACCGTGCGGTCCGCCCACAGACCGCTCCACCAGGCGCGGTCCTCCCCGGTGGCGAAGCACCAGACGTCCGCCGTGGGCGTGACGTCGGTGAAGCCGGCCGCGTGCGCCCAGCCCAGCAGCCGTCGTCCCGCGTCGGGTTCGCCGCCGCCCGCGCGGGCGACGCGCTGGTACAGCTCCTGCCAGGCGTCCAGGCCCGGGAGCTGCGGGTACCACGTCATCGCGGCGTAGTCGGCGTCCCGGACGGCGACGAGGCCGCCGGGGCGGCAGACCCGGCGCATCTCGCGCAGCGCCGCCACCGGATCGCCCACGTGCTGGAGCACCTGGTGGGCGTGGACGACGTCGAAGGAGTCGTCGGGGAAGTCCAGCGCGTGCACGTCGCCGGTCAGGAACCGCACGCCGGGCACGCCCGCGCGTCGCGCCTGCGCACGGGCGGCGTCCAGGATCTCCGCGCTGCGGTCGACCGCCGTGACGGGGCCGGGCGCGACGCGGGCAGCCAGCTCCGCGGTGATCGTGCCGGGTCCGCAGCCGACGTCCAGCAGGGCCAGGCCCGCGCGGAGACGGGGCAGCAGGTAGGCGGCGGAGTTCTCCGCCGTGCGCCAGCGGTGCGAGCGCAGGACGGACTCGTGGTGGCCGTGGGTGTACACGGCGGTCTCTGCGGGCATGGCCGCACCCTAGACCGCAGTCCGCATCCCGAGAGGATTCGTCTCGGGATGCGGGCTGTGCGTGTGGCGGCGGCCGGCCGCCGGGCGGTCAGCTCGCAACGGCCTCCTCACCCTGGTACGGCCAGCGCAGGACGGCGCCCAGGCCCCCCGACGGCTCGTCGGGAACGTTGTCGCCCGTGCCCTCCGGATCGGTCAGCGGCCGGACGGACAGCACGTCGGCACCGGTGGCCGCAGCCACCCGCAGCAGCGCGTCGTCCGCACGGGCGGCGACGGGCTCGGCGGTGCCCAGCGCCTTCGCGTCGGTGCGGCGCAGCGCGATCTGTCCGGGCTCGGCGCCGACCCACACCTCACGGGCCAGATCCGGGCCGTCCGGACGCAGGAGGAGCTGCGCGATGCGGTGCTCCTGCGCGGCCTCGACCAGGGCGGGCACGCCCTCCGCCGCGTCCACGTGCCCGTCCTCGCCGCGTCCGCGGCCCGCGCGGAACCGGTCCATCGCCTCGGCGGCGTGCCGCTGCACGTACCCGGTGCGCAGCGCGGCCAGTTCGCGGTCCAGCAGCTCCTCACCGGCTGCCGCGTTGTTTCCCGGGCGGCGGACGCCGTGCTCGGCGAGGTGGGCCGTGTGCCGCACCGGTTCCGGCAGCCGGTCCCGCACCGCGACGCACTCGCGCTGCTCACCGGCCAGCACGACGAGCTGGGCGCCGGTGCGCTGGAGGCAGGCGGTCAGCTCCTCCGCCACGGTGGCGGCGTTGCGCTCCCAGGTGTTCTCCACCGCGTTCTGGAACTTCCGCTCCGACCAGTCCTTGTCGGCGGTGCGGTGCAGCGGCCAGTCGTCGCCGTTCACACCGCCCACCTGCTCGGTGCCCAGCGGTCCGCGCAGCTCGAAGTCGGCACCCATGCGGTCCACCCTGGCCAGCAGACAGGTCGGCTCGGCCTCGGCGAGGTCCACCAGCGGCACCAGGTGCGGCAGCGGCGCCCAGGTGACGTCGGGCATGCCGCCCGCGGGCGCGGCCGGGAGCACACGGTCGAGCACGACCTCGCCCCCGGCGGCGAACACCGCGCGTCCGGCCGCGTGCTGTTCGCCGTTCCCCGCGCGCAGCGCGTCGACGACCGCCTGGCGGGTACGCTCGTCCGCGCCCTGCGCGGCGAGCCGGTCACCGGTGTCGCGGGCCAGCAGCTCCTGCCGGGCCGCGGTGTCCTCGGTGGCCGAGGCGGCGGTGACGTAGACGGTGGCCCAGGGGCCGGGGCGTTCGTACAGGGGGGTGAGAAATCCGAGGTCCATGGGCTCCCCTTCAGTCGGCGGCCCGCGCGGTGTCGCCCTCGCGGACCTGTCGTACGTGCGGCGGCGGCCGGGTCCCGTCCCGGGACGGGCCACCGCCGCGGTCATCGGCCTGCGTCAGCCGCCTTTCCCGTCAGCGTCCCGTTCACGCAGCCGGGGCAGCACCTCGGTGCGGTAGAAGTCGAAGAAGCCCCGCACGTCGTGGCCGATCTGGCTGACGTAGACGCGGTCGAAACCGGCGTCGGACCCGGCCGCGAGCGCGTCGACGTGCGCCTGCGGGTCGGAGCCGCAGGCCAGCGGCGATCCGGCCACCTGCTCCTCGGTGACGAGTTCGGCGGCCTGCTCGAAGTGGCGCGGCGTCGGCAGCACCTGGGCCAGCTCCCCGGGCAGGAACATGTTCGGCCAGCGCTGGTGCACCGCGCGCACCGCCGCGGCGCGGCTGCGGTCGTAGCACACCTTGACGCCGGTGAACGCCGGGGCCTGACCGCCCTGCCGGCCGCCACCGCCGCTGCGCCGGAACTCCTGCACGGCCTCGCCCTGCGGCCCCATGGAGACGAAGCCGTCCCCGATCCGGCCGGCCAGGGCGATCGCGGCGGGCCCGAACCCGGAGACGTCGATCGGCACCGGCTCCTCGGGCACGTCGTACAGCCGCGCGTTCTCCACCGTGTAGTACCGGCCGTAGTGCGTGACCTGGCGGCCGGTGAAGAGCTGCCGCATGATGTCGACGGCCTCCTCCAGCATCTCCAGCCGGACGGGCGCGGGGGGCCAGCGCTCACCGGTGATGTGCTCGTTGAGCGCCTCGCCGCTGCCCACGCCCAGCCGGAAGCGGCCGTCCAGCTGCACCGCGCTCGTCGCGGCGGCCTGGGCGACCACGGCCGGGTGCAGCCGCGTGGTCGGGCACGTCACAGCCGTCTGCACCGGCAGGGACACCGCTTCGGACAGCGCGCCGATCACCGACCACACGAAGGGGCTGTGCCCCTGCGCGTCCGTCCACGGGTGGTAGTGGTCGGAGATCCACAGCGCGGTGAAGCCCGCGTCCTGCGCCATCCGCGCCTGCTCCACCAGGGCCCGCGGTCCGTGGTCCTCGCAGGCGAGGAAATAGCCGTACTCGGTGCCGCCCGGGGCGGCGGGTGTCTCGGTCATCGCGCTCCCGACGATCGTCTCCGTCCTGCGCTCCGGTCCTCCGCCGGGTACCGCGGGAAAGAGCCGGGAAAACCTTGTTTTGCCCCGCATGCCCCGGGCAGACGGACGTTCGTGCTTCGGACTGAAGGCACATCCGCGGGAGGGACGGCACGGCCCTCGCCCCGGGTGGACCCCGTCCGGGCCCGCCCGCGCCCCTCCTCCCGCGACCTGCCCACCAGTGCTGTAACGCTCGGGGAGAGACCAGCCCATGACGCACGTAGCCGCCCGTTCCACCCGCACCCGCCACTCGCACCACGACGCCCCCGACACCGCGGACGCCTTCCAGCGCATGAGCGAACTGCCCGAGGGGCCCGAACGCGAGGCACTGAGCCAGGAGATCGTGCGCGCCTGGATGCCCATGGCGCACCGCCTGGCCCGCCACTTCCGCAACCGGGGTGAGGCGCTGGAGGACCTGGAGCAGGTGGCCGCCCTCGGGCTGGTCAAGGCCGTCGGGCGGTACGACGCGGCACGCGGCAGCGCCTTCGAGAGTTTCGCCGTGCCGACGATCGTCGGCGAGATCAAGCGCCACTTCCGCGACCACATGTGGGGCCTGCACGTGCCCCGGCGCGTGCAGGAGCTGCGCAACCGCGTGCGCACCGCGCAGCGCGAGCTGAGCCACGGTCTCGACGGCCGGACCCCCGGCGTCGCCGCGCTCGCCGAGCACTGCGGACTCACCGAGGAGGAGGTGCGCGTCGGGTCGGAGGCGCTGGAGAGCTACAGCACCCTGTCCCTGGACGCCGAGATGCCCACCTCCGACGACGGCTACTCCCTCATGGACACCCTCGGCAGCGTGGAGACCGGCTACGACCTCGTGGTCGCCAGGGAGTCCATCAAGCCCCGGCTGCGCACGCTTCCCGAGCGCGAACGCCGCATCCTGTACCTGCGGTTCTTCTGCGACATGACGCAGAGCCGGATCGCCGAGCAGCTCGGCATCTCGCAGATGCACGTCTCCCGGCTCCTCAACCGCACGTGCAGCAAGCTGCACGCCGAGATCGAGTCGGCCCGTCCGGCCGTGCGCGCCGTGCCCGCCGCGGCCGACGCGGGCGGGGAACCGGAGCGCGCGGCGCGGGTCATCCGCCGCCCGGAGCGCGTGGCCGGGGCGCGTCCGCGCCGGGCGGTGCGCCGCTCGCCGGAGCTGCGCCCCGGGGCCCGGCGTCCGCACACGGCGCCGTCCGCGCCGACGGACCGGGCCGCGGCCTGACGGACCGGGGCCCGTGCTGCGGCTCGCGCCGGGCCGCGGCGGGCGCCGGTGTCCGCGGGCCCCTACCGTCGGCCGTGTGACCCCGTTCAGGATCGAGCGACGCACGCGGCTGAGCGCGCCGGAGGCGTGGCGCCGGCTGACGACCTGGGAGCGCCACGGGCAGCACGTGCCGTTGACGCAGGTCACGGTGGTGACGCCGCCGCCCAACCGGGCCGGCACCCGGTTCACGGCCCGCACCGGGATCGGCGCGGTCGCCTTCGACGACGCGATGGAGGTCGTGCGCTGGGAGCCGCCCGCCCCGGGCCGCCCCGGGCACTGCCGGATGGAGAAGCGGGGCAGCGCGGTCACCGGCTGGGCCGCCTTCGAGGTGGCGGACGACGGGCCGGGCGCGCGGGTCGTGTGGTGCGAGGAGCTGCGGATGCGGTGGGCGCCGCGGCTGCTGGACGCGCCGACGGCCCTGCTGGGCCGTGTCGTCTTCGGACGTGTCGTCGCGCGGCTGCTGGAGCCGTGAGCCGCCCTGCGGTTCACTCCCGTGGCGCCGGGAGGCCCATCGGGTTGGGGAAGCGCAGTGCGGCGGCACACGACCCGGCCAGCGGGGCGAGCAGCCGCCGCAGCCGCTCCGGGGCCCCGGCGTCCCACTCCTGCCACGGACGGGCGGCGGCCCGGTCGGTGGCCTCCTCCACCCGTCGGTGGAGGAGACGGCCCTTCGGCGTCGCCGTCCCGGCCGCGTCCAGCAGGCCGCGCCCGGCCAGCCGGTCCACGGCGGCCTGCCACTGCGCGTCGCTCCACCCCCGGAAGGGCTGGAGCTCGTGGCGGGGCAGGTCGATGCCCGTGCGCAGGACCAGCGATTCGCAGCCGTCCAGGCCCGCGGCGACCAGGGCCGCGACGTGCCCGTCCCCCCGGTGTTCCCGCAGGACGGTGGCCGCGTGCCACAGCCGCCCCGCCGGGCCGGGCGGCGCGTCGAGGCCGTGGTGGGCGGCGGCCAGGACCCGCCCGGCGCAGTCCAGGCCGCGCACCCGCTCCAGCAGCAGGTCCGCGGCTTCGGCCGTCTGCCGCTCGCGGCCGGACAGCAGGCGCGTGAGGGCGGCCCGGGCGCCGGCCTGCCGCGCCGCGAGCGCGGCTCCGGGCGTCACCGCCGACCAGACCTCCGGCAGCGCCCGCGCGACCATGGCCGGTGCGAAGCCGAAGAACGCGGCCGTGACCGGCTCCGGCCCCACCGTGCCCAGGGCGGCGGCCCGGCCCGCGAAGTAGCCCCGCCAGAACCCGCGCAGCCCCGCGTCCGCGAAGGCGCTCAGCGCCTCGGGCGCGAAGTAGGTCACCGCGTGGACCGGCTCGAACAGGGCCCACAGCGCGCGGGCCGTCCCCGGTGCGTCCGCCATGCCGCCGTCTCCCGTCGCTGTCACAGTCGCTGTCACCGGTGCCGGTGCCTGTCGCCGGTGCCGCGTCCGTCCGGTGTGCCTTGCCCAGCAGAGCACGGGGTAGGCGTGCGGCGGCACCCCCGCGCGGCGGGACGGCCCGCTTCGGCGGCGCCGCCCGGGGGATTCTGCCAAGGTGGGAAGGGCACAGCGGCGGCCGGCGGAGGCGCGGATGCGGGACAGCGAACGGGACGACCCGGTGGCCGTGGCCGCCTGCGGCTACTGGCGGCGGCGCGGACTGCCCACCGGGCCCGCCCAGGTCGTCGTCGCGCCCGGTGCTCCGCTGCTGCTGCTCGCCCTGCTGGCGGCGGCCGGGAACGGGCACGCCCCCGGCCCCGGCGTGCTGCTGCCCCGCCCCGGCCCAGTCTGGCACGCGGCGCAGGCCGGGCTGCTGGGCCGCGCGCCGCGCGCCGTCCCGTCCCCGGCCGAGTGCGGCGGCGTGCCGGACCCCTTCGCCCTGCTGGAGACGGTCCGCCGGGAGCGGTCCGCCGGCGCGGCCCCCGGGGTGCTGCTGCTGTCCGTCGCCGACGACCCGAGCGGCACGGTCGCGCCGCCCGAACTGCTGCACGAGGTGTGCGAGGCGGCAGCGGGGGAGGGGCTGCTCGTCGTCAGCGACGAGAGCTGGCGCGACACCGTCCACGACCCGCACGCCACGGTGGTCGTCAGCCCGGCCGAGATGCTGCACGCCGAGGGCGCCGGGCCGGAGAACGTCGTCGTCCTCACCGCGCTGGACGCGGCGCCGGACGCCGCCGAGCCCCCCGCCGCGGAGGCCGGGACGGTGCCGGACGGCCCGGCGGCCGGGCTGGCCCGCTTCCCGCCCACCGCGCGGGGCGCCGCCCTGGCCGACGGGGTGCGGCGGGTCCTCGACGCCCTGGGGCCCGGTCCGCTGCCCGTCCCCGCGGCCCGGTCCGCCGCCGCGTACCTGGCGGACTCCGCCGACGCGCTGCGGCAGCGCGCGGCTCGCGCGCGGGCGTACGGCCGGTACGCGGACGCCCTGTGCCGGACGCTGACGGCGGCCGGGGCGCTGTGCCGCCCGCCGCAGGCGGGACGGCACCTGTACCCCGACTTCGAACCGCTGCGGGAGGTCCTCGCGGCGCGCGGCGTCACCGGCGCCGCCGCGCTGGAGGCCGCGCTGACCCTGCGCCTGGGCGCCGGGGTGCTCGGCGGCCACCGCTTCGGGGACGACCCGCACGCGCTGCGGGTACGGCTGCCCGCACGCGCGGAACCACCGGACGCACCGGGCGCGTTGGACCGGGTGGAGGCCGCGCTGGCCGGCCTTGCCGCCGGCGGGCCGGTGCCACGCACGACGGGAAGTGGGAGATGACCGAACGAACCGACCGGACCGAACCGGCCGACATCGCGGGCGGAACCGGCCGGGCCGACGGGTCGCGGGTGCGCCCGCTCGGTGAACGGCGCCGCTGGCCGCGCTCCTTCACCGGGCGGCTGACCGCGCCGCTGCCCGGCCCCCTGGAGATGTTCCGCGCCGCCCGCAGCGGCGCCCTGCGCCCGCCGCGCGAGGCGATGGCGCAGGCCGCGCGGCTGCCCGTCGAGCCGGGGCCGCTGCCGCAGGCCGGGCCCGCGCGGACGGCCGTCACCTGGGCCGGGCACGCCAGTTGGGTGGTGCGCACGGGCGGGCTGACCGTCCTCACCGACCCGGTGTGGTCGCGCAGGATTCTCGGTACCCCCCGGCGGCTCACCCCGGTCGGCGTCCCGTGGGAGGACCTGCCGGCGGTGGACGCCGTGGTCATCTCGCACAACCACTACGACCACCTGGACGCCCCCACGCTCGCCCGGCTGCCGCGCGACACGCCGCTGTTCGTCCCGGCCGGGCTCGGCGCCTGGTGCCGCAGGCGCCGGTTCACCCGCGTCACCGAACTGGACTGGTGGGAGGCGGCGGAGCTGCCCGGCCCGGCCGGGCCGGTGCGCTTCGACTTCGTCCCCGCACACCACTGGTCCCGGCGCGGCATCGCGGACACCTGCCGCTCCCTGTGGGGCGGCTGGGTGCTCACCGCGCCCGGCGGGCAGCGGGTCTACTTCGCCGGGGACACCGGCTACGGCCACTGGTTCGCCGAGATCGGCCGCCGCCACCCGGGCATCGACCTCGCCCTCCTGCCCATCGGCGCCTACGCGCCCCGCCCGCTGCTGACGCCCGTGCACACCGACCCGGAGGAGGCCGTGCGCGCCTGCGGGGACCTGGGCGCGGCCCGCATGGCGCCGATGCACTGGGCGACGTTCACGCTCTCCGGCGAACCGCCGCTGGAACCGCTGACCCGGGTGCGCGCGGCGTGGTCCGCGGCCGGACGGGATGCCGGGGACCTGTGGGACCTGCCGGTCGGCGGCTCCCGCATCCTGCCGCCCTGACACCGCCCCGCCCCGGTACCGTCCCGTACGACACCGCCGCGGTGACGCGCCGGCCGGCGCCGTGCCGGCGACCGCCGCCCCGACCGACAGGAGACGCACCGTGCCGCAACCGCTGAGCGAGGCCGAACTGTCCGCCGCACTCGCCGAGCTGCCCGGCTGGGAGAGTGACGGCGACGCGATCACCCGCACCTACCGCCTGGGCGCGCACCTGCGGGCCGCCGCGATGGCCCTGCACGTCGCCACCATCCAGGACGAGCTGGACCACCACGCACGGCTGGAGATCGGCTACGACACGCTCGCCGTCACCGTGAACACCCACAGCGCGGGCGGGCGCGTCACGCGGCTGGACACGCGACTGGCCCGCCGGATCGAGGAGATCGCGGCGGGCCATGGCGCGCGTTAGCGCGGGAGGAGCGGTCAGCCGGTGACCAGCGTCAGCCCGTAGGCCGACAGGATCGGGTTGATCGGCTGGTGGAACGTCGTCCCGCCGGTGCGGCAGTTGCCGGAGCCGCCGGAGGTGACGCCCTGCGCCTGGCTGCCCGAGATGTAGGAGCCACCGGAGTCACCGGGCTCGGCGCACACGGAAGTGCGCGTCACGCCGGAGATGGTGCCCTGCGGGTAGCTGACGCTGGTGTTGTGCTGCTGGATGTAGCCGCAGTGCCAGCCGGTCGTGGAGCCGGACCGGCAGATGGACGAGCCCACCGGGGCCTGCCGGGAACCGGCGACCCGGTAGCTGGAGCCCTGCACGCGCGAGGTCGGCGTCCAGTTGCTGTTCACGGCCACCCAGGCCATGTCGCGGCCGGGGAAGATCGACGCCTGGAACGTGCCCTGCGAAACGCGGTTGTAGCCCTGCGTGGAGCTGCCGGCGCGGCCGCAGTGGCCGGCCGTCGCGAAGCCCGGCGTCGAGCCGCGGCGCACGGGGAAGCCGACCGAGCAGCGTCCGGAGCCGTTGATGTAGTACGCCTGGCCGCCGACCAGGTCGTACATCGGCTTGGGCTGCTCGGCGGTCTTCACCACGCGCACGGTGTCGGCGTCGGCACCGCTGGCGGCGATGAGCTGCCGGGCCTTGGCGGGCTGGGTCGTGTGGACCACGACGCTGTTGGTCTTGGTGTCCACGTACCAGAACGCCGCGCTGTTCTTGGCGGAGCCCTTGACCGCCCGGTCCAGCTTGGCCCGCACGGACTCCAGGTCGCGCACGCTGTGCTCGACGACCTTGGCCGTGGCACCGGCCTTCTCGATCGCGGCGGCCTGGCCGCGGTCGGTGGTGGCGACGACCAGCTCGGCCGTCGCACCGGTCACCCAGGCGCCGCCGAACGCGGTCCCCAGGTCCTTCTGGAGCGCGGGGGCGACCTGCGCGGCCCGCGCCTCGTTCGCCACGCGGGCCTGAGCCTGCGTCGCGGTCAGGCCGAGGTCACGCTCCATGGCCTTGAGCATTCCGGCGGACATCGGCACGGAAGCCTTCGCCTGGGGGGCTTCCTGTGCTCCCGCGGTGGCGGGGAGGGTGGTGATGCCGAGGGCGGCAACGGCCACGGCGGCGCCGGCGATCACACGTCGTCTGTGGAGCATTTGGGGGTTCTCCTCAGTGTCGGGGGGTGCGATCGCCACGTTAGCCATCCGGTTCACCGGTCGTGTACCTGCCAACCGATACCTCTTACGGTGCGATGGATGTACGCGTGTCGTACGGCACGACGTCAGCCTCATGACGCCGTCCCGTAACAGGTGTTGTGTCTGAGCCAGTCGTCGTAGCGGGCGTTGCGCCGCACCGCGTCCCGGTGCACCTGCCGGGTGTGCAGGGACACCGCCGGTGCCGCCAGGGCCGCGGGCGAGCCCGGGTGGTAGCCGATCAGGTGGCGCCAGCTCAGCGGCGTCCCCGCCAGCGGCACGGTGACGACGCCGGGGGTCGGCGGGAACGTCGCCCGGGCCAGCCCCACCGCCCGGCCGACCTGCACCAGGTGCACCGACGACGCCGTGTCGGTCTCGAACACGGAGACCGGGGTGAACCCGGCCTGCGCGCACGCGGCCGTGAAGCAGTCCGAGAAGCAGCCGTCGCCCGGCACGCTCGCCCAGCGCTCCTCGGCCAGCTTGCCCAGCTCCAGCTCCGGTTCGTCCGCGTAGGGGTGGTCGTCGGACAGCAGGACGAAGACCGGGTCCCGGCCGACGGGCTGCCACACCAGCCGGTCGGCGTCCGGCGGCCGGCTCTCCCCGCACACGCCGACCAGTGCGAAGTCGAGCCTGCCCTCGGACAGTTGCGCGCAGATCTCCGACACCGACCAGGCGGTGAAGGTGCTCACCTCGGCCGCGGGATGCGCCGAGGACAGCCGGTCGACGAGGGCGCCGAGCATGGGCCCGTGCGTACCGCCGACCCGGAAGCGGGGCACTCCGCCCCACGAACGGGCGAACAGCCGTGCGTCCTCCTGGAGCTGGCGCACCGCGGGCAGCAGCACCCGCGCCCGCTCCAGGACGAGTTCACCGAGCGGCGTGGGACGGGCGCCCCCGCGGTCCCGGACGAAGAGCGCTCCGCCCAGGGCCCGTTCTATGCGCTTGAGCTGGGCGCTCAGCGCGGACTGCGCCAGCCCGAGCGAGGTGGCCGCCCGGGTGAGGCTGCCCGCGTCCGCAATCGCTCGGATGACCTTGAGGTGCCGTAGCTCCAGGTCCATCGATCCTCTTCTCCGTGACCCGCCGGGATCAGCCGGCGGTCAGCCGGGGCGCGTCCCGACGACGGGGCGCGCGGACCGGTCCACGCGCTCGCCCGCAAGAACCGCCGTTCCCCTCCCGCACGCGCAAGGGGTCGCCAGGCGCGGCCGGGAGAGCGGCCCCCGTGGTCACCGGGGGAGCGGGCAAGAGGAAGACCGGTTTCTTCCCGAAAAATTACGGCCCGGGTACGGGCTGCGGCAATACGGCGGCACATCCGGTCTCCGGAGAAACGGAACGCCGCCATCCGGCCAGACCGGACGGCGGCGTACGCGACGAGGGGTCAGGACTGCGGCATCAGCACCGAGTCGATCATGTAGACGGTGGCGTTGGCGGTCTGCACGTTGCCGCACACCACCTCGGCTCCGTCGCCCACCTGGTACTCCTCACCGGAGCCGGAGGTCGTCAGCTCCTGTTCGGCCAGTGTCTGGAAGGTGCCGTCCTCCAGGTCGGACGGCGCCAGGCGCTCGTCCACCACGTGGTAGGTCAGTACCTCGGTCAGCTGCTCCTTGTCGTTGAGGAGGGCGTCCAGGTCCTCCTGCGGGATCTTGGCGAAGGCGTCGTTGGTCGGGGCGAACACCGTGACGTCCTCCGCGTTGTTCAGCGTGTCGGTCAGATCGGCCGCCTGCACGGCCTGCGCCAGGGTGGACAGCTCCGGATTGTGGGAGGCGGCGGTGGCGACCGGGTCCTGCGCCATGCCCGCGAAGCTGCCGTCGCCCTCACTGGGCACGGCCGGGCAGGACGGCCCGAACGGCTCGGTGCCCGGCCCCCCGGTGGGGCTCCCGGTCGCTTCCTCGGAGGGCGTGCCGGTTTCCCGCTCCTCGGCGGCCGGGGTGGCCGGGCCGGACGCGGAGTCGTCCTGTGAGCCGCAGGCGGTGACGGCCAGCGGCAGCACCGCGGCGGCGGTGACCGCGACGGCGGTGCGGCGGATGCGGCGGAAGGTGCTCATGGTGTGTCTCCAGGGTGCGGGGGCTCCGCTGCGGAGTCCCGATGGGGTTCGGTCGGCCGGTACCGGCGCGTGACGCGCCGTCCCGGAGTGACGGGGCGGGGCCCCGGGGCCCGGATCAGTCGACGGTGACCACCACCGCGTGCCATCCGGTCGCCCCGTCGGGCACGGCGCCGGCGCGCCTCCCGGTCTGGGTGCGGCCCTCGCCGTCGGTGGCGGGCACGGAACCGGCGGCAGCCGTGGCCAGGGACGTGGGGCGTCGATCCGTGACTGCGTCCGCGCGGGGGCGCGTGCGGCCCAGTCCCGCTTGACCCAGTACGCGTCATAGGTGGCGAACGTGGTCGGCTCCAGTTCTCCCGGCCACGTGCAGGCCGAGACGTATCCGTACAATCCGGGCACGGCTATCCTGACGGGAAAACCGTGCCCGAACGGAAGCGGCTCGCCGTTCATGCCGACGGCGGGCAGGGCGCCGCGCCCGTCGGCGTGCCGCGCGGGGCGGGAGCGCGGCCCCCCTCCGGCGGGCGGCCCGCCCGATCAGCCGGTGGCCCGGCCGGTGGAGTCGGGCGCACCGGGTCCGGCGGACTGGTCCCGCCCGGAACCAGGGCAGACCCGCTGTCCGCGGGGCGCCCGCTCAGGGCGGTTCCCCGCCTCCGGACGCCGGGTCAGTCCAGGCCGCGTGCCTGGCGGAAGCGGGCCAGGCCCTCGGAGAGCCCCACGACCGGACCGGGGTAGTCCAGCGCGGCCCGGCCGGACTCCGGCAGTCGCCACGGCTCGTGCACCGCGCGGCCCGGCACCCCGGCCAGCTCCGGGACCCAGCGCCGCACGTAGACGCCGTCGGGGTCGAACCGCCGGGCCTGCGAGAGCGGGTTCAGCACCCGGTTGGGCCGGGTGTCGGTGCCGGTGCCGGCGTGCACCCGCCGACCGCCCCTGGCACGCAGCGAGGCGTCCAGACCGGCGAGGCAGTCCGCGAGGAAGGCGCTGCGGTTGGGCGCGTCGTACCCGGCGCGGTGGATGCCGCTGTCCGTCACGAACAGCGGCACGACCGCGTCGGAGCGGGCGAGCGCGGCGTGCAGCGGCGGATGGTCGTGCACCCGCAGGTCGGAGGTGAACAGCACGATCGACACCGGAGGCACGGGCGGACTCCCTGCACGTGGGGCACGGGTGGTCACGGGGACGGGCGGACGCGGACGGCGCTGTCACCGCGGACGGCCGCGGGGAGGGCCGGGCAGCCGGAGGGCACCGCGGCTACCACCGCTGGGCCGGGAAACACCGCGCGCCGCGACCCTCGTAACGAGTCGCGGCGCGGCGGGACACGGCGGACGTCGTCCGCCCGGGTGGTGCGTCAGCCCGTGTAGTCCATGGTGGACGGGTCCGGGCCGAGCCGGGTGCCCGTCTCCAGGCCGGCGATGGCCGCCAGGTCCTCGGCGTCCAGCTCGAAGCCGAACACGTCGATGTTCTCCTGGATGCGGGACGGCGTGACCGACTTGGGGATCACCACGTTGCCCAGCTGGAGGTGCCAGCGCAGGATGACCTGCGCGGCCGTCCTGCCGTGCTTGGTGCCGATACCGGTGATCACCGGGTCGGTCAGGATGTCCTTGCCCTGGCCGAGCGGCGACCACGCCTCGGTGGCGATCTCGTGCGCGGAGTGGAACGTGCGCAGCTGCTCCTGCTGGAGCTGCGGGTGCAGCTCCACCTGGTTGAGCACCGGCACGGCCGACGTCTCGTCCAGCAGGCGCTGGAGGTGCGGCGGCTGGAAGTTCGAGACGCCGATCGCGCGCACCCGGCCGTCGGCGTACAGCTTCTCGAAGGCCCGCCAGGTGTCGACGTAGCGGTCGAACATCGGCAGCGGCCAGTGGATCAGGTAGAGGTCGACGTACTCCGTGCCCAGGCGGGCCAGCGAGGCGTCGAAGGCCCGCAGCGTGGCGTCGTACCCCTGGTCGCTGTTCCACAGCTTCGTGGTGAGGAAGACCTCCTCGCGCGGCACGCCGGAGGCGGCGATGGCACGGCCCGTCCCCTCCTCGTTCTGGTACGCGGAGGCGGTGTCGATGCTGCGGTAGCCCGCCTCCAGCGCGCGGGCGACGGTGGCCGCCGCCTCGTCGTCCGGGACCTGCCAGACGCCGAAGCCGAGCTGCGGCATGCTGACGCCGTTGTTCAGGGTGATGTGGGGGACGCTGCTCATGTAAGCGGTGCTTCCTTACGTCGTTCGACGGCTCCGTACACCCGGTGCCAACGGACGGGGCCGCCCGCGCATTCCCGCCCCGCGCCGCCGCCTGCCGAGCGGAGCGGGGCTCACCGGCGGTAGAGGGCGTCGATGTCGTCGGCGTACGCCGTCTCTATGGCCGCCCGGCGCAGCTTCAGCGACGGCGTGACCAGCCCCCGCTCCTCGGTGAACCGGGTGCCCAGGATGCGGAAGTCGCGGATCGACTCCGCCTTGGAGACCTGCGTGTTGGCGGCCAGCACCGCCCGGCCCACCTCGGCCCGCAGGTCCGGGTCGTGGATCACCTCGCCGGGCGCCAGCACGGGCTTGTGCCGCATCGCCAGCCAGTGTCCCACGGCCTCCGGGTCCAGGGTCACCAGCGCCGAGACGTAGGGGCGGTCGTTGCCGATCACGATGCACTCCGACACCAGCGGATGGGCCCGCACCCGGTCCTCCAGCGGACCGGGCGCCACGGTCTTGCCGCTCGACGTCACCAGGACGTCCTTCTTGCGCCCGGTGATCGTGAGGTAGCCCTCCTCGTCCAGGCGCCCGAGGTCGCCGGTGGCCAGCCACCCCCCGCGCAGCGCCTCGGCGGTGGCCTCCGTGTCGTTGTGGTAGCCCTGGAAGACCAGGTCGCCGCTGAGCCAGACCTCCCCGTCGTCGGCGATGCGCACCGACACCCCGGGCATGGGGCGCCCCACCGTGCCGAACCGGGTGCGGCGGGGCGGGTTGGCCACGGCGCCGCCCGACGTCTCGGTCAGCCCGTACCCCTCGTAGACGCGGATGCCGGCCCCGGCGAAGAACAGCCCGAGCCGCCGCTCCAGCGCGGAACCGCCGGACACCGCCGCCGCGCACCGCCCGCCCAGCGCCTCCCGGAACCGCGCGTACACCCGCCGGTCGAAGACCTGGTGCTGCACCCGCAGGGACGGGCCCGGCCCCGGCCCCGTCCGGAACGTGCGCCGCTCCAGCGCCTCGGCGTGGCGCACGGCGACGTCCACCGCCCGGTCGAACGCCGCCAGCCGCCCCTCCGCCTCCGCGCGTCGGCGCGCGGCGTGGAAGACCCGCTCGAAGACGTAGGGCACGCCCAGGAAGAAGTCGGGGCGGAAACCGGCCAGGTCCGGCAGGAGCGCCTCCGCGCTCAGCTCGGGCTGGTGGCCGAGCCTGACCCCGCCGCGCACCGCGGCGACCTCCACCATCCGCCCGAAGACGTGCGCCAGCGGCAGGAACAGCAGCGTGCTGGGCTGCTCCCCGGCGCGCGGCCGGATGACGGAGGCGTAGCGGGCCAGCAGGTTGTCGCACTGGGCCATGAAGTTGCCGTGGGTGAGCACGCAGCCCTTCGGCCGCCCCGTCGTGCCCGAGGTGTACAGGACGGTCGCCGGGGTGTCCGGGGTCAGCGCCATGCGGTGGCGGTGCACGACGTCGTCGGCCAGGTGCACCCCGGCCACGGACAGGTGCGCCTCGGCGCCCGCGTCCACCTGCCACAGCTGCCGCAGCAGCGGCAGCCGGCCGATCACCGAACCGACCGTCATGGCGTGGTCCTCGTGCTCCACGATCGCGGCCGTCACCTGGGCGTCGTGCAGGATCCACCGGACCTGCTCGGCCGAGGACGTGGGATACACCGGCACCGGCTGTGCGCCCACCGCCCACAGGGCGAAGTCGAACAGCGTCCACTCGTAGCGGGTGCGGCACATCAGCGCCACCCGCGCGCCGAACCGGACGCCCTCCGCGAGCAGTCCCTTCGCGACGGCGAGCACCTGGTCACGGAAGTCGGCGGCGCTCACGTCCCGCCAGCGGCCCTCGGCGTCCTTGCGGGCCAGCACGGGCAGACCGGGTTCGCGCACGGCGCGTTCGAACACGGTGTCGGCCAGCCCGCCGACCGGCGGCGCCGTCACCAGGGCAGGGGTGGTGAACTCGCGCAAGGGGCGCTCTCCTCGGAGTGTGCGGCAGCACACACAGTGAGAAGACCGTACTGGACGGTCCGGCCCCCGGAAAGGCGCCGGTGCTGGTCAGCCAGGGGCAAAAGCGACCACTTGGGGCACCGGCGGCCGGATCTTCGCGGGGTGCGCCCGAACCGCCCCGCAAGCGCACCGAGGACGGGCACACGGTCTCCGCGATTCACGCGCACCCCGCGCCACATCGGGCGCCCCGGAGCGCACAACACGGCTCACAAGCCGGTTCGCGCCCCCGGTCCCGGTGCTGGTTCCGGCTGGGGGGCCGGGGGTGCTGGCCGGGAGGCCGGCTCCTGGTCTGGGAGGGCGACGCGGTCCTCGCCGGTGTAGACGTTCATCGAGGAGCCGCGCAGGAAGCCCACCAGCGTCAGCCCCGTCTCGGCGGCCAGCGCCACCGCGAGTGAGGACGGCGCGGAGACGGCCGCCAGCACCGGGATTCCGGCCATCACCGCCTTCTGCGCCAGCTCGAAGGAGGCCCGTCCCGACACCAGCAGCACCGCCCGGGACAGCGGCAGCCGCCCGTCCTGGAGGGCACGCCCGACGAGTTTGTCCACCGCGTTGTGCCGCCCCACGTCCTCGCGCACGTCCAGCAGCTCGCCGGCCGGGGAGAACAGGGCGGCGGCGTGCAGTCCGCCGGTGCGGTCGAAGACCCGCTGCGCCGCGCGCAGCCGGTCCGGGAGGATGGACAGCACGCCGGTGTCCACGCGTGGCGTGCCCGGCCCGGGCCGGGGGAACCGGGCGGTCGTGCGCACCGCGTCCAGGCTCGCCTTCCCGCACACTCCGCAGGAGGAGGTCGTGTAGACGTTCCGCGCGAGGTCCGCGGCCGGTGCGGGCACCCCGTCGGCCAGGCGCACGTCCACGACGTTGTAGGTGTTGGCGCCCTCGGCCGTCGCCCCGGCGCAGTACACGATGTTCGCCAGCTCGTCCGGCCCGGCGATGACGCCCTCGCTCGCCAGGAACCCGGCCGCCAGCGCGAAGTCGTCGCCCGGGGTGCGCATGGTGACGGCCAGCGGCGTGCCGTTCACCCGGATCTCCAGCGGCTCCTCGGCGGCCAGGGTGTCCGGACGCGCCGTCACGGCCCCGTCCCGCACGCGCAGGACGCGGCGTCGCTCGGTGACCCGTCCCATGAGCGGTCCTCGCTTTCCGTCGGTCGGTGGTGCCCCGGCCGGTGCCCTCCTGGGCCCCGCCCCGGCCGGGTGACGCCTGCCCGTGCCATTGTCCGGCACTCCCGGCCTCCTCGTAGGCTTCGCCCATGGGCACCGAGCAGCGGCCGATCGCCGTCTTCGACCTGGACGGCACCCTCAGCGACACCCGCCACCGGCTGCACCACCTGGCTCGCCGCCCGAAGGACTGGGGCGCCTTCTTCCGTACGGCTCCGCACGACCCGCCGCTGGCGGCCGGGGTCGAACTCGCCCTGCGCTGGGCGCGGGAGTGCGAGATCGGGTACGTCACCGGGCGTCCCGAGCGGTGCCGCGGCGACACGGAGCGGTGGCTGGCCGGGCACGGCCTCCCGGCGGGCGAGCTGTGGATGCGCGGCGGCGGTGACCGGCGTCCGGCGAAGGTGGCGAAGCTGGAGCTGCTGCGCCAGGTGGCCGCCACCCGGACGGTGGCCGTCGTCGTGGATGACGACGCGCAGGTCTGCGCGGCGTACCGCGCGGCGGGCTTCCCGGTCGTCGAGGCCGACTGGATGCCCGCCCCGGGCGCGGACCGGGAGACCCTCCACCACGCCCAGGAGGAGGAGGGCCGCACCTGACTCCCGCCGGGCGCCGAACCCGGCCGCGCCGAGGCTTTGTCCACTGTCAGGAAAAAGTGGCGTCGGTTACTGCACAAGTTCTTCCCAGCCCGGACGTCCGCTGCTACGTTCCCCGTGCAAGCCCGGCGCACCGCCCGCGTCCCAGCCGGCACGGGTGCCACCGCGCCGGGAGAACCGGTGCCGTTGACGGCCAGGACTGGGTTCCCCGTGCCGGTGGCCAGGGGAGGAGGGGCAGCGTGAGGCGGATGACGGCCAGGCCCGCGAACGCACACCAGGCGAGACTGCTGCGCCTGCTGCGGGACGGCGGGCCCAACTCCCGCGCCCAGCTCGGCGACCAGGTCGAGCTGTCCCGTTCCAAGCTGGCCGTGGAGATCGACCGGCTGCTGGAGACCGGGCTCGTCGTCGCGGACGGACTGGCCGCCTCCCGGGGCGGACGGCGCTCGCACAACGTGCGCCTGGCCCCCGGGCTGCGGTTCCTCAGCGTCGACATCGGCGCCACCTCCGTCGACGTCGCCGTCACCAACCCGGAACTGGAGATCCTCGGTCACCTCACCGAGCCGATGGACGTGCGGGAGGGACCGGTCGCGGTCTTCGAGCAGGTGCTCGCCCTCGCGGACAAGCTGAAGGACTCCGGCGTGGCCGAGGGCTTCGACGGCGCGGGCATCGGCGTCCCCGGGCCCGTGCGCTTCCCCGACGGCATCCCCGTGGCGCCGCCCATCATGCCCGGCTGGGACGGCTTCCCCGTGCGGGAGGCGCTCAGCCAGGACCTGGGCTGCCCCGTCATGGTGGACAACGACGTGAACCTCATGGCCATGGGGGAGCAGCACGCCGGAGTCGCCCGCTCGGTGCGGGACTTCATCTGCGTGAAGATCGGCACCGGCATCGGCTGCGGCATCGTCGTCGGCGGCGCCGTGCACCGCGGCGCGACCGGCAGCGCCGGGGACATCGGACACATCCAGGTGGTCCCCGGCGGACGGCAGTGCGCCTGCGGCAACCACGGCTGCCTGGAAGCCCACTTCAGCGGCTACGCCCTCGCCCGGGACGCCGAGTCGGCCGCGGTGGACGGCAGTTCCGCCGAACTGGCCGCCCGGCTCGCCGCGGCCGGACGGCTCGACGCCGCCGACGTGGCGGCGGCGGCCGCCGCGGGCGACCCCACCAGCCTCACCCTCATCCGGGACGGCGGAGCCCGCACCGGCCAGGTGATCGCCGGGCTGGTCAGCTTCTTCAACCCCGCACTCGTCGTCATCGGCGGCGGGGTGACCGGCCTCGGCCACACCCTGCTCGCCAGCATCCGCACCCAGGTCTACCGCCAGTCGCTCCCGCTGGCGACCGGCAACCTCCCCATCGTCCTCGGAGAACTCGGCCCCGCCGCAGGCGTCACCGGCGCGGCCCGCCTGATCAGCGACCACCTGTTCTCCCCGGCCTGACCGCACCACCCAACCCCCCGGCACCACCGACGCGGCACAAGCAACCCCGCAGGACCCGCACGACCCGCAGCACCCCGCACACCCCACGCCACGGCACCGCGGCACGCCGTGACGCGGGCCCGGCGCACCCACCCGCCGGACCGCTCCCCGCCGACACACCCGCACCCGTCCACCGCGCCCGGGCGATCAGCCCTGCCCGCACACGGCCGATGAGCCGAGGAGGCCAGCCATGGCTCCCGCGAACGACCCGCCACCGCACAGCCCGATCCTCACCATGGAGGGCATCACCAAGACCTTCCCCGGCGTCCGCGCCCTCGACGGCGTCGGCCTCGACGTCCTCCCCGGCGAGGTGCACTGCTTGCTCGGGCAGAACGGCGCCGGGAAGTCCACGCTCATCAAGGTGCTCGCCGGGGCCCACCAGCCGGACGCGGGCGAGATCACCTGGCGCGGCGAACGGATCACGCTCGCCTCGCCCAGCGCCGCCACGGCCCGCGGCATCGCCACCATCTACCAGGAACTCGACCTGGTGGAGCACCTGTCCGTCGCGGAAAACGTCCACCTCGGCCACGAACCCGCCACCGCGGGCGTCGTCCGCAGGTCCGAACTGCGCCGCCGGACCGCCGCGCTGCTCGAACGGCTCGGCCACCCCGAGATCGACCCGGGCCGCGTCGTCGGAACGCTGTCGGCCGCGGGACAGCAGATCGTCTCCATGGCCCGAGCGCTCTCCCGGGACGTGCGGCTCATCGTCATGGACGAGCCCTCCGCCGTCCTCGACCCCGACGAGGTCGGCAACCTCTTCCGCATCGTGGAGGACCTCACCGCCTCCGGTGTCGCCGTCGTCTACATCTCGCACCGGCTGGAGGAGATCCGGCGCATCGGCGACCGGGTGACCGTGCTCAAGGACGGCCGCACCGTCGCCCGCGGACTGCCCGCGGCCGGTACCCCCACCGACGAGGTCGTCGCCCTGATGACCGGCCGCGAGGTGGCCGCCGCCTTCCCCGAGCGCCCGGACCCCGGCACCGGGGACGGGTCCCCGTCCGCCGGGCCGCCGCTCCTGGAGGTGCGGGGCCTGGCCCGGACCGGCGAGTTCGAGCCGCTGGACCTGGCCGTGCGGCCCGGCGAGATCGTCGGCCTCGCGGGCCTGGTCGGCTCCGGCCGCTCGGAGATCCTGGAGACCGTGTACGGGGCGCGCCGCCCCACGGCGGGCCAGGTGTTCGTGGACGGACGGCCGCTGCGCCCCGGCAGCGTGCGGGCGGCGGTACGCGCCGGACTCGGACTCGCCCCCGAGGAGCGCAAGGCGCAGGGCCTGCTGCTGCTCGAATCCGTCACCCGCAACGTGACCGCCGCCAGCCTCGCGCGGTTCGCCCGCGCCGGCTGGCTGGACCGGAACGGGGAGCGGACGGCGGCGCAGGCCGCGATCCGCGACCTGTCCCTGCACCCCGACGACCCCGACCGGCCGGTGAACACCCTCTCCGGCGGCAACCAGCAGAAGGCCGTCCTGGCCCGCTGGCTGCTGCGCGGCTGCCGGGTGCTGCTGCTGGACGAGCCCACCCGCGGCGTCGACGTCGGCGCCCGCGCCGAGCTGTACGCGCTGATCCGCCGCCTGGCTGGCGAGGGGATGGCCGTCCTGCTCGTCTCCAGCGACCTGCCCGAGGTCCTCGGCCTCGCCGACCGCGTCCTCGTGCTGCGCGAGGGCCACGTCGTCCACACCGCCCCGGCCCGGGAGCTGACGGAGCACCGGGTACTCGACCTCGTCATGGAAGGTAGCCCGTCGTGCTGAACTCCCCGCCCTCCCTGCGGAAGGACGACCGGGCCCCGGCCGCGTCCGACGGCGCCGCCCCCGCCCGCGGCGGCCTGGCCGCCCTCGCCCGCGTCGCCGACCTGCGCAACCTCTCGCTGCTCGGCGTGCTGGCCGTCCTCGCCGTCGTGGGCGCGATCACCGTGCCCGACACGTTCCTCACCGGGGACAACCTCACGCTGATCCTCACCCAGGCGTCGGTCATCGGCGTCGTCACCGTCGGCATGACCTTCGTCATCATCGGCGGCGGCATCGACCTGTCCGTCGGCGCCATCGTGGCCCTCGCCTCGGTCTGGGCGACCACACTGGCCACCCAGGACTTCGGCTTCGGCGGCATCCTGATGTGCGCGCTCCTGGTCGGCCTCGGCTGCGGCCTGGTCAACGGCGTGCTCGTCGCCTACGGCCCGATGGTGCCCTTCATCGCCACCCTCGCCATGCTCGCCGCCGCCCGCGGCCTCGCCCTCCAGATCAGCGGCGGCATGACGCAGCGGGTGACCGTGGAGTCCGTGCTCGGCATCGGGGAGCGGGACGCCTACGTGCTGGGCATCCCGCCGCTGGTGCTGATCTTCGCGGCCGTCGCCGTCGTCGGCTGGCTGGTGCTCAACCGCACCACCTTCGGCCGCCGCACGGTCGCGGTCGGCGGCAACCCCGAGGCCGCCCGGCTCGCGGGCATCGCCGTGAACCGGCAGCGCCTGATGCTCTACCTGCTGTCCGGGCTGTGCTGCGGCATCGCGGCGTTCATGCTCATCGTCCTCACCGGCTCCGGCCAGAACACCAACGGCAACCTCTACGAGCTGGACGCCATCGCCGCCGCGATCATCGGGGGCACGCTGCTGAGCGGCGGCCGGGGCACGATCGTCGGCTCCATGCTGGGCGTCCTGATCTTCACCACGATCACCAACCTGTTCGCGCTCAACAACCTCCAGAGCGCCTCGCAGCAGATCGCCAAGGGGGCGATCATCGTGGCCGCCGTCCTGCTGCAACGCCGCTACAGCAGCCGCACCTAGACGCGCCCGGCCGGGCCGCGGGGGCGCGCCCCGCCCCCGCGGGCCACGGCCGTGCGCCCGCGCCGTCCGCAAGACGCCTCCCGTCTCCCCGCGGACCCGCGAGACCCGCCGGACCCGCGAGACCCGCGCACCGCCAGAACCACCAGAACAACCAGAACCCCCAGAGACCAGCAGAAACCGCCAGAAGCCCGGAAGAAGAGAGACCGCCATGAGCACTTCCGCCAGACCGTCCAAGCCCAGCCGCAGGGGACTGCTGTTCGGGACCGCCGCCGGCGCCGCAGGCGTCATGCTGGCCGGCTGCACCAGCAACGAGAACAACGAGAAGCCGGCCCAGCAGTCCGCCGCCGCGCAGGACGGCGACGAGAAGCCGGGCAAGGCCGTCACCATCGGTTTCGCCGGGCCGCAGGCCGACCACGGCTGGCTCAACGCCATCAACGAGCAGGCCAGGGCGCGCGCCGAGCAGTACGAGGACGTCACCCTGGACATCACCGAGGGCTCCAACGACCACGCCCAGCAGGTCGGCCAGATCCAGACGCTGATCAACAAGAAGGTCGACGTGCTGGTCATCCTGCCCGCCGACGGCAAGGCGCTGACCCAGGTCGGGCTGGAGGCGATGCGCTCCGGCATCCCCGTCGTCAACCTCGACCGCGTCTTCGACTCGCCGCAGGCGTACCGCTGCTGGATCGGCGGCGACAACTACGGCATGGGCCTCAACGCCGGACGGTTCATCGGCGAACGCCTCAAGGACAAGCAGGGCGCGAAGGTCGTGGAGCTGGCCGGGCTCGACAACCTGGAGCTGACCCAGGAGCGCACCCGCGGCTTCGACGACGCGCTCAAGAACTACCCCAACATCGAGAAGGTCGCCCGCCAGGCGGCGGAGTTCACCGTCGAGTCCGGGCAGGCCAAGATGGCCCAGCTCCTGCGCGCCCAGCCGCAGTTCGACGCCCTGTGGAACCACGACGACGACCAGGGCATCGGCGCGGAGCGGGCCATCGAGCAGGCCGGGCGGGACGAGTTCCTGATGGTCGGCGGCGCCGGCTCCCGGGCGGCCATGGACACCATCAAGGCCGACGGCTCCGTCCTGAAGGCCACCGTCCTCTACCCGCCGACGATGGCCGCCTCCGCCATCGACCTCGCGCGGGCACTCGGGCAGGGCAGGGGCATCAGCGGGCTCTCCGAGTTCGAGATCCCCGCCTCCCTCACCCTCTACTCGGCCGTCGTCACCAAGGACAACGTGGACGAGTACCTGCCCACCGGCTTCAACTGACGCACCCCACCGACCTCGGGAGACCACCGATGCCCCACGACACCACCGCGCCGCCCCTCGGCGTGGGCATGGTCGGCTACGCCTTCATGGGCGCCGCCCACTCCCAGGGCTGGCGCACCGCGGGCCGCGTCTTCGACCTGCCCCGGAGCCCGGTCATGGCCGCCGTGTGCGGACGCGACCCCGACGCCGTACGGTCCGCGGCCGACCGGCTCGGCTGGGCGGCCGCGGAGACCGACTGGCGCGCGCTCATCGCCCGCGACGACGTGCACCTGGTCGACATCTGCACCCCCGGCGACAGCCACGCCGAGATCGCCATCGCCGCCCTGGCGGCCGGAAAGCACGTGCTGTGCGAGAAGCCGCTCGCCAACTCCGTGGCCGAGGCCGAGGCCATGGCGGCGGCGGCCGAGTCGGCGCACGCCCGCGGGCAGGTGGCGATGGTCGGGTTCAACTACCGGCGCGTGCCCGCGCTGGCCCTGGCCCGGCGCCTGGTCGCCGAGGGGCGTCTGGGAGACCTGCGCCACCTGCGGCTGACCTACCTCCAGGACTGGACGGTCGACCCCTCCTTCCCGCTGACCTGGCGCATGCGCCGCGAGCACGCCGGGTCCGGCGCGCTCGGGGACCTCGGCGCCCACGTCGTCGACCTCGCGCAGTACCTGGCGGGGGAGTGGGTGACGGGCGTCTCGGGGCAGCTGGAGACGTTCGTGCGGCAGCGGCCGCTGCCCGGGGACGCCACGCGGATGGGCGAGGTCACCGTGGACGACGCGGCCCTGTTCACCGGGCGGCTGGCCTCCGGCGCGCTGGCCAGCTTCGAGGTGAGCCGGGTCGCGGCGGGCCGCAAGAACGCGCTGCGCGTCGAGCTGAACGGCGAGCGCGGCTCGCTGGCCTTCGACCTGGAGCGGCTGAACGAACTCGAGTACCACGACCACACCGAGCCCGCCTCGCTCGCCGGGTTCCGCCGCGTCCTGGTCACCGAGGAGGACCACCCCTACCTCTCCGCGTGGTGGCCGCCCGGCCACGGCCTGGGCTACGAGCACACCTTCGTGCACCAGGTCCGCGACCTCGTGCACGCCGTCGCCGACGGCGCCCGGCCCGACCCGTCCTTCGCCGACGGGCTCCAGGTGCAGCGCGTGCTCGCCGCCGTCGAGGAGAGCGCCGCGAAGAACAGCGTCCACACCCCCGTCCTGGCACAGTAGCGACCACCGGAGCGACAAAGGACAGCACATGCCGCGATCCTTCACACTCTTCACCGGCCAGTGGGCGGACCTGCCGCTGGAGGAGGTCTGCCGACTCGCCCGCGACTTCGGCTACGACGGCCTCGAACTGGCCTGCTGGGGCGACCACTTCGAGGTCGACCGGGCCCTGGCGGAGCCCGGCTACCTCGCCGGGCGCCACCAGCTGCTCGACAGGTACGGCCTGAAGTGCTGGGCCATCTCCAACCACCTCGTCGGGCAGGCGGTGTGCGACGCCATCATCGACGAACGCCACCGCGCCATCCTGCCCGGCCGGATCTGGGCCGACGGCGACCCCGAGGGCGTGCGGCGCAGGGCCGCCGCCGAGATGGCCGACACGGCACGGGCCGCGGCCGCCTTCGGGGTGCGCACCGTCGTCGGGTTCACCGGCTCGGCGATCTGGCACCTGGTCGCCATGTTCCCGCCCGTGCCCGAGGCCATGATCGAGCGGGGCTACACGGACTTCGCCGAGCGCTGGAACCCGGTGCTGGACGTCTACGACGCCGAGGGCGTCCGCTTCGCCCACGAGGTCCACCCGGGCGAGATCGCCTACGACTACTGGACGACGCAGCGGGCGCTCGCGGCCGTGGACCACCGGCCCGCCTTCGGGCTCAACTTCGACCCGAGCCACTTCGTGTGGCAGGACCTGGACCCGGCCGGTTTCCTCTACGACTTCCGGGACCGGATCTACCACGTGGACTGCAAGGAGGCCCGCACCCGGCTGGACGGCCGCAACGGACGGCTCGGCTCGCACCTGCCGTGGGGCGATCCCCGGCGCGGCTGGGACTTCGTCTCGGCGGGCCACGGCGGCGTCCAGTGGGAGGACGTCTTCCGGATGCTCCACTCGATCGGCTACGGCGGGCCGGTGTCGGTCGAGTGGGAGGACGCCGGGATGGACCGGCTCTCCGGCGCCCCCGAGGCCCTGGCCCGGCTGCGTGCCTACGACTACGAGCCGCCCACCGCGTCCTTCGACGCCGCCTTCGGCAACGGCTGAGCGCCGGGTCCGCGGGCGGCCGGCGCCGCGCGGACGGACCGGCCCGGCGGGGAGCTGGAACCCGCCGGGCCGGTCCGCCGCGCGCCCGCCGGCCAGGCACCCGGCTTTGTCCTGCTGGAGGATGAAGCGAACTTCTGTCCCGTCAAAGGTCTTTTCCCACCCGGACGCGCCCGGTTACCGTCGGGTGGACGGACCGCCCCCACCCCCACCCGTTCCGGCGCGACGGCACGCGCCCGAGTGAACCGTTCCCCCACAGGAGATCTCGCGTGCACAGGACGATCCTGGTGTTCTCCAAGACGGCCGGATACCGGCACGACTCCATCCCCGACGGCGTGGCCGCGCTGCGGGAACTCGGCGCGGAAAACGGCTTCGCCGTGGACGCCACCGAGGACGCCGCCGCCTTCGCCCCCGGCACGCTGCGCGGGTACGACGCCGTCGTCTTCCTCTCCACCAGCGGCAGCGTGCTGGACGCCGGGCAGCAGCAGGCGTTCGAACGGTACGTCGCCGGCGGCGGCGGGTACGTCGGCATCCACTCGGCGTCCGACACCGAGTACGACTGGCCGTTCTACGGCGGACTCGTCGGCGCCTGGTTCTCCTCACACCCGGAGATCCAGCGGGCGACGGTCCGGGTGACCGACCGGGACCACCCGGCCACCGCGCACCTGGACGAGGTCTGGGAGCGCCGGGACGAGTGGTACTGCTTCCAGACCAGCCCGCGCGAGCGGGTCCGGGTGCTGGCCACGCTGGACGAGTCCACCTACCGCGGCGGCACCATGGGCGAGGACCACCCCTTCGCCTGGTGCCACGAGTACGCCGGCGGGCGGTCCTTCTACACCGCGGGCGGCCACACCGCCGAGTCCTACACCGAGGACGCCTTCCGGCGCCACCTGCTGGGCGGCATCCAGTACGCCACCGGCGCGGTGCCGGCCACGGGCCGCTCCGCCCCCGGCGGCCACTGATCTCCGCCCCGGCGGCCACCGGCCCGGCCGGCCGGGCGGGCGGCCCGCTCCCGCCCGCCCGGGCACGGCGGTGCCCGGCCGCCGCACCGCACCGCGCGCCCCGGCCGGCACCGTCCCCGCGCAGCCGTCCCCGCACCGCCGTTCCGCGGCGTCCGCCCCAGTCGTCCGCCCGTGGCCCGAGGGGGGCCGCGGCCGGGCCACGGTGACGGGGAGGAGAACGCCGACTCCTCCCCGTCACCCCTTCCGCCAGCCCCCTTCCCGCACCACGCCGCACCACCAGCACCGCGCACACCGCCACGCACCATCCGCACCAGCCGCGCCGCCGCACCACATGCACCACATGCACCGTTCGTTCCTCGCATCCGCGCAGCACCGCCCCCGGGAGTTAAGCGTGAGCAGCACCGAACGCACCGTCCCCGACCGCCCCGGCGATCCCGCCGCGTCCCCTCCGCGCACCGGCGTGTGGCTCGTGGGCGCCCGCGGCTCGGTGGCCACCACCGCCGTCGCGGGCTGTGCCGCACTGGCCGCGGGTCTGCACCGGCCGACCGGGATGGTCACCGAGACGGAACTGTTCGCCGACTGCCCGCTGCCCCCGCTGGACGGCCTCGTCTTCGGCGGCCACGACACGTCCTGCACCCCGTTGCCCAAACGCGCCGAGGACCTCGTCAGCGGCGGCGTCCTGCCGCACGGCCTGCCCGCCGCCGTGCACGCCGAACTCGCCGCCGCCGACGCCGAGGTACGCCCCGGCGCGGGCCCGGGGGACCCGCGCGACGACGCCGGGCGCGTCGCCGCGCTGGCCGCCGACCTCACGGACTTCACCACTCGCCTGGGCCTGGCCCGCACCGTCGTCGTCAACGTCGCCAGCACCGAGGCCGCGCCGCCCGCCGACGACCCGGGCGCTCCGCTGCCCGCCAGCAGCGTCTACGCCGCTGCGGCCCTGGAGGCGGGCTGCTCCTACGTCAACTTCACGCCGTCCGCCGGACTGCGCCACCCCCGGCTGCGCGCCGCCGCGGACGCCGCCCGCGTCCCCTACGCCGGACGCGACGGCAAGACGGGCCAGACCCTCCTGCGCTCCGTGCTGGCCCCGATGTTCGCCCGCCGCGCGCTGGACGTGCGCGCCTGGTCGGGCACCAACCTGCTCGGCGGCGGCGACGGCGCCGCCCTCGCCGACCCGGCCGCCGCCCGCGCCAAGAACGCGGGCAAGGAACGGGTGCTCGCCGAGACCCTGGACACCGTCCCCGAGGGGCGGGTGCACATCGACGACGTGCCCGCGCTCGGTGAGTGGAAGACCGCCTGGGACCACATCGCCTTCGACGGCTTCCTCGGCTCGCGCATGGTGCTCCAGACCACCTGGCAGGGCTGCGACTCCGCCCTCGCGGCCCCGCTCGTCCTGGACCTGGCGCGGCTGCTGGCCCGGTGCCACGAGGAAGGACTCACCGGCCCGGTGGACGGGCTCGGGTTCTACTTCAAGGACCCCGACAGCGGACCGGCCGACCTGGCGGGCCAGTGGCAGGCGCTCGGCCGCCTGGCCGCCGTGCTCGCGGGGCGCGCGTGAACCCCCGGGAGGGCACGGCGCCCGGCGCCGCCCCGCACCCCGTGCCCGGCGGGCGGACCGCCGCCTGGCTGGAACTGCTGCGCGTCTCCGCGCTGTGCAGCGTGCCGGGCGACGCGCTCGCCGGGGCGGCGGCCACCGGACGCGCGCCGAACCGGGGCACGCTGCTGGCGGCCGGGGCGTCGCTGTGCCTGTACGAGGCGGGCATGGCGCTCAACGACTGGGCCGACCGCGACAGGGACGCCGTCGAACGCCCGCACCGCCCGCTGCCCTCGGGCCGGGTCAGCCCCCGGGCCGCCCTGGGCACCGCCTGCGCGCTGACCGCCGCGGGCCTCGGCCTCGCCGCCGCGGCCGGACGCCCCCCGCTGCTGTGCGCCACCGCGCTGGCCGGTGCCGTGTGGGCCTACGACCTGCGGCTGAAGGACAGCTGGGCCGGACCCGTCGCCATGGGCACCGCCCGCGCACTCGACCTCTGCCTCGGCGCCACCGCGACCGGCCGCCGGGCGCCGGCCACGGGGGCTTTGGCACCGGGCGCCCCGGCGGCCGGCGCGGGACCGCGCGGCGCGCTGGCGCCGGCCGGACTGCTGGGCCTGCACACGGTCGCGGTGACCGTGGTCTCCCGGCACGAGGCCACCGGCGGGCCCGCCACCGCGCCCCTCGCCGCGCTGGCCGCCACCGCCGCCGTCACCGCTGCGGCGGCCCGCCCCGCCGTCCGCGCCGTGCGCCGCGTCCCGCCCGGCCGCGTCCCGGCGGACACGGGCGGCACGGCCCCCCGCACCGCCTCCCGGGCGGTCGCCGCCGTGGGCGCCGCCTGCGCCGCCGCGTACGCCACCGGATGCGCCCGTCCCTACGGCCACGCCGCACTCAACCCCTCGGCGCCGCTGCTCCAGCGGGCCACCGGCGCGGGCGTGCGGGCCATGATCCCCCTCCAGGCCGCACTCGCCGCCCGCACCGGCGCCCCCTGGGCGGGCGCCGCCGCGCCGCTGCTGCTCGCGCTGGGCCGGGGCGCCCGCGCTCTCTCCCGGAAGGTCAGCCCGACATGACCGCACTGCGCTTCGCCTACGGCACCAACGGACTCACCGACCTGCGGCTGGAGGACGCCCTCGCCCTCCTCGCCGACCTCGGCTACGACGGCGTCGGCCTGACCCTCGACCACATGCACCTGGACCCGCGCGCCCCCGACCTGCCGCAGCGCACCGCCCGCGCCGCCCGCGCCCTGGACCGGCACGGCCTCACCGCCACCGTGGAAACCGGCGCCCGCTACGTCCTGGACGCCCGCCGCAAACACCACCCGAGCCTGCTGGACGCCGACACCGACGCCCGCACCGCGCGCGTCGGCCTCCTCCTCACCGCCGTCCGCACCGCCGCCGAGCTGGGCGCGCACGCCGTGCACTGCTTCAGCGGCCCGCTGCCGCCCGGCACCGCGCCCGACGACGGCTGGCAGCGGCTGGCCACCGCCCTCGCCCCCGTCGTGCAGGCCGCCGACGCCGCGGGCGTGCCGCTGGCCGTCGAGCCCGAACCCGGCCACCTGCTGGAGGACCTCGCCGGATTCCACCGGCTGCGCCGGCTGCTCGGCCAGCCGCCCGCGCTCGGACTCACCCTCGACATCGGCCACTGCCAGTGCCTGGAACCCGAACCGCCCGCCGCGTGCGTACGGGCCGCCGCGCCCTGGCTGCGGCACGTCCAGATCGAGGACATGCGGCGCGGCGTCCACGAACACCTCCCCCTCGGCGCCGGGGAGATCGACTTCCCCCCGGTGCTCGCCGCGCTCGCCGCCGCGCACTACGACGGGCTCGTCACCGTCGAACTGCCGCGCCACTCGCACGCGGGGCCGGACCTGGCCGCCCAGTCCCTGCCGTTCCTGCGCCGCGCGCTCGCCGACGCGGCCCCGGCCCCGGGGCCCGGCGCCCCCGCCCCGGCCACCGCAGGCGGGCCCGCCGCCGGACCGGCCCCGAAGGAGGCGCCGTGCTGACCGGCGAACCGCCGCACCCCGGGCTCACCCCCGAGGCCCGCGCCTGGCTCGACGAGGCACTCGCCGCCGCCGCGGCCGACCCGGCCGGCGTCGCCGCCCCCTTCGCCGCCGCCGCCCGCCGCTGCGGACGCGCCCACGCGAAGGCCGTACGTGTCGCCCTGCTGCACGCCGCCCGCGCGGACGCCGCCACCCTGACCGGCCTCTACCAGCACGGCACCACCGCCGAACGCCTCGCCGTGCTCGACGCGCTGCCCGGTCTGCCGCTGGGGGACAGCGCGCTACCGCTCGTCGAGGACGCCCTGCGCGCGAACGACACCCGGCTGATCGCCGCCGCCGTCGGCCCCTACGCCGCGCGGCACCTCCCCGCCCCGGCCTGGCGGCAGGCCGTGCTCAAGTGCCTGTTCACCCAGGTGCCCCTGACCCGGGTGCACCGGCTGGCCGAGCGCGCCCGCGGCGACGCCGAACTCGCCCGCATGCTCCGCGACTACGCCCGGGAACGCGCCGCCGCCGGGCGCGCCGTGCCCGAAGACCTCCAGCCCGCCCTGGACCTGGCCACCGCCCCCGAAGCCGAGGAGTCGTGATGCGCATCTTCGACCCGCACATCCACATGACCTCCCGCACCACCGACGACTACGCCGCCATGCACGCCGCCGGGGTGCGGGCCGTCGTCGAACCCTCCTTCTGGCTCGGCCAGCCCCGCACCGCACCCGCCTCCTTCTACGACTACTTCGACTCCCTCCTGGGCTGGGAACCCTTCCGCGCAGCCCAGCACGGCATCTCCCACCACTGCACCATCGCCCTCAACCCCAAGGAGGCCAACGACCCCCGCTGCACCCCCGTCCTGGACGCCCTGCCGCGCTACCTCGACAAGGACGGCGTCGTCGCCGTCGGCGAGATCGGCTACGACTCCATGACCCCGGCCGAGGACAAGGCCCTCGCCGCCCAGCTCCAGCTCGCCGCCGACCACCGGCTGCCCGCTCTCGTCCACACCCCGCACCGCGACAAGGCCGCCGGGCTGCGCCGCACCCTCGACGTCCTGCGCGAGTCCGCGCTGCCGCCCGAATGGGTGCTCCTGGACCACCTCAACGAGACCACCGTGGACGCCGCCACCGACAGCGGCTGCTGGCGCGGCTTCTCCATCTACCCCGACACCAAGATGGACGAGCACCGCATGGTCGCCCTCCTGCGCTCCCACGGCCTGGAACGGGTCCTGGTCAACTCCGCCGCCGACTGGGGCCGCAGCGACCCGCTCACCGTGCGCCGCGTCGGGGACGCCATGCTGGGCGCGGGCTTCGGCGAGGACGACGTCGAACAGGTGCTGTGGCGCAACCCCGTCGCCTTCTACGGCCTCAGCGGCCGTCTGGACCCCACCCCGCCCGGCGCCCCGGACACGCCCGCCTACGAGGGCAACTCGCTGCTGCGCGGCGGGGAATAGCCATGCGCTTCCAGCACCCCGACGGCTCCACCGTCCACCTCGCCTACTGCACCAACGTGCACCCCGCCGAGACCCTGGACGGTGTCCTCGCCCAGCTGCGCGCGTACGCCGAACCCGTCCGCCGGCGGCTGTCCCGCGACCGCCTCGGCATCGGACTGTGGCTCGCCCGCGACGCCGTCCGCGCCCTCACCGCCGACCCCGCCGCCCCGGGCCGCCTCCGCGCCGCCCTGGACGCCTGCGGCCTGGAGACCGTCACCCTCAACGGCTTCCCCTACCAGGGCTTCGGCGCCGACCGCGTCAAGTACCGCGTCTACCGGCCCGACTGGACCGAACGCGCCCGGCTCGACCACACCGCCGAACTGGCCGGCCTGCTCGCCGCGCTGCTGCCCGGCGACGTCACCGAGGGCACCGTCTCCACGCTCCCGCTCGCCTGGCGCACCGGCTTCGACGACGCCGCCCGCGCCCGCGCGCTCACCCACCTCACCGAACTGGCCGGCACCCTCGACGCGCTCCAGGACCGCACCGGACGGTCCGTGCGCGTCGCCCTGGAACCCGAGCCGGGCTGCACCGTGGAGACCACCGGCCAGGCCGCCGCCGCCCTCACCGCCCCGGGCGCGCCGCCCGCCCACCGCGTCGGCGTCTGCCTGGACACCTGCCACCTCGCCACCGCCTTCGAGGACCCGGACACCGCACTCGACGGGCTCGTCCGCGCCCGGGTGCCCGTCGTCAAGGCCCAGCTCTCCGCCGCCCTGCACGCCCACGACCCGGCCGACCCGGCCGTACGGGAGGCGCTCGGTGCCTTCGCCGAACCCCGCTTCCTGCACCAGACCCGCGCCCGCACCCCCGGCGGCGTCACCGGCACCGACGACCTGGACGAAGCCCTCGCCGGACCCGGACTGCCCACCGGCGGCCCCTGGCGCGTCCACCTGCACGTCCCGCTGCACGCCGCGCTCCAGCCGCCGCTCACCTCCACCGCGGAGGTGCTCCGCGCGGCCCTCGCCCGCCTCGTCGGCGGCCCCGCGCCGCTCACCCGGCACCTGGAGGTGGAGACCTACACCTGGCAGGCCCTGCCGCCCGCCCTGCGCCCGACGACCGCCGGTGAACTCGCCGACGGCATCGCCGCCGAACTCGCCCTCGCCCGCGACCTCCTGCTCGACCTCGGCCTCAAGGAGCTGCCGTGACCGCGCGGCCCGACCCCCTGCTCGTCCTGGACGTCGTGGGCCTCACCCCGCGCCTGCTGGCCCACATGCCGAACCTGGCCGCCCTCGCCGCCTCCGGCTCCCGCGCCCCGCTGCGCACCGTCCTGCCCGCCGTCACCTGCACCGTCCAGTCCACCCTGCTGACCGGCGCGCCACCGGCGGAACACGGCGTCGTCGGCAACGGCTGGTACTTCCGCGACCTGGGCGAGGTGCTGCTGTGGCGCCAGCACAACGCGCTGGTCGGCGGCGAGAAGCTCTGGGACGCCGCCCGCGCCCGGCACCCCGGCTACACCGTCGCCAACGTCTGCTGGTGGTACGCGATGGGCGCGGACACCGACTGGACGGTCACCCCGCGCCCCGTCTACTACTCCGACGGCCGCAAGGAACCCGACTGCTACACCCGCCCCGCCGCCCTGCACGGCGAACTCACCGCCGCCCTGGGCACCTTCCCCCTCTTCTCCTACTGGGGCCCCACCGCCGGAATCGCCTCCTCACGCTGGATCATCGACGCCACCCGGCACCTGCTGCGCACCCGGGACCCCGACCTGACCCTGGCCTACGTCCCCCACCTGGACTACGACCTCCAGCGCCACGGACCCGACGACCCCCGCGCGCACGCCGCCGCCGCCCGGCTCGACGCCGCCCTCGCCCCGCTCCTCGCGCAGGCCCGGGCCGCGGGCCGCACCACCGTCGTCCTGTCCGAGTACGGCATCACCCGCGCCACCCGGCCGGTGGACGTCAACCGCGCCCTGCGCCGCGCCGGACTGCTGGAGGTCCACACCCAGGCGGGCATGGAGTACCTGGACCCGACCGCCTCCCGCGCCTTCGCCGTCGCCGACCACCAGATCGCCCACGTCTACGTCCGCGACCGCGCCGACCTCCCCGCCACCCGCGCCGCCCTGAACGGCCTCCCCGGGCTCGCCGCCCTGCTGGACGAGGACGGCAAACGCGCGCACGGACTGGACCACCCCCGCTCCGGGGAACTGGTGGCCCTGGCCGAACCGGACGCGTGGTTCACGTACTACTACTGGCTCGACGACGCCCGCGCCCCCGACTTCGCCCGGTCCGTCGAGATCCACCGCAAGCCCGGCTACGACCCCGCCGAACTGTTCCTCGACCCGCTCGACCCGTACGTGAGGGTCCGGGCGGGCACCGCGCTGGCCCGCAAGAAACTCGGCCTGCGCTACCGCATGTCCGTCGTACCGCTCGACCCCGCCCCCGTACGCGGCAGCCACGGCCTGCTGCCCGCCACCGAGGACGACGGCCCCCTGCTGCTGTGCTCCCGCCCCGGCGTCCTGCCCGCAGCCGTCCCCGCCGCCGGCGTCAAAGCCCTGCTGCTCGACCTCGCCCTCGGCGCGGCGGACGGCCCCGGCGGCCCCCGCGACCCCGACGACCAGGAGAGCCCCCATGCCCCGTGACACCGAAGCCCTGCACCACGCCCTCAGCCGCCGCGGCCTGCTCGGCGTCGCCGCGGGCACGACGGCCGCCGCCCTGCTGACCGCCGCGTCGCCTGCCCCAGCCGCGCCCGGGGACGCCACACCCGGCGCCGCCGCGTCCCGCGGCCGGGGCCGCCCCGTCGTACCGCGCGGCCGGCTCGGCATCCAGCTCTACACGATCCGCGACCAGATAGCCGAGCTGGGCTTCGCCCGCGTCTTCGAGCAGCTCCGCCGCCACGGCTACGCGGAGGTGGAGTTCGCCGGCTACACCCAGGGCACCGGCGCCATCACCCTGCGCGAACTGCGCCGCCTCCTGCGCGACAACGGCCTGCGCGGCATCGGCAGCCACGTCGCCTACCACTCCGACCCCTACTCCTTCGCTACCCAGCCCGAGCGCGTCGTGGACGACGCCGCCGCTCTCGGCCTGCCCTACGTCGGCACCCCGTGGGGTCCCGGCCGCTACGGCAACACCGTGGACGCCTGGAAGCGCGCCGCCGAGGAGTTCAACACCTACGGCGCCGCCGCCCGCGCCCGCGGCCTGCGGTTCTACCAGCACAACCACGCCGAGGAGTTCGCCTTCGCCGAGGACCGCCCCGACGTGCGGCTCTACGACGTCCTGCTCGCCGAGACCGACCCCGACCTGGTGGACCTGGAACTCGACATCTACTGGGCCTACGTCGCCCAGCACCGCTTCAGCACCCGCCCCGACGGCACGCCGGCGCCGTTCGACCCCCTCGACTACGTCCTGGCCGCCCCCGGGCGCTTCCCCCTGTTCCACGTCAAGGACGGTGAGCACGAGGAGGCCGCCCGCGACGGCTACGTCATGACCGACGTCGGCGACGGCGACCTCGACTACCGGCGCTTCGTCTCCGCCGTCGCCCACCGCCCGCACGGCCGCCGCCACCACTGGCTCGTCGAACGCGACGACGCGCCCGACCCCGCCGCGAACCCGGCCGGATCCCTGTCCACCGCCCGCCGCTCCGCCGCCCACCTCACCCGCCTGCGCACCTGCTGACCACGGACCACCACGCACGGTGACCACCGTTTCCCCGCCCGCCACCCGCCCGCAACCGGGGTGAGAGCCACCCGGAATCCTTGGTATCGTTGTCCGTGTCGCCGCGGCCCAGGGCCGCGCAGCACACCGGGTCCGGGTGGCGGAATGGCAGACGCGCTAGCTTGAGGTGCTAGTGCCCTTTATCGGGCGTGGGGGTTCAAGTCCCCCCTCGGACACCAGAAAAAACCCCAGCTGAGCTGGGGTTTTTCTGTTCCTCCGGCCGTGCCGTGACCCACCGCGTGGCCAGCAGCGGACAAGGCCGGGGGACGGGGTGCCCTACTCGCCGGACGGTGCGGTGAGCGTGACGCCGTTCCTCACCGGGGTGCCGAAGTCGGGCGTGCCGTCGGCGTTCCAGGTGAACTTCTGGGCGCGGGTGGAGCGGTTCATGTCGCAGCCACCGCTCGCCGAGTCGTTGGCGTGGTAGACGATCCAGTCCTCGGTGCCGTCGGGCGACGTGAAGAAGCCGTTGTGCCCCGGGGCGAAGACGCCGTTGGCGTCACTGCGCTGGAACACCGGGGCCGGGGACTTGGCCCAGTGGTCCCGGTTGAGTGGATCGCTGCCGGTGAGGGTGAGCAGGCCCAGCTTGTAGTCCGGGCCCCAGCAGGCGCTCGCCGAGTAGACGATCATCGTCCTGCCGTTGTGGTAGAGCGGCTCGGCACCCTCGTTGACGGCGCCGGACTGCTGCTCCCACGGCAGCGTCGGTGAGCTGATCGTCCGCCGTGCGCCGCTGATGGTCCAGGGATTGCTCAGCGGGGTGATGGACAGGCTCTGGGTGCCGTCGACGATGCTGCCCAGCAGGTACAGCCGTCCGCCCGCCTTCAGGATGCTGGCGTCGATCTCCCAGGTGTTCCCCAGGTCCGCCTTGAAGTGGTACGGGCCCATCGGGTCGGTGCCCGCGCTCTCCAGCACGTGCAGCCGCTGGGTGGGGTTGTAGTCGGGAACGTTCTGCCCGGACGTGTAGTACAGGTACCAGCGCGGTCCGTTGGGCCCGTCGAGGAGGTGGAACTCCGGCGCCCACATGTTGCAGCAGCCGTTCGGCCTGCCGGACAGGTCGAAGACCACGGTGTCGGGTGCGGTCGACAGGCCCGACAGGGTGGTCGAGCGGCGCATGGTGACCGTGGAGTTCCACGTGGTCGTGGCCAGGTAGTAGGAGCCGTCGTGGTATTGCAGCCACGGGTCCGGGCCGTTGCGCTTGACCGGGTTGGTGTACGTGCCGACGGCGCCGGAGCCGAGTTCCACCAGCCGCCACTGCTGGTTGGTTCCGCCGGTGTCCGGCCACTGGATGATCCGGCCCCCGTCGGCGGTGGAGAAGTCCAGCACGTCGAGGGCCTTGCCGCTGTTGCGGTTGATCAGCCGCACGTGGCCGCCGTCGGAGTCGGCCAGGCGGAACTGCTGGCTGGCCCGGTTCTGGTCGGTCCACTGCACCAGGCCCGCCCGGTCCGCGGTCGAGCCGCCCTCGATGTCGAGGACCTTGCCGCTGTGCCGGGACCTGAGCCGGTACCAGCCGCCGCCGGAGTCGACGAACTGCCACTGCTGCCAGGCGCCGTCGTTGCGCGCCCACTGGACGATCCGGGCCCCGTCCGCGGTGGCGAAGTCGTACAGGTCCATGGCCTTGCCGCTGTGCCGGTTGACCAGCACGTAGGAGGCGCCCGGGTCCACCACCGCGGCCGAGGCTGCCGGGGGGAGGGCGGCGCTGGTCACGCCGAGCAGGAGGGCCGTCATGGCGATGACGAAGCGCAGGCTCCGGCGGCGCGGGCGCGGCAGCGCACGCGGTCGCCTACCGGCTGACACGGCGGTCTCCTTCCCGGCTGTGCGGCTGGACGAGCAGGCCGCAGTGCGGGGAGGCCGGGTGCGGTGGCCGTGGGCGGGCGGAGCGGGTGCGTCGCGTCGGGTTGCCGGTCATGTGGCTCTCCTTCGTCGCGGTCCTGGCACCCCGGTGCGGGGAGGGCCCGGGATGGCGTTCTCGCCCTCGCCGCCGTCGTGGCGGCGGGAACGGCAGGCCGGCGGTACGGCGCTCCTGACGCTCCGCCCCCCCCGGGCGGGCCGGCGTGAACCGGCGTGTGGGGGTGCTCCGCCGCCCGGAGTGAGCGGGCGGAGCCGAGGGCGGGCCAGGAACGCTGTCGTTCGATATTTCGAATACATTGCGGCCTGTCGAACGGAAAGTAGGGGCGTCGCAATGAGGCGTCAATGCCTCGTGCACGACGCTTCGCGCCGCCGCCCGCACCGGGCGCACCGGGCGCCTCCGGCGGCCGAGGGGAGGGCCCGTTCGGTCCACCCGTCCCGCACGGCCGCCTTCACTTCTTCCGCTTCAGCGGGCGAAGCCGGGAGAAACCCCCGCCAGCGTGCGCCGGGGCCGCCCCCGTGTCACTGGCGGCTGAGGCTGCGGGTGATGCCCGCGGCGATCGTCGTGGCCAGCACCCAGCCGAGGATGACGAGCGCGTAGGCCAGCCACTGGAGGGCCCCGCCGGAGGTGAAGGCCCGCTCCTGGCCGAAGTCGACGATGGGCAGCAGCAGGTCGAGCGTGTAGAAGACCGGGCTGAACTCCGGGGCCTCGGCGGGCTTGAGCGGACGCGGCGGGCGCACCACGTACGCGGTGGTGCCGACCAGCAGCAGCGACAGCAGCCACAGCGCCGCCCGCACCGGGCGGTAGCCGTAGCCGACGGTGACGTCCTGCACGACGCCCCACACCCGCGCGTACCGGGGCAGCAGCGCGCGGTGGCGGCGCTGCTTGGCGAGCTGGACGGTACGGGCGGCGGCGTCGTCGCCCGCCCGCCGGTACGCGGCGGTCAGCTGCTCGTAGGCGAAGGGCACGTAGCCGTCCCCGTCCCGCCGCAGCACCTCCAGACGGCGCTCGGCCGGAATGTGCGGGGCGAGCGTGGTGTAGGTGAGACCGTCCAGCCGGACGGTCTCCGGCCAGACCCCGGGCGGCGCGTGCAGCCGGTCCAGCTGGGACCGGCGCAGGTTGACCGCGCCCCGCACCACGGCGCCGTCCTTCAGCCACAGCTCACCGACGGTGCAGCTGCTCGCCCGCAGCGCCGTGCCGCCGGGACAGGTCAGCCGCGCGCTGGTGAGGATCAGCTGTCCCGGTATCTGGGAACCGCGCACGTTCAGCCGCCCCTCGGCACGCAGCCGCATGGCGTGCAGGTCGGCGCCCACGGTGAGGCGTTCGGCCTGGAGCGCGGTCCCGCCAGGCCCGGACAGCTCGGCGTCGCTCAGGAACACCGAACCGCCGATCACGGCCCCGGTCAGCCGCACCTGCCCGCGCACCCGCAGCCGGGCGGCCCGCAGGTCGTCCGTGATCTCCGCCTGATTGAGCTTCACCAGCGGCTCCCCGGGGACGTCGGCCTCCGACGGCCGGACCTCCGCCCCGTCCAGCACGACCGCCCCGCCCACCCGCGCTCCGCTCAGCCGGACGGCGCCGGTGAAGCGGCAGTCGTTCAGCCGCAGGGTGCCGTCGAGGCGCAGGGCCGCCGCGGACAGGCCCGGCAGCACCGAGCCCTGCAGGCTCAGCAAGGGCATCCGGCAGCTGTACAGCTCCGGGACCCGCTCGAAGAAGCAGCCGCGCAGCCGCACGGGGATGTCCAGTTCCGCGTACTTCAGGTTCAGCGAACCGGTGACACGGGCGCCGAACACGTTCACCGACGCGATCTCCCCGTCCTCCCGGTCGTCCCGGAGCAGCAGCGCCCGCAGCACCGCCGCCCGTACCGTGCGCTCCGCGCCCCACACCCGGCCCGCGGCGGGGTCCTCGCCCGGCGCACCGCGGAAGTCCACGGTCTCTCCCCGGGGGTAGGCCCGCCACACCCGCCGCTCCGCCTCGGTCAGCTCATGCGTCTCCACCGCGCCGACCCTGGCCCGTCACCTGACCGTGCGTCAAGGACGGTTTTTCCTCCGGTGCCTGGAGCGGACGCCGAGGTGTTGCCCACGGTGGCGATGTTGGACAGCAGCCGCTCCGGGGGCAGTTCCAGGCGCTGGGCGGGGGCGGCCGAGATGCGGGCGTTGGCCTGGTGGGCCGCGACGTGGTCCGCCGCCGCCACGTCCCACCCGGCGAGGCCGCAGGCCCGGCGGCAGGAGGCGGCCGTGCGGCGTACCGCGTGCCGGTAGGTCTCCCGCCCGTCCATTTGGAGGTAGCGGGCGTCCGCCGCTCCGCGAGGGAGCCGTCGCGGCCCAGGTCGAACGGCCCGAGCGCACCCGGCTCGTCCGCGCGGCCCGCGCGCAGCACGGCGGCGGCCCCGTCGCCGAAGACCGGCGCGGTGACGGGGTCGTACGGGTCGGTGAGAGTGCTCACCGTGTCCGCGCCGATCACCAGGGCCCGCTCGCACACGCCGGTGCCCAGCCAGCCCGCGGCCACGGCGAGGGCGTGGACGAAACCGCTGCACGCCGCGTGCACGTCGATGGCCGGTACCGGACCGCACCCCAGGCGCGCGGCGACGACCGGGGCCGTCGCGGGCATGAGGTGGTCCGGGGTGACCGTGGCGACGAGCACGGCCCCCACCGGGCCGGGGCTTCCCGCCAGCGCCCGCCGCCCGCGCCGACCGCCAGGTCGCCGGTCGAGGACCCGGCGCGCACCGTGCGGCGCGGGATACCGGAGGGTCCGCGCCAGCACCGCGCTCGTAGCGCACCTCCCGCGCGCGGGAGCGCAGCGCCCCGGACAAGCCCGTTCCCGGAGCACGCGGGCGCCCGCCCCACCCGCCGCGGTGTCGTCGGCGGCCGGACGGGACGCCGTGGGGTGGTGGGGGCTGGTGGGGTGGCTGGGGCGGGGGGTGGGCGGGATCATGGGGGGATGGGCGGAGAGCGGACCGGTGGCGGGCAGCCGCGTGCGGCGGGGCTGCGGCTGTCGGAGCGGCGGGGCAAATGGGTGCTGTTCACCACCGTGCTCGGCTCCGGGATGGCGCTGCTGGACGGCACCGTGGTGAACGTCGCGCTGCCGCACATCGGTGAGGACCTCGGCGCCGGCCTCGCCGGGTTGCAGTGGACCGTCAACGCCTACCTGCTCACCCTCGCCGGGCTGATCCTGCTCGGCGGGGCGCTCGGGGACCGCTACGGACGGCGGCGGGTGTTCACGGCCGGTGTGGTGTGGTTCGCGCTCGCGTCCGTGCTCTGCGGCCTGGCACCGGACGCAGGGGTGCTGGTCGCCGCGCGGGCCCTCCAGGGCGTCGGCGGTGCGCTGCTGACGCCGGGGTCGCTGGCACTGCTCCAGTCGACGTTCCACCCCGACGACCGGGCGCGGGCGGTGGGCGCCTGGTCGGGGCTGGGCGGGGTGGCCGCCGCGGTCGGACCGTTCGTCGGGGGCTGGCTGGTGGACGGGCCGGGGTGGCGCTGGGTCTTCCTCATCAACGCGCCCCTCGCGCTGGTGTGCCTGGTCGCCGCGCGCCGCCACGTGCCCGAGACGCGCGACACGGCCGCCTCAGGCCGGTTCGACGTCGCCGGGGCGGCCCTGGCCGCGTTCGCGCTCGGCGGCGTCACGTACGCGCTCATCGCCGCGCCGGAGCAGGGCTTGTCGGCGGTGGTGGCCGGTTCGGCGGCCGGGGGAGTGGTGCTGGGCGCCGCCTTCGTCCGGCTGGAGCGGAGGCTGGCGGCGCCGATGGTGCCCCCGGCCGTCTTCAGGTCACGGCAGTTCACGGCCGTCAACGCCGTCACGCTGTGCGTGTACGCGGCGTTCGGCGGGTTCTTCTTCCTGTCGGTCGTACAGCTCCAGGTCGTCGTGGGCTACTCGGCGCTCCAGGCCGGTGTCGCCCTGCTGCCGACCACACTGCTCATGCTCCTGCTGTCGTCCCGCTCCGGGGCGCTGGGGCAGCGCATCGGGCCGCGACTGCCGCTGACGGCCGGGCCGCTGCTGTGCGCGGGCGGGATGCTGCTGTTCACCCGCGCGGGCCCCGGCGCCTCCTACCCCTTTGACGTGCTGCCCGGGCTGGCCGTGCTCGGCACGGGCATGGTGCTGCTGGTCGCGCCGCTGACGGCGACGGTGCTGGCGTCCGTGGACGTGTCCCGGGCCGGGCTGGCGAGCGGCGTCAACAACGCGGTCGCGCGGGCGGCCGGCCTGGTGGCCGTGGCGGCCCTGCCGCTGCTCGCGGGCATGGGACCGGACGCCTACCGCAACCCCGCCGCCTTCGACGCCTCCTTCGGGCGCGCGATGACCTGGTGCGCGGCGGTGCTGGCCGTCGGGGCCGTCGTCGCGTGGCTGAGCGTGCGGGGCGACGTCCTGGAGTCCGGCGGGGAAGCGGAGGGCGGGGGAGCGGAGAAGCCCGGGGAGGCTGACGGGGCCGCGGCGGGCGGGGGCGGCGGGGCGCCGGAGGGACCGCGGCCGTGCGGGCCGCGGTGCCGCACGCACTGCGCCGTCAGCGCACCGCCGCTCGACCCGGGGGACGCCGCCGCGCCGGAGCAGGGGTGAGCCGTCCGGACGCGGGTACCCGGACCGGCGGTGGAAGCCCCGGCGAACGGAAGGGGACGGCATGAGCGAGCTGCCGGTCATCGCGGCGGTGGACGGCTCCGAGCACAGTCTCCGCGGGCTGGAGTGGGCGCTCGACGCGGCGCGGTTGCGCGGCGCCGAGCTGCTGGTCGCGCACGTGTGGCCCTGGCCGCCGAACCTCCACGGGACGCCGGAACCACCGCCGGCCGTGCCCTCGGCGGACGAGGACCCGGTCCTGGAGGACGTACGGACGTGGCTGGCCGGCCGCGGCGACACGCCGCTGGTGCGGTTCACCACGCTGACCGGCACACCGTCGGCGACGCTGCCCGAGCTGGGCGCGCAGGCCCAGCTCCTCGTGCTGGGCTCCCGGGGCAGGGGCGGTTTCGCCAGTCTGCTGCTGGGCTCGAACGGGCGGGCCGCCGCCGCGCACGCCGGGTGCCCGGTCGTCGTCGTGCCGCACGGTGAGCGGGGGCGCGAACCGGGTTTCGGACCGGCCGGGCGCGTCGTGCTCGGGCTGGAGCCGGAGGAGACGGTGGACGACGTCGTGCGCTTCGCCTTCGACGAGGCCCTGCGGCGCGGGGCCCGTCTCCAGGTCGTCACGACCTACCCGGTGCCGTTCTCCACGCTGGCCCTGATGGGGGCCGCGCAGGTGGACCCGGGCGACCCGGAGGGGCCCCAGATCGCCCGCGAGGTGGCGCGGGCCCAGCGCGAGCGGCTGAGCCACAGCACCCGCGGCCGTTCGGACGAGGTGGACGTGGAGTGGGTGGTGGCCGCGGGGGACGCCGCCGGGCGGCTCGTGGACGCGTCCGAGTCCGCCGGCCTCGTCGTGGTGGGGCGGCACCGGCACCGCATGCGGCATCCGGGGATGTTCTTCGGTTCCGTGAGCAACGCCGTGCTGCTGCACGCGCGCTGTCCCATCGCCGTCGTGCCGCCGCCCGAACGCTGAGGCGCGCGCGGGCGCCTCAGACGGGCGGTACCGGGCCGTGACCGGGGGGCGCCCCGATTGGCCGTGCGCGAGATGCGCCGTGCCGGGAGCGGGCCTAACGTCATGGTGACGGAGCGTGGTCGTACCGTCGCGCGGGAAGCACCGCCGCGGCCGCGTCCGGAACTTCAGGAGAAGCCCCATGCGCCCCACGCGCCCGGTGCTCGCGACGCTTGCGGGCACTCTCGGTCTCATAGCCGCGTCAGCCGCCCCCGCGTTCGCTGCCGACGCCGAGGTCGCACCTCGGCGTGTCGCGCCGGGCGGCACCCTCACCCTCTCCGTCAGCTGTGATCCGCACGGCGGGAGCATCCCAGGCAGCATCCAGGCGAGTTCCCAGGCGCTGGACAAGGGGACGGTCCGGCTCGGACGCGTCACCGGGCGGCAGTCCGACGCCGCCGACGGGCCCGCCTACACCGGCACGGCGCGGGTCGCCGGTCCGGGGAAGTTCCCGGGCGGAGGACCGGAGCCTGTCGGGCGCATCTCGAAGTGGGGCGTGGACGGCACCTGTCCGGGCGGCGAGCAGTGGGCCGCGAGCTTCGAGGTGGACCGGGGCGAACCGGACGGCCCGCCCCGGGCCGCTCCGCCGGAGCAGCCCGGGGAGGAGCCGGAGCGGAAGCCGCAGTCCGCACCGGAACCGGAGCGGGAGCCGGAGCGCAAGCCGGAACCGGCGCCGGAGCGCGAACCGGAACCGGAGCGGAAGCCGGAGTCCGCGGAACATCCCGCGGAACCGGCGCCGGAGCACCGGCCGGACACGGAGCCCGGGCACCAGGAGGAGCACGGGCCGGCCCACCGGCCGGAGCCGCACCAGCCGGAGCCGCACCAGGCGCCGCACGAGGGCGCCCGCGGTCCGGCGTCCGGTCCGCAGGGACCGGTGCGCACCGGGGTGGGCGGCGCGTTCGGCGGTACGGACACCGCGGCGCTCGCCGGGGGCAGCGCACTGCTGCTGGCCACGGTCTGCGGCGCGGTGTACTGGAGGCGCCGCACCGCTCGCGGGCGGCCCTGAGGCCGTCGGAGCGCTCCCCCGGGGACAGCCGTCCCCGGGGGAGCGCCCGCTGCCGGGGGCGTCACTTCAGCAGGCGGGAGAGGCGGCGGTCGGCGAGGACCCTGCCGGACGTCTGGCAGTGCGGGCAGTACTGGAGCGAGGAGTCCGCGAAGGAGACCTCCCGGATGGTGTCGCCGCACACGGGGCACGGTTCGCCGGTGCGGCCGTGCACCCGCAGGCCGAGCCGCTTTCCGGCCTTCAGGTCGCCCGCCGCCAGGCCGCGGGCCCGCTCCACCGCAGAGCGCAGGGTGCTGTCCAGAGCCTGGTACAGGACCGTGCTCTCCTCCTCGGTGAGGTCCCCGGCGAGCCGGTAGGGGGACAGCCGCGCGGCGTGCAGGATCTCGTCCGAGTACGCGTTGCCGATGCCCGCGATGACGCTCTGGTCCCGCAGCACGCCCTTGACCCGGTGCCGGTTGCCGCGCAGGAGGCCCCGGAAGACCTCCTGCGTGAACGCCCCGTCGAGCGGGTCGGGGCCGAGGCGGGCGACGCCGGGGACGTCGGCGGCGTCCCGGACGCAGTACACGGCCAGCCGCTTGCGGGTGCCGGCCTCCGTCAGGTCGAAACCGCCGCCGCCCGCCAGTTCGAGCCGCAGCGCCAGCGGACCGCGGCCCGGGCGCGGAGGCGCCTCGGGCAGGGCGTCGCGCCAGCGCAGCCAGCCCGCGCGGGCCAGGTGGACCACCAGGTGCAGCGGCCCCGCCGCCAGGTCGAGGAACTTGCCGTGCCGGGTCACGCCGGTGAACGCCGCGCCCTCCAGCGCGGTCGGCGGCGGGTCGAACGTCTTGAGGACGTGGACGGCCACCGGGCGGACCTTCGCCACGGTCCGCCCGGTGAGGCGCTCGGCCAGGAAGTCGGCCAGGGCCGCGACCTCCGGGAGTTCGGGCATGCGTCCAGTGTCCCGCGGTCGCACCGACCCGGCACGCCCGGCGGCCGGGCCCGCTACTTGCGGTTGTACAGCCGCATCGTCACGGTGCCGAAGACGACGACGAGGACGGCGCCCCAGCCCAGCGTCCACGCGATCTCCCGAGTCGGCCAGCCGCCGTCCATCAGCCCGCGCACGGCGGACGTCAGGTGGGTGATGGGGCTGTTGTTGACGAACGCCTGGAGCCAGCCGGGCATGGTCGAGGGGTTCACGAAGATGTTGCTGAGGAAGGTGGCGGGGAAGAGCACCATCATGCTGACGCCCATCACCGACTTCTCCGTGCGCAGCAGCAGCCCGAACATCGTCCACACCCACGAGAAGCAGAAGGAGAACGTGATCAGCAGGGCGACGCCCGCGAGTACGCCGGTGACGCCGCCGGCGGGCCGGAAACCCATGATCAGGCCCACCGTCAGCATCACCACGGAGGCGATCGAGTAGCGCAGCATGTCGCCGAGCAGGTAGCCGACCATCGGAGCGGGCCGCCATATCGGCAGGGTGCGGAACCGGTCGAAGACGCCCTTGTCGATGTCGATGTTGACGGCGACGCCGGTGTACATGGTGATCATCACGATGCTCATGACGAGGATGCCGGGCAGCACGAACTGGAGGTAGTCCGTCGTCGACCCGGCCAGCGCGCCCCCGAAGAGGTACGTGTACATCAGCACCATCATGATGGGGAACGCCGTCACGTCGAACAGCTGCTCCGGCACGTGCTTGATCTTCAGCACGGCGCGCCAGCCGAAGGCGGTGGACGCGCTCCAGCCGCTCGGCCTCGGCGGCCGCGCGCCGCCGGCCAGCAGCGCGGTCAGGCTGTCGGCGGCGACCGGGGCCAGCTCCTCGTCCCGGGCGTTGGTCCTGGCGGGTGCGGTGGTGCTCATGCCGCGGCCTCCTCGGGCTGCTGCTCGGTGGCGGGACGGTCGGTGAGGGCGAGGAAGACCTCGTCCAGGCTCGGCTGGCCCAGGGAGAAGTGGTCGACGGTGATGCCGCTGCGGGACAGCTCCGCCAGGGCGCGCGCGGCGTGCTCCGCGGCACCCTGCTCGCCGTCGCCGACCCGGGCGGTCAGCGCCACCGGGTCCGCGTCGAGCTGCGCCTCGACCTGGAGGCTGCGGGCCAGCACCTCGGCCGCCGCCGCCCGCTGGTCGGCGGAGCGCAGCCGCAGGTGGACGGAGCCGGCGCCCACGGACGCCTTCAGCTCCCCCTTGGTGCCCTCGGCGATGACCCGGCCGTGGTCGATGACGGCGATGCGGGCGGCGAGCTGGTCGGCCTCGTCCAGGTACTGCGTGGTCAGCAGGACGGTGGTGCCCTGCGCGACGACGGCGCGGACGATCTCCCACACCTGGTTGCGGCTGCGCGGGTCCAGACCCGTGGTGGGTTCGTCCAGGAAGAGGAGGTCGGGGGTGCTCAGGATGCTCGCCGCGATGTCGATGCGGCGCCGCATGCCGCCGGAGTAGTTCTTCACCTGGCGGCCCGCCGCGTCCGACAGCCCGAAGGCCGCCAGGAGCTGTTCGGAGCGCTCCCGCGCCGCGCGCTTTCCGTGCCCCAGCAGCCGGCCGAGCAGGACGAGGTTCTCCGTGCCCGTCAGGTCCTCGTCGACGGAGGCGTACTGCCCGGTGAGGCTGACCCGGCTGCGGACGGCGTCGGCCTCGCGCAGCACGTCGTGCCCGAAGACGCGGGCCTCGCCGCCGTCCGGCCGCAGCAGCGTGGCCAGCATCCGGACCGTCGTCGTCTTGCCCGCCCCGTTCGGGCCGAGCACGCCGTAGACGGTGCCGGCGGGCACCGTCAGGTCGATGCCGTCCACGGCCCGGGTGTCGCCGAAGACCTTCACCAGGCCGGACGTCTCGATCGCGGGGACACCCGGATCACCGCGCCGCGCGGGACGGTCCGCTGGGTTCTGCGCTGTCATGGTGGGGCTCACTTCCTGGAGGACGATTCCCGTGTCGCTGTACGGACGGTCCTCCCCGGCGTTTCTCATCGCTTCCGGCCGCCCGGATTCCCGCGCGCCCCCGGCGAGCCCGGAAGACCTGGCTCAGGAGCGCAGCCGCGCGACGGTGTGCAGCAGGGCCTGCGCCAGCGCGAGCCGTCCGTCCAGGTGCTCCGCCTGCCAGGCGTAGTCGGCGCGCGCGTGCCGGAACCGCAGCGCGGCCCGCGCCGAGCCGGCGCGCCGCCAGACGGTGCGGCGCGGGGTGCCCCACACGACCAGTTCGCTCACCTCGCCCAGCGTCACCAGGGTGACCAGCAGCGAGACGCCCGCGCACACGCACCACAGCGGGAGGAGCACCAGGAAGCACAGCCAGCCCGCCACCGTGCCCTGGTGGCCCACCAGCCATTCTCCTCCTGCCGTCTCGACACGCCACCGGATGCGCCGGCTCCACCGGGCCCGGTCCCGGCGGACGCGGCCGACCGGCCGCCCGCCGGCGTCCAGCACGGCGAAGGCGCGCGGGCCGGGGCCGGGCTCCTCGGGGCGCACGGTGCAGCGCAGCACGCCGTCGCCGCCGAGGACCGCGAGCACCGGGTGGTCGGCGTGCCGGGCGGCCAGCGCACGGGCGCGCTCCTCGACGTCCCGCACCGTGACGGGCCCCGACGCGCGCCGCGTCCCGGGCGCGTCCCCGGCGGCCGGGACGTCCCCGGGTGCGCCGCCCCCGGGGACGTCACCGTCCCCGGCGTCCCGCAGCGGGGTGACGCGGGCGAGCGCGTGCGCCGCGCGGTGCTCCCCGGCGGGCAGGACCAGCCATCCCGCCTCCGGTCCGACGCCGTCCTCCTGGACGGTGAACACCGACGCCGTCATCCCGCGACTCCCCTCGGTCCGCGCCCCGGAGGAGCCGGGGCGTGCACATGACCGTAGGGCAAAGCATTACCCTCCACACCATGACGGCACTCGGCGAGAACGACACGACGACACCCCCGTCCCCCGGGCCCGGCCGCCGCCTGACGCCCCGCCAGGCCCGGCTGGTGCGCGGCACGGCCGCCGCCGCGGTCATGGCCGGGGTGGCCGTCGTCATGGCCGTACGGTTCGCCGCCGAGCCCTCCCTGGTGACCCTCGGCCTGTACGGCGTCGCGCTGATCCTGTCCGGCACGGCGATCGTGCTCAGCCGCCGGGGCCGTACGAAGGTGGCCACCGCCGTGCTCGGCTGCGGGCTGGCGGCGGCCGTGCTCGCCGAGCCGCTGTTCAGCGCCCTCGCGTAACCGCGTCCGGGCGGTCCGCGCCCTCCTCGCCCCCGTCCTCGGGGCGCTCCCAGCCGTCGCTGTGCAGGTATCCCCGCACCTCGCGCCGGACGCGGGCGTGCTCACGCACCGCCTCGGCGTACGCGTCCTCGCCGGCCACCGGGACCCCGGCGTCCCGCAGCCGCCGGAGCGGTGTCACGGGCTGCGGCCGCTCGGCTGCGGCGAAGAACCGGATCCGCAGCGTCCGCAGCACCTCGCCCAGGGCGGACCGCAGGGGGCCGGTGGCCGCCGGGTCGGCCCGGGAGGAGCGCGCCACCCCCGCGCACAGCAGCAGCAGGGCGTCGTCCAGCGCGTCGACGGCGCAGGCGGGCGCCTTGCGCGGCGCGGGGGAGTGGAAGAAGTGGACGACCGGGAAGGCCATGTGCTGCTCACCCATCCGCAGCAGCGGCGCGGTCAGGGACACCAGGTGCTGGTTGAACATCGGGGTGAAGCCGTCGTCCGTCCAGCCGCCCGTGACGATCTCCGCGCCGTCCGCGCCGAGCGCGTGGACCTGCTGCGCGAACTCCCGCTTGTGCACGACGGCCTGCACGACCTGGAGGAAGTAGGTGATCGCCAGCGTCACCACGAACAGCCCGGAGAGCGTGGCGACGACCGTCGCGCCCTGCGCCCACGCCGTCCCGGGCACGTAGTCGCCGATGCCGAGGGTGAAGAGCGTGTAGCCGGTGAAGTACGCGCGCGACCACGCGTCGGCGGGTACGGCGGTGGTGGAGGAGACGACGGCGGCCCCGTCCGCGCCGAAGAAGCACCACCACCCCGCCCACAGCAGCGTCGTCCACAGGGCGAAGGTGGCCAGCAGGGTGCAGGTGCCGCTCCACTGGAGCACCTTTCCGCTGCCGCCCCGGCGCCGGTGCGCGGTGACCATCGTCTTCCAGACGGCGTCGGCCAGCCGGCCGGTCAGCGGTCCCGCGCCCTTGACCAGGGACAGGGTGGTCACGACGGCGTCCACGAGCGCCACCAGGACCAGGAGGCAGCCGGTGACCAGCAGCGGCACGTTCACCCGTGCGCCTCCTTCTCGCGCTCGGCGGCCTTGCGGTACCACACGCGTCCGGCGGAGGAGGACACGCCGTGCGCGAGGGTGCTGGCGGCGACGGCGAGCGTCCCGGCGGCCAGCACCACCGGGTCCGCCCCGAGCCGGTGCGCCTCCATGGTCAGGTACAGCAGGGCCGACACGCCGACCGGTCCGAACCAGCCCAGGAACACCGCGTCCCGCCAGCGCAGCGCCAGGGGGCGTTTGAGGAGCAGCAGCACCGGCAGCCGGCGCAGGAGGAGAACGCCCAGCACGAAGAGCACGGCGCCAGGTCCCAGCTCGCGCCACTGGGTCCACGGCAGCATCGCGCCGAGCACCACGAACAGCGGCAGCACGACGAAGCGGTTGACCGCCTCGTCGACCTTGTTCTCGTCCATCCGCTCACCGGCGGGGCTGGTCGCGTTGAAGACCAGGCCGCTGACGAAGACCGCCAGCACCCCGTCGGCGTGGAGCAGCCCGGCCACACCCAGCGTGAACAGGGCGAGGAGGAGCGTGAACACCAGCAGCGGACCGGATTCCATGGAGCCGGTGTCCTCGCCCCGGCGCACGGCCCGGCCGGCGGCCCAGCCGAGCAGGGCGCCCACGGCCAGCGCGCCGAAGACCTGCCACAGGGACTCGCCGAGCGCCTCCGCTCCCGACATCGGCCCGGCGACCGCCAAAGCGACGAGGACCAGCGGCAGGGCCAGCCCGTCGTTGCTCCCCGACTCCAGCGACAGCACCTGCCTGGTGCGCGCCGGGATGGAGCGCTCGGCGGGGCCGCCGGTGACGACGCTGGAGGCCAGCACCGGGTCGGTGGGGCACAGCGCCGCACCCAGCAGGGCCGCCGTGCCGAGGCCGACGCCCAGGAACGCCGCCGAGACGCCGGCCGTGCACAGCGCCATGACGGGCATCGCCACGGCCAGGAGCAGCAGCACGGGTTTCAGCCGGGTGCGGGCCGTGCGGAACGGGTAGCGCAGCGCCACGGCCATGACGGACACGGCCAGCAGGACCCGGGAGATCTCGTGCACCTCCCGGTGGCCCTCCACCACGGTGGGCAGGTCGATCACGCCCAGCACCGCCGGTCCGATCAGCACGCCCACCGCCAGCGCCACCAGCGGCCCCGACAGCGGCAACCGCGGGATGAACGCGGAGAAGGCCGCCACCAGGAGCGCCAGCGCGCCCACCGTCGTCAGGAAGATGTCCACGAACATGCCACGGCCGGTACCCGGTGTGCCCGCATCTATGTGGGGCCGGCCGGACGGCACCGGCCGCGTCCGGCCGCCGCTACAGCAGCAGGGTCCGCTCGGCGGCCGTCCACGCCGTCGTCGTGGCCAGGTAGAGCCCGGCGGCCAGCGGCACCACGGCGGCCGTGACGAGGGTGCCGAACGACAGCAGCGGCAGCACCCGCAGCATGCGGTCCTCCGCCCCCGTCATCCGGCGCCGGGCGCACAGCGCCGTCCACGCCGCGGCGGCGCCGACGACGGCGAACAGCGCCAGGTAGACCAGGCCCTGCGGGCCGAGGGGCCCGCCCGCATCCAGCGCGTCCGTCCAGCGTCCGCCCAGCGCGGCGCCGAACAGCGTCTCGTCCAGCAGGCCGCTCTCCGGGCGGGTGAACACCTGGTACATCAGCAGGAAGACGGGCAGTTGGAGCAGCGTCGGCAGGCACCCGGCCAGGGGGGAGGTGCCCGACCGCGCGTGCAGGTCGAGCATGGAGCGTTGCAGGCGCCCGGGATCGCCGCGGTGGCGCCGCCGCAGCTCGGCGATCTGCGGAGCGAGCGCGGCGCGGGCCCGCTCGCCCCGGGCGGCGGCACGGGCGAGCGGGTGCAGCGCGAGCCGTACGGCGAGGGTGCACGCGACGATGGCGGCGGCGGTGGCGGAGGCGCCGAACAGCGGGTGCAGCAGTTCGGCGAGGCGCGCCAACTGCGCGCCGAGCAGGGTGAAGACGGACATGGCGGAACCTTCGGGCTCGTCGGGCCTGTGCGGGATGGCGGGGGCACGACGGACCGTGCGGGGCGGGGACCGCGCGTCTCCGGGACCCGGGCGCGCGAGGGCGCGGAGGCGCGCGGGGCGCGTGGGACCCGGGGGACGCGGGCGATGTGGCGCGGGCGCCGGCCTCACACGGCCGTCGCAGGCACCGGCCTCACACGGCCGTCGTGGGCCGCCGTCCCGGTGCCCGCGGCCGGGGCCGCCCGGCGGCGTCGGGATCGCGCTGGGTGAGGAAGGCCGTGCGCAGGGCCCGGTCGCGCAGCGCGGTGCGCACCCGTCCGGCCAGGGGCGGCGGGGCGTGCGGCGCCGCGAGGGCCACGCACAGCACCAGCACCGCGGCGCACGCGGCGGCGGCCACCGGGACGGCGCCGCCCGCCGGAGTGAGGAACAGGTCCGTGAGGAGGACGAGGACGGCGAGCGCCGCGCCGAGCCGGACCACACGCGCGCGTCGCGCCGGTGCCTCCCGCATCGCGGCCTCCCCCGTCCCGTTCCCCGGCCGGTGCCCGTCCGCCGGGCCCGTCCGCGGACCCGAGCGTAACCCGGCACCGGGCGCGTTGTCGTGGGTGCCCGCCGGGCTCCGGGCGGCGGGCGGCGGCTGGGCACCGGGTGGGGGTACTGCGTAGTCTGCCGCCATGAGCGAGAAGTTGCCCGAGCTGCGGGCCTCCGACGCGGAACGCGACCAGGTGGCCGAGGTGCTGCGCGAGGCGCTGGCCGAAGGGCGGCTGGACACCGACGAGTTCGGGCAGCGCCTGGAAGCCGTCTACGCGGCGCGGACGCGCGGCGAGCTGGCACCGCTCGTGCGGGACCTGCCCGGCGGTACCGAGCCCGCGCGGCGGGAGACGGAGGCGCCCGCCCGGCGCTGGTCGGGACGCTTCGGCGGCACCCCCACCTCACGCGGCGGGCTGGCGCTCATGGGCGCCTTCGTGCGCAAGGGGCCCTGGGTCGCGCCCCGCACCTTCACAGCGGTGGCGTTCTGGGGCGGCGGCGAGATCGACCTGCGTGACGCCTCCTTCGAGGACCGCGAGGTCGTCATCCGCGCCCACGCGGTCATGGGCGGCGTCCACATCATCGTGCCGCACGACGCGGAGGTCCTGGTCGGCGGTCTCGGCGTGATGGGCGGCTTCGACCACGACGCGACGGGGGCCGGGGTGCCCGGGGCGCCGCGCATCACCGTCACCGGGTTCGCCTTCTGGGGCGGCGTCACGGTCGAGCGGAAACCGCGCGAGGGGACGGCGGACGACGACGGGTCCGGGTCCTGCGGTCACCGCCACGGCCCGCACGGACGGCACTGAGGCCCCGGCCGCCCCCACGCCCCGGCCCGGCCCCCGCCCGGCCTCGTGCGGCCCGCCGGTCCCGCCGGGCCGGGCAGCGCGGCACCGCCCACCGCACCGGAAGGCACGATGACCCGAGAACACGCCGCGGCCATGGTCGCCCACCAGGGCGCGGCCTGCGCGGAGCTGGGCTCGCCCCTGTACGCCGCCCTGCTGGCCCGCGCCGCCGCGGACATCCGGGCGGGCGGGCCCTGCGCGGACGCCGTCGCCGGGCACGAGGACGCCCCCGGCCCGTACGCGCTGGGCCTGCGGCTGGCGGGCGGTGTCCACGCGCTGGTCCTCAGCGGGCGCGCCCCCGCGCTGGCCCGGTGCTACCCGAGCGCGGGGGGCACCTTCGACCCGTCCCGCCCCCAGGAGGCGTGGCGGGCGTTCGCGGACACCGTGGCCGCCGAACTGCCCTTCGTCCGCGCGTGGCTGACCCGTCCGCCGCAGACGAACGAGGTCGGACGGGCCGGGCTGCTCGTGGCCGGGATGCTGTGGGCGCTGGACCGGGCGCCGCTGCCCGTGCGCCTCTTCGAGGTCGGCGCGAGCGCCGGGCTCAACCTGCGGGCCGACCACTTCCGCTGCACCGGCGAGGGCTTCGCCTCCGGGCCGCGGGACTCCGCCGTCCGGCTGGCGAACGTCTGGCGCGGAACGCCGCCCCGCTGGCTGACCGGTGCCGCCGCCCGGCACCCCGGACCGGCCGTCGTGGAGCGGCGCGGCTGCGACGTGGACCCGGTGGACCCCGCCTCCCCCGCGGGCGCGCTCGCCCTGCGGGCCTACCTCTGGCCGGACCAGGAGGCCCGGCACGCCCGTCTCGCCGGAGCGCTGCGGCTGGCCGCCCGGGTACCGGCCGAGGTCACCGCCGCCGGTGCGGCCGACTTCCTGGCCGGGCTCAGCCTGGAGGAGGGCACGCTCACCGTCGTGTGGCACTCGGTGATGCGCCAGTACGTCCCGGCTCCGGAGTGGGCGCGGGCCGAGGCGGAACTGGAACGGCTGGCCGCCTCCGCCACGCCCCGGCGGGCGTTCGTCCACCTCGCCTTCGAACCGTGCCGGGCCGGCCGGGAGCGGCCCTTCCGGCTCACCGCCCGCTTCGGCGGCGGCGAGCCGGTGGTGCTGGCCGACGCCGCGCCGCACGGACTGCCCGCCTACGCGCCCGCTCCCGCGTGAACGTGCCGCCGCCTGCGCCCGGGGCGCCGTGCCCGCGGCACGGTGTCTACGGCGCGGTGCCTACGGCGCCGGGGCGGTGCCGTGGTGGGTGGTGCGGAAGGTGAGCCCCGCACGGACCAGGCGGGCGGTCAGCGCGTCGCCCATGGCGGCGGCCGGGGTGGTCTGGCCGCAGACCCGCGGCAGCGTGTCGAAGGCCAGGCACAGCGCCGACTCGGCGAGCATCTTCGCCGTCTCGTCGTACCCCGGGTCGCCGCCGCTGACCTCGGTGGCGATCCGGCGGCCGCCGCCCTCGCCGAGGAAGCGGACGGAGAACGTGCTGCGCGCCCGCCGTTCCTCGCTCGGGCCCTCGCCCGGTGCCAGCCGGGCGGACAGGGCGCGGCGGGCGGGCGGGACCTGGGCCAGGGCGATCAGCCCGGCCAGGCCCGCCGCACCGCCGAGCGCCACCGGCAGCCGCCGCACCGCCGCGGCGTGCCGGTAGCGGAAGTCGGGCCCGTAGCGGTCCAGCGCGGCGGCCGAACGCCCCACGACCTGCGGGTCGATGCTGGCCAGCGGCAGGGCCCACGCGTCCAGCAGCGGCACGCGGCGCAGGCCGCCCGCCCCGGTGACGATCCGGCGGTGCGCGGGCCGTGGCTCGGCGGCCCGGCGGCGGCGGGCGGCCTCGAGGGTCTGCGGGCCGCGGGAGAACGCCTCCAGGGCGGAGGCCAGCGTGCCGCCGGAGAAGGTGGCGTTGGCGCGCACGTAGCCGTCGATCCGCAGCGGCACCCCCTCGGGCAGCCGCGCGACGGTGTAGAGGACGCCCAGGTCGTGCGGCACCGAGTCGAAGCCGCAGCAGTGCACGAGCCGGGCCCCCGACCGCCGGGCCCGCTCGTGGTGCCTCAGGTACATCGTGTCGACGAACTCGGGTTCGCCCGCGAGGTCGAGGTAGTCGGTCCCCTGCTCGGCGCAGGCGGCGACGAGCGGTTCGCCGTGGCGGGCGTAGGGGCCGACGGTGGTGAGGACCACCCGGCCCGAGGCGGCCAGCCGCCGCATCGAGGCGGCGTCGTCCACGTCGGCCTCCAGCAGCGGCAGTTCCGCGCAGTCCGGGCGCAGCGCCGCCAGTTCCGCGCGCACGCGCTCCAGCCTGTCCCGGCTGCGGCCGGCCAGCGCCCACCGGCACCCCGCCGGGGCGTGCCGGGCCAGGTACCGGGCGGTGAGGCGGCCGGTGAAGCCGGTCGCGCCGAAGAGGACGAGGTCGTGGTCCGGGGCCATGCTGCTCCTTCGCCGTGGATCGCGGGTCGTGCGGTGCGCGGGTGCGGCGCGCGGTGCGGGCCTGCCCGGACGGTCGCCGGCGGTCCGCGTCCGCGGCGGCCGTACGGGCGCCGCGGACGGTGATCCACCGACGGTACGGGACGCGGTGCGCACGCCGCGCCGACGGGACGCCGCCGGATGCCGCCGGGCGCCGCCCGCCCGCCGCCGTGGCGTACCCGCCGGTAATCCGTGCGGGCGAGGGCTTGTGGAACACGGTCGGCCTTCTTAGCATCATCGGTGTTACATCAGTTGTGTCATACGGCTGGGGGCCTCGATGACGGCGGAGGGCGGCGGGCACGGCCCGATCGCGGGGGTGCGCGTGGTGGAGCTGGCCGGTATCGGCCCCGGCCCCTTCGCCACGATGCTGCTGGGCGATCTCGGGGCGGACGTCGTGCGGGTGGACCGGCCCGGCGGCGCGGACCTCGGCATCGACCCGGCGAAGGACGTCACCGGCCGCAACAAGCGCTCGGTGCTGGTGGACCTCAAGTCCGCCGACGGCCCCGCCGCCGTCCTGGAACTGGCCGCCCGCGCCGACGTCCTGGTCGAGGGCTACCGGCCCGGCGTCGCCGAACGGCTCGGCGTGGGACCGGCTGAGTGCCTGGCCCGCAACCCGGCGCTCGTCTATGGGCGGATGACGGGGTGGGGCCAGGACGGGCCGCAGGCCGCCCGCGCCGGTCACGACATCGGCTACGCCGCCGTCACCGGGGCACTCGGCCTGGCCGGGCCGCGCGGCGGGCCGCCGTACCCGGTGGCCAACCTCCTGGGCGACTACGCGGGCGGCTCCCTCTACCTCGTCACCGGCGTGCTCGCCGCCCTGCACCACGCGAAGGCGCACGGCGCGGGGCAGGTCGTGGACGCGGCCGTCGTGGACGGCACCAGCCATCTGACGGCCATGATCCACGGCATGCTGGCGGCGGGCGTCTGGCACGACGAGCGCGGCGTCAACCTGCTGGACGGCGGTGCCCCGTTCTACGGCGTCTACGCCACCTCCGACGGCGGACACATGGCCGTCGGCGCGCTGGAGGAGCGGTTCTACGCCGAGTTCGTCCGGCTCCTCGGGCTCGACCCGCGGGATGCCGACCGCGGGGACGCCACCGGCTGGGACGCCCTGCGCGACGCCGTCGCCGCCCGCTTCCGCACCCGCACCCGTGACGCGTGGACGGCCGTCTTCGCCGGGTCGGACGCCTGCGTGGCACCGGTGCTCTCGCTCCGGGAGGCGCCCGGCCACCCGCACCTCGCCGCCCGCGGCACCTTCACCGAGCACTCCGGCGTCGTCCAGCCCGCCCCCGCGCCCCGCTTCTCCGCGACCCCCGGCGCGGTCCGCCGCGGCCCCGCGCTCCCCGGCACCGGCGCCGCCTCGGTGGCCGCCGACTGGGGTCTTCCCGCGGCGCTGTTCGCCGCGCCGGGGCCGCAGCGGGGCGCGGGGGAGCCGCAGCGGCCGGCCGGTCCAGCCGGACCCGGCCGGCACGACGGCAGGTGACCTCCCCCGACCACGGCAGGAGCAGCATGCAGCGCGAGATCTACACCGAGGACCACGAGGCGTTCCGCCAAACGGTGCGGACGTTCCTGGCCAGGGAGGTCACCCCGCACTACGCGCGGTGGGAGCGCGAGGGCATCGTCAGCCGCGACGCCTGGCGGGCGGCGGGCCGCCAGGGGCTGCTGGGCCTGGCCGTGCCCGAAAGGCACGGCGGCGGCGGGGAGCCCGACTTCCGCTACAGCGCCGTGCTGACCGAGGAGTTCGCCCGCGCGGGCGTCCCCGGGCTCGCCGTCGGCCTGCACAACGACATCATCGGCCCCTACCTGTTCACCCTCGGCACGCCGGAGCAGAAGCGACGCTGGCTGCCCGGCTTCTGCTCCGGGGAGCTGATCACGGCCATCGCCATGACCGAGCCCGGCGCGGGCTCCGACCTCCAGGGCATCCGCACCACCGCCGAGGACCGGGGCGACCACTGGGTGCTGAACGGCTCCAAGACGTTCGTCTCCAACGGCATCCTCGCCGACCTGGTCGTCGTCGTGGCCGCGACGGCACCCGGGGGCGGCGCCCGGGGGCTCAGCCTGCTCGTCGTCGAACGCGGCATGGAGGGGTTCGAACGGGGCCGCAACCTCGACAAGATCGGCCAGAAGGCGCAGGACACCGCCGAGCTGTTCTTCCACGACGTCCGCGTGCCCAGGGAGAATCTCCTCGGGGAGCTGAACGGGGCGTTCGCGCACCTGATGACGCACCTGGCGCAGGAGCGGATGGCCATCGCCGTCGCCGCCATCGCCACCGCCGAGCACCTGCTCGAACTCACCACGCGCCACGTGAAGGAGCGCGAGGCGTTCGGCAGGCCGCTCGCCAGGCTCCAGCACGTCCGGTTCGAGATCGCCGAGATGGCCACCGAGTGCGCCGTCACCCGGTCCTTCCTGGACCGCTGCATCACCGAGCACACGGCGGGGCAACTGGACGCCGTCCACGCCTCCATGGCGAAGTGGTGGGCGACCGAACTCCAGAAGCGGACCGCCGACCGCTGCCTGCAACTGCACGGCGGGTACGGCTACATGGCCGAGTACCCCGTTGCCCGCGCCTACACCGACGGCCGTGTCCAGACGATCTACGGCGGCACCACCGAGATCATGAAGGAGATCATCGGCCGTTCCCTGCTCGGCTGACCGGCGTCCCGGTCCGCGACCCCGACCCAGCCCACCGAAAGGCTGCCCACCGTGAGCACCGAAGCGTACCTCTACGACGCCGTCCGCACCCCGCGCGGCCGGGGCAAGGCCGACGGCGCCCTGCACGGCACCAAACCCATCGACCTCGTCGTGGGCCTCATCCACGAGATCACCTCCCGCTTCCCCGGCCTCGACCCGGCCGCCGTGGACGACGTCGTCCTCGGGGTCGTGAGCCCGCACAGCGACCAGGGCTCGGACATCGCCAAGATCGCCGCCATCGCCGCCGGACTGCCCGACACCGTCGCCGGGCTCCAGGAGAACCGCTTCTGCGCCTCCGGCCTGGAAGCCGTCAACCTGGCCGCCGCCAAGATCCGGTCCGGCTGGGAGGACCTTGTGCTGGCGGGCGGTGTGGAGTCCATGTCCCGCGTACCGCTCGGCAGCGACGGCGGCGCCTGGGCCATGGACCCGATGACCAGCTTCGAGACGGGCTTCGTCCCGCAGGGCATCGGCGCCGACCTCATCGCCACCATTGAGGGCTTCACCCGCCGCGACGTGGACGAGTACGCGGCCCTGTCCCAGGAGCGGGCCGCCCACGCGTGGAAGGAGGGCCGCTTCGCCCGCTCCGTCGTCCCCGTCCGCGACCGCAGCGGCCTGACGGTCCTCGACCGCGACGAGCACATCCGCCCCGGCACCACCGCCGACTCGCTGGCGAAGCTGAAGCCGTCCTTCGAGACCATCGGAGACCTCGGCGGCTTCGACGCGGTGGCCCTCCAGAAGTACCACTGGGTCGAGCGCATCGACCACGTGCACCACGCGGGCAACTCCTCCGGCATCGTGGACGGCGCCGCGCTGGTCGCCGTCGGCAGCGGGGAGACCGGCCGCCGCTACGGGCTCACCCCCAGGGCGCGGATCGTCTCGGCCGCCGTCTCGGGCGCCGACCCCACCATCATGCTCACCGGCCCCGCGCCCGCGGCGCGCAAGGCGCTGGCCAAGGCCGGGCTCACCATCGGCGACATCGACCTGGTCGAGATCAACGAGGCGTTCGCCGCCGTCGTGCTGCGCTTCGCGCGGGACATGGGCCTGGACCTGGACCGGGTCAACGTCAACGGCGGGGCCATCGCCATGGGCCACCCGCTGGGCGCCACCGGCGCGATGATCCTCGGCACCCTGCTGGACGAGCTGGAGCGGCGCGACGAGCGGCTCGGGCTGGCCACCCTGTGCGTCGGCGGCGGCATGGGCATCGCCACCGTCATCGAACGCCTCTGAGCCGCCCCGCGCCCAGGGGGCCGACCAGGCCCCCGCGGGCCGCGCCCGCCCGTCCGGCACCCGACCCTTCCCCTGGAGACCGCACGCCATGCCCGAACCCACCGCGATCCGCTGGGACCGCGACGCCGACGACGTCGTCACCCTCACCCTGGATGACCCCGACCAGTCCGCCAACACCATGAACGCGGCCTTCACCGCCTCGCTGTCGGCCGCCGTGGACCGGCTGGAGGCCGAACGGGACACCCTGCGCGGCGTCATCGTGACCTCGGCCAAGAAGACCTTCTTCGCGGGCGGCGACCTTCGCCTGCTCATCCGGGCCACCCCCGAGGACGCCCAGGACGTCCACGACAGGAGCCTGCACGTCAAGCGCGAGCTGCGGCGCCTGGAGACGCTCGGCAAGCCCGTCGTGGCCGCCATCAACGGCGCGGCCCTCGGCGGCGGGCTGGAGATCGCGCTCGCCTGCCAGCACCGCGTCGCCCTGGACGCCCCCGGTTCCCGCATCGGCCTGCCGGAGTCCACCCTCGGCCTGCTGCCCGGCGGGGGCGGCGTCGTGCGCACCGTCCGGCTGCTGGGCATCGCGGACGCCCTGCTGAACGTCCTCCTCCAGGGCCAGCAGTACCGGCCGGCCGACGCCCTGGCCAAGGGGCTCGTCCACGAGGTCGTCGGCAGCCGCGAGGAACTGCTCGCCCGGGCGCGGGCCTTCATCGACGCCCACCCCGAGTCCCGCCAGCCCTGGGACGCCGACGGCTACCGGATTCCCGGCGGCACGCCCGCGCACCCGAAGTTCGCGGCCAACCTGCCCGCCTTCCCCGCCGGCCTGAAGAAACAGACGGGCGGCGCCCCCTACCCGGCCCAGCGCAACATCCTGGCCGCCGCCGTGGAGGGCTCCCAGGTCGACTTCACGACCGCCGAGCGCATCGAGGCCCGCTACTTCACCGAGCTGGTCACCGGCCCCGTCGCGAAGAACATGATCCAGGCGTTCTTCTTCGACCTCCAGGCCGTCAACGCCGGCGCCAGCCGCCCCGGAGGCCTGCCCGTGCGCGAGGTGGCCAAGGTGGCCGTCCTGGGCGCCGGGATGATGGGCGCGGGCATCGCCTACGCCTGCGCCAGGTCCGGCATCGAGGTGGTGCTCAAGGACGTCACCGCCGAGGCCGCCGAGAAGGGCAAGGCGTACTCGGCCGCCCTGCTGGACAAGGCGCTCGCCCGGGGCCGCACCACGCCCGGCAGGCGGGACGCGCTGCTGGCCCGCATCACCGCCACCGCCGACGCCGCCGACGTCGCGGGCTGCGACGCGGTGATCGAGGCGGTGTTCGAGGACACCGCGCTCAAGCAGAAGGTGTTCCAGGAGGCCGAGGGCGTGCTCGCCCCCGACGCGCTGCTGTGCTCCAACACCTCCACCCTGCCCATCACGACGCTCGCCGAAGGCGTGCGGCGCGGCGAGGACTTCGTCGGGCTGCACTTCTTCTCGCCCGTCGACAGGATGCCGCTCGTGGAGATCGTGCGCGGCCGGGCGACGAGCGACGAGGCGCTGGCCCGCGCCTTCGACCTCGTCCGGCAGATCGGCAAGACGCCCATCGTCGTCCGCGACGCCCGGGGCTTCTTCACCTCCCGCGTCATCGGGCAGTTCCTCAGCGAGGGCGTGGCGCTGGTCGGCGAGGGCGTCCCGCCCGCCTCCGTCGAGCAGGCCGCCGCGCAGGCCGGGTACCCCGCCAAGGTGCTCGCCCTCATGGACGAGCTGACGCTCACTCTGCCGCGCCGCATCCGCGAGGAGACCCGCGCCGCGATGGAGGCCGAGGGGCGCACCTGGCCCGAGCACCCGGCCGAGCGCGTCATCGACCGCATGGTGGACGAGTTCGGCCGCCCCGGGCGCAGCGGCGGCGCCGGCTTCTACGAGTACGAGGACGGCCGCCGCACCCGCCTGTGGCCGGGCCTGCGCGAGCACTTCGGCAGCCCCGCCGGCGGCGGGGCCGACGTCCCGTTCGAGGACATGAAGGAGCGCATGCTCTTCTCCGAGGCGCTGGACACCGTGCGCTGCATGGAGGAGGGCGTCCTCACCACCGTCGCGGACGCCAACATCGGCTCCCTCATGGGCATCGGCTTCCCGCCGTGGACCGGCGGCGCGCTCCAGTACATCAACGGCTACTCGGGCGGGCTGCCCGGTTTCACGGCGCGCGCCCGCGAGCTCCGGGAGCGCTACGGCGACCGGTTCGCGCCGCCCGCGCTGCTGCGGGAGAAGGCGGAGAAGGGCGAGCGGTTCACCGACTGAGGCGCCCGGCCGCCGGCGGGGCCGCGCCCCGTGGACGGCGACCGTCCGTTTTCAGCCCCGTTCGTCCGGGGCCAGCCGCGGGGCGCGCTCGCCCGGGAACGCGTCCCGCAGCTCCTCCTTCAGCGAGCGCTGGAACGCGGTGAGCAGCGCCTGCACCACCATGGGCTGCATGTGCGCCGACAGGGACTTCATCCGCTCCACCTGGTCCGGGCCGGGCTCCGTCGCGCGGTAGGGCGCCCAGACCTCGTCCCGGAAGAGGTGGCTCAGCTCCCTGGCCACCTCCCGGGCGTGGTCGAGCACGACCGTGCGGGCCGCCAGGATCGACTCCAGCGAGACGGGCACGTCCAGCAGCCGCACCCCCAGCGGCAGGAGCCCGGGGTCCACCCGGAAGAGGGCCGGGTCCGCGGTGCGCTCCAGCACGCTCATCGCGGCCAGCCTGTCCACGTCCGCCTCCCGCAGCGCCCTCCCGCAGCGCCGCTCCAGCTGCTCACGGGTGACCTCGTCGGCGGTGTCGGGCATCCAGGAGGCGACCAGGGCGCGGTGGATGGCCAGGTCGTGTTCGCTCAGCTCCTTCGGCAGGCGCTGCACGTAGCGCTCGATGGCCGACAGCGTCATGCCCTGGCTCTGCAACTCCTCGATCAGCGCCAGCCGCGAGAGGTGGTCGGGCCCGTAGCGGCCCACGCGGCGCGGCCCGATCCGCGGGGGCGGCAGCAGCCCGCGCGTGCTGTAGAAGCGGACGGTGCGCACCGTGACGCCCGCGCGGGCGGCCAGCTCGTCCACGGTCAGCGCGGCGGCGCTCTCCTCCTGCTGGGACATCGGCGGCTGCCTTCCTCCGGGCCGGTGCGCGTGCCGGAACAGTATCGCTGTCTCACCAGAAGTGTGAAAGCCCGTGAGCGGGCCCGCCGACGGCTGGATCGCCCTGTTTGCGGCACACCGTCGTCTTGCTATACACGGAGGGTGACTACCTCATCCGCTGAGCCCCTCGCCTATCCGTTCAACACCACCGGCGGCATAGCGCTCGACGCGGCGTACGCCACGGCCCGCGAGCTGCCCGGCATGATCCGGGTACAGCTGCCGCACGGGGAGCCCGCCTGGCTGGCCACCCGGTACGCCGATGCCCGGCTCGTCCTCGGCGACCGCCGCTTCAGCCGGGCGATGGCCGCCGACCACGACGCGCCACGGCTGACGGCGGGCCGCGAGGAGAGCGGCATCCTCAGCATGGACCCGCCCGAGCACACCCGGCTGCGGACCCTGGTGGCCCAGGCGTTCACCGTCCGCCGCGTGGAACGCCTGCGCCCCCGTGTGCGGGAGCTGGCCGAGGAGTACCTCGCCGGCCTCGTCGCCCAGGGCCAGCCCGCCGACCTCGTCGAGAACTTCGCGCTGCCCCTGCCGGTGGCCGTCATCTGCGAACTGCTGGGCGTCCCCGTCTCCGACCGCGGCCGCTTCCGGGCCTGGAGCGACGGCGTGCTGTCCACCAGCTCGCTCACCCGGGAGGAGTTCGCGGACAACCAGGAGCAACTGCGCGCCTACATGCGGGACCTCATCGGCCAGCACCGGGCCCGGCCCGCCGACGACCTCATGACGGCCCTCATCGAGGCACGGGACGAGCGCGACCGGCTGACCGAGGAGGAACTGGTCGACCTGTGCGTGGCCGTCCTGGTCGCCGGGCACGAGACGACGGCCACGCAGATCCCCAACTTCGTCCACGTCCTGCTGGAGCACCCCGAGCGGTGGGCACAGCTGACGGCCGACCCGGCGCTCGTCCCGGCCGCCGTCGAGGAGCTGATGCGCTTCGTGCCGCTGGGCGCCGGGGCCGACTTCCCCCGCTACGCGCGCGAGGACGTCGAGGTCGGCGGCGTCCTCGTCCGCGCGGGCGAGCCGGTCCTCGTGGCCATCGGCGCCGCCAACCGGGACGCGCTGCGGTTCACCGACCCCGAGCAGCTCCGGTTCGACCGGGGCACCAACCAGCACCTCGGCTTCGGCCACGGCGTCCACCACTGCCTCGGCGCGCCGCTGGCCCGCGTGGAACTCCAGGAGGCCCTGACGGTGCTCACCGCCCGCCTGCCCGGTCTGCGCCTGGCGGGGGACATCACCTGGAAGACCGAACTGCTCGTGCGCGGCCCGCGCACCATGCCGGTGGGGTGGTGAGGCGTGGTCTGGCGGATCGAGATCGACGGCCGCGCGTGCACCGCGTCCGGCATGTGCGCCGCGCTCGCCCCCGGGCGCTTCGCCCTGGAGGGCAGCCACGCCGAGGTGCTGCCCGGGCCGGTCGAGGCGGACGACGTCCTGCTGGACGCCGCCGACTCCTGCCCCGCCTCGGCGATCACCGTCCTTGAGGCCGGCGTCCCCATCGCGCCCCGGGGGTGACGCCCCGCCGGGGAGGCTCCCGGCCGCCGCGGCGGCCGGGAGCCTCCCCGCACAACCTCACCCCCGGCCGGGCGGCTCCAGCGTCACGGGGTCGGCCTGCGCCAGCTCGCCGTCCAGCAGCAGCCAGCGGGTGATGCCCAGCGAACGCAGGAACGGCACGTCGTGCCCGGCCACGAGCAGCGCGCCCTCGTAGGACTCCAGCGCCTCGGCGAGCTGCTCGACGGAGGCGAGGTCGAGGTTGTTGGTCGGCTCGTCCAGCAGCAGGAGCTGCGGAGCGGGCTCGGCCAGCAGCAGCGCGGCGAGCGTCGCGCGGAACCGCTCCCCGCCGGAGAGCGTGCCGACGAGCTGGTCGGCCCGCCGGCCCCGGAACAGGAACCGGGCGAGCTGCGCGCGGACGCGGTTGTCCCCGGCGCCCGGGGCCAGCCGCGCCACGTTCGCCGCGACCGACAGCGACTCGTCCAGCAGGTCCAGCCGCTGCGGCAGCGCCCGCAGCGGGACGTGCGCCCGCACCGTCCCCGACACCGGGGGCAGCTCGCCCGCAACGGTGCGCAGCAGGGTCGACTTCCCCGCCCCGTTGCGTCCGATCAGCGCGATCCGCTCGGGACCGTGCACGTCGAACGCCCCCCGGGCGCCGCAGCGCAGCTCCGCGTCCCGCACGGTGAGCACCTGCCGCCCGTGCGGCACCCGCGTGCGGGGCAGGTCCACGCGGATGCGCTGCTCGGCGCGCACCTGCTCCTCGGCCTCCGCGAGCCGCTCCCGGGCGCCCTCCACGCGCTGCTCGTGCAGGATGCGGTGCTTGCCCGCGGAGACCTGCGCGGTGCGTTTGCGCATCTGCATCACGATGCGCGGCTCCCGCTTGCTGGCGTACATCTTCTGCGCGTAGCGCGCCCGCGAGGCCAGCTTGTCCCTGGCCTCGGCCAGCTCGCGCCGCTGCCGCCGCAGGTCCGACTCGGCGGCCCGCACCTGGCGCTCGGCGGCGGCCCGCTCACCGGCCACCGCCTCCTGGTAGGCGGAGAAGCCGCCGCCGTACAGGCGCACGGCGCCCTCGTGCAGATCGGCGATCCGGTCGACACGCTCCAGCAGCTCCCGGTCGTGGCTGACCGCGACGAGCACGCCCCGCCAGGACTGGACCGCCGCGTACAGCCGCTCGCGGGCGGCCAGGTCCAGGTTGTTGGTGGGCTCGTCCAGCAGCAGGACGTCCGGGCGGCTCAGCAGCAGCGCCGCCAGCCGCAGCAGCACGCACTCACCGCCGGAGACCTCGCCCACCGTGCGGTCCAGGCCGACGCCCGTCAGGCCGAGGCCGTCCAGGGTGGCACGGGCGCGCTCCTCGACGTCCCAGTCGTCGCCGACGGCGGTGAAGTGCTCCTCGCGCGCGTCGCCCGCCTCGATGGCGTGCAGCGCCGCCCGGACGCCGGCGATGCCCAGCGCCTCGTCGACCCGCTGACCCGTGGCCAGGGTGACGTCCTGCGGCAGGTACCCGACGTCACCGGACACCCGCAGCGCACCGCCCTGGGGCGCGAGTTCGCCGGCGAGGAGCCTCAGCAGCGTGGACTTGCCGCTCCCGTTGCGGCCGATGAGCCCGGTGCGGCCCGCGCCGATGGCGACGTCGAGACCGTCGAACAGCGCGGTGCCGTCCGGCCAGGCGAAGACGAGTCCGTCGGCGGCGACCGACAGCCGGCCGGCGGGGGAGGGGGAAGAGGAAGGATGATGGGCCATGGGGGCCTCCTGTTGCCGTGCGAAGGACGGGTGGGCAACACGGGAAGACACCTGGCCCCGGCATCGGGCAGGGGAAGGAGCACGGGAGCACGAGGCGGCTCGCTTCCGAGGTCACAGCCGTGGCACGACGCGGGACGCGTTGCGGAGCACACGGTGTCTTCTGACCTCAGACGAGCAACGGCCTCTCCTATCGACGGCAACAGAGCCGCCACCGACCCTAGGGCCGGGAAAGGGGTGCGGCAAGCCGTTTACGGCCGGGCCGCGGTGTGCCGCACCGCCGCCATGGCCGGCACCACGGCACACCGCACCGTCCCGCCGCGGAACGCGCCGCGGCGGGACGGGGGCTGCGGCGCCCGCGCCCGGCTCAGCGGCGCTTGCGGCCGCCGTCCAGCAGGCCCGCGCGGCGCAGGGCGTCCGCCATGGCGCCGTCCGCCGCCGGCTCCTGCCGCCGCTGCCCGCCGCCGGACCCCGGCCGCTGCCCGCCGCGCCGGGCCTCGCGCTGGCCGCCGCCCGCGCCTCCCGCGCCGCCGCGCCGCTCGCCCTCGCGGCGGTGCGGGACGCGCTTGCCGGAACCGTCGGCGCCCGGCTCGTCGTCCAGCCGCAGGGTGAGCGAGATGCGCTTGCGCGGCGCGTCCACCTCCAGCACCTTCACCCGGACGATGTCGCCGGGCTTGGCCACCTCGCGCGGGTCCCGCACGAACGTCCTCGACATCGCGGAGACGTGCACCAGGCCGTCCTGGTGCACGCCGACGTCCACGAACGCGCCGAAGGCCGCGACGTTGGTGACCACGCCCTCCAGCACCATGCCGGGCACCAGGTCGCCGAGCTTCTCCACGCCCTCCCTGAACGCCGCCGTGCGGAACGCCGGACGCGGGTCGCGGCCCGGCTTCTCCAGCTCGCGCAGGATGTCGGTGACCGTCGGCAGCCCGAAGGTGTCGTCCACGAAGTCGGCCGGACGCAGGGACCGCAGCGCGGCCGTGTTGCCGATGAGGGAGGCGACGTCCGTCCCGCCGGCGGAGGCCATGCCGCGCACGACCGGGTACGCCTCCGGGTGCACGCTGGAGGCGTCCAGCGGGTCCGCGCCGTCGCGGACCCGCAGGAAGCCCGCGCACTGCTCGAACGCCTTCGGGCCGAGCCTGCTGACGGACTTCAGCGCCGTGCGGCTGCGGAACGGGCCGTGGGCGTCCCGGTGGGCGACGATGTTCTCCGCCAGCGTGCCCCCGATGCCCGACACCCGGGACAGCAGGGGGGCGGAGGCGGTGTTGACGTCCACGCCCACACCGTTGACGCAGTCCTCCACCACCGCGTCCAGCGACCGGGACAGCTTCACCTCCGAGAGGTCGTGCTGGTACTGGCCGACACCGATCGACCTCGGGTCGATCTTGACCAGTTCGGCCAGCGGGTCCTGGAGCCGCCGCGCGATGGAGACCGCGCCGCGCAGCGACACGTCCAGCTGCGGCAGCTCCTGGGAGGCGAACGCGGAGGCCGAGTACACCGAGGCGCCCGCCTCGGAGACCGTCACCTTCGTCAGGCCCAGCTCCGGCTCCCTGGCCAGCAGCTCCCCGGCGAGCTTGTCCGTCTCGCGGGAGGCCGTGCCGTTGCCGATGGCGATCAGCTCCACGCCGTGCGCGCGGGCCAGCCGGGCGAGTGTGCCCAGCGCCTCGTCCCAGCGCCGCTGCGGGGCGTGCGGGTAGACCGTCTCCGTGGCCGCGACCTTGCCGGTGGCGTCCACGACGGCGACCTTGACGCCCGTCCGCAGCCCCGGGTCAAGACCCATGGTGGTTCGGCTCCCGGCCGGGGCGGCCAGCAGCAGGTCGCGCAGGTTGGCCGCGAAGACGCCGACCGCGTCGTCCTCGGCGGCCTGCCGCAGCCGGGTGCGCAGGTCGATGCCGAGGTGCACCAGGACGCGGGTGCGCCAGGCCCAGCGGACGGTGTCGGCCAGCCAGCCGTCGGCCGGGCGGCCCCGGTGGGTGATGCGGAACCGGGCGGCGATGGCCCGCTCGTAGGGGGTGGGGCCCTCCTGGCCGGTGTCCGCGTCCTCGGCGCCGTGCGGCTCCAGCGTGAGTTCGAGGACCTCCTCCTTCTCACCGCGCAGCAGGGCCAGGACGCGGTGCGAGGGGAGCCGGGTGAACGGTTCGGCGAAGTCGAAGTAGTCGGCGAACTTCGCGCCCTGCTCCTCGCGGCCCTCCCGCACCCGGGAGACCAGCCGTCCGTGCCGCCACATCCGCTCGCGCAGTTCGCCGATCAGGTCGGCGTCCTCGGAGAAGCGCTCGGTGAGGATCGCCCGGGCACCCTCCAGCGCCGCCGCCGCGTCGGCCACGCCCCGGCCGGCGTCGACGAAGGCGGCCGCGGCGGCGGACGGCTCCACCGACGGGTCGGCCAGCAGGCCGTCCGCCAGCGGTTCGAGGCCGGCCTCGCGGGCGATCTGGGCCTTGGTGCGGCGCTTGGGCTTGTAGGGGAGGTAGATGTCCTCCAGGCGTGCCTTGGAGTCGGCGGCCCTGATGCGGGCCTCCAGGCCGGCGTCGAGCTTGCCCTGCCCCCGCACCGACTCCAGGACCGCCGTCCGGCGCTCCTCCAGCTCCCGCAGGTAGCGCAGCCGCTCCTCCAGCGTGCGCAGTTGCGCGTCGTCCAGCGCGCCGGTGGCCTCCTTGCGGTAGCGGGCGACGAACGGCACGGTCGAGCCGCCGTCGAGCAGGTCGACGGCGGCCTTGACCTGGCGCTCTCCTACACCGAGCTCCTCGGCGATCCTGGCTTCGATGGAAACGGTCGTTGCGGTCACGCCCCGCATTGTGGCAGGCGCCGCCGACGGTGCGGCCCAGACCCGGCCGGGGCCGGGCCGGGGACGCGGGTCAGCTCTTGCCGAAGAGGTCGGCGGGGAAGGCGCCCGCCTCCAGCGCCGCCGTGGTGAAGGCGGTGCCCAGCTCCGTCAGCCGGGCCACGCCCTCGGGACCCAGGTGCGCGTACGGGGCCTGGTCGAGGCGGTCCGTCTCGGCCTCGATCCCGCGGCGCAGCTCAAGCCCCGCGTCGCTGAGGCCGCCGTCGGCGTCCAGGAGCCCGCGGTCGCGCAGCCGCTGCCGGGCCGCCTCCCACTGCTCCCCGGTGTAGCCGCGGGTGCGCATGACCCACTCCGGGCTCATGCCCCGGCCGCTGGCGGTGTGGCTGGCCTGGGCGTCGAGCCCGGTCAGCCCGGCGGCGGTCAGCACCATGAGGTGCCCGTCGCCGCGGTGCTCGCGCAGCAGCGTGGCCGCGTGCCACAGCGCCAGGTGCGGCTGCTCGGGGACGGGCAGGTCGGCGTGGGCGGCGTAGAGCGGACGTGCGCCGCGCTCGCACGCCTCGGTGGCCCGCAGCGCCAGCTCGGCCGCCTCGGCCATCTCCTTGGAGGCGACGGCCTCCTCGCCCAGCAGCCGCCGCAGGGTGGCGTCGGCCGCCCGCAGCCGGGCGTCCAGCACCTGCCGCGGCGTGACCGTCTCCCACACCGCCGGCAGGTGCCGGGCGATGAGGTCGTAGGAGAAGGTGTAGAACGTCGCGGCCACGGTGCCGGGCCCCACCGCGCCGAAGGCCGCCGCCCGGGTGGCGAAGTAGACGGCCCGGTCGTCGGTGACGCCCAGGTCCGCCAGGGCCGCCGCCGTGTCGGGGGAGAAGTAGACGGTCGAGTGGAGGGGGTTGATGACGTTGTGGCAGCGCCGGCCGGCGCGCTCGTCGGGTTGCGTCATGCCGGTAACGTACTAGGCGGTCGCTTAGTTACCCAGGGGGCGTCCGTGCCCGGGGGTGCGCTCCCGGCTCCAGCCAGGCGAAGCGGGGCGGACGGCGCTCCAGGAACGCGGCCACCCCCTCGGCCGCCTCGCCGCTCCCGTCGGCCTGGGCCCGCCAGTGTGCCACCCGGTCCGCCGTCGCCCGTCCGTCGGCGAACTCCTTGGCGGCCGCCTGCGTGAGCTGCGAGCGCTCGGTCAGTGTGCGGGTGAACGCCGCCACCCGCGCGTCCAGCCCGGGGCCCGGCAGGACCTCGTCCACCAGTCCGGTGCGCAGCGCACGCGCGGAGTCGATCAGCTCCGCGGAGAACAGCAGGTGCTTGGCCGTCGCCGGACCGACCAGCGCGACGAGCCGCCGCGTGGAGGAGGCGGCGTAGACGATGCCGAGCCGGGCCGGGGTGATGCCGAAGGACGCGTCCCGCGCGGCGAACCGCAGGTCGCAGGCGACGGCCAGCTGGCAGCCGCCGCCCACGCAGTAGCCGCGCACCACGGCCAGCGTGGGGCGGGGGAAGGCGGCGAGCGCCTCCTCGGCGGCCACGGCCAGGGCCTGCGGCGCGGTGTTCTCCCGCAGGCTGGCGATGTCGGCGCCCGCGCAGAAGGTGTCCCCCGCGCCGGTCAGCACCAGCGCGCGGACGCTCCGGTCGGCGGCCAGCCGGTCGAGCAGGAGCGGCAGCTCCCGCCACATGGCCGCCGTCATGGCGTTGCGCTTGGCGGGATGGTGCAGCCGCACGGTGGCGACGCCGCCCTCCACCGCGCAGAGCAGACCTGACTCCATGGGGCGTGATGCTATCGCCCCGCCGCCGGAGGTCCCGCGCCCGCCCGGCTCCGCGCCCGCCCCGGCGGTGCGGCACGGCCCGGGCCGCCGGATGGGCGTGTGCGGACGGCGCGGGGACGGTAGCGGCGCCAGGCTGGGGGCAGGAGGTACCCATGGCACGCACATCCCGCCCGTCCCGTTCCCCGCAGGCCCCGGGAGCCGCCCGGCTCAGCCGGGCCTTCGGCCGGCTCACCGTGCTCGGCGCCGTCCTCGTCGTCGCGGGCGTGACCGGGCTCGTCTACGTCGGCGTCGCGACGATCACCTCCGTGCTGCTCTTCGGCTGGCTGCTGCTGACCGGCGGCGCCGTCGCGCTGGTGCACGCGGTGCTGTCGCGCAGGTCCAGCTACTTCTGGCTCGGCCTCATCGTCGGCGCGCTCTACCTCGCGGCGGGTGCCGTGGTCCTGCGCCATCCGGAGGCGACCGCCGAGGGGCTCACCCTCTTCGCCGCGCTGCTCTTCCTCACGGGCGGGGTGTTCCGGCTGGTCGGCGGCCTCGTCGCGCGGGGGCAGCAGATGATCTGGACGGTGGTGCAGGGCGCCTTCGGGCTGGTGCTCGGTGTGCTGGTGCTCATCGAGTGGCCGCAGAGCACCCTGTACGTGCTCGGCTCGTTCTTCTCCCTGGCGCTGCTCTTCGACGGGCTCGGCCTGCTGGCCACCGGCGTGGGCGGACGGCAGCTCGTCGGCCAGCTCGCCGGGGAGGACGGGAACGCGCCCGGGAAGGCTTCGGGCGAGGCCGCGGAAGGCCCGCAGAACCCGTCAGGGAGCTGACGCGTCCGGGCGGGAACGGTCGCCGCCGGCCCGGAAGCCGGCCAGTTCCGGTCACGCCGCCACCCGGCGGCCGACGCGGCCCGATACTCGTCAGCGAGGTGACCGTACCCCGCCGTGGCGCCAGAGGGACGCCGCGCCGGGCACCTGTGGCGAAGCGGTACGCGGCGGTGAGGACGGCACCGCGTGCCGCGCGGGCTGGCGGGAGATGAGACGGGTGCCGGAGACGACGGACAGCAGCGGCAGAGCCCCGGGGCGGCCGCCCCTGGGGGGCGCGGTGGCCTACGAGGGCGTCTGGCGGTTCGCCGCCCCGGCCGTGGACTCCTCGGTGCCCCGGGCGCGGCACGCCGTGCGGGACCTGATCAGGCGGCAGCGCGCCCCCGTCCCTGACGCGCTGCTGGACACGCTGCTCCTGGTCGTCTCGGAGCTGGCCACCAACGCGGTGCGGCACGCGGCGCTGCTCACCCCGCAGTTCGGCGTGGAGGTCGCGCTCGCTCCCGGGTGGGTGCGGGTGGGGGTCGAGGACGGCCACCCCTACCGCCCCCGGGCGCTCGCGGCCGATCCCGCCCGCGAGTACGTCGGCGGCCGCGGGCTGCTGCTGGTCAGGGCGTGCGTGGCCGAGGCGGGCGGCGTCTGCGACGTGGAGCGGACGGCGGCGGGCGGCAAGGTCGTCTGGGCCGCGCTGCCGCTGCCCCTGCGGTAGGACGGGCGGCGGCGGCCCGCTCACCAGCCGCCCGCGCCTTTGGTGACCGCTCGGATGCCGGGCCGGGCGGCGTCCAGGACGGTCAGGAACCACGCCGAGAACGTGTCGCGGGCGTGCCGCCCGCGCAGCTCGTCCGGCGTGACGTAGGCGGTCTCGGCGATCTCCTGCGGGTCCGGGCGCAGCGGGGTGCGCGCCATCCCGGCGAAGAGGTGGTTGTACTCCTGCTCCACCAGGCCGGAGGCCGGGTCGGGGTGGTGGTAGGTGACCGTCCCGGCCTCGGCCAGGACGGCCGGGGCGATCCCCAGCTCCTCGCCGATCCGGCGCGTGGCGGCGGCGAACGGAGCCTCGCCCGGGTACGGGTGGCCGCAGCAGCTGTTGGACCACACGCCGGGGGAGTGGTACTTGCCGAGCGCCCGGCGCTGGAGCAGCAGCCGCCCCTCGTCGTCGAAGAGGAAGACGGAGAAGGCGCGGTGCAGCCTCCCCGGCGCCTGGTGGGCGGAAAGCTTCTCCGCGGTGCCGATCGTCGTCCCGTGTTCGTCGACCAGTTCCAGCATGATCGGGCCCGCGGTGGTGTTCGTCATGGTGATCCTTCTATCGGACGTACATGATCAGTGTGCCGTATCGCCTGGTCTGTCGCCCGATCCGGTGGTCCTGCCCGGCCCCGCCCGCAAAGGCCGTGGGCCTCAGTGGCAGAGCCGCGCCTCGTGCTCCGCGTGCCCGTGCGGCTCCAGCTGGAAGGTGCAGTGCTCCACGTCGAAGTGCCGGCCCAGGCAGCGCTGGAGGTCGTGCAGGACGCGCTCGTGCCCGACCGCGTCGAGCACGTCCCGGCACACCACCACGTGCACCGACAGCACCGGCATGCCCGAGGTGATCGTCCACACGTGCAGGTCGTGCAGGCCCTCCACACCGTCCACGGACAGGATGTGCGCGCGCACCTCGTCGAGGTCCACGTGCCGGGGCGCCGCCTCCAGCAGCACGTCCAGGGCCTCCCTGGCGAGCTTGACCGTGCGCGGCACGATCATCAGCGCGATCACCAGCGAGGCGACCACGTCGGCCCGCGTCCACCCGGTGACCATGATCACCACCGCCGAGGCCACCACCGCGAGCGAGCCGAGGGCGTCGGCCAGCACCTCCAGGAAGGCGCCGCGCACGTTGAGGCTCTCCTTCTGGCCGCGCATGAGCAGCGCCAGCGACAGGCAGTTGAGGGCGAGCCCCACCAGGCCGATGACCAGCGTCGGCCCGCCGGGTACGTCGGCGGGCTCGCGCAGCCGCTGTACCGCCTCGACGAGGATGTAGCCGCCGACGCCGAGCAGCAGCAGGCAGTTGAAGAGGGCGGCGAGGATCTCCACCCGCGCGAGCCCGAAGGTGCGGCGCCCGGCCGCCGGGCGGGCGGCCAGGTGGATGGCGGCGAGCGCGACCGCGATGCCGGTGGCGTCCGTCGCGACGTGCCCCGCGTCGGCGAGCAGCGCCAGCGACCCCGTCGCCCACGCACCCGCGACCTGCACCAGCAGCAGCACGACGGCGATGCCCAGGGCGGCCGACAGCCTGCCCCGGTGGGCCGCGGAGGCGGTGCCCGGCGCCCCTCCGTGGTTGTGCCCCGCACCCATGCGCTGTGCCTCCCGCGGTGTCGTCCTCGCCCCGGCCGGGCGGCCGGGACGCTCACGCTGCCCCAGTGAACTACGGGGAGGGGGTATGCGCAACGCGGCACTGAACACCGTTGTCATGTGCCCTGACCTGCGGGTTTGCCGTGCAGGTCAGCCGCCTCCCGGTGCGGTGCGCAAGGACGGCGGCCGCGCCGGACACACGTGCGCCGCGCAACCCGCCTGCCGTGAACATGTGGTGAACAGGGGCTTCCGCGCATCCGATAGCCTTCGGCGAGGCGCCGGAGCCCCACGGACGGGCGACGGCGTACCCCCGGGTGCCACGCCGCGCTTCAGCGGCCCGCGCACCGGGGCCTGACCGCTGCCAAGGAGTGAGTTCGTCTGTCGACCGCCATCCTCACCGGACCGCCGCCCGCCGGTTCGCCGCTGGAGGGCGACCTGCGGTCGCTCGGCTTCACCGTCCGGGTCGCCGGCGACGCCGCCGGCCTCGTGGCCGCGCTGGAGGACGTCCCGGCGGCGGAGCGGGTGGCCGTGGTCGACCACCGCTTCACCGGCCACCGCCACAGCCTGCGCCTGGCCCTGACCGACCCGCGCTTCCCGCTCGCCGCCACCACCGGAGCCGTCACCGCGCAGCCCGCCGCCCGCCCGGCGCTGGTCCGCGCGCTGCGGGACGTGCCCCGGCCGGGGGCGGACGACGCGCCGCTGCCGGACGCCGCCGCCGGTGCGCTGGAGGGGGCGGGCGCCGCCGTGCACCGCCCGGAGCTGGGCGTCCTCGTCGCCGCCGTGCCCGCCGACGAGGCCGCGCGCGCGGCCGCCCGGGCGCGGGCCGGCGCCGTGGACGACGAGGCGGTACGGCTGCGCGGCGCGGTCAAGTCCCGCGACGGCTTCTTCACCACCTTCCTCGTCAGCCCCTACTCCCGCTACCTCGCCCGCTGGTGCGCGCGGCGCGGGCTGACCCCCAACCAGGTCACCACCGCCTCGCTGGTCACCGCCCTGGTGGCCGCCGGGTGCGCCGCCACCGGCACCCGGGGCGGCTTCGCCGCCGCCGGGTTGCTGCTCATCGCCTCCTTCGTACTCGACTGCACCGACGGCCAGCTCGCCCGCTACGCCCTGCGCTACTCGACGCTCGGCGCCTGGCTGGACGCCACCTTCGACCGGGCCAAGGAGTACGCCTACTACGCGGGTCTGGCGCTCGGGGCCGCACGCGGCGGGGACGACGTGTGGGCCCTCGCGCTGGGCGCGATGGTCCTCCAGACCGCCCGGCACGTCGTCGACTTCTCCTTCAACGAGGGCGACCACTACGAGCGCCGCGACCCCGGCGGTGCCCCGCACGGCGCCGAAGGCCCCACCGGTCCGGACGCCGCCGCGGCCGGGGAGGTCCCGGCCGGGGCCACCAGCCCCACCGCCGCCCTGTCCGGGCGCCTGGACCGGGTCGGCTGGACGGTCTGGGCCCGGCGCATGATCGTGCTGCCGATCGGCGAACGCTGGGCCCTGATCGCCGTCCTCACCGCGCTCACCACGCCCCGCACCACCCTCACCGTGCTGATCGCCGGCTGCGCCCTGGCCGCCTGCTACACCACGGCCGGCCGCGTGCTGCGCTCGGCCGCCCGCCGCCGCGCGCGGCGCACCGCCCCCGCCGCCCGCGCGCTGGCGGACCTCGCCGACACCGGGCCGCTGGCCGCCGTGGCCGCCCGCGCCGCGCGCGGGGCACGGCCGCTGCCCGCGCCCGTCCTCGCCGCGCTGGGCGCCGCGGCCGTCACCGGCACCGCCCTGTGGACGCCGGCGGGCAGCCCCCTGCCGGTGCTCGCCGCGCTCGGATACGCCCTCCTTTCCGGGCTGGCCGTCGCCCGGCCGCTCACCGGCCCGCTGGACTGGCTCGTGCCGCCGCTGCTGCGCACCGCCGAGTACGGCACGGTCCTCGTGCTGGCCGCCCGCGCGACCGCCGACGGGGTGAACGGGGCGTTGCCCGCGGCTTTCGGGCTGGTGGCGGCGGTCGCCTACCATCACTACGACACCGTCTACCGCATCCGCGGCGGCACGGGTGCGCCACCCCGGGCGCTGGGGTGGGCCCTCGCGGGCCACGAAGGGCGGACGCTGCTCGTCACCGCCGCCGCCGCGCTCTGGGCGGGTGGCGCCTCCTTCACCATCGCGCTCGCGGCCCTCGCCGGGGCCGTGGCGCTCGTGGCGCTCGCCGAGAGCGTCCGCTTCTGGGCGTCCGCCGCGGCACCCGCTGTACACGACGAAACAGGAGTACCCGCATGATCGGTCTCGTGCTGGCCGCAGGCGCCGGACGGCGTCTGCGCCCCTACACCGACACGCTCCCCAAGGCCCTCGTCCCCGTGGACGGCGAGACCACCGTCCTGGACCTCACCCTCGGCAACTTCGCCGAGGTCGGCCTCACCGAGGCGGCGATCGTGGTCGGGTACCGCAAGGAGGCCGTGTACGCCCGCAAGGAGGAACTGGAGCGCCGCTACGGCCTCACGCTGACGCTCATCGACAACGACCGGGCCGAGGAGTGGAACAACGCCTACTCCCTGTGGTGCGCCCGCGAGGTCATCAAACGCGGCGTGATCCTGGCCAACGGCGACACCGTGCACCCCGTCTCCGTCGAGAAGACGCTGCTGGCCGCGCGCGGCCGGGGCAGGCGGATCATCCTGGCCCTGGACACCGTCAAGCAGCTCGCCGACGAGGAGATGAAGGTCGTCACCGGCCCGGAGGGCGGCCTGCGCAGGATCACCAAGCTCATGGACCCGGCCGAGGCCACCGGCGAGTACATCGGCGTCACCCTCATCGAGGGCGAGGCGGCCGGTGAGCTGGCCGACGCGCTGCGGACCACCTGGGAACGCGACCCGGACCTGTACTACGAGGACGGCTACCAGGAGCTGGCCGACCGCGGCTTCACCATCGACGCCGAGCCCATCGGCGACCTGGCGTGGGTCGAGATCGACAACCACGACGACCTCGCCAAGGGCCGGGAGATCGCGTGCCAGTACTGACCCGGCTCATCCCCTCGCCGGTCGTCGTGGACATCCGGCGCGGGGCGCTGGCCGACCTCGCCGAGGTCCTCGCCGACGAACGCATCTCCGCCTCCGGCAAGCTGGCCGTCGCCATCAGCGCCGGCTCCGGCGCGGCCCTGCGCGCCCGGCTGGCCCCCGCGCTGCCCGGGGCGAGCTGGTACGAGGTCGGCGGCGGCACCCTCGACGAGGCGGTGAAGCTGGCTGACGCGATGAAGTCCGGCCACTACGACGCCGTCGTGGGCCTGGGCGGCGGAAAGATCATCGACTGTGCCAAGTTCGCCGCGGCCCGCATCGGACTGCCGCTGGTCGCGGTCGCCACCAACCTCTCGCACGACGGGCTGTGCTCGCCCGTCGCCACCCTCGACAACGACGCGGGCCGCGGCTCCTACGGCGTGCCCAACCCGATCGCCGTCGTCATCGACCTCGACGTCGTCCGGCAGGCGCCGCCCCGCTTCGTGCGCTCCGGCGTCGGCGACGCGATCTCCAACATCTCCGCCGTCGCGGACTGGGAGCTGTCCCACCGCGAGACCGGCGAGAAGATCGACGGGCTGGCCGCCGCCATGGCCCGGCAGGCGGGCGAGGCCGTGCTGCGCCACCCCGGCGGTGTGGAGGACGACGGCTTCCTGACCGTGCTCGCCGAAGGGCTCGTCCTCACCGGCATCTCCATGTCGGTGGCCGGTGACAGCCGTCCCGCGTCCGGCGCCTGCCACGAGATCAACCACGCCTTCGACCTGCTCTACCCGCAGCGCGCCGCGAGCCACGGCGAGCAGTGCGGCCTGGGCGCCGCCTTCGCCATGCATCTGCGCGGCGCGAGAGGGGAAGCCGGGCTCATGGCCGAGGTTTTGCGGCGGCACAGCCTGCCCGTGCTGCCCGGGGACATCGGCTTCAGGGTCGAGGAGTTCGTCCGGGCCGTGGAGTTCGCTCCGCAGACGCGTCCGGGCCGCTACACCATCCTCGAACACCTCGACCTGTCCACCGACCAGATCAGGGACTGTTACGCCGACTATGTCAAAGCCATCGGTAGCTGAACTCCGGCCGGTCGTCCACCCCGAAGGGGTCAAGGACCGGCGCAGCGGCGAGCACTGGGCCGGGCGCCTGTACATGCGCGAGGTCTCCCTGCGCTGCGACCGCCACCTCGTCGGCACGAGGATCACGCCCAACCAGCTCACCTACCTCATGGTGCTCGCGGGTGTGCTCGCCGGGGCGGCGCTGCTCGTGCCCGGCCTCACCGGAGCCCTGCTCGGCGCCCTCCTCGTCCAGCTCTACCTGCTGCTGGACTGCGTGGACGGCGAGATCGCCCGCTGGCGCGGCCAGACGTCCGTCACCGGCGTCTACCTCGACCGCGTCGGCCACTACCTCGCCGAGGCCGCGCTGCTCACCGGCTTCGGCCTGCGGGCGGCCGACCTGTTCGCCGCCGACGGCGAGGCGGACTGGATGTGGGCGTTCCTCGGAGCTGTCGCCGCGCTCGGCGCCATCCTCATCAAGGCCGAGACCGACCTGGTGGACGTCGCACGGGCCCGCAGCGGCCTCAGCGCCGTGCGCGACGAGGCGGCCGTGCCGCGCTCCTCGGGTCTGGCCTTCGCCCGGCGGGCGGCGGCGGCCCTGAAGTTCCACCGGCTGGTCGGCGGTGTCGAGGCGTCGCTGTTCGTCCTGCTGGTCGCCGTCGCCGACCTGGTGGCGGGCGGGCTGTTCTACACCCGGCTCGGCGTCGCCGTCCTGGCCGCCATCGCGGTGGTGCAGACGCTGCTGCACCTGGTCTCCGTCCTCGCCTCCAGCAGGCTGCGGTGAGCGGCGCGCCCTTCCGCCTCGGGGCGGTCGTCCTCACCATGGGCAACCGCCCCGAGGAGCTGCGCGCGCTGCTGGAGAGCGTCGCCGCGCAGGACGGGGAGCCCGTCGCCGTCGTCGTCGTCGGCAACGGCGCGCCCCTGCCGGAGCTGCCGGCCCTGCCCGGCGGGCTGCGCACCGTCGAGCTGCCGGAGAACCTGGGCATCCCCGGCGGGCGCAACGCGGGTGTCGAGGCGTTCGGGTCCGGCGGGCGGGACGTGGACGCGGTGCTGTTCCTGGACGACGACGGCTGCCTGCCGCGCTCCGACACCGCCGAGCTGTGCCGCCGCGCCTTCACCGCCGACGCGGAACTGGGCATCGTCAGTTTCCGCATCGCCGACCCGCAGACGGGGCTGACCCAGCGCCGGCACGTGCCGCGGCTGCGGGCCGCCGACCCGATGCGCTCCTCCCGCGTCACCACCTTCCTCGGCGGCGCCTGCGCGGTGCGCACGGCGGTCCTCCGGCAGGTCGGCGGCCTGCCGGAGGACTTCTTCTACGCGCACGAGGAGACCGACCTCGCCTGGCGGGCGCTGGACGCGGGCTGGGCCATCGACTACCGCGCCGACCTCGTCCTGCACCACCCGACGACGCTGCCCAGCCGCCATGCCGTCTACCACCGCATGGTGGCCCGCAACCGGGTCTGGCTGGCCCGCAGGCTGCTGCCCGTGCCGCTGATCCCGGTCTACCTCGGGGTGTGGGTGCTGCTCACCCTCGCCCGGCGCCCCTCGAAGGCGGCGCTGCGGGCGTGGCTGGGCGGTTTCCGCGAGGGCTGGAGCACACCGTGCGGTCCCCGCAGGCCCCTGCGCTGGCGTACGGTGTGGCGCATGACCCGGCTGGGCCGACCTCCTGTCATCTGACCGGGCCGGGTCTGAGAACATCAGCACCCGAGCTCCTGCACACAAGAGGACGTAAGTTTCACCGTGAGCGAGTCAGCGCACGATCGTGCGGTCGCCGTGAACGCGCCACCCTCCCCCGACGACGGGCTGTCCCCGGCCGAGCTGGCGGCCAGGTACGGCCTCACCGTCAGCGGCGCGCGGCCCTCGCTGCCGCAGTACATCCGGCAGCTGTGGGCCAGGCGGCACTTCATCGGAGCCTTCTCCCGGGCCAAGCTCCAGGCCCAGTACAGCCGGGCGAAGCTGGGCCAGCTGTGGCAGGTGGCCACGCCCCTGCTGAACGCCGGGGTCTACTTCGTGATCTTCGGCGTCATCCTCGATGCCAGGGGGGAGGTGCCCGGCGGCGACCACAACTACGTGCCGTTCCTGGTGATCGGTGTGTTCGTGTTCACCTTCACCCAGCAGTCCGTGCTGGCGGGCGTGCGGTCCATCTCCGGCAACCTGGGCCTGGTGAGGGCGCTGCACTTCCCGCGCGCCTCCCTGCCCGTCTCCTTCGCGCTCCAGCAGCTCCAGCAGCTGCTGTACTCGATGATCGTGCTGCTGGTGGTGCTGCTGGCCTTCGGCCAGTACCCCTCCTGGCCCTGGCTGCTCATCGTCCCGGCCCTGGTGCTCCAGCTCCTCTTCAACGCCGGGCTGGCCCTGATCATGGCCCGGCTCGGCAGCTCCACCCCGGACCTGGCCCAGCTGATGCCGTTCGTGCTGCGCACGTGGATGTACGCCTCCGGCGTGATGTTCCCGCTGCACCCGATGCTGACGGGCAACGCGAACCTCCCGGCGTGGGCGGCCGACCTCGTGGCGGCCAACCCGGCGGCGGTGTACATGGACCTCATGCGCTTCGCGCTGATCGACGACTACACTCCCGGCGACATCGCGCCCTACCCCTGGCTGCTCGCCCTCGGCTGGGCGCTGCTGGCCGGGGTCGCGGGCTTCGTCTACTTCTGGAAGGCCGAGGAGCGGTATGGCCGTGGCTGAACCGACGAGCATGGCGAAACCGGCCGCGGCGGCGGGCCGGGTGCCCACCGTCATCGCCGACGACGTGCACATCGTCTACCGGGTGTACGGCGGGAGCCAGGGCCGGGGGAGCGCCACGGCCGCGCTCAACCGCATCCTGCGCCGCTCGCCCGGCGGCCGGGTGCGCGAGGTGCACGCGGTCAGGGGCGTGAGCTTCACCGCCTACCGGGGCGAGGCGATCGGCCTGATCGGCACCAACGGCTCGGGCAAGTCCACCCTGCTGCGGGCGATCGCGGGCCTGCTCCCGGCCGAGCGCGGCAAGGTGTACACCGACGGCCAGCCCTCGCTGCTCGGCGTCAACGCGGCCCTGCTCAACGACCTGACCGGTGAGCGCAACGTCGTGCTCGGCGGACTGGCGATGGGCATGTCGCGGGCGGAGATCCGCGAGCGCTACCAGGACATCGTCGACTTCTCCGGCATCAACGAGAAGGGCGACTTCATCACGCTGCCCATGCGCACCTACTCCTCGGGCATGTCGGCGCGCCTGCGGTTCGCCATCGCGGCGGCCAAGCGGCACGACGTGCTCATGATCGACGAGGCGCTGGCCACGGGTGACAAGAGCTTCCGGCGCCGTTCCGAGGAGCGCATCCGCGAGCTGCGCGGGGACGCCGGGACGGTGTTCCTGGTGAGCCACAACAACAAGACCATCCGGGACACCTGCGACCGGGTGCTGTGGCTGGAGAAGGGCGAGCTGCGGATGGACGGCCCGACGGAGGACGTCATGCGCGCCTACGAGGAGTTCACCAGCAAGTAACGCCCGCCCGGCCCGGCCGGAACCGGTGGCCCCCGCTGCGGCGGGGGCTTTCGCGTGTGGCGGGCGGGGCGGTAGGGGACGTCCGGGACACGGGTCGTAAGGTGACCGGAGTCCGTACATCAGTACGGCGTGTCCGATATGACGATTTAATGCTTATCAAGGTAGAAACGGATCGTGACGGCTATGACGGGCGGACCGCGGTGACGGCCGGGCCCGCGGCGACCCCCGGGTCCGCGGCCACCGGCCCGGCGGCTGCGGACCCGCAGCCGTCCGGCGCGCAGGCGGCCGACCCCGTGGCCGCCGTGCTCGGCAAGGCCGCGCGGGAGAACTTCCCCGTGGCCCCGCGCTTCCTGCCCGCCGCCTGGCGGGACGGCCTCATGGCCGTCTACGGCTACGCCCGCCTCGTGGACGACGCCGGGGACGGCGACCTCGCCCCCGGCGGCGGCGACGCCCGCCTGCTGGGCGTGGAGCCCGGCCGCGCCGGGGACCGGCTCGCCCTGCTGGACGCCCTGGAGGCCGACGTCCACCGCGCGTTCGCCGCGGCCGGGGACGACGCGGCCGGGCCGCCGCGCCACCCGCTGCTGCGCGCCCTGGTGCCGGTCGTCCGCCGCCACCGGCTGACGCCCGCGCCGTTCCTCGACCTGCTGGCCGCCAACCGGCTCGACCAGCGCGTGCACCGGTACGCCACCTGGGCGGACCTGGAGGGGTACTGCGCGCTGTCCGCCAACCCGGTCGGCCGCCTCGTCCTCGCGGTGACCGGCACGACGACCCCCGGGCGGGTGCGCCGCTCCGACGCCGTCTGCACGGCGCTCCAGATCGTCGAACACCTCCAGGACGTCGCGGAGGACCGGGCGCGGGGCCGGATCTACCTCCCGGCCGAGTACCTGGAGCGGTTCGGCGTGCGCGAACGCGACCTCGCCGCCCCGGTGGCGGGCGCGGGGCTGCGCACGGCCGTCGCCACCATGGCGGAACGTTCCGCCACCCTGCTGGACGAAGGCGTCCCGCTGACCGCGAGCGTCTCCGGACGGCTGCGGCTGCTGCTCGCCGCCTTCACCGGCGGCGGCCGCGCGGCCCTGCGCGCGCTGGCCGCCGCCCGCTACGACGTGCTGGCCGGCCCGCCCAGGGCCGGCCGGCCCACCCTGCTGCGCGAGACGACCGCGGTCCTGACGGCCGCCCGGCGAGGAAACCTGCGATGAACCCCGTGACCACCCAGGGCGGCGCGACGGCGGGCACCGGCGGGACGAGCCGCCCCGCCCCGGGCGTGCCCGGCGTGCCCCCGCCCGTCCTGGCCGCCTACGGCTACTGCGAGACCGTCACCGGGCAGCAGGCCCGCAACTTCGCCCACGGCATCCGGCTGCTGCCCGCGCCCAAGCGGCGTGCCATGTCCGCGCTGTACGCCCTCGCCCGCCGGGTGGACGACATCGGCGACGGCGAGCTGGACGCCGCCACGAAGACGGCACGCCTGGCCGCCACCCGCGCCCTGGTGGCCCGCGTGCGCGCGGGTGAGGTCGCCGAGGACGACACCGACCCGGTGGCCGTCGCCCTGGCCGACACCGCCCGGCGCTACCCCGTCCCGCTGGACGCGCTCGACGAACTCCTCGACGGTGTCCTCATGGACGTGCGCGGCCGGACCTACCGGACCTGGGAGGAGCTGCGGGACTACTGCCGGTGCGTGGCCGGGGCCGTCGGCCGCCTCTCGCTCGGCGTCTTCGGGACGGTGCCCGGCGTACCGGACGCCGCGCGCGCTCCGGAGTACGCCAACACCCTCGGCCTCGCGCTCCAGCTCACCAACATCCTGCGCGACCTGCGCGAGGACGCCGAGGAGGGCCGCAGCTACCTGCCGCGCGAGGACCTCACCGCCTTCGGCTGCCCCGACGGGCGGCACGCCTTCCGGGAGCAGGAACCGCCCGCCGGTGCCGACCTGGCGGGCCTGGTGCACTACCAGGTGCAGCGCGCCCGGCGGCTGTTCGCCGACGGCTACCGGCTGCTGCCGATGCTGGACTGCCGCTCCGGCGCCTGCGTCGCCGCGATGGCCGGCATCTACCACGCGCTGCTGGAGCGCATCGCCGCCGACCCGGGCGCGGTGCTGCGCACCCGCGTCACCGTCCCCGGGCACCGCAAGGCGCTCGTCGCCGTCCGCGGGCTGACCGGCCTGGAGACCCGCGCGGTCCGGCGCGACCAGCGCCGGGGCCGCCGGTGACCGCCGGGCGCCGCGCGGTGGTGGTCGGCGGCGGCCTCGCGGGGGTCACCGCCGCCCTGCGCCTGGCCGACGCGGGCGTGCGCACCACCCTCCTGGAGTCCCGTCCCCGGCTCGGCGGCCTCGCCTTCTCCTTCCCCCGCAGCTCACCGGTGGGCGAGCTGTCCGTCGACAACGGGCAGCACGTCTACCTGCGCTGCTGCACCGCCTACCGGTGGTTCCTCGGCCGGATCGGCGGGGAGGCGCTCGCACCGCTCCAGCGGCGCCTGGACATCCCCGTCCTGGACGCCGCCACCGGCCGTGCGGGACGGCTGCGCCGCCACGCCGCGCCCGTGCCGCTGCACCTGGCCGCCGCGCTGGCCACCTACCCCCACCTGTCACCGCGGGAGAGGCTCGCGGCCGCCCGCGCCGCCCTCGCGCTGCGCACCCTGGACCCGGCCGACCCCGCGCTGGACGGCGCCGACTTCGCCGGCTGGCTGCGCCGCCACGGCCAGTCCCCGCGCAGCGTGGCCGCGCTGTGGGACCTCGTCGGGGTGGCCACGCTCAACGCCCGCGCCGAGGACGTGTCGCTCGCGCTGGCCGCCAAGGTGTTCCGCACCGGCCTGCTCAGCGCCCCCGGCGCCGCCGACATCGGCTGGGCCCGGGTCCCGCTGGGGCGGCTGCACGACACCCTGGCCCGCCGCGCCCTGGAACGTGCCGGGGTCACCGTGCGCACGGCGGTCCGGGTGCGCGCGCTGCACCGGCTCCCCGACGGCGGCTGGCGCGTCGGGACGGCGCGCGGCGAGGCCCCCGGGGCGGCCGGCACCGTGGTGCTGGCCGTCCCGCAGGACCAGGCCGCGCGGCTGCTGCCCGCGGGCGCCCTGCCCGACCCGGAGCGGCTGGCCCGCATCGGCACGGCGCCCATCGTCAACGTGCACGTCGTCTACGACCGGCCCGTGCTGCGCCGCCCCTTCTTCGCCGCGCTGGGCAGCCCCGTCCAGTGGGTGTTCGACCGCGGCGAGGCCGCCGGGCTCGGCCCCGGCAGCGGGCAGTACCTCGCGCTGTCCCAGTCGGCCGCGCAGCGGGACGTCGAGCGCACGGGCGCCGAGCTGCGCGCGCGCTACCTGCCCGCGCTGGCCGAGCTGCTGCCGGCCGCCCGCGCCGCGCGGGTGCGCGACTTCTTCGTCACCCGGGAACGCGCCGCCACCTTCGCCCCCGCACCGGGCGTGGGACGGCTCAGGCCCGGTGCGCACACCAATGCGCCGGGGGTGTTCCTCGCGGGCGCGTGGTGCGCGACCGGCTGGCCCGCGACCATGGAAGGCGCGGTACGCAGCGGCCAGACCGCTGCGCGTGAGGCACTGGCACGCCTCCGGCAGCCGCACGGCGACACCCCAGGGGAGTCGGCGTCAGTACCACCGCTGAACGCATAAGGAGACCTTGTGAACCCGGTGCAACCGGCTAACGCTGGCATCGACACCGCGGGGGTGACCGCCCTGCTGGAACGCGGCCGCACGCTCGCCCTGCCCGAGCTGCGCACCGTCGTGGCCCGCCTCGCGCCCCCCATGGACACCGTCGCCGCCTACCACTTCGGCTGGATCGACGCCGAGGGCCGGCCCGCCGACGGTGACGGCGGCAAGGCCGTGCGCCCCGCGCTCGCCCTGCTCTCCGCCGAGGCGGCGGGCGCCGCGCCGCAGACGGGCCTGCCCGGCGCCGTGGCGGTGGAGCTGGTGCACAACTTCTCGCTCCTGCACGACGACCTCATGGACGGCGACGAGCAGCGCCGCCACCGGGACACCGTCTGGAAGGTCCACGGTCCCGCCCAGGCCATCCTGGTGGGCGACGCGCTGTTCGCCCTGGCCGGGGAGATACTGCTGGAGCTGGGCACCGCCGACGCCGCCCGTGCCGCGCGCCGCCTCACCGCCGCCACCCGGGCGCTGATCGACGGGCAGGCCCAGGACATCTCCTTCGAGCACCGTGAGCGGGTGGGCGTCGCCGAGTGCCTGGAGATGGAGGGCAACAAGACCGGAGCCCTGCTCGCCTGCGCCTGCTCCATCGGCGCGGTGCTGGGCGGCGCCGACGACACCGCGGCCGACGCCCTGCACGACTACGGCTTCCACCTGGGCCTGGCCTTCCAGGCCGTGGACGACCTGCTGGGCATCTGGGGCGACCCGGAGTCGACCGGCAAGCGGGCGTGGAGCGACCTGCGGCAGCGCAAGAAGTCCCTGCCGGTCGTCGCGGCGCTGGCCGCCGAGGGCCCGGCGGCCCGGCGGCTGGGCGAGCTGATGAAGGCCGACGCGCGGCGCGACCCGTCGGAGCTGGCCGCCTGCCAGGACTTCGACGAGGCCGAGTTCGCCGAGCGGGCCGCGCTCGTGGAGGAGGCCGGGGGCCGGGACTGGACGGCGGGGGAGGCCCGCCGCCAGCACGAGGTCGCCCTCGCCGCGCTGACCCGCGTGGATCTGCCGGCGTCCGTGCGGGACCGCTTCGTCGCGCTCGCCGACTTCGTGGTGGAACGCCGCCGCTGAGCGACGTCCCGCCGGGCCGCCTCCCGCTTCCCGTCCGCGCCGCCGGAGGGGCGGGGCGCGGCCCGGCGCCGTCTCCCGGAGCCCCGAGCGGGGCCGTCCAGCGGACGTGACGCCGTGTCGCGGCGTGTGCGCGCGTGGTCACCACGTCACCGTGCTCTCATCGTACTGATCATCTTGATCGGCTTGTCGTACGACGAAGGGAACGGGTATGTCCTACGGCTCCCTCGCCACCACGGGCACCGGACTGTCCCTGGCCGGCGTGGCCTTCGGCCAGGTGTGGCTGCTGTGCGCCGTCCTCGCCTGCGTCCTGCTGGGCGCGGCCCTGGTCCGCACGGGGTTCCGGCGCGGGAAGGGACCCGGTGACCTCTGAGCGGGCCCGTCCCGGCCCGGCGGCCCCGCCCCGTCCGCGGGCCTCCTTCCTCCCGCTGGGCGGCCGTGCCGCGCTCGCCGCCGTGCCGCTGACCGCGCTCGCCGCGTGGGCCGTGTGGCACCTGCTGCGCCTGTCGGTGTGGCAGGCCGCCGACGGAACGGGACTGACCCTGGTCTGGCTGGCGTCGTTCCTGCTGCTGTGGTGGCTGCCCCTGTGCTGGCTGGAGCGGCCCTTCCGGCTGGCGGACGCCGCGCGGGAACGGGACGTCGAGGCGCTGCGGGTCACCGTGCAGATCCCCGTCTACAACGAGGACCCCGCGGCGCTGCGGGCCTGCTGGGAGTCCGTCCTGGCCCAGAGCCGCCGCGTGCAGCGCGTGCGGGTGGTGGACGACGGCTCCGCCGACCGGGACACCGGAACGCCGCTGCGCTACCCGCGGGAGAAGCGCGACCTGCTGCGGCGGGCCGCCGCGCTCGGCATCGAGGCCACCTGGGAGCGCACCGCCAACCGCGGCAAGCGGTGGGCCCAGATGCGGGTCCTCGCCGAGGACGACGCGGACGTCTTCGTGACCCTCGACAGCGACTCGGTCCTCGACGAGGACGCCGTCCGCGAAGGGCTCAAGCCGTTCGCCGACCCCCGGGTGCAGTCGGTGGGCGGCCTGGTCGTGCCGCTCAACACCCGGGCGAACCATCTGACCCGGATGACCGCGCTGCTGTACCTGCCCTTCACCCGGGGGCTGCGCAGCGCCCAGTCCCTGCTGGGCTCGGTCCTCATCAACTCCGGCACCCTGGCCTTCTACCGCGCGGCGGTCGTGCGCGCCCACGCGGGCGTCTACGAGCGGGAGACCTTCCGCGGCGTGCCGATGCAGATGAACGACGACTCGATGCTGACCTTCTACGCCCGCATGGCGGGCCGCACCGTGCACCAGCCGTCGTCCATCGTCTTCACCCTCGTCCCCGAGCGCCCGCGGCACTACCTCCACCAGCAGCTGCGCTGGATGCGCGGCACCACCGTGCGCCACCTGTGGTGGCTGCGGCACCTGCCGGTGCGCTCCTTCGGCTTCTGGATGCCGGTGGTGGAGTACGCGCACCTCCTGCTCGCCCTGTGCGTGCCGGCGGCCGTCGTGGCCGAACCGGCGCTGCGGACCCAGTGGGGCGCCCTGCTGGCCCACACCCTGCTGCTGGGCTGCGCCGTGAACTACCTGATCAGCCTGCGGCTGTTCTGCGTGCGCCGGTCGGACGAGCCGGTGCGGTACCACGCCGCGCTGTTCCTCCTCGCACCCCTGGCGGGCCTGTGGCGGCTGGCCGTCCTGCGCCCGCTCTACCTCTACGCCATGGCCACCTGCTGGCGCGTGGGCTCCTGGGGCACCCGGAGCACCGTCGAGGTGCGCGCCGTGCCGCGGGCCGCGCCCCGGCCGTCCGCGGCGGGGCAGAGCCTGCCGGCCCCGGCCCGTGAGCAGCGCTCCCCGGACGGCTCGTGCGGACTCGTGCCGGGGCAGCCCGGCTAGTCCAGCAGGCGGTCGCGCAGGCGCTCCCGGGCGGCGTCGGTGAGCCCCAGGCCCTCGCGCAGGTAGGTGTCCACGTCACCCCACTGCGCGGCGATCGTGGCGTAGGCGGTGGCGAGGTAGGCGGGCCGGGCGTCGAACAGCGGGGCGAGCAGCTCGCGCACCTCGGCGTCCACGCGCCGCCGCTGCTCCTCGCGCCGGTCGTGCTCGCCCCGGTGCACCCGGTAGCGGCGGTGCGGCTCGTTCGACAGCAGGTAGTCCGCCTCGATGGCCTCCCGCTCCACGCCCAGCGCCAGCAGCGTCACCGCGATCGACAGGCCCGCGCGGTCCTTGCCGGCCGCGCAGTGCATCAGCACGGGCACGCTGCCCTCGGCCAGCTCGTGCAGCACCCGGCCGTGCTCGGCGGTGCGCTGCCTGATGATGGCCTCGTACGCCTCCTGCATCCGGGCCACGCCGCGCCCGCCGGACAGCTCCTCGCGCAGCTCGGCCACCTGGCCGTCGCGCACCATCTGCCAGAACTCCGCGCCCTCGGCCGGGTCGCTCAGCGGCAGGTTCACGTTGCGCACCCCGGGCAGCGACACGTCGGGGCCCTCCAGCGCCTGGTCGGCGGCGTTGCGGAAGTCGAAGACGGTGTGCAGCCCGAGGGAGGCGAGGAACGCGGTGTCCTCCTCGGTGGCGTGGGCCAGGTGGCCGCTGCGGAACAGCACGCCCTGGCGCACCCGGCGTCCGTCCTCCGTGGGCAGCCCGCCGACGTCACGGAAGTTGCGCACACCGGCCAGGACGGGCTCAAGGGCTTCTGACGTCACGAGCACTCCTCACGCGAACAGACGACCGACGCCCCGACGATACGGCACCCGGTTACCGGCCGGTCAGACCGGTGCGGGCCCCTGCTCGCGGACGTGCGCCGTGCCTACCCTGGCCGGGTGACGGATGAACTCTTCGCCCGTGCCGCCGCCGAGGTGGCGCCGGGCGCGGTGCACCTGCCCGGCCACCTGGACACCGGTGCGCAGCGGAAGCTGCTGGCGGCCTGCCGGGCGTGGTCGCGGCCGCCGGCCGGACTGCGCACCGTCCGCACCCCGGGCGGCGGCCGGATGTCGGTGCGCCAGCTCAGCCTGGGCCTGCACTGGTACCCCTACGGCTACGCCCGCACGGCCGTGGACGGTGACGGCGCCCCGGTCAAACCGTTCCCGGCCTGGCTCGGGCAGTGGGCACGCGCGGCGGTGGCGGCGGCCTACGGCGGCGGCCCGGGCGTCCCGCCACGTCCGCGCTACGACGTGGCGCTGGTCAACTTCTACGACGGCGCCGCCCGCATGGGGATGCACCGGGACAGCGACGAGGACTCCGGCGCGCCGGTGGTCTCCTTCAGCCTCGGCGACACCTGCGTCTTCCGGTTCGGCCACGCGGCGGCCCCCGGGCGGCCGTGGACGGACACCGAGCTGGTCAGCGGGGACGCCTTCGTCTTCGGCGGCCCGGCGCGGCTCGCCTACCACGGGGTGCCGCGCCTCCGGCCGGGGACGGCGCCCGCCTGGCTCGGACTGCGGGGACGCCTCAACGTCACCGTGCGCGAGCGGTGACGCGGCGCGGCCGGCGGTGAGCGCGGCGGCTACTGGGCGGCCGCCAGCGGCAGGTCCACCGCCACGCGCTCGGGCGGCCCGGGACGTGCGTAGAACCAGCCCTGCGCCGCGTCGCAGCCCAGCGCGCGCAGGTGCTCGGCCTGCGCCGCCGTCTCCACGCCCTCGACGGTCACCGACAGGTCCAGCGCGTGGGCCAGTGAGACGATCCCCTCGACCACCTTGAGGTCCACCGGGTCGGCCGGGTGGTGCTGGAGGCCCTTGGTGAAGGAGCGGTCCAGCTTCAGCGTGCTCGCCGGCAGCCTGCGCAGGCTCGCCAGGTTGGAGTACCCGGTGCCGAAGTCGTCCAGCGCTATTCCGACGCCCAGCTCGGCCAGCTGGCGCAGCGGCTTCAGCTCGGCGTCGTCCGCCCGGATCAGCGCCGTCTCGGTGACCTCCAGGCACAGCGAGCGCGGCGGCAGCCCGGCGTTCTCCAGCACGGCGACGGTGTCCGAGACGAGGTCGGGGTGGTGGAGCTGCCGCGGCGAGAGGTTGACGTTCACCCGCAGGGGGCGGGCGCCCCCTATGCCGCGCACCTGCCACTCGCACGCCTGCCGCACCGCCTCCTCCAGCACCCAGCGGCCCAGCGGGACGATGAGCCCGGTGTGCTCGGCCAGCGGGATGAAGCGGTCGGGGCCGAGTACGCCGTGGCGCGGGTGCTCCCAGCGCACCAGCGCCTCCGCGCCCTCCACGCTGCCGTCCGACATGCGCACCAGCGGCTGGTACTCGATGAAGAACTCGCTGCCCTCCAGCGCCGCGGGCAGCCGGTTGGTGAGGCTGTGGCGGCTGATGACGCGGGCGTCGGAGTCGGGGTCGGCCAGCTCGTAGCGGTTCCCGCCCTGCGCCTTGGCCCGGTACATGGTGATGTCCGCGCTGCGCAGCACCTCGGCGGCCGTGCGCTCCCCGGCCGGGCCCTCGACGATCCCGATGCTGGCGCGGACCGGCAGCTCGCGCCCGTCCACCAGCACCGGCGTCGACAGCGCCTCCAGCGCCCGCTCCGCCAGCTCGGTCACGTCCGAGGGCTCGGCCGGGTCGCTGACCAGGGCCACGAACTCGTCGCCGCCGATGCGGGCCACGAGCTGCCCCGGGCCCTTGACGCAGCTCTGCAACCGCTCGGCGACGGCCACCAGGAGCTGGTCGCCCACCGCGTGCCCGAGGCTGTCGTTGACTATCTTGAAGCCGTCGAGGTCCAGGTAGCACAGGCCGAAGCGGGCGGCGTCCCCGGTGCGGGCGAGCACCTGCTCCAGCCGCTCGAAGAACAGCGTGCGGTTCGGCAGGTCGGTCAGCGCGTCGTGGGTGGCCTCGTAGCGCAGCCGCAGGTGCAGCAGGCGCCGTTCGGTGATGTCCTCCATCAGCGCCAGCATCAGGCGCGGCGTGCCGTCCGGGTCGCGCAGCAGGGAGACCGTCAGGTGCGTCCACAGCACCGTGCCGTCAGGGCGGTGGTAGGGCTTCTCGGTCCGGAAGTGCTCCCGCTCCCCGCGCACCAGTTCGTCGTACATCCGCCACACCGCCGGGCCGTCGTCCGGGTGCACCCAGCTGGTGACCTTGCGCATCCGCAGGTCCTGCTCGCAGTCGCCGAACATCCGGGTGAGGGCCGCGTTGACCTCGACGACGGTGCCGTCGAGCGCCGCGATGCCGATGCCGATCGTGGCGCCCTCGAAGACGGCGCGGAACCGGGTCTCGCTCTCGTGCAGCGCGCGTTCGATCTCCGCCTGCGCGGTCAGCGCGGCCCGGGACAGCGACTCCTGCTCGGCGCGGGTGCGCTCCTGGAGGGCGCGGGCGAACCCGGCGGCGATCGCGTGCTGGATGCGGGCGCAGCGGGCACGGCCCTCCTCGGGCGGCAGCTCGGCCGGGTCCGCGCAGTACAGCAGCAGGTAGGCGTCGACGACGCCGAGGATCTGGGGCAGTGCCTCGGGGGCGGTGCAGTGGGCGGCCACCAGCGCGCTGCCCACCGCGCGGGCGGGCGCCGGGTCGAAGGGCCGGGCGTGCAGCGTCGTGGACAGCAGCTCGGACAGCGGCAGCAGATGCTCCTCGAACTCCGCCCGGGTCATGCAGGTCGCCGTGGTCGGGTAGACGACCCTGCTCCAGATCGTGGCGAAGCGCCGCAGCCCGTCGGCCTGCACACCCGGGCCCGCCGGCCCGGGTGTGCCCGGTCCGGCCGCGTCGTTCGGCGCTGTGTTCACGCTTTGCGTCCCACCCCGGCGAATCCGGTGAAGACCACCGGGTCCTCCTGGTCGACCGGGCCCTCGGGGCGCCAGCTGGGCATGGACACGAGTCCGGGGTCCACCAGTTCGAACCCCTCGAAGAACCGGGCGACCTCGGAGCGCGAGCGCATCATCAGCCGGGAGCCGACCTTGCGGTAGACGTCGGAGATGTGCCGCCCCTGCTCCGAGGTGTGCGGCCCGCCCTCGGTGGACGCGTGGGTGAGGATCAGCAGGGAGCCGGGCGCGAGCGCGTCGCGCATCTCGGCGATCGCCCGCTGGGGCTCCTCCTCGTCGGTGACGAAGTGCAGCAGCGCCACCAGCAGCAGGGCGACCGGCTGCTCCAGGTCGAGGAGGCGGCTGACCGGGTCGCTCTTGAGGATGTCCTGCGGGGTGCGGAAGTCGGCGGCGACGATGTCGGCCGCCTCGTTGCCCTCCAGCACCGCGCGGCTGTGCGCCACGGCGACGGGGTCGTTGTCCACGTAGACGACGGGCGCGCCGGGACGCGCCGCCTGGGCCACCTCGTGCACGTTGCCGAACGTCGGGATGCCGGAGCCGATGTCGAGGAACTGGGTGACGCCCTGGTCGACCGCGTAACGCACGGCGCGGCGCATGAACGCGCGGTTGGCCTGCATCAGCTTCGGCAGCCCCGGGAACGCTTCGATCGCCCGCCGCGCGGCCTCCCGGTCGACCTCGAAGTTGTGCGAACCGCCCAGGTAGTAGTCGTAGATGCGGGACACACTCGGCTGGGACAGGTCGATCCCCTGCGGGGCCCAGGAGGGACGTTCCATCAAAATCTCCTCATCGCGATCGCCGGCGCATTAGCGTTCGAGGGATGAGGCTACTGACCTGAAGTGGGTGGGAGTAAGGAATCGGAGACTCAACCTCCCGATACTGTCCTGATGTTGAGCTATATGCCCGGTTCGCGGGGGCGGAATCCTCACGCCGAGCACCGGCTCGCGGCCGCCGTTTCCCACCGGAGCCTCCGGGTACCCGCGACGCCACGACCTTGGAGGTGAGCCACCGTGCCAGGTAGGAAGGAACTGCCCTCGACCCTGAGCCGCTCGCCCAGGAGTGCGCAGCGGACGTGGATCAAGGCGCACGACTCGGCGGTGGAGGAGTACGGCGAGGGCGAGCGCGCCCACCGCACCGCGTTCAGCGCGCTCAAGCACACACACGAGAAGGTGGGCGACCACTGGGAGCGCAAGGAGGACGACCGCAAGGGCCCCTCCGACCCGAAGGCGGCCAGGCCCCGCCAGCAGGGCGGCCGCAGCGGCGAGGGCGTCGACGAGCAGGCGACCAAGGAGCACCTGTACGACGTCGCCAAGCGGCTGGAGGTTCCCGGCCGCTCCCGGATGAGCAAGCAGGAGCTGCTGGGCGCCATCCGCAAGGCGAACCGCTCGCAGACCCGCAAGGCCCGCTCCTGACCGGCCGTCAGCCGGCCCCCGCCGCCCGCCCCCGGGCTGCGGGGGCCGGTCCGTGCGCGCGGCCGGACGCGTCCGGACCGGCTCAGCCCACGTACCGCCGGGCGCCGGAGCGCCGCTGGGCCCGGTCGAGGGTCCGCAGGCGCGCCTCCACCTCGGGCGGGGCGACGCGCCGCTCCCGCAGCACCCACGGCAGCCCGGCCAGCGCCAGGCCGAAGGCGCGCAGTGACGCGGCGTCGCGGGGCACCGTCCTGGCCAGGTGCCAGGTGCGGTCCAGTGCGGCGGGCAGCGGGCGCCGCAGCCAGCCGAACCACAGGGTGTTGCGCAGGCCGACCACCCGCCGCCCGGTCACGTCCCGGGCCAGCGACGGGTGGTGGTGGACGGTGAGCTGCGGCGCGTAGGCGAGCCACCAGCCCAGGGTCATCAGGTCGGTGGCCAGCAGTTCCTCCTCGCCGCCCAGCCACAGCCGCGGCGAGAAACCGCCGGCCGCGCGGAAGGCGTCCGTGCGCAGCACCGTCGCGGCGGCCAGGAACGAGCCGAGCGCCGGGCCCGGCAGCCAGCCGGGACCGTCCAGCGGCGAGTGGCGCAGCTCCGCCACGATGGGGTCCTCGGTGCCGTCCGGCTCCACGACGATGCGCCCGGTGACGGCGCCGAGCCCGGGGCGGGCGTCCAGCAGCCCGGCGGCGGTGGCCAGCGAGCCCGGCTCCCACCAGGAGTCGTCGTCGCAGAAGGCGACGTAGGGCGTGCGCACGTGGCGGACCGCCTCGTTGCGGCCCACCGCGCCGAGGTTGCCGCGCGCCCGCAGCAGCCGCACCCGCGGGTGGCGGCGGGCCACGGCTTCCGCGGTGCCGTCGGTGGAGGCGTTGTCGGTCACGAAGACCGGCGGCCGCTCGGGCAGTTCCGCCAGCCGGTCCAGCGTGCGCAGCAGTTCGTCGCGGCGGTTGCGGGTGATGACGACGACCGAGACCCGGCCGTCGCCCTCCGGCGTGCCCGCGGCCCCGCCTTCCGCCGCGGGCCGGGCCGCCCCGGCGGGCCGGGTCCGGTGTTCAGCGGGCACGGGCGTCTCCTTCCAGTTGCCGCACGGCGTTCTCCGTCCAGGGCGGCAGCGGCTGCCGCAGGCGCAGCGCGGCAGGCAGCCGGGCCAGCACGCCGCCCAGCGCCCGCCGGGCCACCTCGTCGGTGCGGGCCCGCGCGGCGAGCGCGGCCGTCCGCCGGGCGGCCAGCGGCAGCGGGCGGCGCAGCCAGCAGGTCAGCACCTCGTTGCGGCGCACCTGGACGGGGCGCTCCGGGCGCGGTCCGTCGTCGGGGTGGTGCCAGGCGGTCACCTCGGGGCAGTAGGCCACGCCCCAGCCCCGGGCCGACAGGTCGTAGGCGAGCAGCGTCTCCTCCGCGCCGATGCCCAGCAGCGGGTGGTAGCCGCCGGCGTCCAGGAAGGCCGAGCGGCGGGCGACGGCGGCGCAGCCGAGGAAGCCCAGCACCTCGGGCCCCGGCAGGTCGGCCGGGCGGCCCAGCGGGGAGCCGGCGAGCACGGCGTTGAGCGGGTCGGCGCCGCCGTCCGGGCCGACCCGGGTCCGCGCCGCGAGCAGCCCGAGCCTCGGGTGGTCGCGCAGCAGCCGCGCGGCGGTGGCCAGCGACCCCGGTTCCCACCAGGAGTCGTCGTCGCTGAACGCGACGACGGGGGTGGTCAGGGCGGCGGCGCCCACGGTGCGCGCGGCGGCCCCGGCGTTGCGCGGCAGCGTCAGCAGCCGGACACCGGGGAAGCGTTCGGCGACCAGGCGCCGGGTGTGGTCCGCCGAGGCGTTGTCCACGACGACGACCGGCGGGCGCTCCGGCAGCGCGGTCAGCCGGTCCAGGGTCCGGGCGAGCCGCTCGGCGCGGTCGCGCGTGGCGATGACGACGCCGACGGACAGGCCGGCGGGGACGCCGCCGCCCGCCGCGGCGCCGGTTCCGGCGTCCTCCCGGGGGCAGGGGCGCGGGGGACGGGCCGGGTCCTCGCCGGGTCCGCGGGCGGTGAGGGCCGGGGTTCCTGCGGGCCGGGGGCTGCCGGGCATCGTGACTCCAGCGCGTCGGGGGTGTTCGGGGTGCCGGGGTGTGCGAGGTCGGCGGTCCGCCCGCCTGCGCCTTCGGGGACGGGAGCGCGGTCCCGGGCGTCCGGGGCGGGAGCGCCGTCCGCGCCGTCCACCTCCCGCAGCGCGGCGAGCACGTCGCGGGGGCGCAGGCGCAGCAGCAGCGGGTCGGGGCGCTCGCCGTGCGGGTCGCCGCGCGGCCCCGGGTGCCACAGCGCCCGGTGCCGGGGCAGCGGGGGCGGGCCCCACTCGTGCGGCGGTACCGGGCCGAACAGCGTCACCGACGGGGTGCCGTGGGCGACGGCCAGGTGCGCGATCCCGGTGTCCCCGCTGACCACCGCGCGGGCCCCGGCGACCAGGGCCGACAGCGCGGCGAACGGCGGACGCTCCCGCACCGCCCCGGCCGGCAGCCCGGCCAGCGCCGCGACCCGCGCGGCCAGCGCCTCCTCGCCGGGCCCGGCCGTGACCACGACCGGCCGCCCGGCGTCGCGCAGGGCGGCGGCGACGGCCGCGAACCGCTCGGCTGGCCAGCGCCGCGACCCGGCGGCGGCGCCGGGGTGCACCACGACCGCCGGCGGGGCCGGGACCGGTCCCGCCGGGCGCGGCACCCGCACCCGCGAGGCGTCGGCCGCGACGCCGTACCAGCGCAGCAGGCGGCACCAGCGTTCCCGCTCGTGCTCACCGTCCACCACCGGCGGCCCGGCGGCGTCGGCGTACGCCAGGAGCCGGACGGGGCGCAGGGCGCGCAGCAGACCGCTGCTCTCCGGCCCGGTGCCGTGCAGGTCCACCGCGACGTCCGGCGGCGGGCCGTGCCAGGGGAGGGCCGCCGGGACGGCGCGCCCCGGCGCCGAGGCGTCCAGCACGCCGTCCACCACGCCCGTCGCGGCGGCGGCGTCCGCGAGCTGGGCGGGGGCCGCCAGCAGCAGTGCGTGCCCGGGGAAGGCCCCGCGCAGCGCGCGGAGCGCCGGCACGGCGGCGAGCAGGTCGCCCAGGCCCAGCGCCCGCAGTACCAGCACCCGGCCCGCGCCGCCCGAGCCGCCCGGTGTCCGCCGGGCGGCGGTGTCCGGCGCGCTCACCGCACACCGCCGCCGGCCGACACCGCAGCGCGGGCCGCGATCTGCGTGCTGGAGCGGCCGTCCAGGTAGGGCAGCAGCACGACCCGGCCGCCCCACCGCTCCAGCAGACCGGCCTCCGGCAGGTCGGCGCGCGCGTAGTCGCCGCCCTTGACCCAGATGTCCGGGCGCAGGTCCGCCAGCAGCCGCTCGGGGGTGTTCTCGTCGAACACCGCGACCGCGTCCACGCACCCCAGTGCCTGGAGCACCCGCACCCGGTCGGCCAGCGGCGTGATGGGCCTTCCCGGGCCCTTGCGGCGCCGCACCGAGGAGTCGGAGTTGACGCACACCACCAGGCAGTCGCCGGTGGCACGGGCGGCCTGGAGCATCCCGACGTGCCCGGCGTGCAGCAGGTCGAAGCAGCCGCCCGCGGCCACCACCGTGCCCCCGGCCGCGCGCACCCGCCGGATCACCTCCCCGGCGGGCTCGGGGGAGGGCACCTGCGGGCTCGGCGCGGCCGGGGCCGACGGGCGGCCCGGGGACGCCAGGGCCGCGGCGCCGCCGGAGGCCACGTAGCCGGTGGCCGCCGCCACCGCGCCGCGCACGGCCTGCTCGGGCAGCGCACCGTCGGCCAGCAGCCCGGCCGCGCTGGCCGCGAACTGGTCACCCGCCCCGCAGGAGTCCCCGCCGTGCCGGGCGGGGGCCGGGACGAGCAGCGGATGGTCGCCGTAGGACAGCAGCGCGCCGTCCGCGCCGAGGGTGACGGCCACGGCCCCGGCCCGCCACTCCCGCACCAGCCACGCGGCGCGGGACATGACGGCCGCCAGCCCGCTCCCGGCGCCCGCCGGGGCGTCCGGTACCCGGGCGAAGTGCCGGGCCTCGCCCGCCGTGGGCGTCACCAGCCGCGCCCCGGCCACCGGCGGGCCGCCGCGCGGGTGCGGGTCCCACACCACCGGCGCCCGCGCGGCGCGCTCCTCCAGCGCTCCGCGCAGCACCTCGGCGGCGCCGCGCCCGTAGTCGGACACCAGGACCGCGCCCGCCCCGGCGACCGCGCGCCGCGCCTCGGCGGTGACGCCGCAGGCCCGCCCCTCACCCCGGTCCAGGCGCAGCATGATGCGCCCGCCGGAGACCACGCGGGTCTTCTCCGGCAGCGCGCCGGACAGCGTCAGCGGCAGCACGGTGACCCAGGGGGCCAGCAGCTCCAGCAGCCGGGCGCTCGCGGCGTCACCGCCCACGGCCGCGACCAGGGTGACCTCGCGCCCGCCCAGCGCGGCCAGGTAGGCGGCCAGGGCCGCTCCGCCCGGACGCAGCCGCTCCTCGCAGCCGTCCACGACGGGCACCGGGGCGTCCGGCGCGAGCCGGTCGGCCGTGCCGCTCAGGTCCCGGTCCAGCAGCGCGTCCCCGACGACGACGAGGGGGGCCGCCTGCGCCGGGGCGTCGCCGAAGCCGTCGCCGCGGCGGGTGCGCGGTGTCGGGTCACTCATCGGGGCCGCCTTCCGCCAGGACGCCGGGCAGGGCACCGTCGAAGGCCGCGCACACCATGTGCACGACCACCAGGTGCAGTTCCTGCACGGTCGCCGTCGTGGCCGCCGCCGCGCACAGCGCCTCGTCGCTGCCGGCGGCGAGCGGGTTGGGGGCGGGGCCGGTGAGCCCCCACACCTGCATCCCCAGCCGCCGTCCGGCCGCCGCGGCGGTCAGCAGGTTGGCGCTGGCGCCGCTGGTGGACAGCAGCATCAGCACGTCGCCGCGCCGCCCGTGCGCCCGCACCTGGCGGGCGAACACCTCGGCGACCCCGTAGTCGTTGGCGATGGCGGTGGTGCTGGAGGTGTCCGTGTGCAGTGCGAGGGCGGAGAACGGCGGCCGGTCGTCGCGGTAGCGGCCCACCAGCTCGGCCGACAGGTGCTGGGCCTGGGCGGCGCTGCCGCCGTTCCCGGCCACCAGCAGCCGTCCGCCGCCGGACAGCACCCGGGCGAGGCGCTCCCCCCACCGCTGTGCGGTGTCCGCGGAGCCCCGCAGCGACACCAGCGCGTGGCGCAGGTCCTCGCAGTGGCTCACCACCGAAACCGGTGCGAACGTCATCGGATCACCCCCGTGGGGACGCGGTGACGGGCCGTCACCTGGGTGTACACCTGTTCCGCGCCCTCGGCGACGCGGCTCCACGAGAAGCGGGCGAGGGCGCGGCGCCGTCCCGCGGCGCCGTACGCGGCGCGGGTCTGCCCGGACCGCAGCAGGGCGTTCACCGCACCGGCCAGCGCCTGCCGGTCGCCGGGGGGCACGAGCCGCCCGGTGACGTGGTCGGCCACCGAGTCGAGCTGCCCGCCGACCGCGGTGGCCACCACCGGGACCCCGCAGGCCATGGCTTCCAGCGGCACGATGCCGAACGGCTCGTAGACGGGCGTGGCCAGCATCAGGTCGGCGCTGCGGATCAGGGCGGGCATCGCCTCGTGGCCCACCGCGCCCAGCAGCCGCACCCGGTCGGCGACGCCGTACTCCCGGGCCAGCGCCCGCAGCCGCCGCGCCTCTGCGTCCCCGTCCAGGCGGGCCGCGCCGGGGCCGCCGGCGACGAGCAGTTCGGCGCCGGGGACGTCCGCCAGCGCCCGCACCGCCAGGTCGAAGCCCTTGCGGGGGACCAGCCGTCCGGCGGCCAGCAGCCGGTAGGGCTGGGTGCGTTCGGGGACGGCGGCCGGGGCGCCACGGGGGGAGAACTCCCCGGTGTCCACGCCGCAGGGCACCACCGAGGTGCGGGAGGGCGCAACGCCCAGCGCGGCCAGCTCGTCCACCTCGTCGCCGCAGGTGGCCAGGACGCGGTCGCACCCGCGTCCCAGGCGCCGCTCGGTGGCGACGCGCTCGGGCGGGCTGGTGTCCCGGGCGCCCTGGTGGCGCCGCTTGACGGTGCCGAGCGCGTGGAAGGTCTGCACGACCGGGACGCCCGCGCCCCGCGCGCCGGCCAGCGCCGCCACGCCGGACATCCAGAAGTGGGCGTGCACCACGTCCGGTGGGGCCTCGGCCCAGACGCGGGCGAGGTGGCGGCCGAAGGCGGGCATGTACGGCAGCAGTTCGTCCTTGGGCAGTTCCCCGGCCGGGCCCGCGGGGACGTGCTCCACCGTCACGCCGGGGGCGAACGCCACCCGGGCGGGCAGCCCGGCCGCGTCCCTGCGGGTGTGGACGGTCACGGTGTGGCCGCGGTCCGCCAGGGCCCGCGACAACTGCGCGACGTACACGTTCTGGCCGCCCGCGTCGGGGCCGCCGAGCACGGCGAGCGGGCTCGCGTGCTCGGACACCATGGCGATCCTCATCGGGTCACCTCCTTCGTCAGCCGGTCCCAGTCGTCCAGGAAGCGCTCCACCCCGTAGCGGGTGGCGGCCGCCGCGCGGGCGCGCCGGCCGACCGCCCGCGCGTGCTCCGGGTCGGCGGTGAACGCGCGCACCGCCTCTGCCAGCACTTCGGGCCGGTTGGAGACCACCCCGGCGTCCGGCGGCACCGCCTCGGAGGTCTCCGTGGTGTCCAGCGCCACCACCGGCATCCCCAGGTACATGGCCTCCAGCAGGGACAGGCCCAGCGAGGTCCAGCGGAAGGGGTGGACGTACACCCGCCGCCGGGCCATGGCCCGGTGCAGCTCCCCCTGGTCCAGCTCGCGGCTGCGGCAGCGCTCGCCGGGGAGCCCCAGGTGCCCGGCGAGCCCGGCGGTGCCCATGCCGAAGACGTCCAGCGGCGCGGCCCGTGCGAAGTGGGGCAGGAGGTCGGTTCCGGTGACCCGGCCGCGGCGCAGCGGCTCGTTGATGACGACGGCCGCCCTGGCCTCCTCGCCGGTGTACAGCGGGCCGGGGTCGATGATGCCGTGCTCGATGACGGCCGTCGGGGTGGCGCCCGCGTCCCAGAACAGCCGGTTGAAGTGCGTGACGTGCACCAGGGTGGCGCCCGGCAGTCCGGCGGCCGGGTGGACGGAGTCGGGCACGCCGCCCAGCGGTGTGCTGTGCTCCAGGTACACCACCGGGACGTCCCGGCCCGGGCGGCGGCCGAGCCAGCGCTCGGCGAGGCCGATCTCGTGCGGGCGTTGCAGCAGCACCAGGTCGACGTCCGTCCCGCGCAGCTCCCCGGGCGTCACCTCCACGGCGTTCCCGGGCCAGTCCCAGGTCCGGGCCCGGCCCCGGCCGTCCTCGCCCCGGTCCGGCAGGACCGGCAGCAGGTAGGTGTGCGAGCCCTGCACGAAGGACGTCGTCCACGAGCCGTGCACGTGCCACAGCAGAATCCTCACGCGGTGTCCTCCTTCAGCAGTTTCTCCACGGCGGCGACCGCGTCGGCGGCCGTCACCTCGCCCAGGCACGGATGTCCCGCCACCGGGCATTCCCGCGCCCGGGTCCCGGCGCAGACCGCGCGCTGGTCGCCCAGCAGCACGTGGGGCACCCGGTAGGGGCCCCAGCGCTCCGCGGGCACCACCGGCGAGAACAGGGAGACCACCGGCGTGCCCACGGCGGCGGCCAGGTGCGCGGGCCCGGTGTTGCCGACGACCACGGCCCCGGCGCCGGCCAGTACCGCGGCCAGCCCCGCCGCGTCCGTGGCGCCGCCCAGGTCGAGCCCGTCCCGCCCGGCGACGGCGGCGGTCAGCTCCCGCTCCCCGGCGCCGCCGGTCACCACCACGCCGTGCCCGTCGGCCGCCAGCAGCCGCACCGTCTCGGCCAGACGCCCGGCCTGCCAGCAGCGGGCCGGGGCGCTCGCGCCGGGGTGCACGACGACGTAGCCGGGCCCGGCGGGGGCGGTGAGGCGCGCCGCGCCCTCCCGGACGGCCGCCGTCGGCGGGAGCACGGCCAGGCGGCCGTCGTCGCCCGGCGGCAGCGCGAACCCGGCCGCCTCAGCGAGCGCCAGCGCGGCCCGCGCCTCGTGGTGCGAGGGGTGGCGCTGGTGGCGCACGTCCAGCAGTCCGCCCGGGTAGTGCACGCTGTCGGCGGCGACGCGGCGCACGCCCGCCAGGCGCAGCACCAGCGCGGTGGGCAGCGGGCTCTGGTGCGCCGAGGCGAGCACCAGCGCGGTGTCCGGCCGCCGCGCGCGCAGGTCGGCGACGATCGCCGCGACGTCGTCCGGCTCCACCGGCACCGGCTGTGGACCGGCCCAGGGCGCCTCCCACACCAGCACCTCGTCCACGCCCGGCAGCAGCCGGGCCGCAGCCGCGCCCCGCGGTCCGCACAGGAACGTCACGTGCGCGGCGCGGGCCGCCGCCGCGCGGACGGCCGGACCGGCGAGCAGCACGTCGCCGAAGCTGTCCAGGCGCGTCACCAGGGCCCTCATACGGCGCTCCGCAGGACGGCCCGGACGGCGGTGAGCAGGTCGGGCGCCACCAGCGGGGCGGCGGCGACCTCCTCGGAGCGGGTCTGCGGGGTGGGCACCAGCACGGACAGGGCCCCGGCCGCGCGGGCCGCCGCCATGTCGGAGCCGATGTCCCCGATGACGGCGCACTCGGCCGGGTCCACCCCCAGGCGGCGGGCCGCCCGGAGGACGAGCCCCGGCGCGGGTTTGCGGCAGCGGCAGCCGAAGTCCCGGTCGTGCGGGCACACCACCCAGCAGCCCAGCGGGCCCAGCAGTTCGTCCACGCGGGCGTTGATGCCGCGCAGCTCGGGCCAGCGCAGCTCGCCGCGGCCCAGCGCGGACTGGTTGGTCACCACCGCCGTCCGCAGGCCGCGCGAGCGCACCTGCTCCAGCGCCTCCCCGGCGGTGGGCATCGGCTCCACCCGCCGCCAGTCGGTGTTGCCCGGCACGTCCTTGATGAGCGTGCCGTCCCGGTCGAAGAGGACCGCGCGCACGCGCCGCCCCCCGGTCGTCAGCGTCCGGCTCACCGGTGGGCCTCCCGTCGGGTGCGCCGGTGCCGCAGCTCCCCGGACAACCGGTGGCAGACGGCCAGCGGCGGGATGAGCACGCTGGTGGCCACCATGGTGGCCACCTCGTCGCGGGTGCGCGGTCCCGGTGTGATGCGGGCCCCGGCGAACTCGGCGGTGCCCAGCAGCCAGAGCGCCGCGGCCCCGGCCGCGGTCCTGCGGCGTCCGGCGGCCGCCAGGGCGACCGCCGCCACCCCGGCCGCGGCGGTCGCCGCGTGCCGCCGGATGCGGCCGCGCGGGGCGGCGGCCCGCTCCCGCCAGGCGGGGCCGTGCACGGCGCTCATCAGGGCGTCGTCCGCGTTGCCGCGCTGGGTCCGCACGGACACCCAGCGGTTGGCCTCGCGCACCGGGTGCAGGGTGCGGCGGGAGCCGGTCGTCAGGCCGTACCCGGCGTCCAGCATCCGCAGGGCCAGGTCGGCGTCCTCGCGGAACGCGCGGGGGAAGCGCTCGTCGAACCCGCCGACCGCCGCCAGGCAGGCGGTCCGGTACGCCATGTCGGCGGTCGCCCAGCGGGCACAGGCCAGCCCCGCGGTGTTGCGCTCCCAGTCGGTCGGCCGCCGCCCGGCGGGCAGCGGCACCTCCAGGACGCCCTGCACCCCGGCGGTGCCCGCCCGGGCGGCGGCCAGGTCGCGGGCCAGGTCCGTGCGCCAGGACGGGGTGACCCGCACGTCGTCGTCCAGGAAGACCGTCCACGAGGCCGCCACCTCGCGCCAGCCGGTGTTGCGGGCGGCGGCCGGGCCGCGTCCGCCGCCGTGCAGCACGGTGACCCGGCCCCGCAGCTCCCCGGCGGCGTCCAGCGGCAGACCGCCCCGGGCGGCGGCACCGCCGCCCGGCGCCGGGCGGTCGTCGACGACTATGAGGCGCTCCGGCGGCGGTCCGGCCGAGGCGGCCAGCGCCCGCAGGCACTCCGTGAGGCAGGGCCGTCCGACCGTCGGGATCACCACGGCGTAGCCGGCGCCGTCCCCGGTCGCGCCGCTCATCCGAACACCGCCGCCCGGCGCACCGCGAACGGGCCGATGGCCAGCAGGTCCACGGGGGAGGAGCCGAAGCACTCCAGCGCGTCGCGCGGGGTGTCCACCATGGGACGGCCCGCCGTGTTGAGGCTGGTGTTGACGACCGCGGGCAGCCCGGTGCGGCGCTCGAAGGCCGCGAGCAGGCGCGCGGTCAGCGCGTCGTCGTCCGGGTGGACGGTCTGGACGCGGGCGGTGCCGTCGACGTGCACGACCGCGGGGACGCGCGCGCGCCACTCCTCGGCGACGTCGTGCGTGAAGAGCATGTAGGGGCTCGGGAGCTGGCCCCGGAACAGCTCGGCGGCGCGGTGTTCGGCCACCATCGGCGCGACCGGCCGGAACTCCTCGCGGCCCTTCACCCGGTTGAGCCGGTCCAGGTTCTCCGCCCGGCCCGGGTGCGCCAGCAGCGAGCGGTGGCCCAGCGCCCTGGGCCCGTACTCGCTGCGGCCCTGGAACCAGGCCACGATGCCGTCTGCCGCGAGCACCTCGGCGGCGGTCTCGGCGATGTCGTCGGGGCGCTCGTAGGGCACGCCCGCCTCGGCGAGCTGCGCGGCCAGCTCCGCTTCGCTCCAGCTCCGGCCCAGGTCCGCGCCCGGCATCGGCAGGCAGGTCTCGCCCTGCTCGGCGGCCAGGTGCAGGGCGGCGCCCAGGGCCGTGCCCGCGTCCCCGGCGGCGGGCTGCACCCACACGTCCTCGTAGGGGCCCTCGGCGGCGATGCGGGCGTTGGCCACGCAGTTGAGCGCCACGCCGCCGGCCAGCGTCAGGTGGCGTCCGCCGCTGTTGCGGTGCAGCCAGCGGGCCAGTTCCAGCAGCGTCTCCTCCAGGCACGCCTGGGCGCTGGCCGCGAGGTCCGCGTGCTCCTCGGTCCACTCGGTGCCCGGCTCCCGGGCCGGGGCGAGGGAGGCCCAGTCCACGCCGTGCGCCCTGAAGCCCCCGTCGTCCGTGCCGTGCACCCACTCGCGCAGCTGCGGCAGGAAGCGCGGTTTGCCGTAGGAGGCCAGCGCCATCACCTTGTACTCGTCGCTGGACCGCAGGAAGCCCAGGTGCGCCGTCAGCTCCTCGTACACCAGGCCGAGGGAGTGCGGCAGCCGCTGCCCGGCCAGCACCTCCAGCCGTCCGTCCCGGTAGCGCCCCGACAGGTGCGAGGCGCACTCGCCGCGTCCGTCCAGCACCAGTACCCCGCTGTCCCGGTGCGGGCCGCCCAGGCCGCAGGAGGCGGCGTGGGCCACGTGGTGCGGGACGAAGCGCACGATGCCCGGGTCCAGGCCCGGCAGCACCTCCGCGAGGAAGCCCGGCGCCTCGCGTGCGTAGGTCTGCCGCAGGTGGTCCCACGGGTCGTGCAGCCCCATGTCCCGGGCGGGCCGGGCGAGCTGCGGGTCGTAGGAGAAGGCCACGGCGTCCAGGTCGGCGGGGGTCAGGCCTGCGTGCTCCAGGCACCAGGCGGCGGACAGCTCCGGCATCTCCCAGGCGGAGAACGGCACCGGGCGCTTGCCGTGCTTGCGGCGGCTGAACCGCTCCTCCTCGGCCGCCGCGACGGTGCGGCCGTCGATGACGAGAGCGGCGGCCGGATCGTGGAAGACGGCGTTGACGCCGAGAACGCGCATGCGTACCTCCTGGAGGACGGGAAGGGCAAATGCGGAGAAATCGGACTGGGGGACCGGATTAAGCGGTTACCCTCAGCAGCGACGTCAAACGTGGTCCGCAGTCATCCGCGGGGCCGGCGGGAGTTCGGAGAACCAGCTCACGGTCTTCTTGAGCCCCGTCTCCCAGCCGGTGCGCGGGCTCCAGCCGAGCCGCTCGCGGGCGAGCGTCGTGTCGGGACGGCGGCGCACCGGGTCGTCGCCCGGCAGCTCCACCCGGGTGATCCCGGAGCGGGAGCCGGTGAGCGCGATGACGCGCCGGGCCAGTTCGAGGATGGTGATCTCCTCGTCCCCGCCGATGTTCACCGGCCCCGGCAGCCCGGAGGCGGCCAGCGCCAGCAGCCCCTCCACGGTGTCGTCGACGTAGCACAGCGAACGCGTCTGGCTGCCGTCCCCGGCGACGGTCAGCGGCTCCCCGGCGAGTGCCTGCCGCACGAAGGTGGGCACCGCCCGCCCGTCGCCGGGGCGCATGCGCGGCCCGTAGGTGTTGAAGATGCGCGCGATGGCCGTGTCCGTCCCGTGGACGCCGCGGTGGGCGGTGACCAGCGCCTCGGCGAACCGCTTGGCCTCGTCGTACACGCTGCGCGGTCCGACGGGGTTGACGTGCCCCCAGTACGTCTCGCGCTGCGGGTGCTCCTCGGGATCCCCGTACACCTCGGACGTCGAGGCCAGCACCAGGCGGGCCCCGTCGCGGCGGGCCAGCTCCAGCGCGCTGCGGGTGCCGTGGCTGCCGGTCTCCAGCGTCTCCAGCGGCAGCCGCAGGTAGTCGGCGGGGGAGGCCGGGCAGGCCAGGTGCATCACCAGGTCGAACGGCCCGCCGGGCAGGGCCTCGGGCAGGCCGGGCGGGCACACGTCGCGCTCCACGAACGTGAAGCCGGGGCGGCCCACCAGCTCGGCGAGGTTGGCGCGGTCCCCGGAGACGAGATTGTCCACGGCCACGACCTCGGCGCCGTCCTCCAGCAGGCGTTCGCACAGGTGCGAGCCGATGAACCCGGCACCCCCCGTGACCACGGCCCGCCGCGTCGCGCGCACTGTTGCCATGAAGCACTCCTTCCGTTCCGTCCGCTCCGCTCCCGGCGGGCGGCGGACTCCTCGGCGATGTGTAGGTGTAGGTCGCGGCTCGCTGCGCACTCGCTACGTCATGACCGACAAGCGCGAGCAGCCCGATCGAGAAGCACCGGCGCCCGACCCGGACCCGGGCCGGGCCTCCGGCCTGGAACCCGGCGGGGGTGTGCCGCCGGGGGAGACGCCGCCGGCGGAGGACTCCATGTCTGGCGCGCTGCCGGACGAGAAGGATCACAATCCGACGAAGGGATGGTCCAAGGGTCCGCTCGTCGTGCTGGCGCTCGTCGTGCTGGTGTTCATCGGCTACTTCGTCGCCCGCATCTTCTCGACCTGAGCCGGAGTGCCCCGATGACCCTGCGGAAAACACTGCTCACGGGCTGGTTCAGTTTCCGGCACGGGGAGGTGACGGCCGGCGACGTACTGGCGCTGCGCCGGGTGCAGCGCGTGCTGGACCGGTCCGGCACGCCCCACGACACGGTGTGGAGCCCCGGGTACCAGCCCGGCGCGCCCGGGTTCGACGGCGTCGACCCGGCGGCGTACGAGCGGCTGCTGTTCGTCTGCGGGCCCCTGCACGGCCCGCAGGTCGCCGGCCTCCACGACCGGTTCCCGCACTGCACCCGCGTCGCGGTGGGCGTGTCGGTGCTCGATCCGTCGGACCCGGCCGTCCGCGGGTTCCACCACGTGCTCGCCCGCGACGCGTCCGGCAGCCGCCCCCGGCTCGACCTGGCGGCGGCGGCCCCGCGCACCCCGGTGACACCGGTCGCCGGGGTGGTGCTCACGCACGGCCAGGGCGAGTACGGCCCGCGCCGCCGCCACGCGGAGGTCGCCGGGGCCCTCACCGGCTGGCTCGCGGAGCGGGACTGCGCCCGCGTGGAACTGGACACCCGGCTCGCCACCGGGGACTGGCGGCTGTGCGCGACCTCCGCGCAGTTCGAGTCGGTGGTCTCCCGGCTGGACGTGGTCGTCACCGACCGGCTGCACGGCCTGGTGCTCGCCCTGCGGGCCGGGGTGCCCGCGCTCGCGGTGGACCCGGTCGAGGGCGGCGCCAAGGTCACCGCGCAGGCCCGCGCCTGCCGGTGGCCCGCCGTGGTCGCCGCGGAACGCCTGAGCACCGCGGAGCTGGACCACTGGTGGCACTGGTGCCTGACGACCGGACGCACCGCGGCCCGGCAGGCCCGCCGCGCCTTCCAGGACAGCGGCGACGAGGGGCTGGCCACCGCGCTCGCCCGCGCGCTGCACGCCCCCGTGCCGGGCTGACGCCGCTCCCGGCCCTGTCCCGCCCGGCCCTGTCCTGCCCGGCGCCGGGCAGGACAGGGCCGGGCGGGACAGGGCCGGGCGGCAAGTTCAGGGGCGGCCGGCCAGGTTCGTCGCGGCCTCCCGCAGCCGTCCGCCGGGCAGCCGCCCGGTGAGCGTCGGGGTGTCCATGCCCCGGCCCTCGCGCAGCCCCCGCAGGAACTCCGCCAGCGTCTCGGGACCCGTCCGGCGCGGCGTCCAGTCCAGCTCCCGCCGCGCCCGCCCGGTGTCCATGAGCGGCAGCCGTACGAACGCGTCGAACAGGTAGGGGGAGGCGGGCACCGCCCGCAGCCGCCAGGCCACCGCGAGCGCCGTCCGCACCGCCGGGCGGGGCACCCTCACGACGCGCGCGGACAGCAGCCCGGCCAGCGTCGCCGCGTCGACGGGCGGCCCCGCGGCCAGGTTGAACGCACCGGCGGCGTCCCCCACGACGGCCCGGGTGAACGCGTCGGCGGCGTCGTCGGTGTGCAGGGCCTGGAACGTCAGCCCGGGCAGGTCCGGCACCACGGGCACCACCCCCGGCCGCACCAGCCGGTGCGGCAGCAGCGGCCCCATGAACAGCCGTCGCTGCTCCATCGCCGAGTGCTCCTTGAACATGAACGACGGCCGCATCCGCACCACCCGGATGCCCGGGTGGTCCCGCTCGAAGGTGTCCAGCAGCCGCTCCACGTACGCCTTCTCCCGGGTGTACGCGGCCTGCGGCCAGCCGTGCGTCGGCCAGGACTCGTCCACGGGGCCGGAGCCCGGGGCCGTCGGCCCCGGCGCGTAGGCGCCCACCGACGAGGAGTAGACGAGCGCGGGCACGCCCGCCGCCGCCATGGCGCGCAGGACCCGCTCGGTGCCCAGCACGTTGGTGCGCCACGTGGTGAGCGGCGCGTGGGTGGGCTGGATCAGCCAGGCCAGGTGCACCACGGCGTCGGCGCCCTCGAACAGGCCGGTCAGGTCCGCGGTGGCGCCCTCCTGCCCCAGGTCGGCCCGCGCCCACTCGGTCCTGGCCGGGCTCCACCGCGGTGTGCGCCGCGCGATCCCGAGGACCGAGCCGACGCGCGGGTGCGCCGCCAGGGCCTCCAGCACGCTCGTCCCCACGTTGCCGCTGGCCCCCGTCACCACGACCCGCAGGCGGCCCTCCCCGCCCGCGTCCCCGCTCACGTCTGCGCTCACGTTCCTCACGCCCCTCTCCCTGGACCCGCTCCCGCCTCGGCTAAGCGCCGCAGCGGGTACCCGCTCGCCGCGGGAGTAACCCGGACGGGTTTTCCCACCCGCCCCACGGGTACGCGACGGCCCGTACGGAAGGGACCCCGCACGGAAGGGGGCCCCACGCCCCCGCCACCGCGCCGTCCTCGTCGTCACCGCACGGCCGCCCCCCGATCCGCCCGGAGCGTGCCCGGACCCGCGTGCCGAGGCGGCAGCCGAGGCCCTACCCGAAGGCGAGGACCACGATGCAGGACCGTCAGCCCGGCGACGACCGGGACCCCGAACGCGAGGGGCTCCTCGGGCGCATCCGCCCGAGCACCGGCACCGAGCCGGTCACCGCCCGCAGCCCCCTGCGGCTGCGGCTGCTGCTGGCGCTGCTGTTCACCCCGCTGTTCATCGCCGGAGCCGTACTCTTCTGGGCCTGGGCCTCCACCTCCGGACCGCAGGACGCCCCCACGGCCGGATCGCTGCGCACGCTGGCCTGGATCTCCACGGTCCTGGCCGTGCTGGCCCTCGTCGACCTGGTCATCGTCCAGCGCCGCATCCGCCGGGGCCGCCGCGCCCGCCGCTGAGCGCGCCCCGCGACCGCGCGGCGAGCCGCCCCGCCGGCGCGGGGAGCTGCACCACAATGCCGTCATGCGCGTCATCGGCATGCTCAGCGGCACCTCTCGCGACGCGGTGGACGCCGCGCTGGCGGACCTCACCTGGGACGGCGGCGACCTGCGGCTGCGCTGCGGCGGCCTGCTCAGCGTGCCCTTTCCCGAACCCCTGCGCGCCGACCTGGCCCGCTGCCTGCCCCCGGCCGACCCCACCTGGCAGGACGTCTGCCGCATCGACACCGCACTGGGCCGCCTCTTCGGCTCCGTGGCGGCCCGGGCCGACGCCGAACTGGCGGGCGGCACCGCCGAACTCGTCGTCTCGCACGGGCAGACCTGCTTCCACTGGACGCAGGGGGCCGCCGCGCTGGGCACCCTGCAACTGGGGGAGCCCGCCTGGATCGCCGAGGCCACCGGGCTGCCCGTCGTCTCGGGGCTGCGCACGCGGGACGTCGCACGCGGCGGGCACGGCGCCCCGCTGGCGGCCACCCTGGATGCGCTGCTGCTGCCGGACGCCCCCGGCCACGGCGCCCTCAACCTGGGCGGCATCGCCAACCTCACCGCCCGCGAGCGCCCCGGCACCGTCACCGCCTACGACCTCGGGCCCGCGGGCGCCCTCATCGACGCGGCCGCCGAACGGGCCAGCGGCGGCGCGGAGCGCATGGACGAAGACGGCGTGCGCGCGGCGCGCGGCACCGTCCGCGCGCCCCTGCTGGCGGCCCTCCTGGCCGACCCGTACTACCGGCTGCCGCCGCCGAAGTCGACCGGCAAGGAGCACTTCCACGCGGGTTACCTGCGGGCCCGCCTGGCCGGCGACGCGGCCGGCCCCGGCCCCGTGCCCGCACCGGACGACGTGGTGGCCACCGTCACGGAGCTGACCGCCACGCTGGTCGCCGGAGCCTGCCGCGACCACCGCCTGACCTCCCTCACCGTCTCCGGCGGCGGCACCCGCAACCCGTGGCTCATGTCCCGCATCGCGGCGCTCAGCGCCCCCACGCGTGTCGTCGAGAGCACCGCGGCCGGGCTGCCCGCGCAGGCGAAGGAGGCGTACCTGTTCGCCCTGCTGGGCTACCTCACCGTGCACGGCCTGCCCGGCAACGTCCCCGCCGCCACGGGCGCGCGCGGCCCGGCGCTCCTGGGCTCCGTGACGCCCGGCTCCCGGCCGCTGCGGCTGCCCGCCCCGCTGCCCGGGGCGCCCGGGCGGCTGCGGATCGACGGGGCGTGAAGGCCGTACGGCCGGGTACGCGGCAGGGCGTGTCACCGAACACCAACGATCAGGAGGTGCCATGTCGCACATCGAGGAATCCATCGCGCTCGACGTCCCGGTGACCACCGCGTACAACCAGTGGACGCAGTTCGAGGACTTCCCGCACTTCATGGACGGCGTGGAGCGCGTCGACCAGGTGACCGACACCTCGACCCACTGGGTCACCAAGATCGCCGGTGTGGAGCGGGAGTTCGACGCGGACATCACCGAGCAGGTGCCCGACGAGCGGGTCGCCTGGACCAGCCGCAACGGGCCCAAGCAGGCGGGCGTCGTGACCTTCCACCGGCTGGACGACACGCACTCCAAGGTCATGCTGCAACTGGAGTACGCGCCCGAGGTGTTCACCGAGGCCGTCGGCGACGCCATGGGCATCGTCCGCCGCAAGGCCAAGGGCGACCTGGAGCGCTTCAAGACCTTCATCGAGAGCCGCGGCGCCGAGACGGGCGCCTGGCGCGGCCAGGTCTGACCCGCGGCCCGGGCCGGCACCGGCGCACGTGGCGCAAGCCAGGGCGCCGGTGCCGTGCCGCGTGTGCGGGCGTTCTGGGGTGAGGGCGGGCGGGCGGCGGGAACATCCCGCCGCCCGCCCGCCCTCACGCACGCCGTACCGGTTCCGGGCCTGACCGGCCGGTTCAGGGCCGGAAGAGCACCTTCACGGCGCCGTCGGCCTTCTTCTGGAACATGGCGTACGCCTCGGGCCCCTCGTCGAGCGGCACGTGGTGCGTGGCGAAGTCCTCCAGGCCCAGCGGGTCCCCGTCGCTCACCAGCGGCAGGATGTCGGGCAGCCAGCGCCGCACGTTCGCCTGGCCCATCCGCATCTGCACCTGCTTGTCGAACAGCGTCAGCATCGGCAGCGGATCGCTCATCCCGCCGTAGACGCCGGACAGCGAGACCGTGCCGCCGCGCCGGACCATGTCGACGGCCAGGTACAGCGCCGCCAGCCGGTCCACCCCGGTCTTCTCCATCATCCGGCTCGCCAGCTTGCGCGGCAGCATCCCGGCGGCCGACTGCATCGCCTTGGCGGCCGTCGTCCCCGCGCCGCCGTGCGCCTCCATGCCGACCGCGTCGACCACCGAGTCGGCGCCGCGCCCGCCGGTCAGTTCCCGCACCGCGCCGACGATGTCCTCGCGGCTGTCGAAGTCGTTCAGGTCCAGCACCTGCACACCGCGCGCCCTGGCCCGCTCCAGCCGCTCGGGCACCAGGTCCACGCCGATCACCTGCCCGACGCCCTGGTGGGCGGCGACCCGGCACGCCATGTCCCCGATGGGCCCCAGGCCCAGCACCACCAGGCTGCCGCCCCGGGGCACGTCGGCGTAGGCCACCGCCTGCCAGGCGGTCGGCAGCACGTCCGACAGGTACAGGAACCGGTCGTCCGGCGGCCCCTCGGGCACCTTGACGGGCCCGTAGTGGGCCTGCGGCACCCGCAGGTACTCGGCCTGGCCGCCGGGCACCGCGCCGTACAGGCTGGTGTAGCCGAACAGCGCGGCACCCATGCCGCGCTCCTTGACCTGCGTCGTCTCACACTGGGTCTGGAGCCCGCGCTCGCACATGAAGCAGGCGCCGCAGGAGATCTGGAACGGCACCACCACGCGGTCGCCCGGGGCGATACCGGTCACGGCGTTGCCGACCTCCTCCACGATGCCCATCGGCTCGTGACCGAGGATGTCGCCGGGGGTCATGAAGGGCGACAGCACCTCGTACAGGTGCAGGTCCGAGCCGCACAGTCCGCTGGAGGTGACGCGCACGATCGCGTCGGTCGGTGCCACCAGTTGCGGGTCGGGGACCTGTTCCACCCGCACGTCGCGGGTGCCGTGCCATACGAGGGCCTTCATGCGGCCTCCTTGGGTCTGCTCGGGGGTGGTTCACTCGTCGTGCCGCGCGGCGGCCGTGCCCGCGCAGACGGCGGGTACCCGGTACCGGCCTTCCCCACGCGTGCGCGGGCCGCAGCCCCGTGACCGGTGTTTTCCGGTTTCGATCACGGGTACGCGAGGGGCGCCGCACCCCGACCCCGCACGAAAGGGAGGCCGGTCATGCCCGAGTCGAACGACCCCGGAAGGAACCCCGAGGAGGAGGGCATCCCCGATCTCCAGGACGGGACGCCCGAGGCCCAGCAGGCCGAGGACCCGCAGCAGATGCCGGTGCCCGGCGAGCGCCCGGTGGCCGCCGACCAGTTCGGCACCACCTTCAACGAGCAGCGGGAGGGGGAGCCGCTGGACGAGCGGCTCGCCCAGGAGGAGCCCGACGTGGGCGAGAGCGGGGCTACCGGGCCCGAGGACCCGGAGGCCGGCCAGCTCAGCGACGAGCCGCTGCCCGGACGGCCCGGGGGCGACCACCTCGTCGGTCAGGAGGCCGCCGCGACGCCGGGGGCCGCGCCGGAGGAGACGGCCGTCCACGTGGAGGAACTGGACGAGGTGGGGGCCCCGCCGCCCGACCCGGAGGAGAACCCCGCCGACGAGGAGCTGTGACCCCCGCGGTCCGTCCTAGCGCCGCGTCAGCCGGGGTCTGCCCCGGCGCGACGCCCGGCACGGCGCCTCGCGGCGTTGCCGAATCGACCGAGTGGGCCCACTACGAGGCCGATCCGGCGCCTTGCGACGCACCGCACCGGACGCCGCTCCCTGACGGGCGAACCCTGACCGACGCGGCACTAGATGGTGACGCCGTGCTGCCGCAGGTAGGCCAGCGGGTCCATGTCCGAGCCGTAGCCGGGGCCGGTGCGGATCTCGAAGTGCAGGTGCGGACCGGTGGAGTTGCCGGTGTTGCCCGAACGCCCCACCGTCTGCCCGGTGTTCACCCGCTGTCCCGGGCGTACCGAGATCGCCGAGAGGTGGGCGTACTGGCTGAAGCGCCCGTCGTGGTGGCGCAGCACCACCTGGTACCCGTAGGCCCCGGCCCAGCCGGCCGAGGCGACGGTGGCGCTGGTGACGGCCTGCACCTTGGTGCCCGTCGCCACGGCGAAGTCGACGCCCGTGTGGTAGCCGGAGGACCAGGCACCGCCCGCCTTGCGGTAGGCGGTGCCCGGACCGGCGCCCGAGACCGGGGCGGTGTAGGACGGCGCGCTCTTGCGCCGGTCGGCCGCCTTGCGGTCCGCCTGCTGCCCGGCCGCTTCCGCCCGCTGCTCCTTGGCCTTGCCGGGTTTGGCGGGCTTCGCGGGCGCGGCGTTGGCCTCGGCCGGTCTGGGCTCGGCCTCGGGCGCGCTCTTCTCCGCGCTCTTCTCCGGCGCGGCCTTCTTCTCCGTCCGCTCCGGGGCCGCCTCGCCCCGCGTGCCGCCGGTCCGCTCCGGGGCCGCCTCGCCCTGCGTGCCGCCGGTCCGCTCCGGGGCCGCCTCGCCCCGCGGTGCCGTGCCGGTCAGGTGCAGCCGCTGGCCGGGGAAGATCAGGTTCGGGTCCTCGCCGACGGTCGGGCGGTTGCGCTCGTACAGCGCCTGCCAGCCGCCCCGGACACCGTGGTCCGTGGCGATGGAGGAGAGGCTGTCACCGCGCGCCACGTCGTGCGTCTGACTGCCCCGCTCGTGCTCCTGCCCGCCCGGCTCCGCCTGGGCGGGGGGACGAGCGGTGGCCGGCTGCCGGATGGTGGCCCGCTGCGAGAGCGGCCGGGCCGCACCGGAGCCCTCGGCGTGCGGCTGCGCCATGTCGCGGGTCAGCCCGGCGCGGGGCGAACAGGCGGGCCAGGCGCCCGGACCCTGCCCGGCCAGCACCTTCTCGGCCACGGCGATCTGCTCGGCCTTCGTCGCCTGGTCGGCCCGCGCCGCGTAGGCGGCGCCGCCGTAGCTCTCCCACGTGGACTGCTTGAACTGGAGCCCGCCGAAATGTCCGTTGCCGGTGTTGACGTGCCAGCGGCCGCTGCTCTCGCAGGCCGCCACCTTCTCCCAGGTGTCCACGGGAGCCGCCTGCACGTGCCCGACACCGATGAGCGGCAGGGCGATGCCCGCACCGCCCGCGGTGACGGTGAGTGAAGCTCGGGACACCGGGCTGGGCCGGTAACGACGGTGCCGTCCACGGGTGGCCATGGGCCCCTCCCCAACCTGCGCCGACAGGCGCTCCAACGGGCTCCCCGGTCACGGGAGTTATGAGCGGATCAAACGTAGAGGCGCGCCACCTGACCGGGCAAGCGGTTCCGTGGTTTTGGCCGCTCCCGCGTCAGTCGCCGCGTCCGCTCCCGTGCGCGAGCACATGCCGTTCGGCGGCCCGTGAGGCCGTCGTCTCGTCCGTGTAGACCTCGCAGACCAGGTTGCCGTCGGGCGTGAAGTCGTGCTCCAGCTCGAACAGGCTCGTCTCCCGCCCGTCCGCGAGCAGGAACGCGTGCTCGTAGACCGAACAGAACGCCCGCGGGCCCGCGGGCCCGAAGGGCTGGCTGACGCGCGTGATGTCGTGCCGCCGTGCGGTGGCCAGCAGCCGCAGCACGTCCTCGCCCGGCCGGTCCGCGTTGCTCGCCCGGCGCAGCAGCCGCCGGGCGTGGTCCGGTGACTCGCGCTCGGGGAAACTGTGGTGGCCCGGTCCCGGCACCGGCAGTCCCAGCTCGGCCAGCAGACGCGGCGTCAGCGCCGAGGCCCGCTCGGCCTCCACGGGGACCCCGCCGCCCATGCGCTGGTGCACCCGGTTCTCCGCCTCCTGGAGGGCGGCGAAGTCGGGGTAGATCTCATGGGCGATCTGGCCGTCGGACTCGGTGTCGTGGCGCAGCTCCCACAGCACCACCACCGAGTGGTCGGCGAGCGTGAAGGTGTGCTGGTAGGTGGAACAGCGCAGACCCGGCGGCGGGCTCGCGTGCTGCCGCCACACCCGCAGCTGGACGTCGCAGCGGACGGCGCCTCTCAGCAGCCGCGCCAGCGTGTCGCTGATCTCGAACGGATTGCGGGCACGGGCGAGCAGCAGCGCCAGGTGTTCACCCGGCGCGGGCCCGCCCGCGCTCTGTGCCGAATGGGTCATCGGGCGCCTCCCGGAACTCGTGTCCGCCCTCTCCTCTTGTGGATACCCAAAGTAGCGGGGTGACTTCACCGTGTGTGTACGGATTGGCTGACTTCTGCGGTCCGGGTGGCTCGTGTGAGAGAGGCACCGCCGGTCGAGCCGCTCTGTAGCGACGCTCGTCACGCTCCGTGGACCGCTCTCGGTCCACGGAAGGACGCCGCATGCGCACCAGGCTCCCGGCCGCCCTGGCCACCTCCGCCCTCTCCCTCACCACCGCCGTCGCCCTGGCCGCTCCGGCCGCCGCGGCTCCCGCCGACAAACCCCGGGTGCTCTCCAGCTGGACGCAGACCAGCGCGAGCAGCTACAGCGCCTGGTACGCCGCCTACGGGAACAAGGGCGCCTGGTCGGCCTACGGGTTCAACTGGTCCACGGACTTCTGCTCGACCTCGCCGGACAACCCCTTCGGGTTCCCCTTCAAACTCTCGTGCGCCCGGCACGACTTCGGCTACCGCAACTACAAGGCCGCCGGCTCCTTCAGTGCCAACAAGGCACGTCTGGACGACGCCTTCCACGCCGACCTCAGACGGGTGTGCACCCGGTACAGCGGCGCCCTCAGAAGCTCCTGCGACGCCACGGCCTGGACGTACTACCAGGCCGTGCGCGCCTTCGGCTGATCCCGTGCGCCGGGGCTCAGCGCCCGGCGTCCGGGGCGCCGCCCCGCACCGTCAGCCGGGACAGCAGCGCCTGCGTGGCGGCGGCGACGTCCTCGACGGCCCGTTCGAACGCCTCGGCGTTGTGCGCGGCGGGACGGCGAAAACCGGACACCTTGCGCACGTACTGGAGGGCGGCCGCGCGCACGTCGTCCTCGGTGACCGTCTCGGTGTAGGGCGGGCGCAGGGTCCTGATGCTTCGGCACATGCCACCGACCGTACGCCGCCGCACTGTCAGCGGCCCGGTGGCGAGGTGAAGCAGCAGTCCCCGCACAGCCCGCCCGCGGGGACGCGGTAGTACAGGCAGCACGTGCGCCGCCGGTACCCGCCGGGGGTGAGCGTGCCGCCGGTGCGCAGCAGGGGCGCGGCCAGCACGGTGGCGGCGGCCGCGCGCGTGCGCGCCGCCCCGGCCGCGTCCCCGTGCCGCAGGCACCACCGCGCGAGCTGGTCCGCGGCACCGGCCAGCGCGGACGCCGCGTTGCCCCACAGCAGCCGCTCCGAGACGCGGGCCACCGTCCGCGTCGCCCGCACCAGCGGCACCAGATGGGCGTCCAGGACGAGGGCGTCCAGCGCGTCCGCCGCCTGCGCGGGCAGCGGCCGCCGCGTCCCCGGGGCCAGCCACAGCTCCCCGGGCGCGGACGGCCCGGGGTCCCAGTGCAGCAGCTCCGGGGCGAGGTCCGGCAGCTCCCCGTCCAGCACGGCCGGGGCCAGCGCGACCGACCACAGCCGGGAGGCCAGCCCGAGGAAGGCGACGGACGCGGCGACCCGCGCCTCGCCGGTGCCCAGCCGCGCCCCCACGGCGGCGGTACGCGCCGCCAGCGGCGCGGTGTCCCCTGCGTAGAGGCGGGCCAGCGGCGCGGCCCCGCCCGGCGGTCCGCCGCCGGTCCGCAGGGCGAAGAACCCGCCGACGGCCGCCGCGCGGCCCGGTCCGCTGCCGTCCATACGGGCACTGTAGACCCGGCGCCGGCGGGGCGTCGGGGGCCGAGCGGGCGGGTCCGCGCGAGGTCAGCCCAGGTCGATGCCGGGGTAGAGCGGGTGCCTGCCCAGGAGTTCGGCCGCCCGGGACCTGACCCGCCCGGCGGTGTCCTCCGCCAGGGTGTAGCGGGCCCTGGAGGGAGCGCCGGAAGCGGCGGCACCGGGTGTGGTGGAGGTGAGCACGGTGTGGATGAGTCCGGCCACCTCGTCCATCTCCGCGGTGCCGAAGCCGCGCGTGGTCAGCGCGGGGGTGCCCACGCGGACGCCGGAGGTGTACCAGGCGCCGTTGGGGTCCTGCGGGACGGCGTTGCGGTTGGTGACGATGCCCGCGTCCAGCAGCGCCGCCTCCGCCTGGCGGCCCGTCAGGCCGTGCCCGGAGACGTCCAGCAGCACCAGGTGGTTGTCGGTGCCGCCGGTCACCAGGCGGGTGCCGCGCCGCAGCAGCCCCTCGGCGAGGGCCCGCGCGTTGTCCACCACACGCCGGGCGTAGTCGCGGAACTGCGGCTGCCGGGCCTCGGCGAGGGCCACGGCCTTCGCGGCCATGACGTGCGGCAGCGGACCGCCGAGGACCATGGGGCAGCCCCGGTCCACCTGCTCGGCCAGGGTGTCGTCGCACAGCACCATGCCGCCGCGCGGGCCGCGCAGCGACTTGTGCGTGGTCGTGGTGACGATGTTCGCATGCGGCACCGGGTCGAAGTCGCCGGTGAGGACCCCGCCCGCCACCAGGCCCGCGAAGTGGGCCATGTCCACCATCAGCGTCGCGCCCACCTCCTCGGCGATCTCCCGCATGCGGGCGAAGTCCACCAGGCGCGGGTAGGCCGAGTACCCGGCGATGAGGATGAGCGGCCGGAACGCGCGGGCGGCGGCGCGTACGGCGTCGTAGTCGAGCAGCCCGGTGCGCGGGTCGGTGCCGTAGCTGCGCTGCCGGAACATCTTCCCCGAGATGTTGGGGCGGAAGCCGTGGGTGAGGTGGCCGCCGGCGTCCAGGGACATGCCGAGCATCCGCTGGTCGCCGAACGCCGCGCGCAGCCGCTCCCAGTCCGCCTCGCCGAGGTCGCCGACGTGCCGGACCCCGGCCCGGTCCAGCGCGGGGGCCTCCACGCGCCGGGCGAGCACCGCCCAGAAGGCGACGAGGTTCGCGTCGATGCCCGAGTGCGGCTGGACGTAGGCGTGCCGGGCGCCGAACAGTTCGCGGGCATGCTCGGCGGCCAGCGCCTCGACGGTGTCCACGTTGCGGCACCCGGCGTAGAAGCGGCGCCCGGCGGTGCCCTCGGCGTACTTGTCGCTGAACCAGTTCCCCATGGTCAGCAGCACGGCGGGGGAGGCGTAGTTCTCGCTGGCGATCAGCTTGAGCGACTCGCGCTGGTCGGCCAGTTCGGCGCCGACCGCGTCGGCGACCCGGGGTTCGACGCCCCGGATCACCTCCAGCGCGGCGCGGTAGGCGGTCGTCTCGGGCGTCGGCGACGCCCCGGCGGGCTGCGGCGCGGGTTCGGCGGCCACGGGAACCTCCAGGAGGGTGCATGTGCTCCGGTGGCCCAGGCGCGCGGCAGCACATCACCGATGATGGAGCCGCTCCCCAATGGTCCGTCCCATTTCGTCGCGCCAGTCACGGCTCGCGGCGAGCGTATCAAGGGCGGCGCCCCTCCACCGCCGGACGGCTGGCCTGGCGCCGCAGCCGCAGGGAGCGCAGCACGACCTCGGTGGCGAACCGGTCGTCGAGGTCGGAGAGCCGCGCGCCGAAGGCCCGGTCGAGGTTCCGCAGCCGGTAGCGGACGGTCTGCGGGTGCAGGTGCAGCAGCTCCGCCATCTGCACGGCGTTGCCCCGGGTGTCCAGCCACGCCTGGAGCGTCTCGACCAGCCGCTCGCGCTGGTTGCGGGTGAGGTCGGCCAGCGGGGCGAGCTGGCGGCGCGCGAGCTGCTCGGTGAGCGCGGAGTCGGCGCACAGCCACAGGGTGAGCAGGTGGTCGTCGCAGTAGGTGACGGGCGCGGCCGGGATGACGCCCGCCTCCACCAGCGCCAGCGCCTGCCGCGCCCAGCGCAGCGACTCCGCGGCCTGGGCCAGCGGCACCGTCAGCCCCACGGCGATCCGGACCTCCCGCGGCGCGGCGTCCAGCAGCAGACGGCGGTTCTCCTCGACGGGGCCGGGCAGGAGGGCGTGCGGCTGCGGGTCGCCGGGCGCGGCCAGGACGTCGTCGCCCAGGCTGCCCCGGGGCGGCCTGCTGTCCGGGCTGATGGCCACGAGGGTCACCTCCGACGGCAGCGGCCAGCGGGCCCGCTCGGCGTGTCCGGCCAGGGAGGAGCGCGGCACGGAGGCTCCGGCGAGGATGAGCTGGAGCAGCATCCTGCGGTACTCCTCCTGGCCGCCGCCCAGTTCCGCCTGGGCGGCCTGGTAGCCCTCCCGGGAGACCTCGATCAGCTCGTCGACGTAGCCGAAGAGGGCGTCGGCGAACGACAGCATGACGGCGGGGGAGAGGCTGTAGCGCTTGCCGAGCTTCTTGGCCCGGCGCAGGGCGACGCGGGCGCCGATGCGGAAGGCCGCCTGGAGGTTGTCCAGCGTCCGGCCGCGGTACGCCTCGTAGCGGCCGAGCTTGCGGCAGAGCTGGTCACGGCGGGTGGTGGGCGCGCTCGGGGCGGCGATCCGGTCGACGAAGGTCACGAGGTTCTGCTCGACGCCGCCCTGGATGACGGGGCCGTAGGGCCCGTCCAGCAGCGGCCCGTACTCGGGTATGGCCCGTCTGATCTCGGCGCCGATCTCATGGAGCAGGCTGGGCAGTTCCGGCCGCATGACGGCGGCCAGCTCCTTGGGCAGCGGTCCCTGCGGCTCGTCCAGGCCCGCCGGGGGGATGGCACTCGTCATACATCTCTTCCTCACTCCACCGGGGGCCGCCGCGGGGCGGACGCGGCAGCGGTCGCGCGCCGGTGGACGAACGCGGTCAGGGTCCGACGACTGGTGCGGTATGACGCGGGGGCGGTCTCGGTGGCAGGGTGGGCACGGCAGGCCAATCCCCCGCGCGGCCCGCCACCTGACGTCGTGGTGGTTCCGCGCACACGGCGCGGGCCGCTCCAGTGGCTCCGTGCACACCCGCCCCCGTCAAGGCGATCGGCTCACCGTACTCACCTTCGTGCGGGATTCGGGCGGGAACTGCTGCATCGGCGACAGGAGAACGCGCATAGCGCAGACTCCTGCGCTTTGCGGCCCGGACGTCAAGCCGCGGGCGCGGAATTGCTCACCTGGTGATGAACGGCGGCGCGTCCGTGATGCCCGGGGCACAAGGGGAAGCGCATTTCACGGCAGTGCCGGGGAATTTTCGTGATCACCATTGCACGGTCGGGTTACCCGTACGTAACGTGCCATCCGCACCGCCGCCCCCACCCGGAAGACCACGGCGCGGAACATCTCATTCCGGCGGTGGAGCAGCGGTATTCCCGCAAGCGACGCACCGGGTCCGCTCCCTTTCCCCGCTCAGCCGCCCCGTTCCCCCCTCCGCGAACCCCGAAGGAAGGCACGCGATGAACGCACGGCGCTCGCTCCGCGCGACGGCCATCGCCTCGGCCGCGCTGCTCGCCGGGCTGCCCGTCGGGACCGGCCCGGCCGCACGCGATCTGCGCCTTCCGGCCCGGTCGACGGAGCCGGTGCAGATCACCGCCGCCTACACCTGCGCGTTCCCCTCGGGCACCTACGACGCCGAGGTCACCGTGTCCGCGTCCTTCCCGGCCACCGTGGCGCCGGGCGAGCCGGTCCAGGCGGAGAAGCTCAGCGTGCGCACGGCGCTGCCCGCCGCCGCGGCGGCCGACCTGCCGGACGCGGGGGAGGCGGACGTCGACTCGGTGACCAGCGCCGCGACGCTCAGCGCCGGGGTGACGCGCGGCGGTGATCCCGTCGCCGCCTGGGAGGCCGAGGTCACCGCGCCGGCGACGCCGGTGGTCGAGGGCGAGCCGCTGGTGCTGGAGCACCGCGGGCAGGCGGAGCCGGTGACGCTGCCGGACGCGGGGGAGGTTCTCTTCACCCCGGGCGCCCTGCACCTCGACGTCCGCGGGGACGCGGAGGCGCCCGGAGCCGGGCCGGAGACCTCCCCGGACAGCACCCCCGGACCCGGCGCCGCCGGTCCCGCGTCCGGCGGCACGGAGTCCGCTCCCGGCGGCGCCGCGGAGAGCCCGGCGGCGGAGCCGGGGACGCGGGCACCCGCGGCCACGTGCACGCCGCGCGACGGGCAGGTGCCCGCGCTGGCCGCCGTCCGCGTCACCGCCGGGCCGCCGCCGTCCGCGACGCCCGGCGGCCGTCCGCCCGGCCCCTCCGGCTCCGCGAGCCCCGAGGCCCGCGGGGAGGCCGACGGCGCCGGACCCCGCGCGCAGGAGAGCCCCGCGGCGCCGCAGGAGCCGGTCACGGTTCCCGTGGACGGCTGCCCCGGGATGCCGCCCGCGGACGGACTGGACCGCGGGCTGCTGCCCGAGCCGCCGCCCGGGGCGAACGTGCTGGAGAGCGAGGGCAGCCCCAGCTGCACCTTCCCCGTGGGCTACTCCAACGTGAAGAAGCAGCGCGGGGCGATGGTCCTCAACGACCCGCAGGCCGCACCCCGGCTCTCCTCCCTGCGCATCTTCGTCCGGTCCGTGTCCGGCCCGGACGGCTACATCGAGGCCAACCACGTGGGCGCCATCGACATGCCCCCGGCGACGAGCACGTTCCTCGGCTTCGACTTCATGCCGGTCACGGCCACGGTCGAACTGACCTCGCTGACCCCGGCCACCATCGTCACCGTCGTCCCGCGCACCGGCGAGCGGCTGAAGGCGACGGTGGGCTACCAGCTCGCCCTGCGGGTGGCCGAGGCGAAGGTCAACGGCACTCCCCTGCCGGTCGGTTCGCAGTGCCGGACGGCCGAGCCCATCGACGTGCGGCTGAGGGGCGGGTCGCCGCACTACGACATCCTCCAGGGCGGCCTGCTCGAAGGGGCGATCGACATCCCGGCCTTCACCGGATGCGGTGCGGGAGAGGACCTGGACCCGCTGTTCACGGCGGCCATCTCGGGCCCGGACAACTACCTGAAGCTCAACCAGGGGCCGTTGTGCCAGAAGAACCCGTGCGAGGAAGTCGTGCTGCCGGAACTGCCCGAGCGGTGACACCGAAATTGTTGACGCGTAAACAGCCGGGAGGTGCCCATGGGAGTCGAAGTCGTCGTCGAGGGACTGAGCAAACACTTCGGCAGCCAGGAGATCTGGCAGGACGTGACGTTCACCCTGCCCCCCGGTGAGGTCAGCGTGCTGCTGGGCCCCTCGGGCACCGGCAAGACGGTGTTCCTGAAATCCGTCATCGGCCTGCTCAAACCAGAAACGGGCCGGGTCCTGATCAACGGCGTGGACATGGTGAACGCCCCCGAACGGGACATCTACGAAACGCGGAAGCTGTTCGGCCTGATGTTCCAGGACGGCGCCCTGTTCGGCTCGATGAACCTGTACGACAACATCGCGTTCCCGCTGCGGGAGCACACCCGCAAGAAGGAGTCCGAGATCCGGCGCATCGTGCTGGACCGGATGGAGATGGTCGGCCTCACCGGAGCGCAGGACAAACTGCCCGGCGAGATATCCGGCGGCATGCGCAAGCGCGCCGGGCTCGCCCGCGCCCTCGTGCTCGACCCGCAGATCATCCTGTGCGACGAGCCGGACTCCGGACTGGACCCGGTGCGCACCTCCTACCTCTCGCAGCTCCTCATCGACCTGAACGCGCAGCTCGACACCACGATGCTGATCGTCACCCACAACCTCGACATCGCCTGCACCGTGCCGGACAACATGGGCATGCTCTTCCGCCGCAGGCTCGTCACCTTCGGACCGCGCGAAGCCCTGCTGACCAGCGAGGAACCCGTGGTGAGGCAGTTCCTCGGCGGACACATGGCCGGCCCCATCGGGATGTCCGAGGAGAAGGACCAGGCCACCGTCGAGCGGGAGCAGCTCTCCGGCGCCGCCGACTACCGCAACGTGCCGCGCACCGTCCAGCCGCAGCTCCAGCCCTCGGCGGGCATGCCCGCGCGCGGTGCCGCCCTGCGCCGCCAGCGGCGGGTGCTGGCCATGCTGGACCAGCTCTCCCCGTCCGCCCAGGCGGCCATCCGCGCCGGGTACGCCGGCGAGGACGTGGGCAGGGGACCCAACGGCACCGCCCCGCTGCCCCGTCCGCAGGCCGGAGGCGCCCGGTGAGCGCACCCGCCCCGCCGGGCCGCCCGCTGCCGGGCGCCGGAGCGCTGCGCCAGGTCGGCGAGCTGTTCTCCCTCGCGGTCACCGTCATCCGCGAGTCGTTCCGGCGCCCCTTCCAGCTCCGGGAGTTCATCGAGCAGTTCTGGTTCATCGCCAGCGTCACCATCCTGCCCGCCATCCTCGTGACGATCCCCTTCGGCGCGGTCATCGCGCTCCAGGTCGGTTCGCTCATCCAGCAGTTCGGCGCCCAGTCGTTCACCGGCGGGGCCAGCGTCCTCGTCCTCATCCAGCAGGCCAGCCCGCTCATCGTCTCGCTGCTCGTCTCCGGCGTCGCGTGCTCGGCCATCTGCGCGGACCTGGGATCGCGCACGATCCGCGAGGAGCTGGACGCGATGCGCGTCATGGGCGTCTCGCCCATCCAGCGCCTGGTCGTGCCCCGGGTGCTCGCGGTGACGCTGGTCGCCGTGCTGCTCAACGGAATGGTGTCGGTGGTCGGCACGCTCGGCGGCTACTTCTTCAACGTCGTCATGCAGAACGGCACCCCCGGCGCGTACGTCGCCAGCTTCTCCGCCCTCGCCCAGCTGCCCGACCTCTACATCAGCGAGCTGAAGGCCCTGCTGTTCGGCTTCATCGCGGGCATCGTCGCCGCCCACCGCGGCCTCAACCCGCGCGGCGGCCCCAAGGGCGTGGGCGACGCGGTGAACCAGTCGGTCGTCTTCACCTTCCTCATCCTGTTCTTCGTCAACATGGTGATCACGGCCATCTACCTCCAGCTCGTCCCCTCGAAGGGAATCTGACGATGGCCTCGACGCAGCGGCGCGCCGCGGGAGGTGGCGCACCGGCCCGGAAGCTCTCGCGCAGGCCGGTCCGCCGCACCCGCAGCCGGCTGGCCTGGCTCGACCGTCCGGGCGACGAACTGCTGTTCTACGTGCGCGCGCTCCTCGGCGTCCCCAAGGCGGTGCGCAGCTACCGCAAGGAGCTGCTGCGGCTGCTGTCGGAGGTCTCCTTCGGCAGCGGCGGGCTCGGCGTCGTCGGCGGCACGGTCGGCGTGATGATCGGCATCACCGTCTTCACCGGCACCGTCGTCGGCCTCCAGGGCTACGCGGCCCTCAGCCAGATCGGCACCGACGCCTTCACCGGCTTCGTCTCGGCGTACTTCAACACCCGCGAGATCGCCCCCCTGGTCGCGGCCCTCGCCCTGTCCACGACCGTGGGCGCCGGCTTCACCGCGCAGCTCGGCGCGATGCGCATCAACGAGGAGGTCGACGCGCTGGAGGCCATGGGCATCCGCAGCATGCCCTACCTCGTCAGCACCCGCATCCTGGCCGGGGCCCTCGCCATCGTCCCGCTGTACGCGATCGGGCTGCTCGGCTCCTACGCCGCCTCGCGGCTGGTGACCATCGCCTTCAACGACCAGTCGACGGGCACCTACGACCACTACTTCGAGCTGTTCCTCTCCCCGGACGACGTGCTGCTGTCCTTCCTGAAGGTGCTGATCTTCTCGGTGCTGGTGATCTGTGCGCACTGCTACTACGGCTTCCGCGCCGCCGGAGGGCCGGCCGGGGTGGGCGTCGCGGTGGGCCGCTCGGTCCGCACCGCGATCGTGCTGATCAGCGTCAGCGACTTCTTCCTCAGCCTGGCGTTCTGGGGCGCCACGACGACGGTGAAGGTGGCCGGATGACCGCGACGCAGACCACCAGGCCCCTGCCCGCCCGCCCGGCGGCCGACGGCCTCGCCGCCGCCCGCCGGCGGGACCGCGCCCGCGCGGTGCGCCGCAGGCTCGCTGGCGTCGTCTTCCTGCTGGTGCCCGTGCTGCTGGCCGCCCTGTCGGTGGCCGTCCACCAGCAGGCGTTCACCCCCTCCGACACCGTCGTCGTGGAGACCACGACCGTCGGCAAGGAGATGCACCCGCGCGCCGAGGTGAAACTGCGCGGCGTGGTCGTCGGCCAGGTCGAGCAGATCACCACCGACGGCGACGGCGCCCGGCTCACCCTCGCCATGGAACCCGGCAGCCTGGAGCGCGTCCCCGCCAACGTCCGGGCGCAGCTCCTGCCCACGACGCTCTTCGGGCTGCGCTACGTCGCCCTCGTCCCGCCCGCCGACCCGGCCGGGGAGCCGTTGCGCGCGGGCGCCGTCATCCCGCAGGACCGCAGCGAGAACGCCATCGAACTCGAACAGGCGCTGGACAACCTGCTGCCGCTGTTCACCGCCGTCAAACCGGAGAAACTGTCCGCCACCCTGACCGCCGTCGCGACGGCGCTCGACGGGCGCGGCGAACAGCTCGGCGAGACGCTCGTGCGGCTCGACGCGTACCTGAGCGAGCTGAACCCGCACCTGCCGGCCCTCAACCGGGACCTCAGAGAACTGGTGAAGGCCGGCAACCTCTACGCGGACGCGGCGCCCGACATCGTCGACGCGCTCGCCGACCTCACCACCACGACCGCCACCCTCGCCGAGCGGCGCTCCCGCCTCAACTCGGTGTACGCCTCGGTCACCACCGGCTCGCAGGACCTCACCACCTTCCTGCGGCAGAACCAGGAGAACCTGATCCGGCTCGCGGCGGCCAGCCGGCCGACCCTGGAGACCCTGGGCCGCTACGCGCCGTCCTTCCCCTGCACCCTGCGCACCCTCGCCGACTTCGTCCCGGCCATGGACAAGGCGCTGGGCAAGGGGACCGACCGCCCGGGCCTGCGCGTGGACGTCGAGGTCGTCCCCTCCCGGGGCGCCTACCAGCCCGGCGCCGACACCCCCCGCTACGAGGGCGGCGACGGACCGCGGTGCTACTCCGTGCCGCTCACCTCCGCCCGGGAGGGGACGGGGACCGCGGCGCCGCAGGGCGGCGCGGCGCCCCAGGCCCTGAACGGCGTGCCCGACGGCCTGGGCCTGGCCAACTCACCGCAGGAGAACGCCCTTGTCACCGAACTCCTGGCCGCGCCGGCCGCACAGTCACCCGCGGCGCTCCCCGAGTGGTCCACCCTGCTGGCCGGACCCGTCCTGCGGGGCACGGAGGTGCACCTGAAATGAGCGCACGCACCAGCCTCACCCGGCCCCTGGTCAAGTCGGCCCTGTTCGTGTGCGTCACCGTCCTGGCCACCGCGCTGCTGGCCCTCAGCATCTCCGGACGCGACACCGGCTCCGCCGACACCTACCGGGCCCGCTTCACCGACACCACCGGGCTCATCGAGGGTGACAGCGTCCGGATCGCCGGGGTGGAGGTCGGCAGGGTCACCGGCATCCGGGTCGTCGACCGGCGCTTCGCCGAAGTCAGCTTCTCCGTGGCCGAGGACCGCGCCGTGCCGGCCTCCGCCACGGCGTCCATCAAGTACCTCAACATGGTCGGCCAGCGCTACATCGACCTGCGGCAGGGCACGGGGCCGGTCGGCGCGACGCTCCCGGCGGGCGCCCTGATCCCGCTGGACCGCACCACACCGGCGCTCGACCTCACCCAGCTGTTCAACGGCTTCCAGCCACTGTTCCAGGGGCTCTCGCCCCAGGACACCAACGCGCTGGCCGCCTCCCTGGTGCAGGTCCTCCAGGGCGAGGGCGGCACCGTCACCCAGCTCGTGCGCACGGTCGGCTCGCTGACCACCACGCTCGCCACCAAGGACCAGGTGATCGGGCGGATCGTCGAGAACCTCAACACCGTGCTGAAGACCGTCAACGACCGGGAGGAGGACTTCACCGAGCTCGTCACCACCCTGGAGGGACTGGTGAGCGGGTTCGCCGACGACCGCGAGCCCATCGGCGAGGCCGTCGAGGGCATGTCGGAGCTGGCCGTCAGCACCGCGGACCTGCTCCAGGAGGGCCGCGCCCCGCTCAGGACCGACATCCGGGAACTGGGCCGGCTCAGCGACACCCTCGCCGACAACACACCCCTGGTCGAGAACTTCCTGGAGAAGACCCCCGAGAAGATGCGCGCCCTGACCCGCCTGACCTCCTACGGCTCCTGGCTCAACCTCTACCTGTGCGGGGTCGAACTGCGCGGCGTCACCGCCGACGGCGGCGGCGAGGCGCCCACCGGCCTGCCGGTCACGGAAGCGAGGTGCACGGCATGAGACTCCTGCCCCGTCTGCGCCGCCCCGCGGGCCGCCGTCCCGCGCGGCCCCCGCGCCGCCGCCGTCCCGCCCTCGCCGGGGTGACCGGCCTGCTGCTGTGCACCCTGGCCGGTCTGGTCGCCTACAACGCCGACGCCTTCGCCGGCGGCACCACCTACACCGCCGAGTTCACCGACTCCGCCGGGCTGAACGCCGGGGACGAGGTACGCGTCGCCGGGGTGCGCGTCGGCGAGGTGGACGGCGTCACCCTGGACCGCGCCCGGGTGAAGGTCACCTTCACCGTCTCCGGCACCTGGGTCGGCGACGCCAGTACCGTCGGCATCGGCATCAAGACCCTGCTGGGCGCCAAGTACCTCGTCCTGGACCCGCTCGGCTCCCGGGAACAGGACCCGGGCGCGCGCATCCCGCTCGCCCGCACCACGTCCCCCTACGACGTCATGCAGGCGTTCACCGACCTCGGCGACACCGTCGGCGAACTGGACACCGGGAAGATCGCCGACAGCTTCGACACCCTCGCCGACACCTTCAAGGACACGCCCCCCGACGTCCGGGACGCGGTCACCGGGCTCTCCGACCTCTCCCGCACCATCGCGGACCGGGACACCGAACTGGCCGAACTGTTCACCGGCTCCAGCGCCATCACGCAGACGCTCGACGACCAGAGCGCCCGCTTCGAGTCGCTGCTGGAGGACGGCAACCTGCTCCTGGGGGAGATCCGCAAACGGCGCAACGCCATCCGCGCGCTCCTCACCGGCACCCGCGACCTGGGCGAGCAGCTGAGCGGGATGGTCGCCGACAACGAGCGGCAGCTCGGCCCGACGCTGCGCTCCCTGGAGCGCGTCACCACGGTGCTGGAGGAGAACCAGGAGCACCTCGGCGACACCCTCGAAGCCGCCGCCCCCTACTACCGGCTGCTCGGCAACACCGCGGGCAACGGCCGCTGGCTGGACAGCTACGCCTGCGGCGTCATCCCCGACCGCTACCTGCCGGCCGGCACCCGGCCCGAGGCCGGCTGCGTGCCGCCCAAGCCCGAAGGAGGTGGCCGATGAAACGCGAGCCCACCCGCCACCGGCTCCGCCGCCGCCCGCGCCCACCGGGCGGCCGGCGCCTGGCCGCGCTGGCCACGGCCACCGCCGTCCTCGTGACGGCCACGGCGGTGGCCGTCACCTGGCTGACCGACGACAGCATGCGCGTCACCGCCTACTTCGCCCGGACCGTCGGCGTGTACGAGGGAGCCGACCTGCGCATCCTCGGCGTCACCGCGGGCCGGGTGGAGGACATCACCCCCGAGGGCACCCGGGTGCGCGTCACGCTGGCCGTGGACGAGGGAGTCGAGGTGCCGGCCGCCGCCCGCGCCGTCGTCGTCGCCCCCAGCGTCGTCTCCGGGCGGTTCATCCAGCTCACCCCGCCCTACACCGAGGGACCGCTGCTGGCCGAGGGCGACGTCATCCCCGTCGAGCGCACCCTCACCCCGATGGAGATCGACGAACTGCTCTCCACCCTGACGACGCTCAGTGACGCGCTCGGGCCCGACGGCGTCAACGAGGACGGCGCGCTCACCGGCCTGCTGGAGGCCGGCGCCGAGAACCTGAAGGGCAACGGCAAGTCGATGGGGGACACGATCGCCCGGCTCGGCGCGGCCTCCCGCGTCCTGGACGGCAGCAGCGAGGACGTCGTCTCCACCATCAAGAACCTCCAGAAGTTCACCGCCATGCTGAAGAAGAACGACGGACAGGTCCGCGAGGCCACCCGCCAGCTCGGCGACGTGGCCGGTTTCCTCGCCGAGGACAAGGAGGACCTCGGCAGCGCGCTGCGGGAACTGAGCACCGCGCTCGGCGACGTGCGGGGCTTCATCTCCGGCCACCGGGTGCAGATCGGGGAGAACGTCGAACGCCTCACCAGCCTCACCCGGACCCTCGTCGAGCAGCGCCGCAACCTGGCGGACGCCCTGGACACCGCGCCGCTGGCCGCCGGGAACGCCGTCCGCGCCTACAACCCGCAGACCGGCACCATCGACGGGCGGGTCAACCTCAACGAACTGAGCATGGGCCCAGGGACCCGCCCGCTGCTGGAGCCCGTCCCGCAGGCCGACACGGGCTCCGCGCCGCCGCTGCCGCTCCCGGCCGTCGGCGAGCTCTACCGCGAGGCGGAGGCGAAGCCGTGAAACGGTCCACCGCCGCGAGGACCACGCTGTCCGCCGCCGTCGCGCTCGCCGCCGTCATCGGGCTCGGCGCGGCCGGATGCTCCGTGCCGCGCTACGAGGGGCTGGCGGACCTGCCGCTGCCCGGCGGCGCCGACCTCGGCGGCGACCCGTACACGGTCACCGCCGAGTTCGCCGACGTGCTCAGCTTGTTCCCGCACTCCTCGGTCAAGGTGAACGACGTGCCCGTGGGCCGCGTCACCGGCATCGCGCTCGCCGACGACGGCTGGACGGCCACCGTCACCATGGAGGTCAACGGCGACGTCGAGCTCCCCGCGAACTCCTACGCCCGCCTGGAGCAGTCCAGTCTGCTGGGCGAGAAGTACGTGCAGCTGGCCGCCCCCGCCGAGGGCCGGGCCCGCGGCGTGCTGCGCGACGGGTCGGCCATCCCGCTCGCACGCACCAACCGCAACCCGGAGGTCGAGGAGGTCTTCGGCGCGCTGTCCCTCGTGCTCAACGGCGGCGGCGTGCAGCAGATCCGCACCATCAGCCAGGAGCTGAACGCCGCGCTGGACGGCAACGAGCCGCAGATCCGCTCGACGCTGCGCCGCCTGGCGACGCTCACCGGCAACCTGGACGAGCACAAGAGCGACATCACCCAGGCGCTCGACAGCGTCGACCGGCTCTCCGCGCGGCTCGCCACGCGCAAGGACGGGATCGGCACGGCCGTCACCGGACTCAGCCCCGGTCTGGACACGCTGCGGGACCAGCGCGGCTCCCTCGTCACCATGCTCCGCGGACTCGACACGCTCTCGGGCGTCGCCGTCGAGACGCTGGACGCCGGCAAGGACGACATCGTCGCGGACCTCAGGGCACTGGCCCCCACGCTGCGCAACCTCGCCGACGCCGGGCAGGACCTGCCCGACTCGCTCCAGGCGCTGGCCACCTTCCCCTTCACCGACGAGGTGCTGCGGGGCGTCAAGGGGGACTACCTGAACGTCTACCTCGACGTCACCGCCCAGCCGGACACCCGGATCATCCCGGCGCTGGACCCGGCCGCCCCACCCGGCGGGGGCGGCGGCGATGACGGGGCCGACCCGGCCGAGGCGACCGCGGCCCTGCTGCCGCTGCCCGCCGTCAGCGGCCCCGCCACCACCACCGAGGGGGAGTGAGCAGCGATGCTGACCACCGCAATCAAGCTCCGGATCGTGGGGTTCCTGGTGCTCGGCGCCGTCGTCATGGCGTACATGGCCACCACCTACGCCGACCTCGGCCGCTACGTCGGACTGCGCGACCACTACCGGGTGCGCGCCGAACTGGCGGAGACCGGCGGACTGTTCACCGGCGCCAAGGTCACCTACCGGGGCGTGTCCGTGGGCCGGGTCGCCGGGATCGAGCTGACCGGCACCGGGGTCGAGGCCGAACTGCACATCGAGGACGACGCCCCGCGGGTGCCCGCCGACCTCACCGCCGAGGTCGCCTCCCTCTCCGCGGTCGGCGAGCAGTACCTCGACCTCCGGCCCACCAGCGCCACCGGCCCCTACCTCACCGACGGCTCCGTCATCCCCCGGGCCGCCACCAGCACGCCGCCGCCGGTCACCGACGCGATCAGCAGCCTGGACGACCTGGCGGCCTCGGTGAACCTGGACGCGCTGCGCACGGTCGTCGACGAACTGGGCCAGACGTTCGCCGGGCGCGGCGAGGACCTCCAGATCCTCCTCGACACCTCCAGCGCCTTCCTGGACTCCGCGCACGAGGCCCTGCCCGCCACCACCGCGCTGATCACCGACGCCGAGTCCGTCCTGCGCACCCAGAGCGAGGAGGGGGAGTCGCTGCGGGCCTTCGCGCGCGGCACCCGCGAACTGGCGGCGCAGCTCAAGGAGTCCGACCCCGACCTGAGACGGCTGATCGACCGGACACCCGGCGCCGTCACCCAGGTCAGCGCGCTCCTGCGGGACGTGGACCCGCACCTCAGCGTCGTCCTCGCCAACCTGACCACCACCTCCGAGGTGCTGCTCACCCGGCAGCGCGGAGTCGAGGAGCTGCTGGTGCAGGCGCCGAGGGCCGTCGCGGCCGCGGCCACCGCCGTGGACGGCGACGGGCTGCGCCTGGGCATGACCGTCACCTTCTTCGCCCCGCTGCCCTGCACCGACGGATACGGCGGCACCGTGTACCGCAACGGCCTGGACACCTCGAAGGCGCCCCCGCTGAACACCGCCGCCCGCTGCACCGCGCCGCCCGGCAGCGGCCAGAACGTGCGCGGCTCGGCCAACGCCCCCAGCGGCGGCCCGCTGCCGGAACCCGCGATCCCCGGCGCCCTGGCCTCCCGCGACGACAGCGGCAGCGGCGGCGGGCCGGGCGGCGGCGGGCCGCGCACCGGCGAGTCCCCCCGCGACCTCGGCGGCCTGCTCGGTCTGGGAGACGGCCGATGAGGGCCCGGCGGCTCCTCATGCCGCTCGCCCTCCTCCTCGCCCTCGCCTTCTGCGCCGTCGCGGGCTGGACCGACTGGCGGGCCCGCGCCGACGACGACCTCGCCCACGCCCGCGCCCGCGACGCGGCCCTCGCCGACGGGCGCCGGCACATCGCCCGGCTGCACACCCTGGACGGCCGCGACGTCGAGGCGGGCCTCGCGGGCTGGCTGGCCGCCACCACCGGGCCGCTGCACGAGGAGCTGAAGCGCACCGGGGGCGAGAGCGGGGCGGTCCTGGAACAGGAGGGCACCACCGCGCGCGGCACCGTCACGGACGCCGCCGTCACCGCGCTGGACACCCGCACCGGGACCGCCGAGGTCATCGCCTCGGTACGGGTCGAACTGACCCCGCGGGGCCAGGAGCCCACCACCGACCGCAAGCGCTGCGAGGCCACGCTGACCCGCACCGCCGACGGCTGGAAGCTCACCACACTCACCGCCGTGCCCGTCGCGGCCGGCTGAACGCGGAAGGGAGGAACCCCCATGCCCAGCACCGCGCGGACCCCCGCGTCCGGCACCGGCACCGGCACGGACTCCGCCGGCGGCACCCCGCACGACGGCGGCAGCGGGGACGATGGCGAGCGGCGGGACGACGGGACGCCGGGCGCCCCGCCCCCCGCAGGGCACGGCCGCTCCGGCCGCCCGCGCCGCCTGCGCCGTCCGGTCGCCGTCATCGTGCTCCTCGCCCTCCTCGGGGCGGGCAGCGCGCTGTGGCTGCACGCCCGCGCCCTGACGGGCTCACCCGCGGCCGGCAACGGGGCGCTGACCCGGACCGCCGCCACCGACCGGGTCACCGGCGAGGTGAGCGACGCGCTCACCCGGGTCTTCTCCTACGGCCCCGGCACCCTCGACCGGACCGGGCAGGCGGCCGACGAGACGCTCGCGGGCACCGCCGCCAGGGAGTACCGGGCACTGTTCGCCCAGGTCGAGGAACGCGTCGCGGAACAGGAACTGAGCCTGGTCACCCGGGTGGTGCGCGTCGGTGTCAGCGAACTGACCGACGACCGCGCCACGCTGCTGGCCTTCCTCGACCAGACCGCCAGCCGCCCGGGCCAGGAACCCTCGGCCACCGGCGCCCAGCTCACCGTCGTCGCCGAACTGCGCGGCGACCGGTGGCGCATCACCGACATGACCCCGCGCTAGGCGCCGAGGAGGACCCCATGGCCCGGTTCACCCGAAACCCCCCGCTGGCCGCGGCGGCGGCCACCGCCGTCCTCGCGCTCGGCGGCGCGGGCCTGACAGGCTGGAACTGGTACGCCGCCGCGCACGACGACGCCCTCGCCTTCGCGCGGGGCCGCGACGACGTCGCCGCCGCCGGTGCCCAGGCCGTGCAGAACCTCAACACCCTCGACCACCGCGAGCTGACCGCGGGCTACGACACCTGGGAGGACTCCACCACCGGTGAGCTGCACGAGCAGCTCACCGACGGACGGGGGCAGTTCACCGAACGGGTGCGCGAGGCGCGCACGGTCACCACGGCCCGGGTGCTCTCCACCGCCGTGACCGAGCTGGACGACCGCGCCGGACGGGCCGCCGTCATGGTGGCGCTGCGCATCACCGTGACCGCGCCCGAACAGGAGCCCGCCGTCAAGGAGAGCCGCATGCTCGGCGAGCTGACCCGCACCCCGCAGGGCTGGAAACTCAGCGGCCTCAGCCAGGCGTCGCTGGGCGAGAGCGCCGGCCAGTGACCGAGGCGTCGGACGACGCGAGGAAGGACCGCACATGTCCACCACCCGCCACCTGGTGAACCGGCGCCGCCGCGCGGCCGCGGGTGCCCCCGGGCAGACCGCCGCCCGCGCCACGCTCGCCGACCAGGCCACCGCGGACGGGCCGCGGCGCCCGCGCCCGCGCACCGAACCGGCGCCCGCGCGCATCCGCGTCCGGCCCGTCCGCCGCGCCGGAGGCGACGGCCCGGCAGACGCCGCCACCCCGCCCCGTGCCCGGTGGCGGCTGCCCCTCGTGCTGGCCGTCCTCACCGTGCTGCTCGGCGGCTTCGCGGTGTACGCGCACACCGAGGCGTCCGCCCTGCGCGCCACCGCGGCCGCCCGCAACACCGCCCTCACCGACACGGCCCGCACCAGCGAGGTCAAGGGCAAGGTGAGCCAGGCCGTCGCGGACGTCTTCTCCTACGACCACACCCAGCCCGGCGCCACCGACACCGCCGCCCGCCAGGTGCTGACCGGCCGGGCCGTGGAACAGCACCGGACCCTGCTCGCCCAGGTCAGGGAGCAGGGCCCGGAGCAGAAGCTGCTGCTGACCACCACCGTCACGCACAGCGGCGTGGAGCTGATCGAGGACGACCGGGCCCGGGTGCTCGTCTTCGCCGACCAGCAGAGCACGCGCACCGGCCAGGACGGCGAGAGCACCTACGCCGCGGCCATGTTCGCCGTCGAGGCGCTGCACACCGGCGGCACCTGGAAGATCGCGCAGATCGACACCTTCGCCCGCTGACCGCCACCGCCGCCGGGCGTCCCGGAAAGAGACCGCCCACCCCGACGAGACCGGAGAAACGCACATGAACCGACGCATCACCAGCGCCGTCGCGCTGGCCGCCGCAGCCGTCCTCAGCGCCGCCGGCTGCTCCTCCTCCGAGGGCGGCGGAGGCGGCGGAGCCGGACCCGCCGGCGAACTCGTCACGTGGGCGGGCGACGTCTGCGGGCACCTCCACGACGGCGGCCGGCAGCTCACCATGCCCGAGGTCGACCCGGGCGACGCGCCCGCCGCCCGCGACAGCGCCGCGTCCTTCCTGGACGCGCTCTCCGGGCAGCTCGGCACCCTCGCGGAGAACCTCCGGAAGGAGGGACCGCCGCCGGTGTCCTCGGCCGAGGACACCTACGACGCGGCCATGAAGGCGCTCGCGGAGACCCGGAAGTCCGTCGAGAGCGCCCACACGACCCTGAGCCAGACCGAGGTCGAGGACCCCGAGTCGCTCCAGGACGCCTTCGCCGAGGCGGGCAGGAGCATGGGCCGGGCCGCCGCCTACGAGGGACCGGCCGAGGACTTGAGGAAGGACCCCGGGCTGAACGCCGCCTTCGAGGAGGCGCCCGCATGCCGGGAACTGGACCAGGACGCGTCACCGGCGCCGTCCGCCGGCTGAGAGGAGCCCCATGGACCGGGCCGACGAGTCCGCGGGCCCGGCCGGCCCGGGCGGACTCTCCCTTCCCGCCCGGGTCGTCGTGGCCGCCGGTGCCTGGCTCACCGGGGCCGTGGCCGCGGTGCACCTGGGCATGGTCTTCTTCCACGTCGCCCCGCCCAACGTCGTCAGCCGGGAGCACGACGACGTGATCGACGCGTGGATCCACCCCGAACTCGACCAGAACTGGAAGCTGTTCGCTCCCGAACCGCTGCACCAGACCGTCCGCGTCCACGCACGGGCGCGCGTGCGGGAGGACGACGGCACCCTCACCACGACGGGCTGGTACGACCTGTCCGCCCAGGACATCGCCGCCACCCGGGGCCATCCGCTGCCCAGCCACACCCGGCACCACCTGCGCAAGGGCTGGGGGGTGTTCAGCGACTCCCACGACGAGCGCCACCGTCCCGTCGGCCCGCGCGGATACCTGATGCGCGCCTACCTGGAGCGCATCGCGCTGGAACGGCTCGCCGACCTCACCCACCACGCCGACATCGAGCAGTTCCAGCTGCGCTCGGCCGCCACCCCCGTCCCGGCGCCGCCGTGGGAGGCGGACCGGAGCGCCACCACGACCCGCTACGACGAACTGCCCTGGTGGCCGGTGGCGGGCGCCGACCTCCCGGAGGGCAGCCGACCGTGACGACATCCGCCACCACCCCGCCGGCCCCCGCGCCCGTCCCCTTCGCACGCCGGGTGACCCGCACCGCGTTCGGGCGGCACCAGAGCGCCGCCGTCCGCATCGGCATCGCGGGCACCTGGCTGTTCTTCCTGCTGCGCGAGTGGCCGAACCGCGCCGAGCTGTACGGCCCCGACGGGCCGTGGAGCTTCGAGCTGGCCGAGCGGCTGACGCACGCCAGCGGCGCCTTCACCGTGCTGCTCTGGTCGGACAGCACCTGGTGGTTCGAGGCGTGCTACCACTTCGGCATCCTCACCGGCGCGGCCCTGCTGCTGGGCTGGCGCACCCGGACCGCGTCCGTACTGTTCATGATCGGCGTGCTGTCCCTCCAGAACCGCAGCGTCTACCTCGGCAACGGCGGGGACAACGTCATCCACCTCATGGCCGTCTACCTCGTCCTCACGCGCTGCGGCCGGGTGTGGTCGCTGGACTCCCGCCGTGCCCGGCGCGTCCCGCCGGGCACGGGCGCCGACGTCACCGGCCTCGTCCTGTGGACCGTACTCGGCGCGGCGCTCGCCGCCGCCACCTCGGGGCCGCTCACCCCCGGGTGGGCGCTGCTGCTGTGGGGCCTGTGGCTCGCGCAGGGCCTGTGGTGGGCGCTTGTCCGGTACGCGCCCGGGGAGCCCCGCGCCGTCGCCGACGCGCTGGCCAACGGCGTCCACAACGCGGCGCTGCTCGTCATCATGGCCGAGGTCTGCCTCATCTACGCGACGGCCGGCTGGTACAAGATCCAGGGCAGCCGCTGGCAGGACGGCACCGGTGCCTACTTCCCGCTCCAGGTGGACCACTTCAAGCCCTGGCCCGCCCTGACGGAGGCCGTCTCCAGCCACGCCCTGCTGATCCTGGCGATGACGTACCTGACGGTCATCGTGCAGGTGGGCTTCCCCTTCACGGTCTTCCACCGCCGCCTGAAGAACGCGCTGCTGGTCGTCATGATCGGGGAGCACCTGAGCATCGCCGTCCTCCTCGGCCTGCCGTTCTTCTCGCTGGCCATGATCGCGGTGGACGTCGTCTTCCTGCCGCACGGCTTCTTCCGCTGGTGTGAGAACCGCCTGGCGGACGCCCGTGTGGCGCTGCGCCGCCGCCGGGCCGCACCGGGCGGCGGCGGTGGCGGGGCTGACGCGGGTGGCGGTGACGCCGACGAGGACGCAGGCGCGGCGGAGGGGAAGGCACCGGCCGGGACACCGTCCGCCACGGCCGGGTGACGTGCCAGTCGGCGCGGCGGCAGGTGCCCCGGGAGCGGGCGGCGCCGGGTCGTGCCGTGGCGGGGAACGGAACGCAGGAAGGGCCCCGCCGTGCGGCGGGGCCCTTCCGGTGTCCGGCTCGGACGGACACGGGGGTGTGGATCAGTCCTTCAGCGCCAGGTTCAGGCTGATGGTGTTGCCCGGACCGGCGGTGACGCCGCTGATGATGTCGTTCAGCAGCCCGCAGCCCTTGAGGGGAGGCAGGGTGTAGGTGCCGGTCAGCGTACCGCCGCCGAACGGGTCGAAGCGGCCCTCGGAGGTGAGGTCGAGCTGGGCCGGGGTCTGCGTCTTGCAGTTCGCACCGCCGCCGATCGGCAGTCCGAAGATCTTCACCTTGGGCAGGATGACGTCGGTCTTGGCCTTCGCCGTCAGCGCGCCGGCGTTGGAGAGGGTGCCGGTCACCCGGTCCACGGGCGAGAACTTGATGTCCGCCGCGGCGGGCAGGAAGCCGAAGGCGGTGAAGTTGCCGCTGGTGTCCTCCAGCGACAGGTCGGCCTCGTACGACCCGGAGGCCAGGTCGAAGTCGGCGTCGATCGCGCCGTTCAGGCTGACGTCGCCGTTGGCGGCCTTGATGTGGGTGGTGCCGCTCAGGCCGTAGGCCAGCTCGATCGGGTCGCCGGGACCGGACCCGTCGTCCGCGCCGCCGTCGTCCGTGCCGCTGTCGTCGGCACCGGAGTCGTCAGCCCCGCTGTCGTCGGCGCCCGAGTCGTCGGCACCGGAGTCGTCAGCCCCGCTGTCGTCGGCGCCCGAGTCGTCCGCGCCCGAGTCGTCGGCGCCGCTGTCGTCGGCCCCGGAGTCGTCGGCCCCGGAGTCGTCCGCCCCGCCGTCGCCTCCGCCGGCCGGGGTGATCTCGAAGCTGTGCAGGACCTGGTTCTGGCCCGCCACCGGCACGCACGGGGACTCGAAGGTGCCGAGCCCGGTCTCGCTGCCGTCGGCGGTGCGCGGCGTCAGCGTCAGCAGCAGGTCGTTGACGGTGATGGTCGCGCTGCCCGGCTGCGAGAAGGTCAGCGGCGGGGTGCTGCCGCCGGCGTTGACGTCGAACGCGCCCGTCGCCGGGATGTCCGTCTTCTCCAGGTCGACCGGCACGTTGACCGGCAGGGTGGCCTCCGGCGTGTCGACCTCGGAGCTGGCGACACCGGTGCCTTCGAGGGTCTTGGCGCCGACCAGGTTCAGGCCCTGCGTCGCCGTCTCCGGGACCCTGGAGACCGTGTCGATCTGGAACGCGCCGGTGGACTCCCCGACGGGGATCTCCGCGGGCATGTCCGTGTTGATCGTGACCCGGACCTGCTGCTGCCCGATCAGGGGGAAGGGGCACTGGTAGTCGAGGGTCAGCGAAACGGGGACTGCCGAGGCGGACCCCGGGCCGGCGAAGGCGACCAGGCCACCGGCCGCCACGGCGGCTGCGACGCACGCGGCCCTGACCTTGCGCGAATTGCTCTTAGCTCGCATGAGCTACCTCTCGCATTGACGGAGAAAGAAAGACACGAGTTGCTGCTCGCCCGAGGGCGAGGACGGGAACCTCCCTGCCCGTGGACCGGGGACGGTGGCCGGACGTGAATGCCGGCGGTCACTCGGGGATGAGGCGGCCGGAACACCGCAGAGGAGTGGGGGTTTTCCGGGCTCCGGCGGAACCGGCCGAATCCCAATGTGTTACGGGCCGGAAACTACTCATCGGTATGTGACCGGGCAAGGGGTTCACCGGGAGAATCCGATCACGGTGGGATTTTTATCCCCGGGTGAGCACGGGTGAGGGCCCGTTCATCTCCCGCGGACCAACGCGCGCCGGACGTCTTCCCGCGCCGGGCGGCGCCGTTCGCTGTGCGCGGCTGACAGTCCCCGCGGGCCGTGTGCTCACCGCCGTGACAAACAATGCGCCAAGGGCTCCCGACTGCTTGGCCGGGCGTCCTACCCGTGCGTAGCTTACGGCTCCTGAAACCCATCCGATGGAGCGGGACGAGGAGTTCATGAAAGCCACAACGCAAGGACGCAGGACCAAGGCGGCCCTGGCCGCCGCGGTCGTCGCGGCGGCGGGCGCGATCGGCGTGGCAGGGGCCGGACCCGCCGCGGCGGTACCGGCGCAGCTGTCGCTCCAGTACAGCTGCCCCTTCCCGCTGATCGGCGTGCAGACGCTGCAGGTGGACATCTCGGCGGACATGCCCGCGACGATCGCCGTCGGGGAGGCGACGCCGGAGTTCGTGATCGACACGGTCTCGACCGTGCCGCCGACCGCCACCCAGGGACTGACCCTGGTCGGTGCGAAGACCATCGAGGGCTCCGCGGAGTCGGCCTCCACGGTGGACGCCCCGCAGGGCACGCTGGACGTCAAGGTCCCGGTCACGCTGGAGAAGACGGACATCCCGGCCTCGGGCGCGTTCACGATCGACGCCACGGGCAAGGCCCCGGCGCTGACCTTCTCGCAGCCCGGCACCGCGACGATCACCGTGAACGAGCTGGACCTGACGCTGAGCCCGCGGACGGCCGACGGCAGCGAGACCGGGCTCGGCACCTTCGACTCCGCCTGCACCCTGGTCCCGGGCCAGGACAACGTGCTGCACACCTTCGAGATCACCGGTGAGGGCTCCGGTGACGGGGGCGGTGACGACGGCGGTTCCGGTGACGGCGGCGGTGACGGCGGCGCGGGGGACGACGGCGGTGCGGGCGACGACGCCGGTTCCGGTGACGGCGGCGGGGACGACGCCGGTTCCGGCGCCGGCGGCACGGACGACGCGGGCTCCGGTGACGGCGGTCCCGGCGACGGCGGCGCGGGCGGCGACGGCGGTTCCGGTGACGACGCCGGTCCCGGCGACGGCGCCGCCGCCGCGGGTGGTTCGGACGGCTCCGGTTCCGGTGACGGCGGTGCGGCCGCCGGGGGCAACGACCCCGGCGCGCAGCTCGGCGGCGGCAAGGACGTGAGCGATGACCGGCAGCAGCTCGCGGTCACCGGTGCGGGCGGCGTCGGGGGCCTGCTGGCCGCCGCCGCTGCCATCATGGCCGGCGGCTTCGCGGCCTACCGCTACCTGCCGCGGCTGATCCGGCGGGGCCAGGTGTCCTGACACCCGCCCCACGTATGGGCCGTGGGCGCGCTCCGGATGACCGGCGCGCGTCCACGGCCTTTCCGCGTTCCGCCCCGCCGCCGGGGGAGGGGAAGCGGGCGGCGCCCGGCGGGCCGATTTCCGCCCCCCCAAACGCGCCGGGTTCTGCGCGCACCCGATAAAGGCACAGGCGGGCGTGCTCATTTTCCCACGAGGAAAACGGATGTTTTCCGGGGAATGTCCCCGGCCCCGGTTCCGGTCTTGACCTCCCGCTGCCGCGCTCGTTACGTTGCGGGAATTCCGGCCGTCCAGCCCTTTCCTTGTTTCCGGAGCGTGCGGTGACCGAAGCGCAGTTCTCGCGGAATGCCCTGTGTGCGCCCTCGTCCGGCACCGCCGCGCGCGGCGTCCACACAAGCGGCCGCCGCCCCACACCCGGCGGCGGGGCCGGCAGTCACCGGACGCGGCGCACCGTGCTGGAGGTGTCCACGTCCGCCATGCCGCACCTGCGGCACCACTGCCTGGTGCCGCAGCGCTCCGGCTGGCCGGACCTCGGCGACCGGCGTCCCGTCGTCCCCGCCGCGACCGTCGTCGCGCACCTGCTGGCCGCCGCCGAGCGGGCCGCCGCGGGGGCCCGCGCCGTCGGAGTGCGCCACCTGCTCACCGATCCCTGGATCGACGCGGTGCCGCAGTCCCGGGTCACCGTCGTCGCCGCCCCCGAGGGGCGCGACCGGATGGGCGTGGCCTTCGGCCCGTTCGCCCGCGCCTCGGTCGAGCTGGCCGGGCAGTACCCGCCGCCGCCCGACCCGTGGGACGTCCCCGCGCAGCGGCCGGAGTACGTGCTGCCCGCGGCGGCCGAGCTGTACGCCGGACGCTGGCTGACCCAGGGACCGGCGTACGCGGGCGTCACGGCGCTGCTGGGCGGCGGGCCGCGCCATCTCGCGGCGGCGGTGACCGTGCCCTGGGCCCCGGGCGGGCTGCTGGGGGCGGTGAGCCAGCTCATCGGCTGCCTCCTGCTCACCGCCGGCAGCGGGCGGACGGTGTCCGTGCCGGTACGGGTGCGCGGCATCCGGATGTTCGGACCGCCGCCGTGCGCGGGCACGGTCGCCGAGTGCCGGATCACCGTCGTCACCCTCACGGCCACCTCCGTGGTCGCCGACGCCCACCTCCTGGTGAACGGCGCCGTCTGGGCCCAGGTCACCGGCTGGCAGGAGCGGCGCCTGGCTGTCCCCGACACCCGGCTCGGCGGCGGCTACCCCGAGCGGAGCGCGCTGTCACGCCCGCAGCCCGGCGGCTGGGTGCTCATCCGGGACGCCTGGCCGGACCCGGCCTCGCGCGACCTGATCGTCCGCACCCAGCTCGGCGGCGCCGAGCGGGAGGAGTACGCCCGGCGGTCGCCGCACGGGCGGCGCCAGTGGCTGCTGGGCCGCATCGCCGCGAAGGACGCCGTGCGGCACTGGCTGTGGGCGCGCGGCGCGGGCCCCGTCTACCCCGCGGAGATCCGCGTCCGGCAGGACGCGGACGGGCGGCCCCGCGCCGTCGGGCTGCACGGCCGGGAGCTGCCCGCGCTCCACCTGGCCCTCGCCCACCGGGCGGACGCCGCCGTGGCCCTCGTGCGCGCCCAGGGCCCCGGCCCTGAGACCTGGCAGCGCCCCGGCATCGGCGTCGAGGAGATCTCCGAGCGGGCCGACCGGTTCCGCGGCGCCTGGGAACCGGGCGAGCGTGAGCTGCTGTCCGACGGGCGGGCGCCGGAGGGCCTGCCCGTGCGCGCCGCGCGTTTCCGCGCGGCCCGGCAGGCGGTGGCCGCCGCCGAGGGCACCCGGCTCCGCGAGGTGGCCGTCACCGCGACGGACGGCGACCACGCGGCCGTCACCTCCGGCGCCCGGACCCGGGACGTGCTCTGCGCCGAGGTGACCAGCCGCACCCCCGGCGCCCCGGGACGGCGCTACTCCGTCGCCTGGACGCCGAGCCCGGCCGAGGACGGGCACGCCCGCCCCTCCGGCCCCTGACCCCGTCCGGCCCCTGATCGCCCCCGGGCCCCTGACCCCGCGACCCGGCCCTCGCCGTGCCCGCGCCGTCGTCATGGCGGGCGCGGCCGCAGGGCCCTCCCGACCGCGCCCGACCACCGAAGGACTGACCTATGCGGTGCACCACGACCCGTCTGCTGTCCACAGCCGCCGCCCTCGCCCTGCTGGCCCCCGCCGGGCAGGCCCTGGCGGCTCCCGCCGCTCCCGCCGTCCCCGCACCCGGGCAGGCGCCCGGGGCGACGGCGGCCGGACCGGTGGAGGACGACTTCTACGTCCCGCCCTCGCCGCTGCCCGCCGGGGAGCCCGGCGACGTGATCCGGGCCCGTCCGGCGAAGGCCGGGCCGCCCGCGGCGCAGCGTCTCGCCGACGCCTGGCAGGTGATGTACCGGTCCACGGACGCGCTCGGGGAGCCGGCCGCGGTCACCGGCACGGTGCTGGTGCCCAGGGGACAGGACCCGGCCGCCATGCCCGTCGTGGGCCTGGGGCCGGGCACCCACGGCCCCGCCTTCCGGTGCGCGCCCTCCCGCATGATCGACGGCAGCATGTTCTACGAGCAGCCCGTCCTCAACGCCATGCTGGAACGCGGCTGGGCCGTGGCGGTCACCGACTACGGGGGCTACCAGCCGGCGACGCGGACGACGTACGTGGTGGGGCACGCCATGGGCCCCGCGCTCATCGACGCGGTGCGGGCCGCCCAGCGCCTGCCCGGGGCCGGGCTGTCCGAGGGGGCGAAGGTCGCCTTCCGCGGCTACTCCCAGGGCGGCGGCGCCGCGATGTGGGCCGGTCAGCTCCAGCCGGAGTACGCGCCCGAGCTGGACCTCGTCGGCGTGGTGGGCGGCGGCGTGCCCGCCGACCTGATCCAGGTGGCGCTGCCGCTGGAGGGCAGGCAGGGCTTCGGGCTGCTGGCCTACTCGCTCATCGGCCTGGACAACGCCTACCCGGAGCTGGAGCTGGACTCCTACCTGAACGACACCGGGCGCACGGTCTTCGCGGACATGGAGCGCGAGGACTGCACGGTCGAGCTGCTCCTCGACTACGCGGGCGACCGCTCCAGCACCTACCTGAGCAAGAGCCCGTTCCTGGAGCCGGAGTGGCTGGCCCGCGTCCAGGAGAACAAGCTCGGCGGCACGCCCATCGAGGTGCCGGTGCACCAGTACCACGCCACGGCGGACGAGCTGGTGGCCTACCGTCAGGCGGCGGCCCTGCGCGACGCGTACTGCGCCCAGGGCATGGACCTGACGTGGTCGGAGTACGGCACCGACCACATCACCGCGGTCCACCGGGGCAGCGCGACGGGCACGGCGTTCCTCGCCGACCGGTTCGCCGGACGACCGGCCGCCAGCGGCTGCTGAGCGGCCCGGGCGCGGCCCCGTGCCCGCACCCCGGCTCCGTCAGGACCCGGGGTGCGGGCGCGGGCCGCCCTGCTGCGGCAGCGCCGGCTGCCCGCGCAGTTCCAGGGCGCGCAGCACGCTCTCGGTGGCGAAGCGCTGGCTCAGGTCGCCCAGCCGGTGCCCGAAGGCGCGCTCCATCAGCCGCAGCCGGTAGCGGACGGTCTGCGGGTGCAGGTGCAGCACCTCGGCCATCTGAGCGGCGTTGCCCCGGGTGGCCAGCCAGGCCCGCAGTGTCTCCAGCAGCCGTTCGCGCCGGGCGTCGGACAGCTCGGTGAGCGGGGCGAGCTGGCGCCGGGCGAGCTGGTCGGTCAGCGCGGTGTCGGCGGTGAGCCACAGCGTGAGCAGGTGGTCGTCGCAGAAGGTCACCGGGTTCTTCGGGATGGCGCCGGACTCCACCAGGGTGAGCGCCTGGCGGGCCCAGCGCAGCGACTGCGCGGCCTGGGCGACGGGCACCGTCAGCCCCACTGCGGCCCGGATGTCGGTGGGCGCGGCCTCCAGCACCGCCCTGCGGTCCTCGTGCACCGGTCCGGGCACCAGCACGTGCGGCTGCGGGTCGGCGAGGTCGGCCAGGACGTCGCTGCCGAGGACGCCCCGCGGCGGGGTCGCGTGCGGGCTCAGCGCGACGAGCGTCACCTCGTCCGGCAGCGGCCAGCGGGCCAGTTCGGCGAGCTGGCTGAGCCGGGCGTGCGGCACGGCGGGCCCGGCCAGGATGAGCCGCAGCAGGCGGCGGCGCAGCCCCTCCTGGCCGCCGCCCATCTCGGCCCTGGCCTCCGCGTAGCCCTCCCGGGAGACCGTGATCAGCTCCTCGACGTAGCCGAACAGCGCGTCGGCGAAGGCGAGCAGCACGGCGGGGGACAGGCGGTGCCTGCGGCCCAGGGCGCGGGCCCGGCGCAGCGCCACCCGGGCGCCGACGCGGAAGGCCGTCTGGAGGTCGTCCAGCGTCCGGCCCTCGTACGCCTCGAAGCGCGCGATGCGGCGGCACAGCGCGTCCCGGCGCGCGGTGGAGGCCCCCGGCGCGTACACCCTGTCCACGAAGGAGGCGATGCTCAGTTCCACGCCGAGCCTGACGGCGCGCCCGTAGGGGCCGTCGAAGTAGACGGCGTAGTGCGGGATGGTGCGTTTGATCTCCACGGCGATCTCCTGCCCGAGACCGGGGAGTTCGGAGCGCAGGGCGTCGGCCAGTTCTCTTGGGAGCGGTCCCAGCGATTCGTCCGCTGTCGTGGCCCGCGCACCTGCGGCGGCCCGTGGGGCACGCTCTGGGCGGCTCGGCGGTTGCATCGGCATAAGGCTCTTCCCCTCACCTCTGCCGTGCGGTGGCGCCGCCGGGCGGGCGGCGCCACCGCGCCGGTCAGCGAATGCCGCGGCCGGAGATGGACCGCGCGATGACCAGTCGCTGGATCTCGCTGGTCCCTTCGAAAATGGTGTAGATCTTGGCGTCCCGGTACATGCGCTCCACCGGGTGCTCCCGGCTGTAGCCGGCGCCGCCGAGCACCTGGACGGCCTTCCCGGTCGCACCGACGGCGAGTTCGCCCGCGCGCAGCTTGGACATCGAGCCCTGCGCCGCGGTGAACTCCTTCCCGTTGCGGGCCATCCAGGCGGCCTGCCAGATCAGCAGCCGCACGGCCTCGATCTCGGTGCGCACGTCGACCAGGGGGAACGCGATGGCCTGGTTGTCGATGATCGGCCGCCCGAAGGCGACGCGCTCTCCCGCGTACTCCAGGGCGTACTCGTAGGCGGCGCGGGCGATGCCGAGTGCCTGGGCGCCGACGGTGGGACGGCTGACCTCGAACGTCGCCATCGCCGCCTGCCCCTTGGCCGCGCGGCCCTCACGGGCGCCGGCCAGCCGCCGCTCCAGGCGCTCCCGGCCGCCCAGCAGGCAGCCGCCGGGCACCCGCACGTCGTCCAGGAAGACGTCCGCGGTGTGCGAGGCGCGCAGGCCCAGCTTCTTGATCTTGCGGTTGCCCTCCAGCCCCTTCGTGCCGGGCGGGACGATGAACGCGGCCTGGCCGCGGGCGCCGAGCTCCCGGTCGACGGAGGCCACCACCACGTGCACGTCGGCGATGCCGCCGTTGGTGATCCACGCCTTCTGTCCGCTGAGCACCCACTCGTCGCGGGCCTCGTCGTAGCGGGCCCGGGTGCGCATGGCGGACACGTCCGAGCCCGCCTCGGGCTCCGAGACGCAGAAGGCCGCCACCTTGGGGTCGTCCGCGTCGCCGAAGCACTGCGGCACCCATTCGGCGAGCTGGTCGGGGGTGCCGGCGGCGAAGATCCCGGCGACCGCCAGGGAGGTGCCGAACAGGGCCATGCCGATCCCGGCGTCGCCCCAGAACAGCTCCTCGTTGGCGATCTGGAGGGACAGCCCCGAGGGGTCGCCGAACATCTCGGCCAGCGACTCGAACCCGTACAGGCCGATCCTGGCGGCCTCCCGGATGACGGGCCAGGGGGTCTCCTCGCGCTCGTCCCACTCCGCCGCCGCCGGGCGCACGACCTCGGCGGCGAAGCCGTGGACCCAGTCGCGCAGGTCGCGCTGTTCCTCGGTGAGGTCGAGACAGAACCCGCTCATGCCTGTGCCTCCTGATCGAGCTGGTCACGCTGCACCCGGCTCACGCCTTGGGTATGTCGAACAGGCGGGTGAGCCCGGAGGCCATCCCGACGTCCCCGGCGACCTTGAGCTTACGGGTCATGAACATCGTGACGGGAGAGCCGTTGCCGGACACGAGCCTGAGGAACTCCGCGTCGCCCATGACGAGGGTGACCCGGGGCTCCGCCTCGGTGCGCCCGGCGCGGACGGTGCACGTCCCCGCGTCGATGGCCGTCTCGTAGACGGCCTCCGTCTCACCGGTGATCTTCCAGCGGATGAGCGCGGTGAGCGAGCCGGCGCTCTCCGGCCGGAACTGGCGCTCCATGCGGGCGAAGATCTCGCCGAGGGCCCGGGCGCGGAACTCGCCGCGCATGAGTTCCTCGATCTCTCCGGCGGTGAGCTGCTTCACGAGCTGGGCGAACTCCTCGGGGGAGACGGCCGCGAAGTCGAGACCGGCCAGCCTGCCGCCTGCGGTGTCAGTCATCAGCAGTTCCTTACTGCGTAGTAAGTTTACTGATCGGTAAGATTACGACAAGGTAGGTAGGCTGGCAAGGGTGACGGAGAAACGAAGGCGGCGGGTGCCCCGGCAGGTCCGGGAGCAGCAGATGATCGACGTGGCCATCCAGGTGTTCGCCAAGCGCGGTTACCACGCGGCCTCGGTGGACGAGATCGCCGAGCTGGCCGGGATCTCCAAGCCGATGGTGTACCTCTACCTGGACTCCAAGGAGGGACTGTTCGTCGCCTGCGTGCGGCGGGAGGCCGAGCGGCTGGCCGCGGCCTTCCAGGGCGCGGTGCGCGGCAAGGCCACCCCCGACATGCGGCTGCGGGCCGGGCTGGCCGCCTTCTTCGGCTTCGTCCACGAGCACCGGGACAGCTGGGTGGTGCTGCACCGGCAGGCGTCGGAGCTGACCGAGGCCATCGCGGCCGAGGTGACGCTCGCGCGGCGCATGGTGATGGCCGAGGTGGCCGGGCTGGTGCGCGACGGCATCGCCGAGAGCGCCAACCCGGCCGGACTCGGCGACGAGGACGCCGACTTCGTCGCCTCGGCCCTGGTGGGCGCGGCCGACTCGCTGACCGACTGGCTGGAGGCCCACCCGGACGAGTCCCCCGAACGCGTCACGCTGCGGCTGATGAACATGGCCTGGGTCGGGATGCGCAACGTGCTGGAGGGCGAGGTGTGGACGGCCGACGCGGACGCCGCCCCGGAGGCGGAGGACGCTCCCCCCGGGGGCGCCGCCCCGAGGGCGCGGGGCGCCGTCCCGGAGCCCGGGGGGCGGCCCGCGGCGGAGGCGTGAGCCGTCAGCTTGTCGGGGAGACCCGGCCGCGCAGGTGCTCCCGGCCGCCGTCCGCGGAGCGCAGGGCGAACTCCAGCCCCCCGTCCGCGTCGCCGGCCGAGGTGAACACCACCGGCGCGGGCAGCAGCACCGGCGCGCGGAAGGCGACCTCCGCCCGGCAGGCGTCCGGCAGTTCGCCCTCCAGCGCCGCGAGGCAGCGCGCCTTGGTCCACATGCCGTGGGCGATGGCGCGGGGGAAGCCGAACGCCCGGGCGGTCAGCGGGTGCAGGTGGATCGGGTTGCGGTCCCCGGAGACGGCGGCGTAGGCCCGTCCGGTGGCGGCGGGCACCTCCCACCGCTCGGTGCGCCCCCCGTGCTGCCCCTCGCCCGCGCGGTGCTCCTCCCGCGCGGACGCGGCGGCCTCCCGCTCCCCGGTGGCCGGGCCCCGGCGCAGGTAGGTGCTCGCCGACCGCCACACCGGGCCGTCGCCGTCCGACGCCTCGGCCACCATCTCGAACGCCGTCCCCCGGGGGTGCGGCACCGCCTCGCCGGTGCGCACCCGGTAGGTCAGCGTCTCGTCCGGCCGCAGCGGACGCAGCCGCTCCACCCGGTTGCCGACGTGGACCAGGCCCAGCAGCGGGTGGGGGAAGTCGCGGCGCGTCATCAGCGCCACCGCCAGCGGGAAGGCGACGAGGTGCGGATAGGTCAGGGGCAGCGGGCCGCCCCGGGCGAAACCGCAGACCTGCGCGTACCGGCGCAGCCGCCGGTCGTCGGCGCGGGCCCGCACCACCAGCTCCCGCCGGGGGAGCGGGCCGCCGCCGCGCCGGGGCAGCACCGCCCGCGCGTACAGCGGGGCCAGCGGCGGCACCGCGTCGAGCCGCCTGGTGTGCGGCGGGGGGCCGGCGGGCTGCGGCGCCGGGGAGGTGGGCCGGGACACCATGCCGCTCACGCTCCCAGCAGGGACTGGCCGCACACGCGCAGCACCTGCCCGCTGACGGCCGAACTGCCCGGTGAGGCGAAGTACGCGACGGCCTCCGCGACGTCCACCGGCTGCCCGCCCTGGGCGAGGCTGTTCATACGCCGCCCGGCCTCCCGGAGGAACAGCGGCACGGCCGCCGTCATCTGCGTCTCGATGAAGCCGGGGGCGACCGCGTTGACGGTGACGCCCCGCGCGGCCACCCGCGGCGCGAGCGCCTGCACCAGGCCGATCAGCCCCGCCTTGCTCGCCGCGTAGTTGGTCTGCCCGGCGTTCCCGGCGATGCCGCTGATCGAGGACGTGCACACGACGCGCCCGCCCCCGCGCAGGACCGGCTCGTCCCCGTCGAGCAGCGCCTCGGTCAGCCGTTCCACGGAGGTGAGGTTGACCGCCATCACGGCGTCCCAGCGGCCGGCGTCCATCCGCCCGAGCGTCTTGTCCCGGGTGACGCCCGCGTTGTGCACCACCACGTCCACCCCGCCGTGCCGCTCGCGCAGGTGCCCGGCCAGCACGGCCCCCGCGTCGGCGGCGGTGACGTCCAGCTCCAGCGCGCTGCCGGCGCAGCGCTGCGCCACACCGCGCAGCGCCGCGCCCTGCTGGGGGACGTCCAGGCACACCACGTGCGCCCCGTCCCTGGCCAGGGTCTGCGCCACCACGGCGCCGATGCCCCGGGAGGCGCCGGTCACCACGGCCACCCGGCCGTCCAGCGGGCGCTCCCAGTCGGCGGGCCCGGCGTCCGGCGCGGCCGGTCCGGTGACGCGCAGGGTCTGCCCGGAGACGTAGGCCGAACGCGCGGACAGGACGAAGCGCACCGTCGACTCCAGTGCCTGCTCGGCGCCGTGGCCGACGAGCAGCAGGTGCGCGGTCGACCCGCGCCGCAGCTCCTTGCCCGCCGACCGCGTGAAGCCCTCCAGCGCCCGCTGGGCGGCGGCCTCGGCCACGCCGCCGGCCTGCTCCGGCGGCGTGCCGAGGACCACGAGCCGTCCGCAGGGCGCCAGGGAGCGGACGCGTGGGTGGAGATAGGCGTGCAGTTCGCGCAGGCGCCCGCTGTCGGTGATGCCGGTGGCGTCGAAGACGAGGGCGGCCGGGCGGTCGCCGGTGCCCTCCTCGGTGCCGTCCTCGGTAACGGTGGCCCCGAGCCCGTCCAGGACGGCACGCAGCGGTTTCCGCACGCGCCCGCCCTCGGCGCCGCCGAGCGCGACGGGGCCCGCGGTGACGGGGCGGCCCGGCCGGTGCCGCTCCAGCGGCTCGGGGCGCGGCAGTCCGAGCTGCCGGGCAACGAAGGCGCCCGGCCCCCGGGCCGTCAGCCTTTGGTAGCGGTCGGCCATGGATTTTCTCCTTACGCACGAGTAAGTTTACCCAAGAGTAAGAAGTGGGTCCGCGGATCACAAGGAGTGCCGGACATGACATCTCCCGGGCGCCGCGTCGCCGTCGTCGGAGGCAACCGCATCCCGTTCGCACGGGCGGACGGCCCCTACGCCACCGCCGGGAACCAGGACATGCTGGGCGCGGCGCTGGCCGGTCTCGTCGAACGGCACGGCCTGGCCGGCCAGCGGCTGGGGGAGTTCGTCGCCGGTGCCGTCCTCAAGCACAGCCGGGACTTCAACCTCGCCCGCGAGGTCGTCCTCGGCAGCGCCCTGGACCACCGCACCCCGGCCTACGACATCCAGCAGGCCTGCGGCACCGGGCTGGAGGCCGTCATCCTCGTCGCCAACAAGATCGCCCTCGGGCAGATCGAGTGCGGCGTCGCCGGCGGCGTGGACACCGCGAGCGACGCCCCGCTCGGCGTCAACGACGACCTGCGCCGCATCCTGCTGGAAGCGCGCCGGGGCCGCACGCTGAGGCAGCGGATCGGCGCGTTCCGCGGGCTGCGCCCCCGTCACGCCGTCCCCGACATCCCGCGCAACGCCGAGCCGCGCACCGGCCTGTCCATGGGCGAGCACGCCGCCCGTACCGCGGCGCAGTGGGACATCGCCCGCGCCGATCAGGACGCCCTGGCCGCCACCAGCCACCAGCGCCTGTCCGCCGCCTACGACCGCGGCTTCTTCGACGACCTCCTCACCCCCTTCCGCGGCCTGGACCGCGACCAGAACCTCCGCCCGGACAGCACACCCGCCAAACTGGCCCGCCTGCGGCCCGTCTTCGGGACGGACCACCCCGGCGCCACCATGACCGCGGGCAACTCCACCCCGCTGACCGACGGCGCCGCCACCGTGCTGCTGGCCAGCGAGGAGTGGGCCGCCGCCCGCGGCCTGCCCGTCCTCGCCTGGTTCAGCCACTCCCGCACCGCCGCCGTCGACTTCGTCAGCGGAACCGACGGCCTGCTCATGGCGCCCGTCCACGCCGTGCCCGGCCTGCTGGACGCGGCCGGGCTCACCCTGGCCGACCTGGACCTCTACGAGATCCACGAGGCGTTCGCCTCCCAGGTGCTCGCCACCCTCGCCGCCTGGGAGGACCCGGCCTTCTGCGCGGAGCGCCTGGGCCGGGCGGTGCCGCTGGGCCCGGTGGACCGCGACCGGCTCAACGTCACCGGCTCCTCCCTCGCCGTCGGGCACCCCTTCGCGGCCACCGGCGGCCGCATCGTCGCCACGCTCGCCAAACTGCTCGACGAGCGGGTGCGGGAGCGCGGCGGCCCGGCCCGGGACGGCCAGGCCACCGCCCGCGGCCTGATCTCCGTCTGCGCCGCCGGGGGCCAGGGCGTCACGGCCCTCCTGGAGCGCTGACCCCCCCCGCACCGACCACCGGGCACCCCCGCCTTCCCGTGCCCTTCCCTCCCCGTGCCGCGAGCCGTGAACAGGAGCCGACCCATGGGCGTACGCAAGGATCTGAAGACAGCGCGGCGACGAGGCGACCTGGCCGCCCGCGTCTGCGTGGAAGTGATCCGCGAGAACGGAGTGGTGCGAGAGGCCCGCAGCGCACCCCTCGCCACCCCGCCGGTCTCCGGCAGCACCGCCGACATCCCCTTCGACAACGCGCGGGAGGCCCCGGACACCGTCGTCGTGCGGCGCAAGTCGGGTGACGCCTGGCTCCCGGTCACCGCGGCCGGGTTCGCCCGCGAGGTCACCGACGTGGCCAAGGGCCTGATCGCCGCCGGACTCGAACCCGGCGGCCGGGTCGCGGTGATGTCGCGCACCCGCTACGAGTGGGCCGTCCTCGACTTCGCCGTGTGGGCCGCGGGGGGCCAGAGCGTCCCCGTCTACCCGACCTCGTCAGCCGACCAGGTCGAGTGGATCCTGCGCGACTCCGGCGCCCGGTTCGCCGTAGTGGAGGACGCCGGCCACCGCGCCACCGCCCGCGCCGCGGCCGAGGGGCTCCCCGCGCGGCCGCGGGTGTGGCAGATCGAGGCCGGGGCACTGGCCGAACTCACCGCGCTGGGAGCGGACGTACCCGACGCGGAGGTGACGAAGCGGCGCGCCGCTCTCACCCCGGACACCATCGCCACGCTCTGCTACACCTCCGGCACCACGGGCCAGCCCAAGGGCTGCGTCATCACCCACGCCAACCTGCACGCCGAGGCGGCCAACACCGTCGAACTGCTGCACCCCGTCTTCGAGGCGGTCACCGGGCAGACGGCCTCCACCCTGCTGTTCCTGCCGCTCGCCCACATACTCGGCCGCACCATCCAGATCGCCTGCATGCTGGCGCGCATCGAGGTCGGTCACTGGCCGAGCATCAAACCCGACGAGCTGCGGCCCGAACTGCGCCGCTTCAGGCCCACGTTCGTCGTCGGCGTGCCCTACCTGTTCGAGAAGATCCACGACACCGGGCGGGCCACCGCCGAGAGGATGGGCCGGGGCACCTCCTTCGACCGCGCCGACGGCGTCGCCGTGCGGTTCGCCGAGGCGGTGCTCGGCGAGTTCCTGGGCACCGGGCGCAAACCGGGCGCCGGGCTCGCCCTGGCCTGGAAGCTGTACGACCTGCTCGTCTACCGCCGCGTGCGCGCCGAGCTGGGCGGACGGCTGCGCTACGCCATCAGCGGCGGCTCCCCGCTGGACCGGCGGCTCAACCTGTTCTTCCTCGCCTGCGGCATCGTCATCTACGAGGGCTACGGCCTCACCGAGACGACCGCCGCCGCCACCGTCATCCCCCCGCTCGGCCCGCGCCCGGGCACCGTGGGCCAGCCCGTGCCCGGCACCGCCGTGCGCATCGCCGACGACGGCGAGGTCCTCATCAAGGGCGGCATCGTCTCCAGCGCCTATTGGAACAACGAAGCGGCCACCCGGGCCGCGCTGACGGACGAGTGGTTCGCCACCGGCGACCTCGGGCGGCTGGACGAGGACGGCTACCTCCTCATCACCGGCCGCAAGAAGGACATCCTGGTCACCTCCGGCGGCAAGAACGTCTCCCCGAGCGTCCTGGAGGACCGGCTGCGCAGCCGTCCGCCCGTGGGCCAGTGCATCGTGGTCGGCGACAACCGGCCGTTCGTCGGCGCGCTGGTCACGCTCGAACCCGAGGCGCTGGAGCACTGGCTCGCCGTCCGCAAGCGTCCGAAGGACACCCCCTTCGCCGAGCTGCGCGAGGACCCCGAACTGCTGGCCGACGTGGGCAGCGCCGTCGCCTACGCCAACGAGGCCGTCTCCCGCGCCGAGTCCATCCGGGCGTTCCGCCTCGTGGAGGGCGAGTTCACCGAGGACAACGGCCTGCTGACGCCCTCCCTGAAGGTCAAGCGGCACGCCGTGGCCCAGGCGTACCAGGCGGAGATTGAGGCCCTCTACGGCGGTTAGCCCCCGGCGCGGGCGCTCTCAGGCGTGGTCGACGAGCCGCGCGTGCCCCTGGACGCGCGCGCAGTGCGCACAGCAGAAGAACCGCCCGTCCGACTCCACGCCGTGGCCCAGGATGCGGCACGCGCAGTTCTCGCAGATGGGGGCCATCCGCTGCGCGGCGCACTCCAGGCTGTCGAACACGTGGACGGCCCCGGCGGCGTGCACCTCGAAGGACATCTCGTAGTCGTTGCTGCACACTTCGCAGACGGCCATGACCAGCACTCCTCGTGGCTTGGGCAGGCGGCGGGCCGGCAGGCGCCCACCGCTGCCGCCCAGCATGGCCGCCGCGGCCGGGCCCGGACCCCGCGACGCGGCGGCTGCGCCCGACCGGCCGACGCCGGCCACCCGTCCGGGCGCGGCCGGTACCGCCGCCCGGACGCAGCCGCCGCGCGGGAGCGGTTGACTGGCCGCATGAGCTGTCTCTTCTGCGCCATCGCCGCCGGACGGGAACCGGCGCACCGGGTCTTCGGGGACGAGGTGGCGGTCGCGTTCCTGGACGTGCGGCCGCTGTTCCCCGGGCACGTGCTCGTCGTCCCGCGCGCCCACCACGCCACCCTGACCGACGTGCCGCCGGCGGACGTCGGCCCGCTGTTCGCCCGGGTGCGGCTCCTGGCGGGGGCCGTGGAGCGGGGCATGGCGGCGGCCGGCACGTTCGTCGCCGCCAACAACCGGGTCAGCCAGTCGGTCCCGCACCTCCACGTGCACGTCGTGCCGCGCAACCCGAAGGACGGCCTGCGCGGTTTCTTCTGGCCCCGCACCCGCTACGACGGCGACCGCGACGCCGAGGCGGCCGCGGACCGGGTCCGCGGCGCCCTGGCCGACATCCCGCCGGACGAGGAGCGGTAGCCCCCGCCGACGGGCGGACCCCGGTGCCTCCAGGGCTTCAACACGAGCCGCCGCCTGGCGGGTTGGCGGTGGCGCCGGGACCGGGGACGGACCTCCGGGGCCGACGGGCCCGGGCCGCGCACGCCAGGACGGGGCCGCGGGCCGGGCACGGTGAACCCGCCCCGGACGGTGGTGCTTTCACCCTGTGCACGCGGAGCGCGCCGGGTTCCGGATTCCGGTGCGAAGTATTGACGGCGGCGGGCCCGGCCGGTTGACTCACCGGCGTTGCCGGAACCGGTTCCGGCGGCGGTTCCGGCCAAGCTCCGCGCCCGTTGCGGCCCCCCGCCGGCGAGCCGTCGCCCGCGTTCCCGTGCCCGCCCCCGGTCCCACCCCAAGGAGCCGCAATGCCACGACCACGTGTGAGAAGGAGAGCGGGGACGGCGGTGGCCGCCGCCACCGCCGTGCTCGGCTCGCTGCTCGCCGGTGCGCTGCCCAGCGCCGCCGCCGAGGAGCCCGCGCCCGTGCCCATCGACCGGTTCGAGGGCGAGGTGCCCTTCGGCCAGCCGCCGGCCGACGCCCTCTTCACCTGGGGCGGCGACACCGACGACCACCCCGCGCTGGAGCTCGAGGCACGCGAGGACGCCCCCGAGGGCGAGAGCGTCCTCGCGGGCACCTACGACATCAGCGGCTGGGGCGGCTTCAGCCACGAGTTCGCCACCGACGAGCCCGCCCACGACTGGAGCGCCCACGAGGGCGTCCGCTTCTGGTGGTACGGCCAGAACACAGCGCCCCTGCCGCCCGGTTCGGGCAAGCGGGTGCACTTCGAGATCAAGGACGGCGGCACCGGCGGCGGGGCGTCGGAGCTGTGGACCACGTCCTTCACCGACGACTGGGAGGGCTGGCACCTCGTCGAGATCCCCTTCGCCGACTTCCACTACCGGGCCGACTACCAGCCCGTCGGAGGGATCGACCAGGTCCTCGGACTGGACGAGATGTGGGGCTACGCCCTGACGCTGCCGACCGGGGCACCCGGCGCCTTCGCCATGGACGGCGTGGAGCTGTACGGGGAGGCCGACCCGGGCCTCAACGTCCGGGTCGGCACCGGCGCGGCCGTCCACCCGGTGGACGAGGGCGGTACCGCCCGGGTGGACGTCTCCGTCGCCACCACCGGCTCCGTCCCGCTCGACGCCCCCGTCACGGTCGGCTACACCACCGAGGGCGGCACCGCCACGTCCGGCGAGGACTACACGCCCGTCTCCGGCACCCTCACCTTCCCGGCCGGCACGCCCTCGGGCGCGAGCCGCACCGTCACCGTCGCCACCTCCCGGGACCGTTCGGCGGAGGCCGCCGAGACCATCCCGCTGCGGCTCACCGTGACCGGCGCCCGGCCCCCGGCCGAGGACCCGCAGGTCGTCGTGAACGCCCACGGCCTGCCGTACCTCGACGCCAGGCTGCCGGTGGAGAAGCGCGTCGCCGACCTGCTCTCCCGCATGTCGCTGGAGGAGAAGGTCGGCCAGATGACCCAGGCCGAGCGGAACGCGCTGCGCTCCGGGGGCGACATCGCGCGCTACGCGCTGGGCTCGCTGCTCTCCGGCGGCGGCTCGGTGCCCACGCCCAACACGCCGCAGGCGTGGGCTGAGATGATCGACGCCTACCAGCTGCGCGCCCAGGCGACCCGCCACCAGATCCCGCTGGTCTACGGCGTGGACGCGGTGCACGGCCACAACAACGTCGTCGGGGCGACGATCATGCCGCACAACATCGGCCTCGGCGCGGGGCGCGACCCGCAGCTCGCGCGGAAGACGGCGGCGGTGACCGCCAAGGAGGTGCGCGCCACCGGCGTCCCGTGGAACTTCGCGCCGTGTGTGTGCGTCACCCGCGACGAGCGCTGGGGACGCTCCTACGAGGCGTTCGGTGAGGACCCGGCGCTGGTCAACGCCATGGCCACCGTCATCGACGGCATGCAGGGCAGGCGCGACGGCAGGGACCTGGACCGCAACGACAAGGTCCTCACCAGCGCCAAGCACTTCGTCGGCGACGGCGGCACCGAGTTCGGCTCGTCCACCACCGGTTCGTACACGATCGACCAGGGCGTCACGCGGGTCACCCGCGAGGAGCTGGAGGCGGTGCACCTCTCCCCGTTCGCCGAGGCGGTCGAGCGCGGCGCCGGGACGGTCATGCCGTCCTACTCGTCGCTGGACGTCATCGGTGACGGCCAGGGCCCGGTGAAGATGCACGCCCACGCCGAGATGATCAACGGCGTCCTCAAGGACCGCATGGGCTTCGAGGGCTTCGTGATCAGCGACTGGCAGGCCATCGACCAGATCCCCGGGGACTACCCGAGCGACGTGCGCACCTCCGTCAACGCCGGGGTGGACATGGTGATGGTCCCGACCGACTACCAGAACTTCACCAGTGTCCTCACGGACGAGGTCGGGGCCGGGCGCGTCAGCGAGGAGCGCGTCGACGACGCCGTGTCCCGCATCCTGACGCAGAAGTTCCGGCTGGGCCTGTTCGAGGAGCCCTACGCCGACACCACGCACCTGGACTCCATCGGTTCGTCCCGGCACCGCGCCGTGGCCCGCGAGGCCGCCGCCGCCTCCCAGGTGCTGCTGAAGAACGAGGGCGGCGTGCTGCCGCTGAAGCGTTCGCAGAAGGTGTACGTCGCCGGGTCCAACGCCGACGACATCGGCAACCAGGCCGGGGGCTGGACCATCAGCTGGCAGGGGGCCTCCGGGAACACCACCACCGGCACGACCATCCTCGACGGGATGCGCAAGGCCGCGCCGGACGCGGACATCGACTACTCCAGGGACGCCTCCGCGGCCACCGACGGGTACGACGTCGGTGTGGTGGTCGTCGGTGAGACGCCCTACGCCGAGGGCATCGGCGACGTCGGCAACGGGCACGACCTGGAGCTGTCGGACGCCGACCAGGCCGCGGTCGACACGGTCTGCGGCGCGATGAAGTGCGCGGTGCTCGTGGTCTCCGGGCGCCCGCAGCTCATCGGCGACCGCCTGCCCGGCATCGACGCGCTGGTCGCCTCCTGGCTGCCGGGCAGCGAGGGCGACGGCGTGGCCGACGTCCTGTACGGCGAGCGCCCCTTCACCGGGCAGCTCCCCGTCACGTGGCCGAAGTCCGAGGCGCAGCTCCCGGTCAACGTCGGCGACGCCGAGTACGCCCCGCAGTACCCCTACGGCTGGGGCCTGACCACGCTGGACCGCAAGCCCGCCGGCGGCGCGGTCACGCTCCGCGCCATCGGCCTGGTGGCCAAGGTGCTGGAGGCGGCCGGTCTCGGCGACTCCGAGCACGGCAGGGACCTGGTCGGCAGGGCCCGGGTGCTCGTCCAGGAGAAGATCGGGCAGGACGTCACCGCGGCGGTCGCCAAGCCGTTCGCGGAGGCGGACCACCTCCTGCTCACCGGTGACCTGACCGGGGCGGTCGCCAAGCTGACCGCCGCCTACCGGGCCGCCTGAGCGCGGCGGCCGGGGCGCCGGGCCTTCGGGCCCGCCGTCCCGGCCGCGGCCTCATCCGCGCGGCGGCCGGCGGGCCGCCTCAGCCCGGCCCGCCGCCGGGGGCGGGACTCCCGGGCGCCCCGCCGTCCTCCGGAACCGGGGCGCGGGTGTGCAGGCGGCGCACGGCGTCCACCGTGTCCGCCTGCTCGGGGCGCTTGTCCTCGCGGTAGCGCACGACGCGGGCGAACCGCAGCGCCAGGCCCTCGGGGTAGCGGGGCGAGCGCTGCACGCCGTCCAGCGCGATCTCCACCACCAGTTCGGGCCGCACCCGCACGCCCCACGGCTCCCGGGCGGCCGCCAGCTCCTGCAACCGCTCGGTCTGCCAGGCCAGCAGCGCGTCCGTGAGCCCCTTGAACGTCTTGCCGAGCATGGCGAAGGAACCGTCGGGCCGCCGCGCGCCCAGGTGCAGGTTCGACAGCGTGCCGCTGCGGCGCCCGCTGCCCCACTCGGCCGCCAGGACCACCAGGTCGAGGGTGTGCACCGGCTTCACCTTCAGCCAGGAGGCGCCGCGCCGACCCGCGCTGTAGGGCGCGTCCAGCGCCTTGACGACGACGCCCTCGTGCCCGCGGGCGAGCACCTCCCCGGCGAAGCGCCGGGCCGCCTCCCGGTGCGCGGCGCCGTCCGGGTCCAGAACGGTCAGGCGCCGCACCCGCAGCGGCTCGGGCACGGTGGCGGCCAGGGCGGCGTGCCGCTCGCGCGCGGGCAGGCCGAGCAGGTCGCGCCCCTCCACGGCCAGCAGGTCGAAGAAGACGGCGCACAGCGGCAGCGCCCGCCGCGCGGCCCCCACGTCGACGCGGGAGCCGACCCGGCCCGCGACGTCCTGGAACGGGCGGGGGCGGCCGTCCGCGTCGAGCGCGATGACCTCGCCGTCCAGCACGGCCTGCTCCGTGCGCCACCGCCGTGCCGCGTCGGTGACCTCGGGCAGCCGGCCGGTGATGTCGTCCAGCGTCCGGGTGTAGACGCGCACCTCCGCGCCGTCCCGGTGCACCTGGACCCGGATGCCGTCGAGCTTCTCCTCCACGGCGCAGGGGCCGAGCCGGTCCAGCGCCTCGTCCACGTCCCGCGCCGTCTGGGCCAGCATCGGCTGCACCGGACGGCCCACGGTGAGCCGGAAGTCCGCCAGCGCCCCGGGGCCGCGGGCGAGCAGGGCCCGCGCCACCGCGCCGAGCGAACCGCCCAGCATCACCGCCCGGCGCACCCCGGCCGCGTCGGCGTCCGCCGCCGCCGCGAGGCCCTCCACCGCCAGGGCGTCCAGGGCGCCCTGGCGCAGCTCCCCGGTGATCAGCCGGACCAGGAAGTGCTGCTCCTCCTCGGTGGCGGCGCCCATGAGCTCCCGCAGCAGCCGCTGCCGCTCCGCCTGGGCGCCCCGGCCGCGCACGGCGGCGATGGCCGCCAGCGCGGCGTCCACCCGGGACACGGTCAGGCTCGGCGCGCCGGCCGGCCCGGTGTGCCCGGTGAGCGTGCGCCAGCCCACGCCGATGCGGCGCTGCGGCAGCCGCCCGGCCAGGTAGGTGACGGCGACGGGGGCCTCGTCGGGAGCGATGGCGCGGAACAGCTCCGCCAGCAGGGCGACCTTGGCGGCCCGGGAGGAGGTGGCCGCGACGGCGTTCGACGTCCGGGCGAGGTCGGCGAGCAGCATGCTCCCATCCTGACCCGGACGCGGCGGGCCCGCACGGGCGCGCCGGCAAGGGGCGCGGGACCGCTGCCCGCGCCGGGAACGTTGTGCTATACACGGGCCCATGGGACAGCAGTACGCCTCCGGCGGCGCCGCACCGGCCGGACCGGGACGGCGCGCCGATGGCTGAGCCGGGAGGGCGCCGCGCCCGGGACCGGGACGAGGAGGGCCGCGCCCGCAACGCCCGCCCGCGGGACGGCCTCGGCCGCCCGCTGCCCTACGGGCACCGCGGGGTCGAGCGCCAGCCCGAGGCGGTGGTGCGCGCCCCCCGGGAGTCGCTGGCCGAGGCGCAGCGGCTGCTGGACGCGGGACGTCCCTTCCACGCCCACGAGGTGCTGGAGGACGCCTGGAAGTCCGGCCCGGAGGCGGAACGGGAGCTGTGGCGCGGGCTGGCCCAGCTCGCCGTCGGGGTGACGCACGCGGCGCGCGGGAACACCGCGGGCGCCGTCACGCTGCTGCGGCGCGGCGCGGGTTCCATCGCGCCGTACGAGGAGGCGCCGCCGCACGGCGTGGACGTGGCGGGGCTCGGCGCCTGGGCGGCGGCGCTCGCCCGGGAGCTGCCCGGGGCCCCGGCCGCTCCCGGCGCGGCGGACCTGGCACCCCGGCTGCGCGGCTGAGCGGCCGTCTCCCGGGGTCCGGCGGGGCGCGGTCACGGAAGGTGGAGAAGGCTTCTCGTTGCGTACGGGCGGCCGGGCACCCCGTGCTTCCTGCGACGACGCCGACGGCGCCGTGCCGCGGAGCGCGCGCCTGGGCGTGCGGCACATCCCGCGCGCCGCCGCCTGTGCGCGGCGCACAGGGGTGGTGGGCGGTCTCCCACTAGCGTCCGCACGGACCTCGTACCGCACACCAGCAGCGCATCGGGCCGGCCGACGCCCGGGCCGGCCGCTGCGCCGTCCCTGGGGGGAGTCATGCAGCGAATGGTTGAGCCGTCAACTGACAAGTGGACCGGCCGCGGGGGAGGCCCGGCGTCACCCTACCGGGGGAGGGACCGTGCCCACCCGCGGCGGTGCCGCCGATGACCGGTGCCGTCGAGTTACCCTGGCTGGTCCGCTGCGGCGAGGAAGCCCCGCGCGAACTGCGCGGTCACCAGGGCGGCGTGGTGCAGGCCCCGCGCCGCAGCGCCCTGGACTCCCTCTCGGCCATGCGGCAGCACGGACTCCCGGTCGGCGCGGTGCTCGTCTGCCTGGTGCACCAGGTCCTGCACATCCCGATCACCCCCGACGAGGGTCCCTGGCGCTGGCCGCCGAGCACCACCCTGTGCCGGCGGCGCACGACCCGCTGCGGCGCCCCTGACGGCAGCGACCTGGGCTACCGGCCCTGCTCGGGCCGCTTCTGGCTGCTGCCGCCCGACACCCCGCAGCGGCTCACCGACGGCCCCGCCCTGTACGACACCCTCTGCCGCGTCCGGTCGCTGCGGCGGCGCGCGCCGTCCGGCCGGCACCGAAGGGTCCTCGCGCAGGGGGCGGTTCCGGAAGAATCACCGGCCGGGCCGCACGAGTGGTCCGCCGCCCGGGGGCCGGACGGGCCGCACGACCCGTACGACCCCTACGACCTGTGCCGCCGCTGGACGTCCTGAGAGGCGGCCGGGCGCCGCCGTCACGACCTGTACGAAGGGAAAGCATGCGCATCGGGGTCCGGCTGGGCACCCGCGAGGTCCACGCCGCACTGCTGCACGGGGCGCGTCTCGCCGGCGCCGCCTCCGCCCCGCACGCCGCGCCGTCCGGGCCGCGGGCGGCCGGGCTGGAGGCGGCCACACTGGAGGCGGCCGGACGGGTGCTGCGCGGGACGGCCGCCACCGCCCCGTCCACCATCACCTCCGTGACCTGGGACATCTCCGCCCCCCTGGAGGCGGCGCTCACCGCGCCCGCCGCCGGGGCGCCGTCCGGCACGGTGCCGCGGGCCCGGCCGGTGGCCGCGCTGCGCCTGGTCCCGCGCCCGCCCGCGGTCCCGGCCGCCGGCGCCCACCCCGCCGGGCTGATCCGCTCGCTCGTCGCCTGGCGCGGGACCGCCCCCGGCGGCCACGACCTGTTCGGCACCGAACTCGCCCCGCCCGGGGTGGACGCCGCCCTGCGCTGCGCCGAGGCCGTCATCGCCGCCGGGCTCACCACCGTGGCCGTCACCGCCACCGGAGCCACCGCCCGCGCCGACCACGAGGTCGCCGTCGCCGCCGCGCTGCTGGAGCGCTTCCCGGAACTGCGGCTGTGCCTGTCCCACGAGACGGGCGGCCTCGGACTGCTCGAACGCGAGGCGACCACGGTCATCAACGCGGCTCTCCTGGACCCGGCCGACACCCTGATATCCGGCTGCGAGCAGCTCACCGCCGCCCTGCCGGGCCGCCCCGCCTGCTGGTTCGCCACCGGGGACGGCGGACGCGTCTCGGGACGCCGGCTGTGCTGGCTGCCCGTGCTCGGCCTCGCGGCGACCCCCGCGACCGCGCTCGCCGCCGCCGCCCGGCTGGCGGGCACGGCCGACGCGCTGGTCGTCCTCGTCGAGGGCGAGCGCGTCGCCGCCGGGCAGGTCCGCGAGGGCCTGCCGCACGTGGAGTCCGACCTCCCCGGCGTCGCCGGGGTCCGCACCGCCGCGCCGCAGCCGGTGCTCACCACCGCACCGGCCCGCACCGCGGGGACCACGCTGCTGGCCGCCCGCACCCGGCACACCGCCGACGTCATCGCCGCCCTCGACGCGCCGGGCCTCCGGGTGGCCGAGGAGATCGTGCGGCTGTCCCGGAGCGCGACCGTGCTGCTGCGCCCCGAGGCCGACCTCGCCGCCACCGGCGCGGCGGGCACCGAGCCGAGCGCCTGGCTGGACCTGCTCGTGCCCGTGGGCGCGGCCGAGAGCCTGGAGGAGGTGCAGGCGCAGGCCGAGCAGCGGGCCCTCGGACTGGTGGCCGCGCACGGCGCCGAACCGGGCAGCGCCCGCATCGTCCGCTCCTCCGCGACACCCGTGGGGTACCTGCGCATCTACCGCCTCCAGGTCCGCGCCGGCAGCGGCCGGTGCGTGGAGAGCGCCGCATGACCGGCACCGCCCCGCGCCCCGCGCCGCTGCGGCACATCGCCGCGGCCGACCTGCCCGTGCTCGTCGCGGGCAACGAACTGCTCAGCTCCGGCCGGGGCGCGGCCGGTCTGGACGGACTCACCCTGTGCGTCTCCGCCCTGCTCGAACGCCACGGCCCCGTCCCGCTCGTCCCGCTGGACGCCCTGCCGCCCGACGCCCGCTGCGCGGCCGTCGGCGCCGTCGGCGGCTTCGCCCCGCTCATCGAACTCCCGCTCACCGGAGACGAGTTCGCCGGAGCCGTGCGGATGCTGGAGGACCGCACCGGCGCGCCGCTGGACGCCGTCGTCGCCCTCAACTCCGCCGGTCCCAACGCGCTCGTCCCCATCGCCGCCGCCGCCGCGCTCGGCCTGCCCCTGGTCGACTGCGACGGCATGGGCCGCATCCTGCCGCTCATCCACCAGACCACCTACGCCCTGGCCGGACTGCCGGTCACCCCGCTCGCAGGCATGAGCGCCGCCGGGGACACGGTGCTGCTGGAGACCTCCAGCGCCCGGGCCGACCTGCTGCTGCGCGGCGTCGTGGACGCCTCCGGCGGACTGATGACCTGCGCCATGTACCCGGCGACGGCGGCCCGGCTGCGGCCCGCCGCCATCCGCGGCGCCACCAGCCGGATCATGCGCATGGGCGAACTGCTGACCGCGCCGAGCCGCCACTCCGCCGTGCTCGCCGGACTCGCCCGCACCACCGGCGCCCGGCTGCTGGCCAGCGGACGGGTGGAGGCGCTCGACCTGCCCACGCCGCCCGCCGGAGCCCGCCAGTACCCCTCGGTGCCGACGTCCATCGTCGTCTGCGACCCGGCCTCCGACGGCCCCGTGGTACGCCTGGAGGCGCAGAACGAGATCCTGCTCGCCCTCATCGACGGCGCCGTGGCCGCCGCCGTGCCCGACGTGGTGTGCCTTCTGGACCGCCAGAAGCTCCGCCCCGTGGGCATCGAGGGCGTCGCCGTCGGCGACCACGTGGACGTCCTGGTCGTCCCCGCCGCGCCGATGTGGCACACCGCGGCCGGACTCGCCCTCGCCGGGCCCCGCGCCTTCGGGTTCCCGGTACGTCACCCGAACGAGGAAGGCAGCCGATGACCCGCGCCCGCCCCGCCGGGCCCCTGACCGTGGCCGAACTCGTGCGATTCGGGCCGCTGTGCAGCGCCACGGTGTGCGCCGGGAGCCACCTGGACCGCCCGGTCACCGGGGTCAGCCTGGTCTCCGACCTGGACCAGGCGCGGCAGTGCACCCCCGAGACCGCCATGGTGCTGCACCCGGCCGCCGCACACGGCAGCTGGGCGCTGGAGGCCGCGCTGCGGTTCGCCTGGGAGCGCAACGCCTCCTGCGTCGTGGCGCCGCGGGCCGTCCCCGTCACCGGCTCCACGCCGCAGCTCGCCGAACGGCTGCGCATGCCGCTGCTCTCGGTCGACGACCCGCCCCGCCTCGCGCTCGACCTCGCCGTGGCCATCGCCGACACCGAGGCCGCCCGCGCCCGGCTCATCGCGCGCTGCGCCGTGCTCTTCGGCGAACGGTCCTCGCTGCGGGACATCGTGGGCGTCATCAACACCGAGGTGCCCGGGGCCCTCGCCGCCCTCCTCACCCGCGACGGCTACCTGCTGGCCGGACGGGCGGCCGCGGGGCGCGGCGACGACGAGGGCCACCGGATCACCGTGCCGGTGCCGGGACCGGACGGACGGCCGTGGGCCACCCTCGTCGCGCAGCTCACCGAGGCGTCACCGTCCTGGGCGGACACCGTGGGCACCATACTCAAGCTGGCGCGGGCCCCGATCACGGCGGCCGGAGCCGGGCTGCGCCTGTCCCTGTCCCACCAGGCCGGCCGCGACCGGCTGCTCCTGGACACCCTGCTGCGCGGTGAACCCGCGCTCCCCGCGCAGCACGGCACCGCCGCGGCCCCCTGCCCCCCGGAGGGGGCCGCCCCCGGGCCCGAACAACTGGCCCGGGAGGCGGGTTGGCCGGTGGACGGCCACCACGTCGCCGTCCAGCTGCGCCCGGCCCACGACGCCCCGGACGACCTGGAGACCGTCGCGCCCGGCGTCATCGCCGCCTGGCAGACGGGCCGGTCCGTCGCCCCCCTGGTGCCGCAGCGGCACGGCTGGACGACCTGGTTCACCGACACCGACTCCGAACGGGTGGCCCAGCTCGTGCGGCGCCGCCTGACCCAGGCCCGCATCCCGCTGCCGCTGACGGCGGGCGTCGGCGAACCGGGGGAGGGGGTGAGCGGGCTGCGCCGCTCGGTCGCCGAGGCGGAACTGGCCGCGGCCGCCGCGAGCAGGCTGGCCCCCGGCAGCGTCGAGCGCTACGCCCGGCTCGGGCCGCGCGCCGTCCTGGCCGCGCTGCCGGTGCCCGAACTCGCCGAGGCGGCCCGCACCCTGCTGGCCCCCCTGCTGGCCGACCCCAAGGCGGACGTGCTGCTGGCCACCCTGGCCGCCCTGCTGGACTGCGCGGGCTCCACCGGACAGGCCGCCACCCGGCTCGGGGTCCACCGCAACACGGTGCTGGGACGGCTGGAGCGCATCCGGGGGCGGGGCGTCGACCCCGACGCGCACGACGGACGCCTCGCGCTGCACCTGGCCTGCCACGCCCTGCTCAGCACCGGCGGCGCGGCCGCGCGGCGGCCGGACGGGTGAGCGGCCCGCCGGCGGCGGCCCGCCGCATGACCCCGCGTCAGCCGCCGGTGCCGCCCCGCCCGGCGCCGTAGCGGTCCGCCGCGTGGGCGGCGGACACCTGGCCGTCCAGCACGTCCGCCCGCACCGCCGCCGGGTCCCGGCCGGCGGCGTCCCCGTACCCGCCGCCGCCCCCGGTCATGCAGCGCACCACGTCCCCGGCGCGCAGCGCGAGTCCGTTGCACTTCAGCAGCCGCCGCTCGTCCGGGCGCCCCGGATTGATGACGACCTCCGGCGGCCGCGCGTCCTGCCCGCCCGACAGCCCCCAGGCCGGCGTCACCGACCGCTCGAACCACAGCGACACCGTGCAGTCGGCCAGCGCCCGGTACTCCCGGACCACCCCGTTGCCGCCGCGCCACCGCCCGGCGCCGCCGGAGTCGGGACGGATGCCGTAGTGCGTCACCCGCAGCGGGTAGCGCGCCTCGAACACCTCCACCGGCAGGTCCTTCAGGGAGCCGTTGACGTTGTTGATGAGGGCGTCCTGCCCGTCCGAACCCCGCCACGCGCCCCAGCCGCCGAGCGTCGCCTCCAGGCTGACGTAGGGACGCGCCACCCTCGGGTCCGTGCCCGCGAACATCACCACCATCGAGTCGCCGTGGCTGGCCGCCGCCACCCGGTCCGGCAGCGCGGGCGCCAGCGCCCTGGCCACCAGGTCGATGAGCAGTCCCAGGTGGGAGAAGTACCACTGGCACGCGGCGGGCGACCGGGCCCCGAACACCGAACCCTCGCGCACCCGAACGCTCAGTGGCCGGAACGAGCCCCCGTTGCCCGGCACGTCCGGGCTCACCAGCAGCTTGTAACCGACCCGGCAGGCCGACACCGCCTGCGCCGTACCGCAGTTGACCGGCCCCGTCGTCTGGTCGGCCGACCCGGTGACGTCGAACTCGATCTCCGGCCCCGCGACCGTCACGCGCAGCCGCACCGGCACGGGCGTGTCCAGGTCGACACCGTCGTTGTCGAGGAACCCCTCGGCGGTGTACACGCCGTCCGGGACCGCCGCGATCACCTCGCGCTCCAGCCGCTCGGTCTGCCGGAAGATCTCGTCGCGGGCGGCACGGACGGTGTCCAGGCCGAACCGGGCGACGATCTCCGCCAGCCGCACCTGGCCCATCCGGATGGTGGCGATCATCGCGTTCATGTCGCCGGTCGTCGGGTACGGGAAGCGCACGTTGCTCGCGATGGTGTCGATGACCTGCGGCACGTCCCGCCCGCCCTCGACCAGCTTCTGCGGACCCATGCGCAGGCCCTCCTGGAAGATGGAGACGGAGTCCATCGACCCGCCCGGATCCTTGGAGCCGACGTCGATCCAGTGCGCCCGCGTCGCGGTGAACCCGGCCAGCTCCCCGCCGGTGAACACCGGACCGAAGATGGTCACGTCGTTCAGGTGCGTGCCGCCCAGGTAGCTGTCGTTGAGCACCCACACGTCGCCCGGCTGCCAGGCGTCCCGCCCGAACCGCTCCTCGGTGGCCCTCGTGCAGCTCTCCAGGTTGCCCAGGAAGATCGGCAGACCGGCCGACTGCCCGAGCACCTGGTGCTCGTCGTCCAGCAGCGCCACCACGCAGTCGCCGCACTCGTAGATGACGGGCGTGTACGCCGAGCGCATCAGGATGGCGTTCATGTCGTCGGCGGCCGAGATCAGCGCGTTGCGGATGATCTCCACGGTGACCGGGTCGATCCCGGCCGCCGCGCGGCCGGCGTGCGTGAGTGTCACTTCCCCTCCCGGCGGATGACGAGCGAACCGAAGGAATCCATCGTGACCCGGTGGCCCGGCGGCACCACCGTCGTGGCGGTGGGCTCGGTGACCACGGCGGGCCCGGCGAACGCGTGCCCGGCCCGCAGCTCCTCGCGCGCCACGACGCGCGCCGGGTGGCGCCGCCCCGCGAACACCACCGGACGCCCGCGCCCGGGGACCGGCGCGCCGCCGGCCGGCGGCACCCGCTCCGGCCCCGCGCGCCCCAGGTCGCCCAGCGCGGTCACCCGCAGCGCGGTGAACTCCACGGGGGCGCCCGGGTTGGCGTGCCCGTAGCGGCTCTCGTGCAGCCGCGCGAACCGCTCGGCCACCCGGCGGCGGAAACCGGGCGAGGCCGGCTCGTCCGGCGCCGTCAGCGGCACCGTCAGGGTGTACTCCTGGGCCGCGTACCGGACGTCGAGCGCCGCCCGGACGCGCCGTGCCCCGGGCGGCACGCCCTCGCTGTCCAGCGAGGCCAGCGCCCGGCCGGCGGCGGCGCGCAGCCGGCCGGCGAGGTCGGCGCCGTCCAGGTCGGCGTCGAGGCGGAAGTAGGGCTCGGCGAAGTCCCGGCGGATCTCGCTCTGGAGCATGCCCCAGGCGGACAGCGCCCCGGGGAAGCGCGGCACGACGACCTCGCCGATGCCCAGCTCCCGGGCGAGGAAGACACTGTGCATCGGGCCGGCCCCGCCGAAGGCCACCAGCGTGAAGCGGGCCGGCTCGATGCCGCGCGAGACGGTGATCGTGCGGATGGCCTGCGCCATCTTAGCGTTGGCCACGTCGCAGATCCCTTCCGCCATCGCGGCGGCGTCCAGGCCGAGTTCCGCACCGAGCCGGGCGAGGGCCGCCTCGGCGAGGTCGGCGCGCGGCGCGATCCCGCCCCCGAAGGCCGCGGGGTCGAGGCGGCCGAGGCGGAGGTTCGCGTCGGTGACGGTCGGCTCCGTGCCGCCCCTGCCGTAGCAGGCGGGGCCGGGGTCGGCCCCGGCCGAGCGCGGCCCCACCCGCAGCCCGCCCGCCTCCGCCCAGGCGACGGAGCCGCCCCCGGCGCCGATGGTGTGGAGGTCCACCACGCTCATGAGGACCGGCAGCCCCTCCAGGCGCGCCTCCGGGGCGATGTCGGGGCGCCCGTCCACCACGAGCGAGACGTCGAAGGACGTGCCGCCCATGTCCACGCAGATCAGGTCGGGGCGCTGGAGCGTCTCCGCGAGCGCGACGCCGGCCATCGTCCCGCCGACCGGCCCCGACAGCAGGGTCTGGAGCGGGCGGCGCCGGGCGGACTCGGCGGTGATGACGCCGCCCGAGGACTGCATGACGTGCAGCGGCGCACCGGCCCCGCGCTCGGCCAGGGCCCCGGTGAGGGAGGTGAGGTAGCGCTGCACCACCGGGCCGATGTAGGACTCCAGCACGGCGGAGGAGGTCCGTTCGTACTCGCGCCACTCGTTGGCCGCCTCGTGCGACAGCGACAGCGTCAGGCCGTCCCCCAGCTCCTCGGTGAGGATCTCGCGGGTGCGCAGCTCGTGCACCGGGTTGGCGTGGCTGAACAGGTAGGCCACGGCGATCGCGGTGAAACCCTCGTCCCGGTAGCGCCGGGCGGCCTCGCGCACGGCCGCCTCGTCCAGCGGCTCGATCTCCGCGCCCGACGCGTCCAGCCGGCCGCCGACGGGGACGATGTCGCGCAGCGGCACCAGCGGCTCGGGCTTGCGGTAGTGCAGGTCGTACAGGCGCGTCCGGGGGCCCCTGGCGATGTGGTAGGTGTCCGCGGCGGCGGCGCCGGCCAGCAGCAGCACCCGGGCGCCCCGGCGCTGGAGGAGCGCGTTGAGGCCCTGCGTGGTGCCGTGCACGAGGAAGGAGAGGTCCCCCGCGCGGTCCACCACGTGGCCGAGCGCCGTCAGCACCCCCTCGGTGAGGTCGTCCGGTGTCGTGGACGCCTTCGCCGCGCGGTACCGGCCGGTCCGCTCGTCGTACACGACCACGTCGGTGAACGTCCCGCCGATGTCCAACGCCACGCGCAACGCGCCCATCCACGCCCCTCACTGTGCGGTTCGCCGGCGGCCTCGCGGGCCAGGCTAGGGCAGGAGGCGAACGCCTGTACTGGATACCGCGCACATCGCGCCACGCCGTCCCGGTGCGGGACGCACAGCCGCCCGGGCGGCGGACCCGTCCGGCGGCGCGGCGCTGCGGCGGTGCGGCCCTGCCGGGGCGCGACGGCCCGGCGGCACGGGGCGGTCCGGCGCCGGTTCGTGCCGGAACGCCCGGGTCACGCCTTTCCGTCACCCGCACGGGGTGCCCAGTTCGGTGACCGTCCCATTACTCTTGTCGCACCACGGACAGGCCCCGACCCGCCCTGGCAGACCTGGTCGTCCGGGACCCGACCCACGGAGTAGTGATGAACGCGGCCCCTCCTCGCCGCCCCGCGCGGCAGCAGCTGCACGGGCGGCACCTCAAGCGGCTGCGCCGCTCCTGCGAGAGGCTCCTCACCGCGCTGGACGTCGTCGATTCGGCCGACATCCTCGCCCTGTGCGAGCACCTGGGGCAGCGCCGTGGCCGCCCCGTCCGCCCGGCCCCGGTGGACCTGCGCAACTCCGGGGTCTACGGCCTGTGGATCGCCACGCAGGACGCCGACTTCGTCCTCTACGAGGCACACACGAGCAAGCTCCACCAGGAGCACATCATCGCGCACGAACTCGCGCACATCATCTGCGACCACCACCGGGACGACGCCCTGGACGACGCCACCGCCCGGCTGCTCTTCCCCAGCCTGGAACCCTCCACGGTGCGGGGCATGCTCGGGCGGTGCGGCTACCTGGACGCCGAGGAGCAGGAGGCCGAGCTGATGGCCTCGCTGCTGCTCACCCGGGTGCAGCGCAAGTCGGCCGAGGCGGTGTGGGAACTGCCCGCCGAGGACGCGCAGACCATCGCCAGGATCGAGAGCGTCGTCGGACTCGACGCACGGCAGGACCGGAGCTGACACCGATGTTCTACCAGGTGCTGTCGTGGAGCTGCGCGCTGGGCGGGCTCGTCGCCCTCGTCTACAAGCTCCCGGCCCTGCCCCGGCACCGCGGGGACGCCGCCTTCATCGCGCTGTGCGTGTACTTCCTGTGCTCCAGCCTCAGCTTCTTCGTGGAACTGGACCAGCTGCGCACCCACATCGCCGAGATCCTGCGCTACCAGAACATCACCACGTTCCTGTGCCAGGCGCTGGTGGTCGTGCTGACCGGCGCCCAGCAGGTCGTCCTCGTCCACTGGTCCCACCCGCCCGCGCAGGCGCGCGCCAAGGCCCGGACGCGGATCATCGGGTACGGGGCGGCCCTCGCGGTGCTGGCCGGGCTGTTCTTCTTCGTCAATCCGCCGCAGCGGGTGGGCACGGCGGAGGTCACCGTCCTGCTCAACCTGGAGAACCCGCGCTACGCGGTGTACTTCTCGCTCTACCTGGCCGTGTGCGCCGTCGGCCAGGTGGAGGCCGTCCGGCTGTCGACGCGCTACGCCCGCATGGCGCACCGCTCCTGGCTGCGCTCGGGCATGTGGGCGGTCGCCGTCGGCGCCTCCCTCATCCTCGTCTACTGCCTCATCCGCTACCTCCAGATCATCGCCATCTGGACGGGACTGCCCGAACCGTGGGACGACCTGTACTGGATCGCCGGCAGTGTCGGCTCCCTGTGCCAGGTCTTCGGCTGGACGGTCCCCTCCTGGGGCCCGCGGCTGTCGGAAGCGGCGCAGTGGGTGGCCAATTTCCGCTCCTACCGGCGGCTGCGCCCCCTGTGGTGGGCGCTGTACCGGGCCAACCCGGCCATCGCGCTGGCCCCGCCCGCGTCGCGGTGGTGGGAGCTGGTGCCCCCGCGCGACCTGGAGTACCGGCTCTACCGCCGCGTCATCGAGATCCGCGACGGCCAGCTCGCCCTGCGCCCCTACATGGACCCGGCCGCCGTGCGGGCCGAGGCCGCCCGCCTGGGCGTGTCCGCCGAGGCCCCGTCCACCGCGTACGAGGCCCTGCTGCTGCGGACGGCGCTCACCGCCCGGGACACCGGCTCGGCCGCGCCCGCCGGGCCGTCGGAGACCGTCACCCACGCCCCCGACGGCGACATCACCGAGGAGATCGCGTGGCTGACGCAGGTGGCGGGCCACTTCCGTGACCTGCCCGCGGGCCGCGCCCCGGCGGGCGCGGAGCGCACCTCCGCCGGGTCCTGAGCCCGCGCGCAGCCGTCCGCCAGGGTGCCGTCCGGCACTCCATTTCCCGAGGGAGCCTTCATGGAGCCCGGTCCACCGGACCGTGATGCCCGCTGTTTCGCCCGCGCCGTGCGCCTTCTGACGGAACAGGCGCTCGCCCTGGAGGCCCGCGCGGGCGCCGTCACCGCCGGACCGGCGGCCGCCCGCGCCGCCCGGCGTGCCGGAGCAGGGTGGCGGCGCGTGGCGGCGCGCGAGCTGCGGCCGGGCAGCGAGGCGTGCGCCGCCTTCGCCGAGCTGTCGCAGGTCGCCGGCTGGCTGCTGTTCGACGCGGGCCGCCACCCTCTGGCAAACCGTTTCTGCTGGCAGGCCCGGGCCCTCGCCCGCGCCTGCGGCGAACGGGCGGTGGAGCAGCTCGTCCTGGCCACGCTCAGCATGCAGGCCGCCCACCTCGGGCGCCCCGACGCGGCGCTGCGCCTGGCGGAGGCCGCGCTCCTGGACGCGCCGAGGATGCCCGCCCGCGTCGCCGCCGTCTTCCGCGTCCGGCAGTCCCGGGCCCTCGCGCTCACCGGCCAGCGCGCCCGGGCGCTGCACGCCGCCGGCCACGCCCGCGCCCTGTTCCTGGACGGGCCGCAGCCGGGGGACCCCGCCTGGACGTGGTGGATCGACGAGCGGGAACTGGCCGGGCACCTCGGACTCGTCCACGCCGGGCTCGGCGAGTGGAGCCGCGCCGTGGACCGGCTGGAACCGGCCGGCGCGGCGGGCGACCTCGCCGGCCCCACCGCGTTCCGCGCCCTGTTCACCGCCGAACTCCTCGCCGCCCAGCTCCACGCCGGGGCCTGGCACGACGCGGCCCGCCTCGCCGCCCGGATCGCGCCGCGGGCGGCGGCGATCGGCTCGGGCCGGGCCGCGGGCGTCCTGCGGCGCTCGCTCGCCCCTCTTGTCGCACGGCCGGACGCCGCCCGGCCCGTCACGGAGGCCGGCGCCGTGCCCGGCCCCGTGCGCGAGGCGGCGCACTGGCTGTCCGCCGGTCTGCGGACGCCGCCCGGCGACGCCGCCCGGATGCCCACCGAACCGCACGAAGGGAACACGTAACGTGTCGAAGGAACCCCCGACCCCCGTGGCGAGAACGCCGCACTGGCTGCTGCCGAGCCTGACGGCGGCCGCCCTGATCCTCAGCGCCGTGTCCCTGGCGCTCGTCTTCCTCGCCCTCGGCCGGCAGGAGGCGAGCGGCGCCGACCGGCCGGTCAGCACTCCCCACGTCCTCGCCGGGCAGGCGTCCGCCCAGGGGCAGGAGTACATGGAGACCCGGCTGTTCTTCGGCACGGGCCGCCATGACGGGAAGCCGCCCATCACCGAGGACGAGTTCCACGCCTTCCTCAACGACTACATCACCCCGCGCTTCCCCGCCGGGCTCACGTTGCAGGAGGGCCACGGCCAGTGGCGCGACCGCGACGGCGACGTCAACAGGGAGCGCTCCTACGAGCTGATCCTCCTGTACCCGACCACCACGGCCAAGGACAGCGACGCGGCCATAGAGGAGATACGCCGCGCCTACACCACCCGGTGGGAGCTCGAATCCGTCGGACGTGTCGACGCCCGGGTCCGCGTGGACTTCTGACCGCACCCGGGGGAGCGCGCCCCGGGGCGCGCTCCCTCCCCGGGGCGTCCCTCCCGCGCGCCCGGCCGCGCGGAAACCGCCCGCGGCACACCGCGGCGCCGGGCGGGCTGGTCTCCCAGCCCGCCCGGCGCCGCGGTCGCCCGGGCGGTCAGCCCGGCTTGCCGCGGCTGGAGAGCATGTCGCGCACGCGGTCCACCATCCCGGCGCCCGGCCCGAGCAGCTTGTTCCCGGGCGGGGTGTCCGGCGCGGACGGGTGCGGGCGGGTCGGGGCCGACTTCTTCGCCTTGCGCACCTTCTCGCCCAGCTCGTCCAGCGTGCCGGGGGCGGTGGAGGCACGCAGCGCGGGGAAGAGGTTCTCCTCCTCGTCCCTGACGTGCGAACGGACCTCCTGCATCAGCCGGCCGAGCAGCCGGTCGAACTCGGGGTCGTCGGCGCCGCAGCCCTCCAGGTCCTTGAGGATCTGCTCGACCTCCTGGTGGTCGGCCAGTTCCCGGTCCGCGATCGCGTCACCGTCGGGCACGTGCTCGCGGACGGCCGGGTAGAGGTGCATCTCCTCGGCCACCGAGTGCCGTACCAGCTCGATGGACACCTGCTCGGCGTAGGTCTTGCGCTGCCCGTCCCCGGCCGGCAGCGCCTCGATCCGGCCGAAGAGCTCCTCGACCTCGCGGTGGTCGGTGGTCAGCTCGTCGATGACGTTCCCGCCGTGTCCCATGGTGAAAGCCCTCCTTGTGCAGGATGTGGTCGCTCGGGACCCTGGTGTGAGGGTGCCCGGGCCCAGCGCGTTCCCCGCCCGGTACGGCGTAATCACGGCCGTACCGCCGGACGGCGGTGCGGTCCCGGCGCTGTTTCACCACCGGGTTCCCGGGTACACCGGACGCCGCACACCGCGAACCCGGCCCGCGCCGCGCCCGCGCCGCCGAGGTGACCGGCTCCGGTCGTCGAGAGGAGACATCCATGACCACCGAGCACGGACCGAACAAGACCGGCCCGCTCCGGGACGACGAGGCCAAGCACGAGGTCCAGGGCGAGATGAAGGCGGGCCGTTCGGTACGCGCGGACGAGTTCCGGGAGCCGGAGGCACCGGGCGAGGACCAGCCGGAGACGGACCGGGCGCCGGACACCACGCTCACCGGCGGCACGCCCCCGGGCATGGACGCCGACGACGTGGAGCTGCGCAACGACCTGGCCCGCCACCTGGGCATGAGCGTGTACCCGGCCGAGCGTGACGGCGTCCTGAGCGCCCTGCGCGAGAACAACGCGCCCGACGGGCTGGTCTCCCTCGCGGCGAACCTGCCCGGCGGCCGGTCCTACGAGAACGTGCAGGACATCATGCGGGCGCTGGGCAGGGGCACCGAGGAGCGCCGCACCTGACCCGCGCCCCCGCCCGGCCCGGGAGGGCGCCAGGCCCGGGCGGGCGGGGGCGGTGACGGCGCGCGTGACCACGCGTGGGGCGGCGGGCCCGGTCGGTGGACCGGGCCCGCCGCCCCACGCGTCCCGCGGGCTCAGCGCACCACGAGCCGCCGTCCCGCCGCCGCGGCGGCGACGAGCCCGGTCGCCAGCGCCACCCGGCGCGCGGCGGTGCGGCGGCGGCCGCCCCAGCCGCCGTGCACGGCGCCCCGGCCGGGGGCGGGCGTGTACAGGTTGCCGTGCCCGGACGGCGCGGACTTCCTGCGGGACAGGTGCGCCTTGTCCACCTGCCGCGTCATCAGGCGCTCCGCGCGGGCGGGGGAGCGCCGCGCCGAGCGCACCAGGGCCCGCCCCGCCGGTCCGACGACCACCTCGCGGCGCGGCTTGTCCGCCAGGCCGACGATCGCGTGGGCGACGCGCTCGGGGCTGTAGACCGGCGGCATGGCCAGCACCTTGCGTCCGGTGTAGTTGGCGCTCTGCTCGAACAGCGGGGTGTCGACCGTGGCCGGCAGCACGGTGCAGACGTGCACGTCCTTGTGGCCGTCCAGCCGCAGTTCCTGCCGCAGACTGCCGCTCAGCGACCGCACGGCCGCCTTCGACATCCCGTAGGCGTGGGTGTACGGCTGGCTGACCTCGGCCACCACCGAGGAGACGTTGACCACCGTGCCGCTGCCCTGCTCCCGCATCACCCGCAGTGCCGCCCGGGCGCCGTGGAGCGAGCCGAGCACGTTGACGTCCAGCACCGTGCGCAGGTCGCGCAGCGGCACCTCCTGGAACGGTCCGAAGACCGTGACGGCCGCCGCGTTGACCCACACGTCGATCCGCCCGAACTCCTCCACCGCGCGGTGCGCCAGCCAGCTCACCTCCTGGTTGTCGGTGACGTCCGTCGGGACGACCAGGGTGCGCGCACCGCGGAACCGCCCGCACTCCTCGGCCGCCGCCTCCAGGGCCCGCTCCCGGCGGGCCGCCAGGACCACCGCGGCGCCCTTGCGGGCGAACGCCTCGGCGGTGGCCCGGCCGATGCCGCCGGACGCCCCCGTCACCACGACCACGGAATCGCGCACACGCATGCTGTGACCTCCTTGATCCTTCGCGGACCGGATTGCGACGGCGGACCGTGGCCCGGCCCGCCCGACGGACCCGGGTACCCGCACCCGTCCGGGCCAAGCGCGGCGCGCGGAACCGCGAATCGAGAGGTTTTCCGGGCGCTGTTCCGTGTGACTCAACGGGGTCCGCCGCAGGCCCGAGCACCCGGGGTTCGGAAGTGAGCCCCGCCGCCGTTGGCCCGGACCGCCGTCCGGGCCAACGGCCGGCCCCGCCCGCCGGGCGGCGCGCGGCGTCAGGGCTGTTCCGGCTCGATGCCCAGGGTGTTGATGACGAACGCCAGCATGTGGTAGTGACCCGCCAGCATGGGCAGTTCCACCAGGTCCCGTTCGGACAGCTCGCCGGCCAGCGCGGCCCAGGTCGCGTCCGACAGCCGGGCGTGGGCGTGCAGTTCGTCGGCGGCGGTCAGCAGCAGCGCCTGCCGGGGGCTCCACCCGGGTGCGCCGGGCCCCTCGGCCACCCGGGCGACGTCCGCCGGGGACAGCCCGGTCCCCGCCGCCAGCCGCTCGTGCTGCACCCACTCGTACCGGCAGCGGCAGTTGCGGGCCACCCGCAGGATCACCAGCTCCCGGTCGGGCGCGGGGAGTCCGGCGGCCAGCAGCAGGTGGGCGCCGAACCCCAGCCACGAGGTCAGCAGGTCCGGGTTGCGCGCCAGGGTGGAGAACAGGTGCAGGTCACCGAGGCGGCCCGCGCCGAGGCCGGACGCGCTGAGGTCCGTGTCGAGCACGTCCCGCGCCGACGCGGCCCACAAGGCTTCCGGCTGCGGCGCGATCCGGGGGCGCCCCGGCGCGCCGTCCGGGGGCCAGGGGACGTCGGCGGCGTGCGCGGACATGGCTCAACCCTTCCGGAAAGCGGTGTTCAGCCGACGGCGCCGGCTCCCGGATTATGTCGGCGCGCCGCTGACGGGCCAACAGGCCCGGCTCCGGCGCGCTGCGCGACCGGCGGGAACCGGCCACCGGCGCCGGACGCGGGCCCGGCGCCGGGCCCGCGTCCGGCGCCGCGCGCTTCCGTGCCGGGGTGACAACGCGGCGCCCGCGGCCCTTCGGCCCGGTGACAGGTTCGCCCTGCCGCGCGGAGCCCCGGCCGCCCGCCCCGCCGCACCGAGCGCCCCGCACCGGCCGTCCGGCGCGTGCGAGAGTGGCGCGTTCCGGCCCGCGCGCCCGGCCCGGTACCGAGCGGGGCGGGGCGGCCCTCAGCGGGTGGCGGTGAGGAAGGCCGCCGCGGCGGCCGCGTCCGGGTGGCAGGAGAACTCCGTCAGCAGTCCGGTGATCTCCAGCAGCCGTTCGAGCTGCGGGGGGACGGCTGCCAGGCACAGCACACCGCCCGCCCCGGCGGCCTTCCGGTGCGCGGTGAGCAGGGCGCGCAGTCCGGAGGAGTCGCAGAACGCCAGGGGCGAGAGGTCGACGATGAGCCGGGTGCCGCCGGAGTCGACGACCCCGGCGAGCGTCTCGCGCACGGCCGCCGCCGTGTCCATGTCGAGGTCGCCGCTGACGGTCACGACCCGGTGGCCGTCCAGGTCGCCCAGGCGCGGCGCGGGAGGGGAGGGGGCAGGGGCCGCCTGCCCGCCGGATGCCGAGTCGGGACCGCTACCGTGCATCGCTGTCTCCTCATCTCCCCGCACCCGGCCGATCCGCACGGGCCACGGCGAAACCCTTGACCCATGACAATGCTTCAGAGTTGTAATGCAGCGTGCGGCGCGGGGTCAACCCCGCCCTCCCGCGGCCCGGCCGGACCCGGGCCGGCCGGTCTCCGCAGCCCCCGGAACCGTTGCATTACGGCAACGGTATTCTTTCCGGTCAGGTGGTGCACACCATGGCCGCAGGGTCATCGCCGTCGCTGCCGTGGCACGTCAAAGCCCAGTTCCCGCGGTGCGGCACCCACTGTCTGCGGCCGGATGAAAGCAAAGTGATCGGTGTGGAGAGATTCGCCGCCGTGGAGCGAGCCCTGCGTACGGCCGCCCCGCACATGCTGCTCGACGTCGTCAGGGCCGCGCTGACGGAGACCTACGGTGCCACCGGCGTCGGGCTGCGGCTCGCCGACTACGGCGTCACCGTCCTGCGGGCCGTCGAGTCCGTGCCCGGCACCACCGCCCCGGTGTCCGTCCACGACAGCCCGCAGGGCCGCGCCTTCGGCTCCCAGGAACCGTGCCTGGAGTCCGGCGACGACGCCGCCACCGTGACGCTGCACCTGCCGGTCACCATCCGGGGCGACCGGATGGGCGTCCTCAGCGTCGACCTGCCCGCTCAGCGCTACAGCCCGGACCTGGTGCCGGAGTTGCAGCACATCTGCGAGGCGCTGGGCCACGAGATCCTCGTCGCCGAACGGGACACCGACTTCTACCTGCTCGCCCGCCGGGCCGCCCGGCTCACCCTCGCCGCCGAGATGCAGTGGCAGCTGCTGCCCGGACGGTCCTGCTCCCGCACCGAGTTCGCCCTCGGCGGCCACCTGGAGCCGGCGTACTCCGTGCACGGGGACAACTACGACTGGTCCGCGTCCGCCGACGACCTCACGCTGACCGTCACCAACGGCATGGGCGAGGGCATGGCGGCCTCCCTGCTGACCAACCTGGCCGTCAACGCGCTGCGCAACGCGCGTCGCGCCGGGCTGAGCCTGGCCGACCAGGCGTACCTGGCCGACCAGGCCGTCTACGCCGAGCACCGCGGCGCCGCCTACGTGTCGGTGCTGCTGATGCGCTTCGACCTGGTCAAGGCCGAGGTGGAGGTGGTCGACGCGGGGTCACCGCGGCTGTGGCGGATGCGCGCCGGGCAGGTCGAGCAGGTGTCCTTCGAACACCAGTTGCCGCTGGGCATGTTCGAGGAGACGGTCTACACCACCGAGCGCTTCCGGGTGGAGCCCGGCGACCGGCTGCTGTGCGGCAGCGACGGGGTCTACGACGCGCTGTCCTCGGCCGGCGAGAGCTACGGGGAGCGGGCGCTGGCCCGCACCCTCACCGCCACCCGGCTGCTGCCGGCCCCCCAGGTGCCCCGGGCCGTCCTGCGCGAGCTGGCCGCCTACCGGGGGCCGAAGCCGCTGGACGACGACGCCGTCGTGGTGTGCCTGGACTGGTTCGGCAGGTGACGGCCGCGCCGGACGCCCGCGCCGCAGGGCCGCAGGACGTCAGGCCGAGCGCGCCGAACCGTCCTGCTCCCGGTGCGGCACCGCGGCCTCGCCGACAGCGCTCCTGAACCCCCGCAGCCCGTCGACGAGCGCCTTCCTGGCGGACGGCGGCATGCCGGAGATGGCCGCCAGCAGCGCCTCCTCGCGGCGGGCGCGCAGGTCCGTCAGATACGTTTCGCCGTGGCTGGTGAGCCGCAGCTCCACCTCCCGGCGGCTGACCGGGCTCGCCGCGCGCTCGACGAACCCCAGCGCCTCGAGGCGGTCGCACATCCGGCTGACCGAGGAGGGCGCCGAGCCCAGGAGGTCGCCCAGCGTGCGCAGGTTGATGCCGCTGTCCCGGTCCAGGACGTACATCACCCGCAACTGGGAGGTGGAGACCGGCGCGGGGGAGACGGCGTCCCTGCCCCGCTCCCACAGCACTTCGAGCAACTCGATGATCTCGTAGGCCAGGTGAGCGGCCGTACGGGACTGCCGGGACGGGGTGGCGGGATTCACGCCCATAACTGTGACACTCCGCATCGGACTTGTCAGCGCGGGAAAGGCGACCGGCGCCTCCAGTCCTCGGGTAGACGGCGTGCGACCACCTTATATCCGTACTCCCCGGGCCGGTCCTGGGCCCTGGCACCGGGAGCCGGGAGCGCGCCGTCGCGCGAGCCGGTACCGGGCGGTGGTACGGGGTAGCCGGTTCGGCGCAATCCGGCGCCCGCGACGCGGCCCGCCCGACGTGGCGGCGCCCCGCGGGCCGCCACGGCCTGTTGCATGGACCCGCCGCGGCCCGCCGGGCGGCCCCGTACGCCCGCCCACGCCCCACGCCCCGCTCGCCGGAGCGGCCCGCCGCGGAACCCACGAGGTGAAGGAGTGGTTCCAAGATGGACGTCCCGCTGCGGGCCGCGGCCACAACCCGCCGGGCAGGGCCCGCGCGGGCGGACCTGCCGGACCTGGCCGGTCCCGGCTTCTGGCGGCTGCCGCCGTCCCGGCGGCTGGAGGCGTTCGCCCGGCTGCGCACGCTTGCGGAACCGGCGTACTTCGTCGAGCGGCCCGCCACCTGGCACGGCCGCGAGCGCGGCTTCCACGCGCTCGTCCGGCACGCGGACGTCGTGACCGCCAGCCGCACGCCACGGGTGTTCACCAGCGCCCCGGGCGCCACGACGCCGCCTCCGGCGCGCTGGGTCCGGGCACTGTTCGGGGACTCCATGGTGAACCTGGACGGCCCCGGGCACGCCCGGCTGCGCCGCGTCGTCTCCCGGGCGTTCACGCCCCGCGTCCTCGCCGAGGCGGAACGGGACGTCGCGGCGGTGGCCGCCCGCGTCGTGGACGACATGATCGCCGCGGGCCCCGGTGACTTCGTCAGCGCCGTCGCCTCCCGGGTGCCGTTCGAGGTCATCTGCGACCTCATGGGCATTCCCGCGCACTGCCGGCCCGCCATCCTGGACGAGGTCGGCCGCGCCTCCGAGAACACCGGCGTCCACCGCGGGCTGCGCCTGCCGGGCCGGGGGCTGCGCGCCCTGGCCCGGATGCAGCGCATGGTGGCCCGGCTGGGCAGGCAGCGGCGCCGCGAACCCGCGGGCGACCTCCTGTCCGCGCTGGTGACCGCGCGGCCGGGCGGCGAGACGCTGTCCGGCCGCGAACTCGGCGCGTTCTTCTCGCTGCTGATGGTCGCCGGGGTGGAGACCACCCGCAACGCCCTCGCGCACGGCCTGGTGCTGCTGACCGCCCACCCGGAGCAGCGGGCGCTGCTCGCCGGGGACTTCGAGCGGTACGCGGACGGCGCGGTGGAGGAGATCGTGCGGCACGCCACCCCGATCATCCAGTTCCGCCGCACGGTGGCCGAGGAGTACGCGCTGGGCGGCCGCACCTTCCGGCCCGGCGACACGGTCGTCCTCTGCTACGCCGCCGCCAACCGGGACCCGGAGGTCTTCCCCGACCCCGACGCGTTCGACATCACCCGCAGCCCGAACCCGCACCTCGGCTACGGCGGCGGCGGGCCGCACTACTGCCTGGGCGCGCACCTGGCACGGCTGGAGATGCGGGCCCTGTTCGGGGAACTGCTGGCCCGCACCCCCGGCATCCGCGCGACCGGGGAACCGGTGCTCGCCCCCTCCAGCTTCGACCACCGCGTGCGGTCGCTGCCCTTCACCCTCACCCCGCCGTAGCCGGTGGCGGCCGCACTCAGGGCAGCGGCGTGCCGCCGGTGGCGTTGACGATCTCGGCGGTGATGTAACTCGCCTCCCGGGAGGCGAGGAAGACGTAGGCGGGCGCCATCTCGGCGGGCTGCGCGGGGCGTCCCAGCGGGGCCTGCGCCCCGAACTTGGTGGTGTCCGGCATCGTCGCGGGGATCAGCGGCGTCCACACCGGTCCCGGCGCCACCGCGTTGACCCGGATGCCGCGCGGGGCCAGCATCTGCGCGAGGCCCTGGGTGAACGTGGCGATGGCTCCCTTCGTCGTCGCGTAGTCCAGCAGGTGCGGGCTGGGCTTGTACCCCTGGACGGAGGTGGTGTTGATGATGCTGCCGCCCTCGGGCATGTGCGGGAGGGCCATCTTCGACAGCCAGAACATGCCGTAGAGGTTGGTGCGCACCGTGCGGTCGAACTGCTCGGTGGTGATGGCCTCGATGCCGTCCGGCTGCGACATCTGGAAGGCCGCGTTGTTGATGAGCACGTCGATGCGCCCGAACTCGGAGACGGCCCGGTCCACCAGCGCCCGGCAGTTCTCCTCCTCGCGGATGTCGCAGCTCACGGCGACGGCCTCGCGTCCGGCCTCCTCGACCAGGCGCGCGGTCTCCCGGGCGTCCTCGGCCTCCTCCTCCAGGTAGGTGAACAGGACATCCGCGCCCTCCCGGGCGAAGGCCAGCGCCACGGCCCGGCCGATGCCGGAGTCGCCGCCGGTGAGGACGGCCTTGCGGCCCGCGAGCCGCCCGCTGCCCCGGTAGGACTCCTCGCCGTGGTCCGGCGGCGGGTCCATCGGTCCCGTCCACCCCGGGTGGGACTGCTCCTGCGCGGGCATCTCGGGCTGCGGGTACTCCTCCGCCGGGTTCTGCCGGCCGCGCCGCTCGTCCGCCACGTGGAACCTCCTTCTGGGCGGCCCCGCGGCCGCCGCGTCTCGGGTGACGGCCAGACGCGTTCCCCGGGCGCCCCGCTCAATGCCTCCGTTGCGCTGAACAGCCGCACGGCCGGGTGCGGGCCCGGGCGGGGACGTTTGGCGGGGCGCGCTCGCGTGGTAACCGCTGACGGGTGGACACCGACATCACACTGCGGGTGGACGGCCGGGAAAGGCCGGTGACCGTGGACACGCGCACGACGCTCCTGGACGCCCTGCGCGACCGGCTGTCCGTGACCTCGCCCAAGAAGGGCTGCGACCACGGCCAGTGCGGCTCGTGCACGGTGCTCCTGGACGGCCGCCGCCAGGTCAGCTGCCTGGCGCTGGCCGTCGCCCACGACGGGGCGGAGGTGACGACGGCGGCCGGACTCGTCACCGAGGACGGCGCGCTGCACCCCGTCCAGCAGGCGTTCCTCGACCACGACGGCTTCCAGTGCGGCTACTGCACCCCGGGCCAGGTGTGCTCGGCGGTGGGCATGCTCGCCGAGGCCGCCTCGGGCCACCCCAGCGCCGTCACGGGCCTGCCGGACGAGCCCGGCGGGCCCGGCGGTACCGGAGTCCCGGACGGGGCCCCGGCGCGGGACGGGGGCGTGCCGTTGGACGACGCGGAGATCCGCGAGCGGATGAGCGGCAACCTGTGCCGGTGCGGCGCCTACGCCGGCATCGTCGCCGCGATCCGGGAGGTGGCCGGCCGGTGAAACCCTTCGCCTACCAGCGCGCCGGCGATCCCCGCGCCGCCGTCGCCGCCGTCAGCGCCCGGCCGGACGCCGCCTACCTGGGCGGGGGCACGAACCTCGTGGACCACCTGAAGCTGGGCGTGGCCGCCCCCGGACTGCTCGTGGACGTCTCCCGGCTGCCGCTGGACCGCGTCGAGGAACTGCCCGACGGCACACTGCGCGCGGGCGCGGCGGTGCGCAACAGCGACCTGGCGGCCCACCCGCTCGTGCGGCGCCGCTACCCCGTCCTCGCCCAGGCCCTGCTGTCCGGCGCCTCCGGCCAGCTCCGCAACACCGCCACTACGGGCGGCAACCTCCTCCAGCGCACCCGCTGCGTCTACTTCCGCGACGTCACCACGCCCTGCAACAAGCGGGAACCGGGCACCGGCTGCCCGGCCCTGTCCGGCGTCAACCGCCAGCACGCGGTGCTCGGCGCCTCCGAACTCTGCGTGGCCGCGCACCCCTCCGACCTCGCGGTGGCGCTCGCGGCCCTGGACGCCACCGTCGTCGTCCTGGGCACCGAGGGGGAGCGCCGGGTACCGCTGACCGGCTTCCACCGGCTGCCCGGGGACCGTCCGGAACGCGACACGGTGCTGGAGCACGGGGAGCTGATCACGGCCGTGGAGCTGCCCCCGCTGCCCTGGGCCGCCCGGTCGGCCTACCGCAAGGTCCGCGACCGGGCGTCGTTCGCGTTCGCCCTCGTCTCCGTCGCCGCCGCCGTCGACCTGGCCGGGGACGGGACCGTGCGGGACGTGCGCATCGCCCTGGGCGGCGTGGCGCACAAGCCGTGGCGGGCGCTGCGCGCCGAGGACGCCCTGCGCGGCGCCGGGCCCACCGAGGAGGCGGCCCTGGCCGCCGCCGACGCCGAACTGGCCGACGCCCGCCCGCTGGCGGGCAACGCCTTCAAAGTGCCGATGGTCCGCCGGACGCTGCCGGCCGTGCTGCGGGAGCTGGCAGGGCCGGAGGGCCGCGCGGAGCGGGCGAGCGAGGAGCGCGCGTGAACGGCACCGTGACGCCCCGGGCGGTCGGCACCCCCCTGCGGCGGCTGGACGGGCGGGCGAAGGTCACCGGCACCGCCCCCTACGCCTACGAACACCCGCTGCCCGGCCCGGTCCACGTCCACCCGCTCCAGGCCACCGTCGCGCGCGGCCGCGTCCGGACGGTGGACACCGCGGCGGCGGCGGCGCTGGACGGCGTCATCGCCGTTCTCACCCACGACGACGCGCCCCGGCTCCAGGACACCGGGGACGCCGAGCTGGCCGTCCTCCAGTCCGCCGAGGTGGCCTTCCGCGGGCAGTTCATCGGCGCGGTGGTCGCCGAGAGCCCGGAGACCGCCCGGGAGGCCGCGGGGCTCGTCAGTGTCGCGTACGACGCGGAGCCGCACGACACCGAGCTGCGCGCCGACCGCACGGACCTGTACACGCCGCGGAAGGTCAACGCCGGATTCGCGGCCGACACCGAGGACGGCGACGTGCTGGGGGCCTTCACCGAGGCCCCGGTCGTCATCGACGAGACCTACCGCACGCCGATGGAGCACAACAACCCGATGGAGCCGCACACCTGCGTCGCCCTGTGGGAGCCGGGCCAAGGCGGTCCCCGCCTGACGCTGTACGACTCCACGCAGGGCGCGCACGGGGTGCGCGAGGCGGTGGCGGCCGTCTTCGGCCTGGACGCGGAGCGGGTGCGCGTGATCGCGCCGCACGTCGGCGGCGGGTTCGGCTCCAAGGGCATGCCGCACGCGCACAACGTCCTGGCGGTGATGGCGGCGCAGCGCGCCGGCGGGCGTCCCGCCAAACTGGCGCTCACCCGGCAGCAGATGTTCTCCCTCACCGGTTACCGCACGCCCACGATCCAGCGCCTGCGGCTGGCCGCCGACAACGGCGGACGGCTGCTCGCCCTCAGCCACGAGGCGGTCGTGCAGACCTCCCGCGTCAAGGAGTACGCCGAACAGGCGGCGGTGGTGACGCGGATGATGTACGCGGCGCCCCATCGCCGCACCCGGCACCGCGTCGCCGCCCTCGACGTCCCCGTGCCGTCCTGGATGCGCGCCCCGGGCGAGGCCCCGGGCATGTACGCGCTGGAGTCCGCCATGGACGAGCTGGCCTGCGCCCTGGACCTGGACCCGGTCGAGCTGCGGGTGCGCAACGAGCCCGAGACGGACCCCGAGTCGGGCAGACCGTGGTCGGGCCGCAAACTGATCGAGTGCCTGCACACCGGGGCCCGCCGCTTCGACTGGCACCGGCGCGGGCCCGCCGGGACCCGGCGCGTGGGGGACTGGCAGGTCGGCCTGGGCGTGGCGGCCGCCACGTACCCGTTCTTCGGCGGCCCCGGCACGTCGGCGGAGATCGAGTACCTGGCCGACGGCGGCTACGCGGTGCGGACCGGCGCCGCCGACATCGGCACCGGTACCTGGACGGCGCTGACCCAGATCGCCGCCGACGCCCTGGACGTCCCCGTGGCCGCGGTGCGCGTGGAGATCGGGGACACCGCGCTGCCGTACGCCACCGTGGCGGGCGGCTCCTCGGGCATGACGTCGTGGGGCTCGGCGGTCGTCGCCGCGGCCCGCGCCTTCCGCGCGGAGCACGGGGAGCGGCCGCGGCCCGGTGCCCGGGTCCGCGCGGACGCGCCGCCGAACCCGGACCGCGAGCGGTTCGCGCTGTACTCCTTCGGGGCCCACTTCGCGGAGGCCCGGGTGCACCGGCGCACGGGCGAGGTGCGGGTGAGCCGCATGCTGGGGGTGTTCTCCGCCGGGCGGATCATCAACCCCGTCACGGCGCGCTCGCAGTTCCTGGGGGGCATGGTGATGGGCCTGTCCATGGCACTGCACGAGGAGAGCCGCCTCGATCCGGCCACCGGTCACGTCGTCAACCACGACCTGGCCGAGTACCACGTCCCCGTCTGCGCGGACGTGGGCGGCATGGAGGCGGTGTGGCTGGAGGAGAGCGATCCGCACGCGAACGCGGTCGGCTCGCGCGGCATCGGGGAGATCGGCATCGTCGGCTCCCCGGCCGCGGTCGTGAACGCCGTGCACAACGCCACCGGCGTCCGCGTGCGGGACCTGCCCGTCACCCCGGACAAGCTGCTGCGCTGAGCCGCCGCGGCGGGGTCAGGGCGCGGTGGCGTGGGGGGCGCCGCCACCGGCCTGTGCCGGGCCGGCGGCGTCCGGCCGCGCGGAGGCGCGGCGGGGTCCGGTCAGCAGCGAGTCCAGCGTCCACCGGCCGGGGCCGAGCGCGGCGACGAGCAGGAAGCACCAGCAGAACAGCGCGGCCGCCTCACCGCCGTTCTCGATCGGCAGGAGGGCACCGGGCTGGTGCTTGACGAAGTAGGCGTAGGCCATCGACCCGGAGCAGACGACGGCGGCGCTGCGGGCGCCGACGCCCAGCAGCACGAGCCCGCCGCCGACGAGCTGGATGACGGCGGCCCACCATCCGGGCCACTGCCCGACGGCCGGTGGTGCGCCGTAGGCGCCGCCGAACACGTCGAAGAGGGTGGCGGCCCCGTGGCAGGCGAACAGCAGTCCCACGACGGCGCGGAACAGTGCGAGAACGGTGTGGTCCCTGTGCTGGTACGGCGGCAGTGCCATGACAGCCCTTCCCCGCGTCCGCCCGGCGGGCGGCGCGTGCACGGCCTGGGAGCGGAGGATCGCGGTGGGCGCCGGCGGCACGGATGCCGCCGGCGCCCACCGCCGAATGCGCAGGTCTAGAACTTGACGTCCGCGCAGGAGTAGAACGCGTTGGTGGTGTCGTGGACGCTCCACACCCCGAGGATGAGGTGGCGGCCGGACTTGCCCGTGGGCACGGAGCCCTGGTGGGTCTCGTTGAACGCCGGCTGGCGGCCGCCCATGTGCACCGTCATGAACGGCTGCGGCTCCAGGTCGGCGCGGGTGAGCGGCTTGGTCGGGTCCCAGCCGTCCTTGGTGATGTAGTAGCGGAAGTCGGTGGTGCGGTGCGGGGCGGTCATCTTCCACTGGAAGGTGTAGCCCTGCCCCGGACGCAGCTGCGTGGTCGGCCAGTTGCCGCCCCGGGGGTCGTCCAGCGCCGCGAAGCCGCCGTTGCCCGCCGAGCAGATCTTGCCGTCGGCGGGTCCGCCGGCCGGGAAGCCCTTGGGGCCTTCGACGCTCTGCGGTTCCCACTGGATGGCGCCGCAGTTGGACACCGTGCCGTTGGCGCAGTACGCCTGCCGGCTGGTGGGGGCCTGGCTGTAGCCGTGGCCCTGGGCGGAGCCGCCGGCGACCAGCACCGTGGTGGCCGCGGTGCCGAGGGCGACCAGGGCCGTCGTGAGCTTCTTGTGCATGCCTCACTCCTGAACGTGGGGGCCTGAAATCACTGGAGTTTGACGTCGGTTGAGCAGGTCTAGACCAAGCTGACCGTAACTCTGGGTTTCCGGCATGTCCAGGCCAACGACGCATGGATTCCGGTTGGCCGGTGCTTCGGGACTGCGAACCGGTGCGGGGGCCGGCCGGTGGTGCAAGCTTTGCGATCATGCCGCCCAGGCGTGCACCCTGCGCAACGGCCGAGCATCGCCGGTAAGTGCCCGACGCGGTCGGAACGTTGCACCCGGGAAGGCAGGAGGGCCGCAGAGCCGCCGGTGCCGTGGTCGTGAGAGTTCCGGAACTTTTTCCGGGCAACCGGCGGTGACGGCCGGACTCTTGCTGTCGACCGGCCTGTGTGCCATATATGTCTAGACCATTACTGGCGAACGGAGACCCGCTGTGAGACGGACAGTTGCCACCGCCGCCCTGCTGGTCGCCGCGGCCCTGCCGCTGACCGCCTGCGCGGCCGGCGCGGGGGAGGGGCCGCCCGGCCCCGAGGCACCGGCCGGCCTGACCGTGCACGCCGGCACGGCCACGTCCGTGCACGTGATGTGGAACCGGGCGGACGCCGGGGAGGACATCAGCGGCTACGAGGTCTACCGCGACGGGGAACGCGTCACGGAGGTGCCCGGCGAGAAGTACATGGTGGACGTCAAAGGACTGAAGCCCTCGGCCCGGTACACGTTCACCGTCCGGGCCAAGGACGCCGACGGCAACTTCTCGCCGTACAGCAGGGAGGTCACCGTCACCACGCTGTCCGACCACCAGGACGAGACGCCCCCCACCCGGCCGGACGGCCTCACCGCGCGGGCGGACGGCTCCCGCGCGGCCACGCTCACCTGGCAGGAGGCGTCCGACGACACGGGTGTGACCTCCTACGACGTCCTGCAGAGCGGCACCAGGATCCACAGTGTCACCGGGGACTCCACCTCCGCCCTGATCACCGGACTGCGCCCGGAGACCGCGTACCGGTTCACCGTCCAGGCCAGGGACGCGGCCGGCAACGTCTCGCCCGCCAGCCCCGCCGCCGCGCTCACCACGGCCGCCGGGTCCGGCGGCGGCGAAAGCACCGCGCCGGACGGCTTCCGGGCCGTCGCGGACGAGGACGGGCAGCACCTCGAACTGTCGTGGGTCCCGCCGGACACCGGAGTGCGGACGTCCGAGTACGAGATCCACCTCGACGGAAAGTTCGCCACCACGCTCGTGTGGGACACCTCGGCGTCCGAGGAACGCGTCACCCACCGGCTCCACGTGGGCGGCGAACCGGGCACCCGGCACACCGTCAAGATCCGAGCCAAGCTGCCCGACGGGCACTGGGGCGGCTTCACCCCCGAGCGCACCGTCACCATGGCGGACCCGGCTCCGTCCGGCTGACAGCGGGGCGCACCGGCGCCCCGCGCTCCGCCCCCACCGGCCCGTCCGCAAGGAGCCCGCCATGCTTGAGACCCGCCGCCCCCGCCCCCGCCGCCCGCACCGCCGCTCCCGGTACGCCGCGTCCGCCGCCGCCCTGCTCGGCCTCGGCGTCACGGTGCTCGCCGCGCCGCCGGTCAGCGCCGGCCCCGCCGCCACCGCCCGGCCCGCGGCCACCGTCCCGCCCGGCCCCGGGGACACCGGCAGCGACACCGTCACCGTCACCGACGGCGCCGGGCTGGCAGCGGCGCTGGACGCGGCCGCGCCGGGGCAGACGATCCGGCTGGCGGACGGCACCTACCGGGGCAACTTCAAGATCAGCCGCCCCGGCACGGCCGAGCGCCGCATCACGCTGACCGGCTCGCCCCGCGCCGTGCTCGTCACCTGGAACCCCGGCGGCGGCTACGGGCTGCACGTGAACGGCGCGAGCCACTGGACGATCCACGGGATCACCGTCACCGGCGGGCAGAAGGGCATCATGGTCGACGCCTCCGACCACGTCGTCATCGACGCCGTCACCGTGCACACCCTCACCATGGAGGGCGTGCACTTCCGCACCTCCAGCAGCCACGGGGTGCTGCGGAACTCCACCATCCGCGACACCGGCACCAACGGCAGGGGGATGGGGGAAGGCGTCTACGTCGGCTCCGCGAACACCCTCACCGACCGCAGCGACCACGTCCGCATCCTCGACAACGTCATCGGCCCCCGCGTCGGCGGCGAGAACATCGACCTCAAGGAGGGCACCACGGGCGGTGTCGTCTCCGGCAACACCTTCCTGGGCGACGGCCTCACCGGGGCCCACTACGACGACTCGTGGGTGGATGTGAAGGGCAACGGCTACCTCATCGAGAACAACCGGGGCCACGGCACCCTCCAGGACGGCTACCAGACGCACAGCCAGCGCCCCGGATGGGGCTGCGGCACCGTCTTCCGCGCCAACCACTCCGACCTCAGCGGCGCGCGCGGCACCGGCCGCTACGCCTTCGACATCACCCACCACGATCCGCTCACCTGCCCGGTGACCGTCACCGGCGACAACACCGTCACCGGGGGAGACGGCCTGGTCAACCCGGGGGTCCCGGTCGGCTGACCCGCCCCTGCGCCACGCGCACCGGGTCGCCGCAGGTGTGAAACCCGCCCCGGGCGGGCACCCAGCGCGCCGAGACACGAGCCCGGACCGGCGGAGGGGACTTCCACATGGGCATGCGGACCTGGATCCAGGACTGGCCCGTCTACCGACAGCTCACCGGCAGCGACCCGCTCGGACGCGGAGCGGCCGCCACGTCACGGACCACACGCTCCCTCACCCCCCGCACCGAAGACGCCGACCGGGTCGTCAAGTCCGTCTGCCCCTACTGCGCGGTGGGCTGCGGGCAGAACGTGTACGTCAAGGACGAGCGGGTCGTCCAGATCGAGGGCGACCCCGACTCGCCCGTCAGCCGGGGCCGCCTGTGCCCCAAGGGCTCGGCCACGCTCCAGCTCACCACCGGGGACGCCCGCCGCCACGAGGTCCTCTACCGGCGCCCCCACGCTGGGGACTGGGAACGCCTGGACCTGGACACGGCGATGGACATGGTGGTCGACCGGGTGCTGCGCACCCGCGAGGAGAACTGGCAGGAGGAGGACGAGGGCCTGCGGGTCAACCGCACGCTGGGCATCGCCAGCCTCGGCGGCGCGACGCTGGACAACGAGGAGAACTACCTCATCAAGAAACTCCTCACCGCGCTGGGCGTCGTGCAGGTGGAGAACCAGGCCCGGGTCTGCCACAGCTCCACGGTCGCCGGTCTGGGCACCTCCTTCGGGCGGGGCGGGGCGACGACGTTCATGCAGGACCTGCAGAACTCGGACTGCATCGTCATCGAGGGCTCCAACTTCGCCGAGGCCCACCCCGTCGGCTTCCAGTGGGTGATGGAGGCCAAGGCGCGCGGCGCGAAGGTCATCCACGTCGACCCCCGCTACACCCGCACCAGCGCACTGGCCGACCTGCACGTGCCGATCCGGGCGGGCACCGACATCGCCTTCCTCGGCGGCATCATCAACCACGTCCTCAGCGGCGGCCACGAGTTCCGCGAGTTCGTGCTGGAGTACACCAACGCCGCCACCATCGTCGGCGAGGAGTTCCGCGACACCGAGGACCTGGGCGGCCTCTTCTCCGGTCTGGACGAGGAGGGCGGCGCGTACGACGTCGAAACCTGGCAGTACGAGGGCGCCAGCGTCCAGGCCGCGTCGGGCAAGCGCGACGAGCTGTACCGGGAGCGCTCGGGCCCCGGGCGCAACAGCTCCTCCTCCGGCGGCGCGGAGTCGCACGGCTCCGGCGGCGCGGCCATCTCCGGCGAGCAGCACGAGGACCGCACGCTGGAACACCCGCGCTGTGTCTACCAGATCCTCAAGCGCCACTACGCCCGCTACACGCCCGAGATGGTCGAGGAGACCTGCGGCATCCCCAGGGACGTGTTCGCCGAGGTGTGCCGGGCCCTGGTGGAGAACTCGGGCCGGGAGCGCACGAGCGAGTTCGTGTACGCCGTCGGCTGGACGCAGCACACCGTCGGCGCCCAGTACATCCGCACCGCCTGCATCCTCCAGCTGCTGCTGGGCAACATGGGACGGCCCGGCGGCGGCATCCAGGCGCTGCGCGGCCACGCCAGCATCCAGGGCTCCAGCGACATCCCGACGCTGTTCAACCTGCTGCCCGGCTACCTCCCCATGCCGCACGCCCACGCCCACGAGAACCTGGACGCCTTCGTGGAGGGCGTGCGGACGAAGAAGGGCTACTGGGCCAACATGCGCTCCTACGCCGTGAGCCTGCTCAAGGCGTACTTCGGCGACGCCGCCACCGCGGACAACGACTACTGCTTCGGCCACCTGCCCCGGCTGACCGGCTCGCACAGCACCTACGACACCGTCCTGGCCCAGCTCGACGGCGTCTGCAAGGGCTACTTCCTGATGGGCGAGAACCCGGCCGTCGGCTCGGCGAACGCCAAGATGCAGCGGCTGGGCATGGCCGAGCTGGACTGGCTCGTCGTGCGCGACTTCTCGCTGATCGAATCGGCCACCTGGTGGAAGGACGGCCCCGAGATCGCCACCGGGGAGCTGCGCACCGAGGACATCGCCACCGAGGTGTTCTTCTTCCCCGCCGCCGCGCACACCGAGAAGTCCGGGTCCTTCACCAACACCAACCGCATGCTCCAGTGGCACTCCGCGGCCAAGGAACCCGACGGCGACGCACGCAGCGACCTGTGGTTCATGTACCACCTCGGGCGGCGTCTCAGGGAGCGGCTGCGCGGCTCCACCGACCCCAGGGACCGTCCGCTGCTCGACCTCACCTGGGACTACCCCACCGAAGGCCCCCTGGCCGAACCGGACGCCGAGGCGGTGCTCGCCGAGATCAACGGCCGCGCGGCCGACGGCACCCCCCTGCACTCCTACGAGCAGCTCACCGACGACGGCTCCACGTCCTGCGGCTGCTGGATCTACTGCGGGGTGTACGCCGACGGCGTCAACCAGGCCGCCCGCAAGAAGCCGCACACCGAGCAGGACTGGATCGCGGCCGAGTGGGCGTGGGCCTGGCCCGCCAACCGACGCATCCTCTACAACCGCGCCTCGGCCGACCCCGAGGGCCGGCCCTGGAGCGAGCGCAAGGCGCTGGTGTGGTGGGACGAGGAAGCCGGCCGGTGGACCGGGCACGACACGCCGGACTTCATCGCCGACCGGGCGCCGTCCTACCGGCCTCCGCAGGACGCCGAGGGTTCCGACGCCCTCAGCGGCACCGACCCCTTCATCATGCAGGCGGACGGCAAGGCGTGGCTCTACGCCCCGGCCGGGCTGGTCGACGGCCCGATGCCCACGCACTACGAGCCGCAGGACTCACCCGTCCGCAACCCGCTCTACCCCGACCAGCAGCGCAACCCGGTGCGGCAGGCGATCTCCTCCGAGCACAACCGCTTCCACCCCACCGCGGGCGAACCCGGCAACGACGTCTACCCCTACGTGGTGACGACCTACCGGCTCACCGAGCACTTCACCGCCGGCGGCATGACCCGCTGGTCGCCCTACCTGGCGGAACTGCAACCGGAGTTCTTCTGCGAGGTCTCCCCGCAGCTCGCCGCCGAACGCGGTCTGGAGCACACCGGGTGGGCGACGCTGGTGAGCGCGCGCGGCGTCATCGAGGCGCGGGTCATGGTCACGCAGCGGATGGCGCCGCTGACCGTGGGAGGGCACACCGTCCACCAGATCGGCCTGCCCTACCACTGGGGCCCCAACGGCTACGCGCGCGGTGACGCGGCCAACGAGCTGTCGGCCATCGCACTCGACCCGAACGTACACATCCAGGAGGTGAAGGCGCTGACCGCCGACATCAGGCCCGGACGACGGCCCCGCGGCCCCGCCCTGCTCGACCTGCTCCACTCCTACCAGGAGCGCGCCGGCCTCACCGAGCGCACGGGGACGGAGGTGCGCGGATGACGGAGACCGCCGCCTCACCCGGCTCCCTCGTCGGCCGCAACCTGCTCGCGGGCGCCGAACCCGACCCGGCGGGCGACTCCGGGCACACCGACGCGCGCCAGCGCATGGGGTTCTTCACCGACACCTCCGTGTGCATCGGCTGCAAGGCGTGCGAGGTCGCCTGCAAGGAGTGGAACGCCCTCCCCGAGGACGGCCTCGAACTCACGGGCATGTCCTACGACAACAGCCAGCAGCTCGGCGCCTCCACCTGGCGGCACGTGGCGTTCATCGAGCAGAACAAGCCGCTCGGCCACGCGCAGACCGCCGCCGACCACAGCGACGTGGACGTGTTCGCGCTCGCCGCCCAGGGCTCGGGCACCCCGCCCGCCGAGGCGGCGATGACGCCCACCACGCCCGCGCCCGGGGGCGCGCCGTCACCCGACGGGCGCACCGAGCTGCGCTGGCTCATGTCCTCCGACGTGTGCAAGCACTGCACGCACGCGGCCTGCCTGGACGTCTGCCCCACCGGGTCGCTGTTCCGCACCGAGTTCGGCACCGTCGTGGTGCAGGAGGACATCTGCAACGGCTGCGGCTACTGCGTGCCCGCCTGCCCGTACGGGGTGATCGAGCAGCGCCCCGGCGACGGCCGGGCCTGGAAGTGCACGCTGTGCTACGACCGGCTCGGCGCGGGCCAGGAACCCGCCTGCGCCAAGGCGTGCCCCACCGAGTCGATCCAGTTCGGCCCGCTGGACGAACTGCGCGAGCGGGCCGCGGGCCGGGTGGCGCAACTGCACGCGGCGGGCGTCACCGACGCCCGCCTGTACGGCGAGGACCCGGACGACGGCGTGGGCGGCGACGGCGCGTTCTTCCTCCTGCTGGACGAGCCGGAGGTCTACGGACTGCCGCCGGACCCGGTCGTCACCACACGGGACCTGTCCTCGATGTGGCGGCACGCCGGTGCCGCCGCCGCGACCCTGCTCGGTGGCCTGGCCGCCGTCTTCGCGGCCAGCGGACGACTGCCCGGGAGGCGTCGATGAACAGCGGTGACGTGACCCGGCAGGGCATCCGGGGCGAGCGGCCCCCGCGGGAGGCCCTGGTCGGCCAGGGCCTGGACGGGGCAGGTGCCGACGGGACCCGCCCGGACGGCCGCCGCTCCGGCCGCCGCCGGGGGCGCAGGGGCGAGCAGCTCATGGTGCCGGAGGCCGAGTTCTCCTCCTACTACGGCAGGCCGGTCATCAAGGCGCCCGCGTGGAGCGCCCGGGACATCGCCGGGTACTTCTTCCTCGGGGGTCTGGCCGGGGCGGGGTCCGTGCTCGCCGCCGGAGCCGCGCTGACCGGACGGCCCGGCATGGCACGGGCCATGAAGGTGTCCTCGCTGGCCGCCGTCTCCGGCTCCACCGGGCTGCTCATCCACGACCTGGGCAGGCCCGGACGGTTCGCCAACATGCTGCGGGTGGTGAAGCCGACGTCCCCCATGAGCGTCGGCTCCTGGCTGCTGGCCGCCTACGGACCGGCGGCCGGCGCCGCCGCCGTGCTCGACGTGTGGGGCCGGCTGCCGCGCCTCGAGCGCGCCGCGACGGGGGCCGCGGCGCTGCTCGGCCCCGCGGTCGCCGCCTACACGGCGGTGCTGGCGTCCGACACCGCCGTGCCCGGCTGGCACGACGGCTACCGCCAGATGCCGTTCGTCTTCACCGGCTCGGCCGCGGTCGCGGCCTCGGGGATGGCACTGGCCGCCTCACCGGTGCGGGAGAACGGCCCGGCCCGGGGCGCTGCCGTCCTCGGCGCGGTGGCCGAGGTGGCCGCCACGAAGACCATGGAGCACCGGATGGGACTGGCGGCCGAGACCTACCGCACCGGGAGGGCGGGCAGGTACCTGCGGGCCGCGCAGGCCCTGTCGGTGGCGGGCGCCGCCGGTGCCGCCCTGCTGGGCCGCCGCAGCCGGGCGGCGGCGGCCGTCTCGGGCGCGGCGCTGCTCGCCGCCTCGGCGTGCACCCGCCTCGGCGTCTTCCACGCCGGGATCGCCTCCGCCGAGGACCCCAAATACACGGTCGTGCCGCAGCGCGAACGGCTGGAGCGGCGCCGCGCCGAGGAACGGCGGCAGGCCGGCGGCGGGCCGGACCAGGAGCCCGCCGACTCCTGATCCGGTGCGTCCGCCGGGGACCGGCCGCGTCCGCCGGGCGCGGCCGGTCCCCGGCCGTCAGGCGCAGTCGGTGCCGTTGAGCCGCCACCCCTCCGGCGGGCTCGCGGTGCCGGACGCCTGGAACCCGAAGGTCACCGGGGAACCGGGCACGAGGGCGGCGTTGTGCCCGGCGTCGGTGACGGTCACGGTGTCCCCCTCCTGGGTGGCCGTGCCGTTCCAGCTCTGCACGATGCGTTCGCCGCCCGGGAGGCGGAAGGAGAGCGTCCAGCCGTCCACGGGCGTGATCGAGGTGTTGCGGATCGTCACCTCCGCGGTGTAGCCGCTGCTCCAGCTGCTGGTCACGGCCAGGGTGGCGGAGCAGAACCAGCCCTCTTCAGGCTCCTCCGGTTCCGGCTCCGGCTCGGGCTCCGGGTCCGGCTCCGGGCCGGGTCCGGGAGCGGTGCCGTCGGGGTGCTGGCCCCACACCTCGTCCGCGCCGTCGAAGAGCACGATCCGCTCGGTGGGGACGGGCGTGCTGCCGGGGACGGCCGGGATGCCCTGGTAGGACCAGTCGTCGGACGGGTCCCAGGCGCCGGCCGAGGTGAGGCGGAACTGGATCTCCTTGCGGTACGCCGACTGCCCGGCCGGGGCGATGACCGTGTCCGAGCAGTCGGCGGTGACGTAGTAGACGTCACCGGCGTACCGGGTCGGTCCGCGCACCTCGCCGCACTGGTTGTAGCGGGTCGTCGTCGTGATGTCGGACGGGTCGACGCCCGGCTCCAGCGTGAAGTAGTAGCGGAACGTCCCCTCGGTCAGCGCCCGCGCCGGCCACGCGGAGGTGTTGACGACGTACGCCTTGATCTCGGTGAAGTGCTCACCCGCGGCGTTGACGGACGCCCGCACCGTCATCTCCGGGCCGTCCGGTGCCTCCGGCTGGGGGAAACCGGCCAGCGGACTGCCGCCGAACTCCTCGTACAGGTAGGCCAGGGCGCCGGTGAGCCCGGCGTTGTAGTCCGTGGCCACCTCGTTGTTCACGTAGTTGTCACGCTCGTCGGTGTAGGAGTCGTCCGGCCCGCTCGGGCCCCGACCAGCGCGCCGTAGAGGGTGTGGTGGCTGCCCGCGGGGCTGCTGAGCTGGTCCGTCCACGAGCCGTGCGCGGTGCGGTGGTGCGGGTTGCGCGGCGGGTTCTCGCCGAAGCCCACCACGTAGCTGGAGCCGCGCGGGTTGTCGCCGAGCGCGTAGTCGATCTGGCGTACCGCGAAGTCGTGGTAGCGCCGTTTGCGCGGGTCGTCGGCGGGAAGCCACTCGGCGTAGACGAGGGCGACGAAGGCGGTGTTGGCGGCGTAGCGCAGGGAGCCCCAGCGGTCCAGTACGGCCTGCCCGCCGGGGGAGTGGGGCACCCGCTGCCCGTTCACGCCGACCGTCCAGTAGTCCAGCCACCGGTTCGCGTCGTCCCGGTAGCGCTGCTCGCCGGTGAGCTGGGCGAGCAGGACGTAGGCGCCGTAGGACTTGTCGTCCCAGGCGATCGTCCACCGGTAGGACTTGGTGTCAGTCTGCGGCTCGGTGCCCAGGTCCGCGTAGGAGTCCTCGGCCCTGGCGAGGTAGGCGGCGTCCCCGGTGGCCTGGTACAGCCACAGCGCGCCCCACACCAGTTCGTCGTGGTAGCCGCTCCAGGAGTTGTAGTAGCTCTGGGCGTCGGTGATGCAGTCGGAGTACTTGCCCCGGTGGGTGTCGGCGAAGGCGTACAACTCCTCGGCGTGTTCCAGCAGCGTCGCGGAGTAGGCCGGATCGTCACCGGCGAAGACGATCGAGGACGCCGCCATGGCCGCCGCCGTCTCACCGGCGAGGTCGGAACCGGGGCAGGAGGCGTCGATCCGGTAGGCGGGCCGCTCCATCGGCATCACCTCGGCCGGGCCCCACCAGGCGTGGTCCCTGCCGCCGTGGCCCACCTGCCCGTACAGCACGTCCGGTTCGGGGTGCGCCTTGACGAAGTAGTCGTTCACGAAGCGCAGGTTGTTCTTGAGGTGGACGAGCTGCCCGGCGTCGGCGTAGGCGTCCTCGTTGGCGACGGCGCCCCAGGCCAGCATGGTGGCCGAGAACGCCATCGGGAAGCCGAACTTGACGTGGTCCCCGGCGTCGTACCAGCCGCCGGTGAGGTCCACGCCGGCGTCCGCGCCGTCCGCCATGCCCGAGTCGCCGCGCCAGGAGACCCGGTTGAACTCCGGGATCTCACCGGACTGCTGGGCCTCGTAGAAGAGGATCGACTTCTGCAGCGCCTCCCCGTAGTCGAACCGGGGAGCAGCGGCCTGGGCCGCCGTCGCGCTCAGGGGCACCAGCGCCCCGGCGAGCAGCGAGCCCGCCAGGAGCAGGCGTAACCGGCCCGCCCAGCCGGTCCGTGTGCGGGTCATGTGTCGCTCCTTGGGGTGTCGGTGCGGCCCTACGGGAGTGGGAGCGCTCCCAAAGGGGGATGGTGGCGTGGGCCGGACGGGCTGTCAATCGCTGGGGCGCCGCGGGTTCTCCGCCCGGGGCACCCGGGCGCGGCGTCCCGGAGGGGCGCCTTGGCGGGGCGGTCCGGGAGGCGTCGGCGGCCAAGTGGTACCCGCCGCGGCGGTTTACCGATCACCTTCCTGGCAATCCGACCGTGGGACGAACCCGAAGACGAGAGAAGCCGGGGTACCCCAGCATGAACACGGTCGTGATCATCGCAGTGGTCGCGGTGCTCGTCGTCCTCCTCGCCGCGGGGCTGTACATGGCCCGCGCGAAGGGCGGCGGGCGCGACCTCAAACGCCGTTTCGGGCCCGAGTACGAACGGGTCCTGGACCGGCACCACGGTGACAAGAAGGCAGCCGAGGAGGAACTCGGCGCCCGGCTCGACCGGCACGGGTCGCTGCGCCCGCACCCGCTGCCGCCGCAGGCCAAGGAGGGTTACGCCCAGCAGTGGACGGCCGTCCAGGAGCGGTTCGTCGACGCGCCGCAGCAGGCCGTCGCCGAGGCGGAGCAGCTCCTCGCCCACGTCGCCCAGGAGACGGGCTTCCCCCCGGCGCAGCCCTACGAGGAGCAGGTGGACGCCCTGTCGGTGCACCACGCCGACCACGTCGACGGCTACCGGCAGGTGCACGCGGCGGCCCGCGGCGAGTACGGCACCGAGCAGATGCGCGGAGCCATGATCGAGGCACGGGCCCTGTTCGACGACCTCGTGGGCGCCGACGCGTCGACGGGCAGCCACCACCGCAAGGAGAGGGAGACGTCGTGACCCCGCACAACGAGTACGGCACCGGCACGCACCGCGACCAGTTCGACCAGCCCACCGCCGGTCTGCGCACCGGCGGGCCGCAGCAGGGGGCGCCGGACGCGGCCCCGGCGCCCGGCCCGGTCACCGCACCGGACGAGCGCCCGCCCGGCGCCGCGCACGAACGCCCCGCCGCCCCGGGCACGGTGGCCGCTCCGGCCGCCGGTTACGACACCGGCAACGGCTACGACAACGGTGCCGGTCTCGGCAACGGCACCGGCTACGGCAACGGCGCCGCCCCGCACGCCGACGAGCCGGGCCGGCACGCCGGCCACCGGGAGACGCTGCTGCCGCACGGCGAGCGCGACCGGCTGGGCGAGCAGCTGCACCACGCGGTGAACACGTTCGTCGACAGCCCGCACGAGTCCGTCGAGGCCGCGGACGGTGTCCTGGAGCAGGCCGTCCGGAACCTGACCGACTCCCTCAACGAACGGCGCCACACCCTGCGCGAGCCCTGGCAGGGCGGCGGGGCGAAGGGCGAGACGGAGGAACTGCGGCTGGCCCTGCGCCAGTACCGGGAACTGACCGAGCGTCTGCTGGCCCTGTGACCGGCACGCGCACGGCGCGGCCCCCGGAACCCGCTCGACGGGTCCGGGGGCCGCGCCGTGCGCGCTTCGGGTCAGTGCCGCCCGTGCCGCTCCAGCGCGACGGCGGGCAGCCACCGCGCCAGCGGCCCGGGCAGCCACCAGGCGCGGTGGCCCAGGAGCTGCATCACGGCGGGCACGATCAGGCAGCGGATCACCACCGCGTCCAGGGCGATGGCCACCGCGAGACCGAGGCCGAACTGCTGGAGCATGCGGTCCGGGCTGAGCAGGAACGCCCCGAAGACGACGATCATGATCGCCGCGGCGGCCGTGATGACACGGCCCGTGTGGGCCAGCCCCTCCCGCACGGCCGCCCGCGGGTCGCCGCCGCGCCGGTACTCCTCGTGCATGCGGGACAGCAGGAAGACCTCGTAGTCCATCGACAGCCCGAAGACGATGGCGAAGATCATCACCGGGATGAACGCCTCCACGGGTCCGGGCTGCGGACCCAGCCAGCCGTGCTGGAACACCAGGGTGACCGCGCCCAGCGACGCCCCGATGCTCAGCAGGTTCAGCAGCGCCGCCCGCGTCGCCCGCTCGGGTCCGGCGCCCGCCAGCACCTCGGTGCGGTAGCGGGAGAAGACGAGCAGCGCGTAGTCGATGCCGACGCCCAGGCCCACCAGCGTCATCAGCGGCGGGGTGAAGTCGGCCACTGTGACGAGGCGGGAGGCCAGGGCGATGCAGCCCAGCGTGCCGCCGACCGCGAACAGCGCCGTCACCACCGGCAGGGCCGCAGCGACCAGGAAGCCGAAGAGGAACACCAGGATCACCAGGGCTCCCAGGAGCCCCGCGCCCTCGGCCGCCCCGCCGCCGCCCTCCTCGGCGCCGCGCACGGCCTCGCCGCCCAGTTCGACGGTGAGGCCGCCGCCTGCCGCGCCCCGCGCGGTGTCGATGATGCGCCGGGTGTCCTGCGGCGGCATCCGCTCCGCGCGGGTCTCCGGCGTCACCGCGGCGTGGGCGATGGTGCCGTCGCCGGAGACGGCCGTGCCGTCCGGGCCGGGGCGTACGCACCACCGCCCCGGCCGGAGGGACCGGCCGGGGCGGGGTGGCGCCGGGGGCGCGCAGGCGGGTGTCAGCCGCCGATGGCGCAGGCGTCGCCGTTGAGCGTGAACCGCTCCGGGAGGCCGGTGTCGCCGGTGTGCTCGACGAGGTAGCCGAGGGTGACGCTCGCCCCCGGCGCGATCGTGCGGTTGTGCGTGGCGGCGGAGGCGGTGATCACGTTGCTGAGCTGGGTGAGGTCGGTGTTCCAGTCGGAGATGACCGTCTGGCCCAGCGCCACCGGGAACCTCAGCGCCCAGCCGTCGACCGGGGTGGTGCCGGTGTTGGTGACGGTGAGGTCCACCGTCATGCCCGTGCCCCAGGACGTGGAGGCGAGGTCCACGCGGCAGGTGGCCTGCTCCCGCTCGAACGAGACCCGGTGCAGACCGCCGGGCAGGTCGTTGACGACGTAGAACTCGCCCTCGGCCGTGGTGCCGATCGCCGTCACCTGGGTGGGCATCTCACCGATCTCGGCCTGCTGGTAGCCGCCGCTGCCGTCCTCGCGCAGCGCCCACACGGTCGAGGAGCAGTAGTCGGTGGCGATGTAGGTGCCGCCGACCAGATGGGCGGACTCCTCGCCGCGGTAGACGTGTCCGCCGATGACCGAGCAGCCGCCGGTGTACGGGGAGTACGTGAAGACCGGCTCGGTGTACTCCTCGCCGGGCAGGCAGTGGCCGGCGTCGAAGATCTCCAGCCCCTCGTAGCAGGACCAGCCGAGGTTCGCCCCGCCCTCACCGGGCGCGAGGTGGTTGACCTCCTCCCAGCGGCCCTGCCCGACGTCGCCGATCCACAGGGAGCCGTCGGCCTGGTCGAAGGAGAACCGCCACGCGTTGCGCAGCCCGTAGAGCCAGATCTCGTCACGGGCGCCCTCGACCCCGGCGAACGGGTTGTCCGCGGGCACGCAGTAGGCCAGGTCACCGCAGGAGCGGCTCACGTCGATCCGCAGGATCTTGCCGAGCAGGGTGTCCAGGCGCTGGCCGCTGCGGAAGGGGTCGCCGGAGCCGCCGCCGTCCCCGATGCTCCAGTACAGGTGGCCGTCGGGGCCGAAGGCGATCTGGCCGCCGTTGTGGTTGCTGTACTCGGAGTGCTCCTGCGACAGCAGCACCTCCAGGCGGCTCTCGTCCAGCCGGTAGCGGGCCAGGGTGACCGCGCCGTCGGGCAGCGCCGTGTACGCCAGGTACAGGTCCTGGTTCGTGGCGAAGTCCGGGGCCAGGGCGATCCCGAGCAGCCCGCGCTCGTTGCCCGAGGTGTCGACGGCCTCGCTGACGTCCAGGAGCGGGGTCTGCGCGAGGCCGGTGTCCGGGTGGTAGACGCGGACGGTGCCGGGCTTCTCGGTGATGAACAGGCGGCCGGTCCCGTCGTCGGGGGCGACGATGGCGGTGGGGCGCCTCAGGCCGTAGGCGACCTGGGTGGTGGTCGTGGTGATGTCCGCCAGGGGCGCCGGGGCGGCGTCCGCCCCGGAGGCGGTCGGCGCGGGGGAGGGGAGCGTCCCGGCGGGGGACGCGGAGGCGGACGCGTGCAGGGGGGCGATCACGGTCAGCAGCAGCGCGAGCAGCAGGGGACCGGACCATCGCCGTCGTAACATGGTGGCTCCAGGACGCGTTGGGGGCGCTTTCACGGGCGACGAGACGCGCGCGGTCCGCGGCGCGCCGACCGGTACCGGTCGTGCGCGGCCACAGGTGAGGGAAGTGCTCGGAACCAGTCGCATTCCGTACGCCGACGCGCCTCGTCACGACGGTAACCGCTCTCCATGGCGCCACACCAGGCCCCGGCCGTAACTTCCGCCGCACAGAGCCTGCTTGGCGCCTGTGCCGGGGCAAGCGCGGTCAGCTCAGCCAGCCGGGGGCGACCATCCCCGTCTCGTACGCGAGGATCACCACCTGCGCCCGGTCCCGCGCGCCGAGATTCGTCATCACCCGGCTGACGTGCGTCTTGGCCGTCGCCGGGCTGAGCACCAGGCGGCGGGCGATCTCGTCGTTCGACAGCCCGGCCCCCACCAGCTCCATGACCTCCCGCTCCCGCTCGGTCAGCGCGCGCAGCCGCGCCGCCTGCCGGGGGTCGGGCCGGCGCCTGGCGGGGCCGGCCGCGGCGAACTCGGCGATGAGCCGCCGGGTGACGGAGGGGGCCAGCAGCGCGTCACCGCGTACGCCTGGCGCACGCGCAGGGCGCGTCCCACGGCGACGAGCCCGGCCAGCAGGAACAGGGCCAGGTTGTCCACGTGCCGTGCGTCCGAGGCGGCGGCGTGCTCGCCGGCCACGACGGCCAGCAGGGTCACCGCGGCCAGGGCGACGGCGGCGGCCAGGCGCCCGCGCACGGCGACGGTGTACAGCGCGAGGGCGAGGGCCAGCAGCAGGAGGGGCCAGTCACGCTGGGCGAGCGGGTAGTACGCGGTGTTGCACAGCAGCACCACCACCGCGACGGGGACCGGCCACCGCAGCCGCCAGTACAGCGCGCCGCAGCCGGTCAGGGTCAGCGCCCAGCCGAGGGCGACGCGTCCGGGCGGCGCGCCGTCGAGGTGGCCGAGGTCCCACGCGAGCACGGCGGCGAGTGCGGCGGCCGCCGTGCCGGTGAGGACGCGGTGTGCGGGGACGGGCATGCCGGAAGCCTACGCACGGCCCGCCCGGGCCGGCACCGGGTGCCGCTCCGGGCGGACCCGCGCCCGGGAGCGCGGGCGCGCCGGCCCGCGCCCCCGGGCGGGGGTCAGCGCGCCGCCTGCCGGGTGAGGCGGACGGTGTCGCGGTACCACAGCGCGCTGTCCTTGAGCGTCCTGACCTGCGTGGCGTAGTCCACGTGGACGATGCCGAAGCGCTTGTCGTAGCCGTAGGCCCACTCGAAGTTGTCCATCAGGGACCAGGCGAAGTAGCCGCGCACGTCCGCGCCCTGCTCCCGCGCGGCGGCGACCGCCGCGATGTGGTCGGCGAGGTACCGGACGCGCTCCTCGTCGTGGACGGCGCCGCCGGTCACCGGCCCGTCGTCGAAGGCGGCTCCGTTCTCGGTGATCACCGTCGGCAGGCCGTAGTCCCTCTGGAGGCGCACCAGCAGGTCGGTGAGCGAGCCGGGGGTGATCTCCCAGTCCATCGCGGTGCGCGGCAGGTCCCGCTCCACGGCGCGGGTCACCGGCAGGCCGTCCTGGCCGGTGGGCGAGCCGTCCTCGGTGACGCCGGAGAACAGCGCGCCCCGGTAGAAGTTCACCCCGAGCACGTCCAGCGGCGTGGCGATCACCTCCAGGTCCCCGTCCTGCACCGGCAGTTCGATGTCCTGGGCGGCCAGGTCCGCCAGGACGTCGGCCGGGTAGCGGCCGTGCACCAGCGGGTCCAGGTAGAGCCGGGTGCCCATGCCGTCCGCGCGGCGGCACGCCTCACGGTCGGCGTCCGAGTCCGTCTCCGGGTCGGCGGTGCCCAGGTTGAGGGTGATGCCCAGCTCCAGCGGGCGGCTCCCGGCGGCGTCCCGCACGGCGCGGGCCGCCAGGCCGTGGCCGAGGAGCAGGTGGTGGACGGCGTCCAGCGCGGCGGGCAGGTCGGTGCGGCCCGGGGCGTGCTGTCCGAAGGCGTAGCCGAGCATCGCCGAGCACCAGGGCTCGTTCAGGGTGGTCCAGTGCTCCACCCGGTCGCCGAGCGCGTCGTAGGCGAGCTGCGCGTACTCGGCGAACCGGTACGCGGTCTCCCGGGCCGGCCAGCCGCCCGCGTCCTCCAGTTCCTGCGGCAGGTCCCAGTGGTAGAGGGTCACCCAGGGGGTGACGCCCGCCTCCAGCAGGGTGTCGGTGAGCCGCCGGTAGAAGTCCAGGCCCTTGGCGTTGGCCGGGCCGCGTCCGCCGGGCTGGATGCGCGGCCAGGACAGCGAGAAGCGGTAGGTGTCCACACCCAGCCCGGCGAGCAGCTCCACGTCCTGCGGCATGCGGTGGTAGTGGTCGCAGGCCACGTCGCCGTTCTCGCCGCCGGCCACGGCGCCGGGAACGCGGCAGTAGGTGTCCCAGATCGACGGCGTCCGGCCGTCCTCGGCCGCGGCCCCTTCGATCTGGTACGCGGAGGTGGCCACGCCCCAGCGGAACCCGGCGGGGATGCCGGGGACCGCCGCCGGGGTGAGGGAGCGGGTGGGGGTCACGGTCATGGGGGAGTCTCCCGTTTCGCAGATCGGCGGATCAGTGGTCGTGATCGTGGTCGTGGTGGAGCCAGCACGCGACGGTGCGCTCCTCCTCGCCCTCCGGGTGGCCGAGGAAGGGCACCCGGACGGCGCAGGGTTCGAACGCCTTCGGGCAGCGGGGGTGGAACGCGCAGCCGGAGGGCATCGCGGTCAGGTGCGGCGGGGAACCGGGGATGCCGCTCAGTTCGCGCCGCGGACCGTGCAGGGCGGGGAAGGAGTGCAGCAGGCCGTGGCTGTAGGGGTGGCGGGCATCCCGGTAGAGTGCCCCGGCCGTGGCCTCCTCCACCACCCGGCCGCCGTACATGATGGCCACGCGGTCGGAGAACTCCACGAGCAGCGAGATGTCGTGGGTGATGAACACCACCGAGAAGCCCAGTTCCTCGCGCAGCCGCACGAGCTGCCGCAGGATCTGGCGCTGCATGACGACGTCCAGCGCCGTCGTCGGCTCGTCCATGATGACGACCTCGGGGTCCAGGGCCAGGGCCATGGCGATCATCACCCGCTGCCGCATGCCGCCGGAGAGCTGGTGCGGGTAGGCGGCCAGCCGGTCGGCCGAGATGCCGACGAGGGCGAGCAGTTCGGCGGCCTTGGTGTCGCGCTCGGGGCGGGTCATGCCCGGCCGGTGGGCCTTCAGCACGTCGGTGAGCTGACTGCGCACGGTGTGCACGGGGTTGAGCGAGTTCATCGCGCCCTGGAAGACGATGGACAGCTCCTGCCAGCGGAAGGCGCGCAGTTCCGCCGGGGTGAGGGCGAGGATGTCCAGGGGCGCGCCCTCGCGCGGGTGGTAGAGCACGTCGCCACCGGTGATCACCCCGGGCGGCGCGAGCAGCCGGGTGACGGCGTAGGCGAGCGTGGACTTGCCCGAGCCCGACTCGCCCGCGAGGCCCAGGACCTCGCCGCGGTGCAGGGTGAGGTCGATGTCGCGCAGGGCGTGCACGGCGCCGTCGCCCGTGCCGTAGTCGACGTTCAGCTCGCGGACGCTCAGGACGGGCTGCCTGGTGCCGGTCATGCGGGGTGCTCCTTGTCGTGCGGGCTGTGCTCCACGGGGTCATCGGCGCGCTCCGGGCGTGCCGCCGGTGCCGTGGCCCGTGCCGCCGGGCGGCGGGCCACCGGGGTGAACCCGACCCGCATCCGCACCGTGCGCGAGGCGCCGGGGGCGACGCGCAGCCGGGGGTTGACGAACTCGTCGATGCCGAAGTTGATGAGCGCGAGCGCCGTGCCGAGCAGGGCGATGCACAGGCCCGCGGGCACGAACCACCACCACGCGCCCTGCGCGAGCGCCTGGTTGGACTGCGCCCAGAACAGCACCGTGCCCCAGTTCCAGTTGGAGATGTCGGCGACGCCGATGAAGGCGAGGGTGATCTCGGACAGGACGGCGAAGATGACGGTGCCGACGAACCCGGAGGCGATCACCGCGGTGAGGTTCGGCAGGACCTCGCAGCAGATGAGGCGCCAGGTGGGCTCCCCGGTCGCGCGCGCCGCCTGTACGTAGTCGCGGCCGCGCAGCGACAGCGTCTGGGCGCGCAGCACCCGCGCCCCCCACGCCCAGGAGGTCAGGGCGATGACGGCGGCGATGAACAGGTCGCTGGTGTCGGCGACGAAGCTGGCGACGATGATGATGAGCGGCAGCCCCGGGATGACGAGGAAGATGTTGCTCAGCGCCGACAGCAGCTCGTCGCCGACGCCGCCGAGGAAACCGGCGCTGACGCCGATCAGGACGGACAGCACGGTGGCGATGAGACCCGCCAGGAAGCCGACCACCAGGACGCCCCGGGTGCCCACCAGGATCTGGGAGAGCACGTCCTGGCCGGTCTGGGTGGTGCCGAGCCAGTGGTCGGCCGAGGGCGGCTGGAGGATGGCGTCGCTCATCGCGTCGGGGTCGTAGGGCGCCAGCCAGGGGCCGACGACCGCGAGCACGACGAAGAAGCCGAGGAGCGCGAGCCCGGTGAGGGTCTTGCCGCCGCGCAGGAAGCGCAGCCGCTGCCGCGCGGGCGAGGCGTGCGGGGTGCCGGGGGCGTCGGCCTCGGTGGCCGCCGGCTGGGAGACGGTTGCGGTCACGGCTCAGTTCTCCCTGCGGGTGCGGGGGTCGAGGAGCATGTAGATCAGGTCGGCCAGGAGGTTGGCGGCCAGGACCGAGAGCGTGATGATCAGGAACACGCCCTGCATGAGCGGGTAGTCCTTCGCGTTGACGGCCTGGTACAGCTGGAAGCCGATGCCGGGGTAGGAGAAGACCATCTCCACCAGGAGCGTTCCGCCGACGATGAAGCCCAGCGAGAGCGCGAAGCCGGAGATGTTCGGCAGGACGGCGTTGCGGGCGGCGTAGGAGAACATCACCCGCCGCTCGGACAGGCCCTTGGCCTGGGCGACCGTCACGTAGTCCTCGGAGGAGACGGTGACCATCATGTTGCGCATGCCGAGGACCCACCCCGCCATGGCGCTGAGCACGATCGTCACCCCGGGCAGGAACGAGTGGTACAGCGCGCTGGAGATGAACGGCCAGTCGAACGCCGGGATGAGCGCCGGGTCGTAGCCGCCCGCGGCGGGGAAGAGGGGCCAGGCCACGGCGAAGACCGCGATGGCGATGAGGCCGAGCCAGAAGTAGGGGATCGCGGAGATGAACGTGGTGACCGGCAGCAGCGAGTCGAGCCACGAGCCGCGCCGCCAGCCGCTGAACACCCCGATGCCGGTGCCGACCAGGAAGCTGATCAGCGTCGTGGTGCCCACCAGGGCGAGCGTCCACGGCAGCGACTGGGCGATGACGTCACCGACCGGGGTGGGGAAGAAGGTGAACGACATGCCGAGGTCGCCGCGCAGCAGGTGGGACCAGTAGTCGGTGTACTGCTCCCACAGGGAGGCGTCCTCGTTGAGCCCGAACAGGGCCCGCAGCGACGCGATCGCCTTGCTGTCGAGCTGCCCCTGGAAGCGCGTCATCAGCGCCTGGACGGGGTCGCCCGGCATGAGCCGGGGGATGAGGAAGTTGATGGTCATCGCCGCCCAGGCGGTGACGAGGTAGAACGCGAGCCGCTGGAGGAAGTACTTCACCGGACCGCCCCCTTCGCCGTCCCGTGCGCCGCGGCCGTGCCCGGGGTGTCCTTCGCGGCTCCGGCGCCCTGCGGGGTCTGCGCGTCCGCCGCGCCGGCGGCCTGCGGCTGCGCGCCGCCGTCCGCGTAGAGCCAGCAGGCCGCCCAGTGCCCGTCGGCCAGCGGGAAGCGCGGCGGCACCTGGGTGCGGCAGCGCTCCATGGCGTGCGGGCAGCGGGGATGGAACCGGCAGCCGTCGGGCGGGGAGATGAGGGAGGGCGGTTCCCCGCCGGTCGTCTCCCGCGCCCCGCCCTCGCCGCCCTCGCCGGCCCGGTCGGGATCGGGCGCCGAGGCGATGAGGAGCTGCGTGTAGGGGTGGGCCGGGGACTGGGTGACCCGCTCGCTGTCGCCGCCCTCGACGATACGGCCCGCGTACATCACCAGGGTGGTGTCCGCGAAGTAGCGGGCGGAGGCGATGTCGTGGGTGATGTAGAGGATCGCCAGCCGCCACCGCTCCTTGAGGTCGCGCAGCAGGTTGAGCACGCCGAGCCGGATGGACACGTCCAGCATGGAGACGGGCTCGTCGGCGAGCAGCACCTGCGGGTCGGCGCCCAGGGCGCGGGCGATCGCCACCCGCTGGCGCTGCCCGCCCGACAGCTCGTGCGGGAACACGTCGAGGTAGCGCTCGGGCGGGGTGAGCTGCACCCGGCGCAGCAGCTCGCCCAGCTCCTCGTCCGTGCCCTGGCGTCCGTGGACGCGCAGGGCACGGGTGAGGTGGTAGCGCACGGTGTGCACCGGGTTCAGCGAGGCGAAGGGGTCCTGGAAGATCATCTGGACCCGGCGGACGTAGCGGCGGAAGGACCGGCCGCGCCCGGCCACCGTGGGCCGCCCCGCCAGGAGGATCTCCCCCGAGGTGAGCGGGTAGAGCTGCGCCAGCAGCCGCGCGACGGTCGACTTGCCCGAGCCCGACTCGCCGACCAGCGCGGTGACGGAACCCTGGCGCAGGCTCAGGGAGACGTCGTCCACGGCGTGCACGGTGCGCCGCCTGCGGGCGAGCAGGTCGCCGGCGGTGCGGCGGACGGGGAAGTGTTTGGTGACGGTCCGTGCCTCGAGCACGGTCTCGCTCTCGCGGTGTTCGGTCATGACCGGCTTCCGTTTCGCTCCGTTCGAAGGGCCCTGGACTGTCAGGAGGCGGGCTTGAGCCGCAGCACGATGTCCAGCGCGTTGGGCTGGGTGGGCTGCGGTGGCGCGTACGGGTCCGACTCGGTCGGCCAGCCGGTCCAGTTCTTGGTGGAGTACTCGGCGCCGATCGGTCCGGCGGCCGTCGGCACCATCGGGACCTGCTCGACCATCACGTCCTGGAGGGTGTTCAGCGCCTCGGTGCGCGTGGCGTCGTCGGTGGCGTTCGCGTACTCCTTGAGGGCCTTCGTGGCCTCCGGGCTGTCGAAGCGGCCGAAGTTGCCGAGCGGGGCGCTCTTGCCGACGGGCTGGAGCAGCTCGCCGTCCATGATGTTCTGGTACATGTCGTACGGCGTGGGCCCGGTGTTGGTCCAGTGCAGCGTGGCGTCGAAGTCGCCGTTGGAGACGGCCGCCGTCCACGCCTCGGCGGTCTGGGTCTTGACGCTGGCCTCGACGCCGATCTTCTTGACGTTGTCCTTGATGATCGACAGGCCGGTGATGTAGTCGTTCCACCCGGCCGGGTCGGTGAGGGTGATCTTGACGGGCTTGCCGTCCGGGTCCTTGAGGGTGCCGCCGCTCAGCTCGTAACCCGCCTCGTCGAGCACCTTCTTCGCGCCCTCGACGTCCACCTCGACCTCGGCGTCGCGGTACTTCGGGCTGAGGAAGGGCTCACCGGCCGGGAGCGGTATGCCGGTGGGGTTGGTGATCTCCGGGTACAGCTCCGCCTGGGCCTGGACGTGGATCGCCTCGCGGTCGATGACCATCGCCATGGCCTTGCGCAGCGCCGGGTCGCCCAGCGCCCCCCGGGTGGTGTTGAACCACAGGCCGTGGATGCCCAGCCCGGAGGGGAACCAGAGCTTGTTGTGCTCCGGGTCCTTGGAGGTGTAAAGCTCCTCGTGGTTCGGCATGAACACGAACGACCACTCGGTCTTGCCGTTGGCCAGCGCCGTGGTCTGCGCGCTGTTGTCGTTGTAGGACGTGTAGCGCAGCTCCTTGACCTGCGTCTCGCCCTTCCAGTAGTCCGGCGCGGCCACCAGCGTCGTCGTCTGCGGCGTGAAGGTCTTCAGCGTGTACGGGCCGGAACCGACGGGCTCGCGGTTCGGCCAGGTCGTCGGGTCCTCGACCTTCTCCCAGATGTGCCGGGGCACGATGAACGTGCTGAGGATCTTCATCTGGTTGACGAACTGCGAGGACGTGAAGGTCAGTTCGACGGTGTCCCCGGAGGCGGTGATCCCGTCGTAGGGGATGGCGTTGCCGTTGAGCGCCTCGTGCTCCTTCAGGAGTCCGAAGGTGTAGGCGACGTCCTCCGCGGTGAGCGGCTCGCCGTCGGACCACGTGGCCCGCGAGTCGATGGTGAAGGTGACCTTGGTGAAGTTGTCCTCCCAGGCCCACTCCTTGGCCAGCCAGGGCGTGCCCTCCTCGCCGGGGCGGATGATGTTCGTCATCACCAGCGGCTCGTAGATCATGAACCGGTAGCCGAGCGACGCGCCGGCCGACGTGCCGAGGAACGGGTTGCTGTTGTTGGTCTGGGGGCCGTTGGGCATGCCGATGCTGAGCACACCGGACGCCCCGGTGCCGCGGTTGGCGTTGCTGTTGGCGGACGAGCAGCCGGTGGCGAGCGCCGCCACGGCGATGGCCGCGGCGATGACGCGGGTGGTGTGACGCGGGCGGGTGTCTCTCATGGGGAACTCCTGGCGGGAATCGCGTGCGGTGGACCGGGTGGGACGACAGATGCGGAGGAAGCGGGGCAAAAGCAAGGACGCAGGGCAGGGCTGGCCGTGCCCGGGGGTGAGGAGGGCGGTGCGGGTGTGCGGGACCGCGCGGTGCCGGGGTGGCGGCAGCGCGGCCGGGCGGGGAGGGAGCGGTGGGCGGAGCCGGGGCGCGGCCGGGTCAGGCGGCCGGGGCCGAGTTGCGCACCACCAGTTCGGTGGGCAGGACGACGGGGGTGCCGGGGGCCGGGGTGCCGCCCAGGTGGTCCAGCAGGACGCGGGCGGCCGTCTCCCCCATGCGCCGCATGGGCTGTCGGACGGTGGTCAGGGGCGGATCGGTGTGCGAGGCGAGGGGGACGTCGTCGAAGCCGATCACGGCGACGTCGTCGGGCACCCGGCGTCCGGCCGCGCGCAGCGCCCGCAGGGCACCGGCGGCGCTGACGTCGTTGTGGGCGAAGACGGCGTCGAACTCCTCGCCGGTGGCCAGGCGCTGCTGGACGGCCAGGCAGCCGGCCGCCTCGGTGAAGTCGCCGTGGTGGACGCGGGCGGGGGGCAGCCCGTGTCCGGCCTCCGCGAGGACGCCGCCGAAGCCCGCCAGCCGGTCGTGGACGCAGCCGAAGTGCGAGGGCCCGGTGATGACCAGCGGCCGGGAGCGGCCGCCCGCCAGCAGGTGCCGTGCGGCGCTCGCCCCGCCCTCCCGGTTCGTGGTCGCCACGGACGGGAAGGCGGGGCTCTGCGCCCGGTCGTCGATCAGCACGACGGGCAGGCCCTTGCGGTGCAGCCCGGTGATCGTCTCCAGGGTGTTCTCCGGTTCGACGACGACCAGGCCGTCGAAGGCCCGCGCCGACACCTGGCCGGTGAACCGCGCGACGGACTCCACGCCTCGGTTGCAGGTGAACAGCAGCATGCCGTAGCCCGCCGCCTCGACCGTGTCCACGACGCCCTGGAGGACCTCGCCCATCCACGGCCACGTCAGCGTCGGCACCAGCATGCCCACCGTGCGGCTGTTGCCCCGCGCCAGGCCCACGGCCCGTGAGCTGGGCACGTAGCCGAGCTGGCTGATCACGGACCGCACGCGGGCCGCGGTCCGGTCGTCCACCTCACCCTTGGTGTTCAGGACGCGCGAGACCGTCGTCTTGCTGACGCCCGCTTCGCGGGCGACGTCGGCGATGGTGACGCGCATTCCGATCCTCCAGGAACTGGTGCTCCGCAGGTGAGCACGGGCACGGGGGGCCCGGGGGCAGCCCGGGTCAGCCAGGGGAAACGTACCGGAGGCGGCGGCGCTGCCTGCCCGGTACCGCTTCCGGTACCGATTCCGGAACCGGTTTCGGTGACTGGGCGGTGAGTTAACCGTCCCGAAACCCGGCCGTCAATACTTCACGCGAGTTCCGGAACTCCACGGGCCGGAACGGTTTCCCGCGTTCACAGGCCGAACGCGGGAGGTGGCACCCCGCGCATCCCGCGGCCGGTGACCCGCGGCGCGCTTAGGGCAGGCCCGCGGGGGCAGACGGCCAGCCCACGGACGGACAGGAGGCCGCGATGATGCGAAGCGTGGGTGTGGAGGAGGAACTCCTCCTGGTGGACCCGGACACCGGCGAGCCGCGGGCCGTCTCCGGCGCGGTGCTGGCGTTCGCCGACGACGACACCCGGCTGGAGAAGGAACTCCAGCGTGAGCAGGTGGAGACCGGCACCCGGCCCAGGACGTCGATGGGCGACCTCGCCGCCGAAGTGCTGCGCTGGCGCAGGGAGGCGGCCCACCGCGCGCGCCAGGCGGGCGCCGAGGTCGCGGCGCTGGCCACGTCGCCGCTGCCCGTCGAACCCTCGGTGAGTACCGGGGAGCGCTACCAGCGGCTGCGCGACGAGTTCCGCATGACCGCCGACGAGCAGCTCACCTGCGGCTGCCACGTCCACGTCAGCGTGGACAGTGACGAGGAGGGCGTGGCCGTCCTGGACCGGATCAGGCCGTGGCTGGCGCCGCTGCTGGCCCTCAGCGCGAACTCGCCGTTCTGGCAGGGCCGGGACAGCGGCCACGAGAGCTACCGCACGCAGGTGTGGGGGCGGTGGCCTTCGGCGGGACCGGTGGAGGTCTTCGGCTCGCCCGAGCGCTACCACCACGAGGTGCGCACCCTGCTGGAGACGGGCACGCTGCTGGACGAGGGCATGATCTACTTCGACGCCCGGCTCTCCCGCTCCTATCCGACCGTGGAGATCAGGGTCGCCGACGTCTGCCTGGACCGGGCCGACACCGTGCTCCTGGCCGCTCTCGTACGCGGCCTGGTGGAGACGGCCTCGCGTGCCTGGCAGGCGGGGGAGCCGCCCGCTCCGGTCAGCGCCCGGCTGCTGCGGCTCGCGGCCTGGCGCGCGGCGCGCTCGGGCCTGACGGAGGAACTCGTCCACCCGCTGACCTGGACCCCGGCACCGGCCGGGACGGTCGTGCGCTCCCTGGTCGATCACGTGCGGACGGCGCTTACCGACGCCGGGGACCTGGAACTGGTCAAGGACGGGCTGGCCGAGCTGCTGCACCGGGGCAACGGCGCCGCCCGGCAGCGCGCCCGCCACACCAGGACGGGCAGCCTGCGCGACGTCGTCACCGACGCCGTCTCCCGCACGACGGCCTGAGCACGCCCCGGGCGGTGCCGTGCCGCACCGCCCGGTCGCCGCACGGCTCAGCGCGGCGGGGGAGCGGGCTGGGGCGCCGGGACGCGCCGCAGCCCGCGGACGGCGGGCAGGACCAGCAGCGTCGCGCTCACCACGACGGCGGCGACAGCGCCCGCCAGCAGCACCACCCGGGCGCCCAGCCACCCGGCGGCCGGGCCGGCGAGGGCCTGCCCGACGGGCATCATGGCCAGCGAGCCGGCCACCTCGTAGGCGTGGATGCGGCCGAGCACCGGGCCGGGCACCTGGGTCTGCACGCAGGTCATCCACATCACGCCCCAGAACCCGACGGCCGCCCCGGCGACGGCGGTGCACGCGGCGACGGCGGGCACCGGCAGCCCGGCGCCGACGGCGGCCGGGAACAGGGCGGCGCCGAAGAGCGCCGCGGCCCCGGCCCGCAGCGGGAACGCGGGCCGCAGCCGGAAGGCGAGGAGCCCGCCGAGCGCGGTGCCGCCGCCGAGCGCGGAGTTGACCAGCCCGTAGGCGTCCGCGCCGTGCCGGGGGATGATCTCACCGGCCGTCAGCGGTGTCTGCGGTCCCCACACGGTGACCATCAGCACCATCCACAGCAGGATCACCGACCACATCCACGACCGGGACCTGAACTCGCGCCAGCCCTGGGCCAGGTCGGCGAAGTAGCCGACCGGAGGCGCGGTGCCGCCCGCCGCCCGGCTCCCGCGGCGCCCCAGGCGCACGAACGCCAGGCACCCGGCGCTGACGGCGTACGTCGCGGCGTGCGCGACGAGCACCCCGCCGGGCGAGACGGTGGCCACCAGCAGCCCGGCCGCGGCCGGTCCGGCCAGCAGCGCCAGGGACTCCGCCGTCCGGATCACCGCGTTCGCGCCCTGCACGTCCCGCGCGATCCGGGGCACCACGGACGCCACCCCGGGCTGGAAGACGCCCGCCGCGACGCCGTTCACCGCGCCGATGGCGCAGATCTGCCACAGCACCACGTGCCCGGACAGGAAGAGGGCGGCGGCCAGCGCCTGCGTCCCCACCCGCACCACGTCCGCCGTGACCATGAGGCGCCGCGGTTCGGTGCGGTCGGAGAAGACGCCGCCGAAGACGACGAACCCGGCGAAGCACACCGAGTACGACGCCATGGCCAGTCCGATGCCCCCGGCCCCCAGGCCGTGCGCGATGAGCCCGGCGGCCAGGGCCACCGGCAGCATGGCGTCGCCCAGCCGCGCGACCGCGCGGGCGGCCAGGAAGAACAGGAAGTCGCGCGAGGTCAGGCGCTCGGTCGGCGGGGCGGCGGGCCGGACGGCGGGCGGGGCCGCGCCCTGGCCGGCGCCGGGCGGAGAGGCGTTCACAGTGGGGGCAGTCTGACTCCGGCCCGGCCCGTCCGTCCAGCCGTCCCCGGCGTGCCCGGTTGCTCCGTCCGGCGGGCCGGGACGGGTGAGTCCGCGCCGGGGCCCGGGTGCGTCGGCCGGAGCGCCGGGCGGCCGCGCGCACAATGCCCGCATGCCCGCTTCCCCCGCCGCGCCCCCGCCCGGACCCGTCCGCCCGCCCGGCGGCTCGGGCGTCCCCGAGACGCTGGCCGCCCTGCGCGCGCTGCCCCGGGAGCCGCCCCGGGCGGCGGAACGCGCGGCGAGCGGCGTGTGGCGGCTGCCGGGCGCCGCGGAGGCGGTCATCGAGGCGCTGACCCCAGCGGGGCGGGAAGCGGAACGCGAGCCGGGACGGGATGCGGGGGACGCGGCGCCGGGCGGAGCGGACCGGGAGGTGCGGGAGCGCGGCTGGGCGATGGTGCGGGTGCGCGTCCTGGAGGAGGCCGCGGCCGGACGGGACTGGACGCGGGAGGCGGCGGCGTGGCTGGAGCGGGGCGGCGCCTCCTGGGCGCGGTCGGCGCGCCTGACCTCCGACCTGGCCTGGCGCACCCGGGCCGAACGGCGCAGCGCCCTGGAGTTCCTCACCGAGGAGCAGGTGGCGCTCACCGATCCGGGTACCGTGCGCGGCCGTGCGCTGTGGCACCTCTACCTGACCACCCTGCGCTACGATTTCCGCTGCCGCGCCGTCACGGCCCTCTTCGGGAGGCTGCCGGACGGTGCCCTCGACGGACTCGACCCGTACACCGAGTCGCTGCGCGTCTTCGCCCTGCTCGGCCGGTCCCGGCCGCAGGGCCTGCCCGCCGCCGACCGCGTCCTCGCCCGGGCCGGGACGGACGCGAAGGTGGCCCACGCCGTGCTGCACGGCCTGTGGCTGGGGGAGGACCTCCCCGGCCAGGCCCGGCGCATGCTGGCCGTGCTGGACGGCCCGGCCTTCGCCGGCGGGGCGGACCCGGAGGCCCGTTTCCGCCGCGCCTTCGCGCTGCGGAAGACCGGTGCGTACCGGGCGGCGCTCACGGAGGTGGAGGCGGCCATCGACGCCCTGGACCCCACCGAGGTGGTCGTCCACGCCGACTGCGTGCGCGAGCGCGCGCTGATCCTGGCCGAGCGCGACCTGCGTGCCGTGGCCGAGGACGTCCGCGGCGGGGGAGGGGCCGGGTGAGCGCTCAGTCCGGCCCGATCGCCTGTTCGGTCCAGATCGTCTTGCCGCGGGCGCCGTAGCGGCTGCCCCAGCGGCTGGTGAGCTGGGCCACCAGGAACAGGCCCCGGCCCCCTTCGTCCGTCGTGTGCGCCCGGCGCAGCCGGGGCTGGGTGTTGCTGGTGTCCGTCACCTCGCAGACCAGCCGGCTGTCCCGGATGAGCCGCAGGCCCACGGGGCCGCCCGCGTAGCGGATCGCGTTCGTCATCAGCTCGCTGACGACCAGCTCCGTGGTGAAGGACAGCTCCTCCAGGCCCCAGTCCGCGAGCTGGCCCGCCGTCGCCTCGCGGGCCTCGGCGACGGCCTGCGGGTCGGCGGGGAACTGCCAGCATGCGGTGGCGGCGTCCGGCAGGGTGCGGGTGCGCACCAGCAGCAGGGTCACGTCGTCCGGCGGCGGGGAGGCGGTCAGCGGGCCGGCCAGTTCCTGTCCGATCTCCTCCAGCGTCCGGCCGGGCCGGCAGGCGGCGGCCAGCCGCGCGGGCAGCGCCCCGGTGTCGGGGGCGCCGGACGCCGAGCGGGGGCCGTGGCGGACCAGTCCGTCGCTGTAGAGGGCGAGGACACTGCCCGGCACAAGCTCTGTCTCGGTCATCTCGAACGGCATGCCGCCCACGCCCAGCGGCGGCCCCGGTGTGACGCCGATCAGGGCGGAGCTGCCGTCGGGACGCGCCACGGCGGGCGCTGGATGCCCGGCGCTGGCCACCCGGCAGCATCCGGTGACCGGGTCGTAGACGGCGTACAGGCAGGTGGCGCCCATGGCGTCGGGGGTGTCGCTCTCCCCGGCCATGCGCTGCACGAGGTCGTCCAGCCGGATCAGCAGCTCGTCCGGCTCCAGGTCGAGTTCGGCGAGCGTCTGGACGGCGGTGCGCAGCCGCGCCATGGTGGCGGTGGCGCGCAGCCCGTGTCCGTACACGTCCCCGACGACCAGGGCCACGCGCAGCGAGGACAGCGGCAGGGCGTCGAACCAGTCGCCGCCGACGCTGGCGCCGCCCCCGGCCGGCAGGTACAGGCCGGAGGTCTGCGCGGCGGCCGTGCTCGTCGAGACGGGCGGCAGGAGGCTGCGCTGGAGCATCTCCGCCATGCGGCGCTCGCGGGTGTAGCGGCGCGCGTTGTCCACGTTCAGGGCCGCGCGGGTGACGATCTCGCGCAGCAGCCGGGTGTCCTCCTCGTCGAAGGGCACCGGGTTCTCGGTGCGGTAGACCAGGACGTAACCCAGGGGCAGACCGCGGGCGAACAGCGGCGTGCCGAGGGAGGCGCGCAGGCCCTCGGGGAGGATCAGCCTCACCAGTTCCGGGTCGTCGCCGAGCATCGCCCGCGACTGCGCCGCGTCGCTGGCGATGATCGAACCGCCGACGCCCACGCGCCTGAACTCCGGCCGGTCCGGGATGCGCGGCAGGAGCTGCCCCGGCTGCACGAGGTCGGCGGGCCAAGCCCCGGCGGCGTGCTTCGCGGCGACCCGCCGGGTCGGTTCGAGGGAGGAGCCCCGTATGCGGGCGGCGGGGTCGCCGCCCGCCAGGACCGTTTCGGAGATCTCGACCGTCGCCATGTCACCGAGCACCGGGACGAGCACCTCGACGAGGTCCTGGGCGGTGCGGGTCACGTCCAGCGATCCGCCGATCCGCCGGGAGGCGTCGTAGACGAGCTGGAGCTGGTGCCAGGCGCGGCGCTGCTCGGTGGCGTCGGTGACGACGGCCAGCGTGCCGAACGGGCCGCCGTCCGCGTCCCGCAGGGGCAGCGCCGTCAGGGTGAGCACCCGTTCCGCGGCTCCCGGCCCCGGCTCCCGCAGCCGCTGCTCCGTGGTGGGCAGCGGAACGCCGTCGCGCAGGGTCCGCGCGAGCTGCCCGGCCGCCTCCTCGTGCCCCTCCCAGGACACCAGGTCCAGCACGTGCGCGGGCCTGCCGTCGCCGGTGCGGGGCCAGTCCGGCCTCTCCTGGGCGGCGTTGGCGCGCACCGGGCGCTGCTCCGCGTCGTGCAGGGCCACCGCCATCCGGTCCTGCGTGAACAGGGCCCGGCCGATCGCGCGGTCCTGCTCCCAGACCAGGGCGTGCCCGGCCGGTGCCGCCAGTGCCACCACGTCGGCCGTCCCCGACAGCGGCACCAGGCGCACCACCGTCTCCACCGGGTGGCCCGTGCGGTGCAGCAGGCACATGACCCGGCCGCCGTACACCGTCTGGGCCGGGCGCCCGCCCCGGCGGCGCAGCACGGCGGGAGGGGCCACCAGGTCACGGGCCGGACGGCCCACGACGTCCCGTGCGGGCCGGCCGAGGAGCGCCGCCGCCTCGCGGGACCAGCGCAGCACCCGCCCGTCCGCGCCCAGGACCACCGCCGCCAGGCCGCTGAACGGCGTCGCGGCGTCCGGTTCCCCGGACGGCGCTGCGGTCATGGGTCCTCCCTCCCGGCGACGTGTCCGGCTCCGCGCTCCCGCGTGGAGCCGACGCTGTCTCAAGCGTGCTCCCTCACGGGCGGAAAGGCGGTGCGCGGTTGCGCCAACCGGGTCAGCCGGTCCGCCGGTCAGCCGGACCGGCCGGGACGGCCGCCGATCCGGCGGGCGCACGGGCGGCGGCGCGCGTGACGCGGCTGCTCCCGCCCCGGGCAGGGGGCGGGAGCAGCCGCGTCACGCGGTGGGGCCCGGCTTTTGGCCGGTGCGGGCGGGGGCCGCCGGGCTCAGCCGGCGACCGTCCACTTCTGGTTGGGCGTGCCCGTGCAGGTCCACAGCTGGAGCCGGGTGCCGTTGGCCGAGCTGTGGCTGGCGGCGTCCAGGCACTTGTCGGCCTGCGGGTTCACGATGTCCCGTGCCCCGGTGACCACCCACTGCTGGGCCGCGGTGCCGTTGCAGTCCCACAGCTGGACCCGGGTGCCGTCGGCCGTGCCGCCACCGGCGGCGTCCAGGCACTTGCCCAGGGCCCGCAGGGTGCCGTCGGAGGCGCGGGTCCAGCGCTGGGCCGCGGTGCCGTTGCAGTCGTAGAGCTGCACCGGGGTGCCGTTGGCCGGGTTGGCGCCGGCCACGTCGACGCACTTGCCGCCCAGGCCGGTGACCGGGCCGCCCGCGCCGCCGCCGGAGCCGGTGGAGACGCGCACGTAGTCCACGGTCATGCGCTGCGGCAGGACGGTGCCGCCGTCCGGGTCACCGGGCCAGTGCCCGCCGACCGCCAGGTTGAGGATCATGAAGAAGGACTTGTTGAACACCCACTGGCGGCCGCCGAGGTCGGCGGGGGTGAGCTGGAAGTAGGTGTTGCCGTCCACGGACCAGCGCAGGGAGTCGGGCGCCCAGTCGACGGCGAAGGTGTGGAAGCCGTCGGCGAACGCCTGGCCGCCCGGCAGGGTGTACCCGCCGCCGATGCCGCCGGACCCGGAGTAGCCGGGACCGTGGACGGTGCCGTGCACGGTCCCGGGCTCGAAGCCGACGTTCTCCATGATGTCGATCTCGCCGCTGGCGGGCCAGCCGACGTCGCCGAAGTCGTTGCCCAGCATCCAGAAGGCGGGCCACATGCCCTGGCCGCGCGGCACCTGGATGCGGGCCTCCACCCGGCCGTACTGGGCCGCGAAGCGCCCGGCGGTGTTCATCCGGGCCGAGGTGTACTCGCACCGCCCGTACCAGCACTGGTAGTTCTGCGGGTTCTCCCGGCGGGCGGTGATCACCAGGTTGCCCCGCCCGTCGAGCGCGGCGTTGCGGTTGCCGGAGGTGTAGTACTGCCGTTCGGCGTTGTTGACGTTGTCGCCGGTCTCCAGTTGCCACTTGGAGCCGTCCACGGCGGCTCCGGCCGGGCCGTCGAAGGTGTCCTCGAAGACGACGGCGAGCGGGCCTGGCGCCTGGGCGGGACCGGGCCGCGCCTCGGGCCCGGCCGCTGCGGGACCGGAGGCGAGCAGCGACCAGCACAGGGTGGACACGAGGCCGAGTGCGGTGAGGGCCGAGGCGCGGGTACGGGATCTGCGGGGGCGCGAGAGCATGGCGGTTTCCTCGTCCGTGCGGTGGGGGCGCTTCGATGAGGGAGGAGCGCTGAGACGTGTGGCTGCAAGAAGTGAACCGGAAGCGGTGAAGGTCCGGACCAGTTCGGCTCTGCGAGTTAACTGCTTTGACGAGAACCCGTCAAGGAGGGCGGAGTTCCGGAACTTCCCGGCCGTGCGGCGCGGCCGTCCCTCGGAGGTGTGAACGGGCCGGGGCCGGGAAGACGAGCGCCCGTGACGACCGCGGACCGCATCCGACGTGCCGACCGGGAACTGACCTGGCGGCTCACCGCCCTGCGCGCGCCCCGCCTCGTCACGGCGCTCCGCCACGTCGGCACCGCCTCCCGCCACACGAAGCTGTGGGTCGGCGCGGCGGCCGTACAGGCGGCCCTCGGCGGCCGTCCCGGCCGGGCGTCCGCGTTCTCCGGCCTGCTGAGCCTGGGCGTGACGCAGGTCCTGTGCAACGCCCTGGCCAAGCAGGCGTACGACCGGGACCGCCCGCCCAGGTCGCTGGTGCGGCACGGCGACATCGCCGGCCGGCCCGGCAGCTCCTCGTTCCCCTCGGGCCACGTGGCCGCGGCGACCGCCTACACGAGCGCGGTCGCCCTCCGGCAGCCCGCGGTGGGCGCCGCCCTCACGGTGCCCGCGGCCCTCGTGGCCGTGCAGCGCGTCCAGTCCGGCGCTCACTACGGCAGTGACGTGCTCGCCGGCGCCGTCATCGGCGTCCTGTGCACCGCGCTCACCCGGCGGGCCCCGGCCCTGCTCGGGGGGAGCGGGGGCCCGCGCCGGAGCCTGAGCCGTCCGGGCGCCCGCGGCCCCTGGCCGCGCCGCCGGGCGGGCTGACCCGGCGCGGCGTCGCCCGGACGGCGGCCCGGCGCCCCGCCCGGCGCGCCGAGCGCGGCGGGCGGTGCTCCCATGGGAGAGGCATGTTCCCCAAGCCCTCCGCGGGAGGGCACGCCGAGGAGACCCACCGTGCCCGACACCTCTCCCACACCGCAGTACACCGTGCCCGGCCTGTCCCCGGAGGCGGGCGGCGACATCATCCGCCTGCTGCGGGGGCGCCTGCACGCCCTGAACGACCTCGCCCTGACCCTGAAGCACGTGCACTGGAACGTGGTCGGGCCGCACTTCATCGCCGTCCACGAGATGCTCGACCCGCAGGTCGACTCCGTCCGCGGCATGATCGACACCACCGCCGAGCGCATCGCCACGCTCGGCGGCTCGCCCCCCGGCACCCCCGGCGTGCTGGTGGCCGAGCGCACGTGGGACGACTACGGCGTGGGACGGGCCGGCGCCATCGAGCACCTCGGCGCGCTGGACGTCGTCTACACCGGCGTCATCGAGGACCACCGCCGCGCGATGGAGGCCGCCGACGACATCGACCTCGTCACCCAGGACATGCTCATCGAGCACCTGCGGGACCTGGAGCTGTTCCAGTGGTTCGTGCGCGCGCACCTGGAGAACGCGGGCGGCTCGCTGAGCACCGGGGGCGCCGGCACCGAGCAGGACGCCGCGGCCCGCGCCGCCGACCGCGCCCGCCAGGAGCCCTGAGCCCCCGGCGCCCGGCCGGTCAGGTGCCGAACGCCGCCGCCAGCAGCCGCAGCGGGGCGCTGCGGCCCCGGCCGGGCACCGTCAGCAGCGGGTGGCCCCGCACGCCCCAGGTGCCCAGCAGCGCGTTGGCCGCCTCGAAACCGGTGGTGGCCGCCCGCTCCATCAGGGCGACCGGCAGGTCGGTGCGCACCACGTCCCCGGCCAGCACGAGCCGGGGGTGGTCCGTGCGCACGGCGGGACGGTCCGCGCGGCTCCCGGTGGCGAACAGCGGGCAGTCCTGCCGCCACTCGTGCCGCTCGTCGACGACACCGGCCCGCGCCGTCTCCGGGTAGACGCGGGCCAGCTCCGCCCGGGCGCGCCGCCGCACGGCGGCGCGGTCCGCGCCCGGGCCGACGGCGTAGGCGTGCAGCTCCACCACGCTGCCGCCGGTCCGGGCGGCCCAGCGGGCGGCCTCGCCCTCGTAGCGCTCCAGCACGCTGACGTTGTCCAGCGGCCCGTACCCGCCGGTGCCCAGGAAGCCGGGGCGGGCCGCGGCCACGGGCGTGTCCAGCCAGTACCGCGAGACCAGGAAGGGCGGGGCCTCGCGCAGCTGCTCCACCCCCTTGCGCCAGTCCGGGCGGCCGAGCGCCGGTGAGGCGTCCGCCACGGCCCGCAGCCCGGCGCCGTCCAGGGCCAGGACGACCGCGTCGTAGCGCTCGGTGCGCTCACCGCCGCCATGGCCGCCGCCCGTGGCGACCGCGAAGCCGTCCCCCTCGGGGTGGACGCCGTGCACGGCGGTGCCGGTGCGCACGTCCACGCCCAGCCGCAACAGGTGGCCGGCCAGTGGGTCCCAGAGCGCCGCGGGGAACGGCTCGGCGGGGACGTCGAAGAGCAGGCCCTCGGCGGAGCCCAGGAAGTAGATGTGGAACATCAGCGCGAGTTCGGCGGCCGACAGGTCGCGCGGGTCCGCGAAGAAGCTGCGCGAGAAGACCTCGAACGCCAGGTGGCGCGCCTGGCGGGGGAACCGCACGGCGTCCAGGAAGTCCGCGGCGCTGACCCCGTCCAGGCGTTCGTGCACGCGCGGCACCCGCACGTCCAGCAGCGGCAGGGCGGCGCGCGGGTTCATGCCCGCGAGCCCGGCCGGGGTGAACGCCGGGCTGAGGGCGGTGAAGCCCAGCACGCTCCAGGGCGGGGTGCGCGGGACGCGGGCGAAGCCGTCCTGCGCGCCCCCGCTGTGCCGCAGCGGGTAGTCCGGGAGCGGCACCAGCATGGACAGCTCCGGGTCCACACGCCGCAACAGGTTCCGCAGGTTGTAGTACTGGCGGAAGAAGGCGTGGAAGCCGCGGGTCATCGTGACGGTGGTGCCGTCGGCCAGCTGCGTGGGCCAGCCGCCGACGCGCCCGCCGAGCTGGTCCCGCCGCTCCAGCAGGTCGACGCGGACCCCGCGTTCGGCCAGCGCCGTCGCGGCGGCCAGCCCCGCGATGCCGCCGCCGACCACGGCGGTGCGCGCCGCACGTCCGGTCAGGCGCGCGGCGCCGGGCGGGGCGGGCCGGTACACGGCGCGCCGGTCGCGGGCCAGCCGGGGACGGCGCCGGAGGCCGGACGGGGAGGGCTGTGGTCGCTTCACGTGGAGCCTTTCCGTGGTGGTGCGCACCGCACGTCCGGTCAGCCGACCGGCGCGCGGCGGGGGAGCAGGGGCAGTTCGGCCAGCGAACGGGCCATGGGCAGCACCGGCGAGCGCAGGCCGATCGCCACCTCCTCGGCCGGTGAGGAGCGGCCGTCGAGGAAGCGCAGCACGCGCTCCAGCGGGTTGCGGCGGAAGAGGTCCTCGAAGAACGCGGCCCCGTCGACGCGTCCGGTGGCCAGCGCCCGCAGCAGCGCCGCGTCCATGGCCCGGTGGCGGCGGGCGTGCGGCCTGGGCGGCACCGGTGCGGCACCGGCCCGGTACGCGGCGGCGATCGCCGCGCTCTGCCGCCGGACCGCCGCGAACGTGTAGCCGGTGGCGGGCCGGGTGGCGCCGCCCGCGGTGCCGACGCGGAACACCGAACGCCCGGCCCGGCGCGGGAAGACGGCGTCGGTCATGGGGATGACGCCCTGCTCGGCGCGGGTGACCGTGAAGGTGCCCAGCGGCCGCACCCGCTCCGTGTAGTGGCGCAGCGCCTCGGCGTACCCCGCGTCGCCGAGGGGGGCCGGGGAGAACTCGGTGTACTCCACCAGAGCCTCGCGCGGGGTGAACGGCAGGACGTAGGCGAAGGACAGCCCGCGCCGCGGCTGCGGGGTGCGGAAGTCCATCAGTTCGGCCGTGCCGGGGTCGAAGCGGTCCTCGGCGGTCGAGACGAACCAGCCGCGGAAGTGCTGGAGCAGCGTCGTGCGGGCGGGCGGCAGCACCCGGGGCGGGCGGGAGTCGAACACCCACCGGCCGCGCAGGCGGAACGGCCGTCCCGCCGTGTCCAGGCCGCTGACCGCCGCGCCGTGCGGGCCGTCGTCGGCGACGCCGGTGACGGTGCCGGTGTACCGGGCCACGCCGGGGACGGCGGCGAGTTCGGCGTCCAGGGCGCGGGTGAAGTCGGCCGACCGGATCATCTGGTAACGGCGTGCGGAGCTGCCGGTGACCGGCCCGCCGTCCCGGCCGCGCACGGCCAGCCGCTCCCAGGAGGCGGACGCCAGCGGATCGGGCGCGGCGCCGGGCTCGCCCCAGAAGCACCAGGTGCGCTCCGGGCTGCGCCGCGGTCCGGGCGGCGGCTCGACGAGCAGCACCGAGCAGGCCGGTCCGGGGCCGCTCCCGGCGGTCAGCTCCCGGGCCAGCGACAGGCCGGCCGCGCCCGCGCCCACCACGACGACGTCCGCGTCCCTCATCCGCACGTCCCTTCCGCCTCAGCCGGTCTGTGGTGCGGCGCCGCGCCCGTCCGGGGTAGGCGTAGCCGCATGACCGCACCTCCGCGTCCGCCCGCCGTCCCCGCCGCTCCGGCAGCCCCGGGAGCGCCTGTCGTTCCGGCCGCCCCCGCCGTCCGGACGGGAGCGTGGCCGCGATGACGCTGCTGCACGACGGCGCCCTGGGCGCCGCCTTCGACCAGGCGTCCGGCGCCTGCGACCGCCTGGTGGCCGCCGGCCCCGGATACCACCGGTGACTGCGCCGCTCGGCCCGCCGGCTGGCCCTGCCGGCACAGGGCGCCGGGCTGCGCCTGCTCGACCTGGGCTGCGGGACGGGCGCGTCCGCCGCCGCGCTGCTCACCGCCGCGCCCCGCGCCCGGATCGTCGCGGTGGACGCCTCCGCAGGGATGCTGGAACGCGCCGCCGCCAAGCGCTGGCCGCAGAAGGTCACGTTCGTCCACGCGCCCGCCGAGCGGCCCGCTAAGACGCTCGCCGCACCGGGGCAGGGGCCGGACACCGGGCTGTGCGACGCCGTGTTCGCCGCCTGCCTGGTGCGCAACCTGAGCGGACCCGACGCCTTCCTGGCCCGCCGCCCCGGTCACGAGCCGGGGTAGCGGCCCTGGCTGCGCAGCTGCCAGCGCCGTTCGGCGTAGTCGAGGTCGTCGCGCCACAGCCGGGCCGCCGCGCGGCGCACCAGCGGACGCAGCAGCGGCGCGGCGGCCCGCGCGACGGTGAAGCCCGGCCGCTTCGAGGTGGCGAGCACGGCCTCGGTCACGGCGGTGCGGGGCCGGGCGTCCCCGGCCGCGGTGAGCGGCGTCGCGTGGGTCTCCACCGAGGACGAGGCGCCCTCCCCGTCGATGATGTGCATGACCACCGTGCGCGGCTCCGGCGCGGTGAAGGAGGCCCGCACCGGCACGGCGGCCCGGGAGCCGACCCGGTAGGCGACGTCCACCACGAAGCGGTCACCGGTGTCCGGGTCCGGCTCCTCGACGACGGTCAGCCGGGTGAAGGCGTACGGGTGGAACCACGCGCCGTGCCAAGGGTCCAGCCGGTTGGCGATGACGTCCTGCGGTTCGCAGGCGCCCTCCAGGGTGGTCACCGCGTCCACCGTCGCGGCGGCCTCCGGGCGGGGCGGCAGGCACGGCGCGGGCAGCGGGGACTCGCCGCCCGCGCCGTCCAGCCGCACCCACGCGAGCACCCCGTCGTCGTGCACGGGCACCGGGTCCCAGCCGGGCCCGCCCTCCCGGGACAGGCCCAGGCCGTGCCAGTGGCACACGATCCGGCCGCGCACGACGGCGCTGTCGCACAGCGGCGCGCCCAGGTGCGGGCAGGCGCCGGGGCCCGCGGCCAGGCGTCCGGACGCGTCCCGCCACAGCACGACCTCCACCCCGGCGACCGTCCGCCCGAACGGGGCGCCGGGCGGGATGTCGCGGCTGGCGGCGGCCACGTACCAGTTGCCGGAGGGCCGGGCCGCGGCCCGTGCCAGCGCGTCGGCGATCAGCCGCGGACGCGCCGCGCGCCAGGTCGGCTGCTGCTCGCTCCAGCCCGTGCCCGGCATCAGCCGCAGCGGGCTGCGCCAGCCGGTCGGCCGTTTCACGACAGGGCTCCTTCCGTCCGGCCCGCGCGGGGCTGGTCCGCGGTGAGGGCGCCGCGCGCCCGGGAGGCGGCGATACCGGCCAGCCCGCCGAGCGCGACGCCCGCCCGGTGCCGGCGCGGGACGACGGTGCGCCGGTGGATGACCGCGCAGTCGGCGGCCTCGATGCGGCTCAGGATCGCGTGGTAGAGGATGAACGCCGTCCGCACGCACGGACGGGAGACGGGGTGCAGCATGGGGATGCCCGCGGCGGCGTGCCGGTAGATGCCGCGCGTGGTGCCGATCAGCTCCCTGAGCGCGGCCCGCACCCGGACGTCGGTGTGCCCGGTGCGCCGGCACCACAGCAGCAGGTCGCGGTCGACGCCGTGGGCGGCCAGCCGGTCCTGCGGCAGGTAGACGCGGTCGCGGTCCAGGTCCTCGCCGACGTCGCGCAGGAAGTTGGTGAGCTGGAAGGCGACGCCGAGGGACGCCGCGTGCGGCGCGGCCTCGGCCCGGGGCACGACCGTGTCCAGCACGGGCAGCACCTGGAGGCCGATCACGGCGGCCGACCCGTGCATGTAGGTGTGCAGGTCCGCGAACGTGGCGTAGCCGGTGACGTGCAGGTCCATGCTCATGGAGCGCATGAAGTCGGTGAAGTGGCCCGGGTCGATGCGGTAGCGCCGCACCGTGTCGGCCAGTGCCGCGAGGACGGGGTGGCCGCTGCGGCCGGTGCGCAGGGCCGCCCGCAGCGTCCCGTCCAGCTCCGCCAGCGCCCGGGCCCGCAGCCGGGGGTCGGGGAGCGCCGCGAGGTCGTCGACGATGTCGTCGGCGAACCGCGCGAAGCCGTACAGCGCGTGCACGGCGGGCCGCTGGCGGGGCGTCAGCAGCCGGGTGGCCAGGAAGTAGGTCTTGCCGTTGCGGGCGTTGAGCCGCCGGCACCGGGCGTAGGCCGCCCGCAGCGCCGGGCCGGCCACCCCGGCCGCGTCCAGTTCCCGGGCGCTCACGCCGCCGCCTCCGGGACGGCGGCGGGCACGCCCCCGCGGCGGCGCGGCACGCGGTCGTGGCGGCCGGTGACGCGGGCCGCGGCGAGCTTGCCGGAGATCACCACGGTCGGCACTCCGACGCCCGGTGTGGTCCCGCACCCGGCGAGGACGACGTTGTCCCACCCGCGCGGCAGGTTCCGCGGCCGGAACGGCCCGGTCTGGGCGAAGGTGTGCGCGGCCGAGAAGGGCGTGCCGGCGGCGTGCCCCTGGCGGGCCCAGTCCGCCGGGGTGACCAGCCGTTCGGCCTCGATCCCCGCGCCGAAGCCGGACAGGCCGCGCCGCTCCAGCTCGGCGACCAGCTCGTCGCGGTAGCGGGGCGCCAGGCGCGTCCAGTCGTGCGGACCGGTGTCGAGGTTGGGGCAGGGCGCCAGGACGTACGTCAGGTGCCGTCCCGGCGGGGCCAGTGAGGGGTCGGTCGCGGTGGGCCGGGTGATGAGCAGCGACGGGTCGCTCATCAGCTCGCCCGTCCGGGTGAGCTGGCGGAAGGTGTGCTCCCACGCGGCGCCGAAGGACAGCGTGTGGTGGCCCAGCTCCGGCGCCGTGTGGTCCCCGCCCGCGTGCAGCACCACCGCCGAGGGCGCGTAGCGCAGCGGGACGGGGCGGCGCGGCGGGCCGCCCAGCAGCCGGTGGGCCACGGGCAGGTCGCAGGTGAGCACCACCGCGTCGCAGGGGATGCGGGCGCCGTCGGCGGTGCGGACGGCCGCCGCCCGGCCGCCGGGGGAGCGCTCCAGCTCCGTCACCTCGCTGCCGTAGCGGAACACGGCGCCGGCCCGCGCCGCGGCGTCGGCCATCGCGCGGGGCACGGCGTGCATGCCGCCGCGCGGGAACCACACCCCGGCGACGGTGTCCATGTAGGCGATGACGGCGTACGCGGCCAGCGCGCGGGTCGGCGCCACCCCGGCGTACAGCGACTGGAAGGAGAAGACGCGGCGCAGCCGCTCGTCGTCCAGGAAGCGGGCGACGCGCCGGTGCCAGGTGCCGAAGCCGCCGAGCGCGGCCAGCCGGGCCAGGTCGGCGCCCAGCAGGCCGAGCGGCGAGTCGAAGTTGGCGTCGATGAACGTGCGCATCTGCACCCGGTAGACGCGTTCCAGCCAGTGCCGCAGCCGCCGGTAGCCCTCGGCGTCGGCGGGGCCGGCGAAGCGGCGCACCTCGGCCTCCATGGCGTCCGGGTCGGTGTGGACGTCGAGGGCCGTGCCGTCGGCGAACCGGGCGTGGTAGGCCGGGCGCAGCGCGAGCAGCTCCACCCGGTCGGCCAGCCGATCACCGACCGCGGCCAGCGCGTCGTCGACGAGGTCCGGCATGGTGAGCACCGTCGGGCCGGTGTCGATGCGGTATCCGGCCAGCTCCTCGCGCCCGGCCCGGCCGCCGGGGCCCGCGCCGCGCTCCACGAGCGTCACCGAGCGCCCGGCCCCCAGCAGGTACAGGGCGGCGGACAGTCCGGACAGGCCCGCCCCCACCACGACGACGTGGTCGCCCGTCGTGCGCAGCCGCTTCACACCGGCCCCGCTGCGGCCCGCGCGGTGTCCGTCGCGCCCGCCACCCCCGGGGCGTGTGCCGTGCCCCGCCCGGCGGGCTCGGACCCGGCCAGGACACCGCGCACCAGCGCGGCCAGCCGCCGGGCCGCTCCCGGGTCGAGGTCCGCCTCGTCCAGCGCGGCCAGCGCCGAGCCGGTCAGCTCGGCGATGTGCCGCTCGACCGCCTCCCGCGCGCCCAGGCCGGTCAGCAGCTCCCGCACGCGGTCCAGTCCGGCGGCGCCGAGCGCCCGGTCGCCGAGCGCGGCCGTGAGCCGCTCCTCGGCGGCCCGCTCGCCCCGGGCGCGGGCGCGGGCCAGGCCGACGGCCATCAGGTAGGTGGGCTTGCCCGCCCGGACGTCCTCGCCCGCGGGCTTGCCGGTGCGGGCCGGGTCGCCGAAGACCCCCAGCAGGTCGTCGCGGAGCTGGAACGCCACTCCCGTGCGCCGTCCGGCGCGCCGCAGCGCCGCGGTGGTCGCCGCGGGGGCGTCCGCGAGGGCCGCGCCCAGGTGCAGGGGGCGCTCGACGGTGTAGAGGCCGCTCTTGAGGTGCGCCACGTGCAGCGCCGCGTCCCGGGAGCGGGCGCGGGCCGCCTGGCCGTGCAGGTCGAGGTACTGGCCGGCCACCATCTCGGTGCGCATGGCCCGCCAGACGGGACGGGTCCGGCGCCGGGCCGCCTCCGTGGGCAGGGCCGCGTCCCACAGGTCCTCCGCCCAGACCAGCGCGAGGTCACCGGCGAGGAGGGCGGCGGAGGCCCCGAACGCCTCGGCGTCGCCGTGCAGCCGCGCGGCGCGGTGCCGGTGCGCGAGGGCGACGTGCGCGGCGGGCGCGCCGCGCCGCAGCGGGGAGCCGTCCATGAGGTCGTCATGGACGAGGGCGCACGCCTGGATCAGCTCCAGGGCCGCCGCCGCGCGCAGGACCGCCCCGGCGCCGGCGCCCTCCGGGGCGCCGCCGGCGGCCCGCCAGCCCCACCACAGGAAGGCTGGGCGCAGCCGCTTCCCGCCGCGCCGCACCAGGGTGACGACGCAGTCGGCGACATCGGCCGCGAACCGTTCGCTGATCTGCTCCGCCTGCTCCAGACGCCGGGCGAGGTGGCCGCCGAGCACCGCGTCGACGGCGGCGGCGACGTCCGCGTCGGCCCCGGGCGGTGCCGCCCGGCCGTCCTCCTCCGGCCCATCGCGGCCCGGGGCCGTCCCCGGCCGGGCGGGGACGGCCCCCGGTGGCGCGGCGCCGGGCGGCGGGGTGTGCGGGGCGATGGCGAGGTCGGTGGCCTGGTGCCGCATCGCGGCTCCTTCCCGGCGCGGGGTCGAGGTGCCCGCGTGCGCGCCCGGGGGCGCACGGGCGGCGGGCAGGGTGAGTTTTCCAGGTCAGGTGCGGTACGCGGACGAACCGTGGCACCGCGCGTCGCGGCGTCGCGGGCGCGCGGTGGCCGTCCGGCAGCCGCCCCGGGCCCGCGTCCGCGCGGCCGGGGTCAGGACGGCACGGTGTCCTCACGCTGCTCGTACTGGGCCAGGGCCAGGCCCAGCGCGAAGAACGTGGGGGCCCACTCGCCGACGAAGATCCCCCACCGGTCCGCCCGGTCCAGGCCCGCGTGTTCCGCCTTGTTGGAGGTCACCCAGGCGAGGAACGCTCCGCCGATCGAAGCGAAGGCCCCGAGGTAGGCGTGCTCACTGCGGACTCCGGCGTCGTGCAGCTTCTTGACGATCACGCGGATCTCGTCCTCTCCATGTCGCTGAGGCCGCCGCAACCGGCTGCCGCACAGCAGGTGCCCGCGTGCGCCGAAGCCAAACGAACCTGTACACAACTTGTACAACCCCCGGCTCCGGCGGCTTGCGGCCCGGCACCGCGGGGGCGGAACATGGCCGCATGCCCGCCGCACGCCGTCCCGCCGACTCCCCGCCGCCTGAGCCGCGGGAGGCGCGGGAGCCGCAGGGGGAGGCGCACGGGCCGTACCCGGTCGGCGTGGTCGCCGAGCGCCTGGGCACGAGCACCGCGACCCTGCGCGCCTGGGAGCGCCGCTACGGCCTGGCACCGAGCGCGCGCACCAACGGCGGGCACCGCCGCTACTCACCACGTGACCTGGCCCGGCTGGAGCACATGCGCGAGCTGGTCCGCCGGGGCGTGCCCGCCGCCGAGGCGGCGGACGCGGTGGGTGCCCCGGGGCCGCCCGCGGCCCCCCGCCCGGCGGACGCGCCGCAGGCCACCGCCGGCCGGCTGACCGCGGCCATGCACGCGCTCGACGCCGACGCCGTGCACGCCCTGGCCGCCGACGCCCTCGCCCGGCTCGGCGCCGCGAAGGCGTGGACGGCGGTGTTCGCCCCGGCCCTGGTCGCCATCGGCGAGCACTGGGAACGCACCGGTCGCGGCGTCGAGGTCGAGCACGTGACCAGCGGCATCGTCGAAACCGCCCTGCGCCGGCACGCCCACCGCAGCACGGACGCCACCGGCCCGCCCGTCCTGCTGGCCACCGCGCCCGCCGAGCACCACGCCCTGCCGATGGCGGCGCTGGCCGCCGCCCTGGCCGAGGAGGGGCAGCCCGCGCTGCTGGCCGGAGACCTGCCCGCGCGTCCGCTGGCCGACGCCCTCGCCCGGGCCCGGCCCCGGGCGGTGGTCCTGTGGGCACGTGCCCGAGAGGCGGCCGACGCGGACTGGCTGCGCGCCGCGCTCGCGGTGACGGGCGCGCCGGTCCACCCGGCCGGCCCCGGCTGGCCGCCCGCCGCGCTCCCGGCCGGTTCCGCCGCGCTCCTGACCGACCTCGCGGGGGCGCTGGACGCGCTGGTGCCCCGCGTCGCCGCCGCGCCCGCGCGCTGAGGCCCCGTGCCGGGGCGGGGGCGGACAGCGGGCGCGGAACAGCCGCCGTCCGCCGCGCACGCCGCGGCGTCCGCGACGCGCACGGGCCCGTGGTCGCCTGCCTCGACCCTCACCGCGCGTGTGGTTTAGCCGTCTTCGGCTTGTCCTGGGCTGCGGCCCCTGGCTCACTGGGTGACGTCCCCAGCGTCCGCCCACGTCAGCGGAAGGAGGTGACCAGCATGCGCGAGATCGCTCTCCACACCACCGTCCTCGTCCGCGAGGACCGGCGAGCCGCCTTCTGGCGGTGGCACTGGCACCACAACTGAGCCGGTGCCGCGTGTACGCACCGACCGGCAGGCGGCCGGGGCAGTCCGGGGTCCCGGCCGCCGTCGCCTTCGGCCCCCTCCCGCCGCCGAACCCCCGCTGGAGCCGTGAGATGCGCCTACGCCGTGCCCGCTGTCTGGCGTGCTACTGGCACGCCGGCTCGTTCGTCGCCCACGCCTACCCGCACGGCGCCCCCACCGCCCTGCACCCGGCGGCGGCGGAGATCCTGTCCGCCTTCGAGGAGTGGACGGAACCGGCCGAGGCCGCCCAAACCCTCGGCACGCTCACCCCCCGGACCGTCGGGAACGCCGTCCGCGCGCTGCGCGGCAGCGGACTCCTGCTGGAGGAGGGCAGCACCGAGGCCGCACACGACGACGCCCTCGCCCGGCAGTGGGGCCCCTGGGCGCCCGAGGCGTCCTTCTACCACTACGCCACCCAGGACGTGCTCTACCCCGGCGACGACCCGGCGGCCGGACAGACGCCGCCCACGCAGGAACTGCCCCCGCTGTTCACGTCCTACCCGCAGGCCGAGCGCCTGCTGCTCCCGCGCCCGCCCGCCGGGCTGCGGACCCCCTACGGCGAGGTGCTCCACCGGCGGCGCACCTGCCGCGACTTCCGCCCCGAACCCGTTGCGCTGGCCACGCTGGCGACGCTCCTGGCGACCGTCTTCGGTCCGGCGGACTTCATCGACTGCGGCAACGGCGCGCTGTACCGGCGCACCAGCCCGGCCGGCGGCGCGCGCCAGGAGATCGACGCCTACGTGGGGGTGCTCAACGTCGAGGGCGCGGCCCCCGGCACGTACCACTACAACGTCCTCGAACACAGCCTGGAACTGCGCTCGGAGGGCCTGACGCCCGGGGAGGCGGCCCACCTGTGCGCCGACCAGGGCTGGGCGGGCGCCGCCGCGTTCCTCGTCGTCCTGGTGGCCGCGCTGCCCCGGATGGGGGTGAAGTACGCCACTCCCCGCAGTTACCGCGTCTGCCTGCTCGACGCCGGGCACCTGGGCCAGACCTTCGCGCTCACCGCGACCGCGCTGGGCCTCGGCCCCGCCCAGACCGGCGCGTTCCACGACTCGCCCGTCGCCGCGCGCTGCGGGGTGGACAACACGGCCCACACCCCGCTGTACGTCCTCGCGGCGGGCCATCCGGACCCCGCCCAGCCCCAGGCACCGCCGTCCGCCCGGGCGGAGACCTTCCGCGCCACCCCGCTCAGCGGCTGAACCGCCCGGCTCAGCCGCCCCGTGCGGCGGTCAGCCGCAGCGGGGCCGCGGCCGCGGGCCGCTCCCCGCCGGAACCGGCGTCCCCCACCGGGGAGGCGGACGGCTCCTCCAGCTGCCGGAGCAGCACGCCCTCCCGCAGCGCCCACGGCGAGACGGTGACGGCGTCGATGCCCATGAGCTTCATCGCGGTGTGGGCGACCACGGCACCGGCCAGCGACTGCCCGGCGCGGGGCGGGGAGATGCCCGGCAGCCGCGCGCGGTCGGCGGGCGGCAGGGCCGCCAGCTCCGCCATCGCGTGCCGCAGGTCGGCGCGGACCAGCCTCCGCTCGACGAAGGGCCCCTCACGGCCGGGCGCCGCCCCGCACAGCCGGGCGAGCTGCTGGAACGTCCGGGAGGTGGCGGCGGCCGTGCGCGGCGCCTCCCACCGCACCCGGGTGGCGACGTCCCGCAGGTCGTGCCGCACCCGGCGGCGCAGCTCCCGGACCGCGTCGGGATCGGTGACCCCGTCGCCGTCCAGGTACTCGCGGGTCAGGCGTCCGGCGCCCAGCGGCAGCGAGGCCGCGAAGTCGGGCATCCGGCTGCGTCCGACCGCCACCTCCAGCGAGCCGCCGCCGATGTCGAGCAGCACCATCGGTCCCGCCTGCCAGCCCATCCACCGGCGCACGGCGAGGAACGTCAGCTCCGCCTCCTTCTGGCCCGACATGACGTGCAGTTCCGTGCCGGTGGCCGAGCGCACCGTCTCCAGCACCTCGTCCCGGTTCGGAGCGTCCCGCACGATCGCGGTGGCGAAGGCGAACGGCTCGCCGCAGCCCCAGCGCCGGGCCTCGGCGACGGCGGCGGCGACCGCGTCCACCACCTGCTCCACGGCCGCGTCGCCGAGCCTGCCGCCCGCGTCGACCTGCTCGGCCAGCCGCAGCCGCCGCTTGGCGGTGTGCACGGGCAACGGGGCGGCACCGTCCCCGTCCGCCACCACGAGCCGAACCGTGTTCGAACCGACATCCACCACACCCAGACGCATGGCTGCCCGTGTACCCCGAAACGCCCCGCCGCATGCGCCAGGCGGCCTCCGGCCGGCCCCGGTGGCCGGGACGTGGGCGTCCGTATACCGGCACGCCTGGGGGAAGAATCGGGGAGCATGAGAGGTTGGGTGCCGGGTAGACGACGGCCGGACCTCACCGGCCCCGACGTGGCCGCCGTGGCGGAAGGAGATCACCGTGCTGATGGCGCACTCCGTGGTGCCGGGGAACCCCGTGCGGCAGTACGAGGCGCTCCGGGCGCCGCGGGCCGGGAACGCCCGGGCGCGGCAGCGGACGGACGATCCGACGTCCCCGCTGTGCGTCCCGGCCGGTGCCGGCGACGCGGACGCCGCCCCCGTCGCCGCCCGCCACCGGCTGCCCGGGGCCCGCTCCGAGGACGACCCGGTCCTCGGCGTCTGACCGGCGTCAGAGCCGGTCCCGGCCGTCCGCCCGGTGCGGGCGGTCCTGTTCATGTCCGAAACCGGAAGGAACCCAACGATGACCGCCGCGAACACATCCGACGCGCCGATCTACGACGCGCTCGTGCAGGAGCACGGTGACGTGGCGGCGGCCGCCCGCCGGGTGGCCGAGCAGGCCCAGCGGGACGTGCGGGAGGCCATGGACTTCAGCGCGCTGTACGCCCCCGGCGGTGACCGCGGCAGACGGCCGTCCGCCGAGTGAGCGGGACGCACGGGAAGCGGCGCGGGCCGCGGCGGCTTCGGCCGCCGCGGCCCGCGCCGCTTCCCGCCTAGCGCGCGGTGGTGTGGAACTCGAGCCCGCCGTCGCCGGCCTCCACCCGCACCCGGCCGCCCTCGGACAGCTCGCCGTCGAGCAGCATCCGGGAGAGCCGGTTGTCCACCTCCCGCTGGATGGTGCGGCGCAGCGGACGCGCCCCGTACTCGGGCTGGTGCCCGCGCCGGGCGAGCCAGTCCACGGCCTCCGGCGCGAACTCGATCGTCACGTCCCGCGCGTGCACCCGGCGCCGGGTGTCCTCCAGCAGCAGGTCGGTGATGGTCCGCAGCTCCTCGTCGGCGAGCCGCCGGAAGATGACGACCTCGTCGACGCGGTTCAGGAACTCCGGACGGAAGTGCTGGCGCAGCGGGCGCAGCACCTGTTCCCGCCGGGCCTCCTCGTCGGCCTCCACGCCGCCGGGGCCGAAGCCCAGCGTCGCGCCGCGCCCCGTGATCGCCTCCGAGCCGAGGTTGCTCGTCATCACGATGACCGTGTTGGTGAAGTCGACCGTGCGGCCCTGGGAGTCGGTGAGCCGTCCGTCGTCCAGCACCTGCAGCAGGAGGTTGAAGACGTCCGGGTGGGCCTTCTCCACCTCGTCCAGCAGCAGCAGCGCGTACGGGTGCCGCCGCACCGTCTCGGTGAGCTGCCCGGCCTCCTCGTGGCCGACGTAGCCCGGGGGAGCGCCCACGAGCCGGCTGACGGTGTGCCGCTCCTGGTACTCGCTCATGTCCAGGCGCACCATGCGCTCCTCGCTGCCGAACAGCGCCTCCGCCAGCGCCCGCGCCAGCTCCGTCTTGCCGACGCCGGTCGGGCCGAGGAAGAGGAAACTGCCGATCGGCCGGTCCGGGCTCGCCAGTCCCGCCCGGGACCGCAGCACGGCGTCGGCCACTGCGGTGACGGCCTCATCCTGCCCGACGACGCGCTGCCGCAGGTGCTCCTCCAGGCCCAGCAGGCGGTCCTTCTCCTCCTGGGTGAGGCTGCTGACCGGAATGCCGGTCTGCCGGGAGACGACCTCGGCGATGTCCTCGGCGGTCACCTCGACGATCCGCCCGTCGCCGTCCTGCCGCTCCCGCCCGGCCGCCTCGATCCTCTCCCGCAGCTCGGTGACGCGGTCGCGCAGCCGCGTGGCCCGCTCGTACTGCTCGGCGGCCACCGCCTGGTCCTTGTCCCGCGCCGCCTGCTCGGCCTCGCGCTCCAGGGCGCGCACGTCCGTGCCCTTGGTCCGGGCCCGCAGCTGCACCCGGGCCCCGGCCTGGTCCATCAGGTCGATGGCCTTGTCCGGCAGGAACCGGTCGGTCAGGTAGCGGTCGGACAGTTCCACGGCGGCGAGCAGCGCCCCGTCGGTGTAGCGGACCTGGTGGTGCGCCTCGTAGCGGTCGCGCAGCCCGCGCAGGATCTCCACCGCGTCCGCCGCCGAGGGCTCGGGCACCAGGACCGGCTGGAAGCGGCGGGCGAGGGCCGCGTCCTTCTCGATGTGGCGGCGGTACTCCTCCAGCGTCGTCGCGCCGATGACGTGCAGCTCACCGCGGGCCAGGGCGGGCTTGAGCAGGTCGCCCGCGTCCATCGACCCGCCCTCCGGGCCGCCGCCGGCGCCGACGACGGTGTGCAGCTCGTCGATGAAGACGACCAGCTCCTCCGAGTGCGCGCGGATCTCCTCGATGATGCCCGTCATCCGCTCCTCGAAGTCGCCCCGGTAGCGCGTTCCGGCGACCACCCCGGACAGGTCCAGGGCGACGACCCGGCGGTCGGCCAGCGTGTCGGGCACGTCACCGTCGGCGATGCGCTGGGCGAGCCCCTCGACGACGGCGGTCTTGCCGACCCCGGCGTCCCCGATGAGGACCGGGTTGTTCTTGCCCCGGCGGGAGAGCACCTCGACGGTCTGCTCGATCTCCTCCTCACGGCCGATCACCGGGTCGACGCGGCCCTGCCGGGCGATGTCGGTCAGGTCGCGGCCGAACTTGTCCAGCGTCGGCGTGTGGTGCGCCCGGCCCGGGCGCTGCTCGGTGCCGGGGGCGGGCTGGCCGGGGGCGCCGTGCGGCACCTGGGGGGAGTCGAAGCGGGCGGTGTGCAGGATGTGCCCGGCGGCCGAGTCCGGGTTGGCCGCCAGCGCCCGCAGCACGTGCTCGGGACCGATGTAGGAGGCGCCGGTGGCGCGGGCGTGCTCGTGCGCCTCCAGCAGTGCCCGCTTGACGGCGGGCGTGACCGCCAGCGGGCCCCTGGACGGTCCGTCGTCTGCGCCGTGCCGCGCCTCGGCGCGCCGGTCGATCTCCTCGCCCAGGGCGTCGGGGTCGGCCCCGGCCCGCGCCACCAGGCTCCGGGTGGGCTCCACGGCCAGCGCGGCGCGCAGCAGGTGCTCGGTCTCCAGGTCGCCGCTGCCGTGCTCGGCGGCGTAGGAGGCCGCCGTCGCCACGAGCTGCCGGGCGGGTTCGCTCATCAGCCGGCTGACGTCGACCTGCCGCGGGCCGCGTCGCTGCCCGGCGCCCTGGGCGCCGCCGAGGAAGCGTGCGAGGAACTCTCCGAACGGGTCCTGGCCGCCGTAGCCGCCCGGACCCATGAACCCGCTGCTCATGACCCTCCGATCCGGCGTCCCCGCCGGGCGGGAACGCTCCTGCGCTGGTGGGCGTGGTGTCGCACCGGCGCGGGTGCCCGGGGGCGCGGGGGTTACACCTTCGGCGGCCGCCCGCCGCGCCGGGCGGCCACCGGGTGGCGGACGGCACCCGGCGGGCGGCGGGGACGGCGGGCGGGTCAGCGCGACCAGTAGCTGTCCGCGGAGCGGTCCCAGGCGCGCCGCAGCGGATCGCGGACCAGCCGCAGGCACACCCCGGCGGGGGTGAGCACCAGGAAGTAGACGGCGGCCAGGACGGGCCGCAGGGCGGCGTCAGTCCACCGGGATCCCCTCACGCCAGTCGTCCTCCTCCGGCCACGGGGGCTGGGCCTCCTTGCGCAGCAGGAAGTCGCCGAGGACCAGCAGGTCGATGCGGGTGCGCATGAAGCACGTGTAAGCCTCCTCGGGCGTGTTCACGATGGGTTCGCCCCGGACGTTGAACGAGGTGTTCACCAGCACCGGGCAGCCGGTCAGGTCCCGGAAGGCGGTCAGCAGCCGCCGGAACGCCGGGTGGGCGTGCGGACCGACCGTCTGCACCCGCGCGGAGTGGTCGACGTGGGTGACGGCGGGGACGGTGGACCGGCCTGCCCGCAGCAGGCCGGGCCCGCGCAGCCCGGCGGCGCCGGGGTCCTCGCGGCGCTGCGCGGCGGTGACGGGCGCGGTCATCAGCATGTACGGGCTCTCCTGGCCGAGGTCGAACCAGTCGGCCGCCTCCTCGCTGAGCACGGCGGGCGCGAACGGCCGGAAGGACTCGCGGAACTTCGTCTTCAGGTTCAGCGTGGACTGCGTGCCGGGGTCGCGCGGGTCGGCGAGGATCGAGCGGGCCCCCAGCGCCCGGGGACCGAACTCCATGCGCCCCTGGAACCACCCGACGATCCGCCCCGCGGCCAGCTCCGCCGCCACCCGCCGGGCCAGCTCCCGCTCGGGCAGCCGCACGTACGGCAGCTCCCGGCGCCGGAGGAACTCCGCGATCCGTGCGGCCGGGTACGCCGGCCCCAGCAGCGCCCCCGCCATCGCGTCGGTGCCCCGGGAGAGGTGCGGACGCGGCGCGCCGCGCCGGTGCGACTCGGCCAGGGCCGCCCCCAGGGCGCCGCCCGCGTCACCGGCCGCGGGCTGCACCCACAGCTCGTCGCACACGCCCTCCGCGACGATCCGGCCGTTGGCCACGCAGTTGAGCGCGACCCCGCCCGCCAGGCACAGCCGCCGCTCCCCGGTGCGCGCGACCACCGTCGCGGCCAGCCGCAGCACGACCTCCTCGGTGACCTGCTGCACGGAGGCGGCCAGATCGGCCTCCCGCTCGGTCAGCGGCCCCTCCGGTTCGCGGCGCGGCCCGCCGAACAGTTCCTCGAAGCCGCGCCCGGTCATCACCCGGCCGTACTGGAACGCGAAGTGGCGCAGGTCCAGCCGGAAGGAGCCGTCCGGGCGCACGTCGATGAGCCGCTCGCGGATCAGCGGGGCGTAGCGGGGCGTGCCGTAGGGCGCCAGCCCCATCAGCTTGTACTCGCCGGAGTCCACCCGGAAGCCGCAGAAGTAGGTGAACGCCGAGTACAGCAGTCCGAGCGAGTGCGGGAAGCGCAGTTCGCCCAGCGGGCTCAGCCGGGTGCCCCGCCCGTGCCACATGCTGGTCGTCGCCCACTCGCCGACCCCGTCGACGCACAGCACCGCCGCCGACGCGAAGGGGCTCGGGTGGAACGCGGACGCCGCGTGCGAGGCGTGGTGCCGCCCGGCCAGGACGGGCGGCACCACGCCGCCGCCCGCCAGCGCGGCGAGCCGGCGGCGCACGTCCCCGGTGGCGTCGCGCTTCCAGGCGAGCCACTGCGGGGCGGCCTCCCGGAAGGCGGGGTAACCGCGGGGAGCGGTGGCCAGCCAGGTGGCCAGGACGCGGCGGAACTTCAGCGCCGGGTCCTCGTGGTAGGCGACGGCGGCGACGTCGGCCAGCGTCACCCCGGCGGTGCACAGGCAGGACTCGGCGGCCCGCAGCGGGAAGCCGGGGTCGTGGCGGCGGCGGGTGAAGCGCTCCTCCTGGGCCGCGGCCAGCGGCGTCCCGTCCGCCACGAGGGCGGCGGCGCTGTCGTGGTAGTACGCGGACAGGCCGAGGATGAGTTCCCTGGGCATCGGCCGTGTGCTCCTTCCGGGCCCACGCGGTGTCAGAACAGGCGTCAGAACAGGCGTCAGAACAGCGGGTAGACGGACGCGTCGTCCTCGGGCTGGGGCCGCAGCCCCGACGGGCGGGCCGGACGGCGCCGCAGCCGGTTCCAGAGCCGGCGGATGACGGACATGGGCACACTCCTCAGATCGGGCCGAGACGTTCGGCCAGCAGCCGGGCGGCGGTGTCGTAGCCCAGGTCGGTGCAGTGGACGCGGTCGACGAACAGCCACGCGCCGGGCGGCGCGGCCTCCGCCAGCGCGGCGTTCAGGTCCCAGAAGGGCACGCCGAGGGCGGCGCAGCCCGCGCCGATCGCCTTGGCGTACTCGCGGCCCACCTCCGGCGTGGCGATGTCGTTGTGCAGCCTGCGGAAGTTGGAGACGTCGTCCAGCTCGTCGAACAGCGCCCGCTCCTGGGGCACCAGCTCCTCGCGCACCCACGGGGCCAGCGGCTGGAGCACGTAGGTGAGCCGCGCCCCCAGCGCCGCGGCGACGAGCTGCCAGCCGCCGAGGTGGCGCACCGTCAGCGCGGCGGCGTGCGCGACGCGCTCCGCGGCGCTCGGCACGGTCTCGGGCGCCGGGCCGCACTCGAAGAACGCGCCGTGGCGGCCCTGCTGGGCGGCGGGCAGCCGGCTCAGCACGAGGTTGTTGACCCCGGAGAGGAGCACGATCTCCGCCACCTCGGGCAGCCGGTGCCGGAAGAGGGTGAACAGCATCAGCTCCTGCACCGAGTTGTGGCTCTGGCCGGAGAAGTTGAGCCAGGGCAGGCCGGTGGCGTACCGGCTCCACAGCCGGGACGGCACGGTGGCCGCGTCCCCGGTCGCCCCCACGCCGAACACCGCCGAGCTGCCCGCGAGCAGCCGGACGGGCCCCGGCGGGCGCTCCCCGGCCACGGCGGCCGCCGCCCCGTCCGGTCCGCGCGTGACCCGGAAGCCGTCGGCGTCGGTGCGGTAGACGGGGGTGGTCTCGTCGCCGTACTGGAAGAAGCCGATGTAGGGCTGGTCCTCCAGAACGAAGGTGTAGTGCTCCATCTGCGGGGCGAGTTCGGCGCGGGGCGAGGTCACGACGGTCGGGTCTCCCGTTCGGTGGGGGCCGGCACCGGTGCCGGACGGCGGTGCGGTGCGGGCCGGGGCGGCGTGCGGGGTCAGCGGGGCGGCGCCGGCAGCGAACCGGGGCGGTCCTCCCGCAGGAGGTCCGCGTTGACGGCCATGGCCGCCAGCCCTCCGCTGGCGGCGGCCATCGCGGCCTGCTGCATGTTCCGGCCGAGGTCGCCCGCGACGTACAGCCGGGGCAGCGAGGTCCGGCCGCGCTCGTCTGTCTGCACGGACTCCAGGTCCTTCTCCCGCAGCCACGGGCGCAGCGGCTCGACGCGCGGTTCGGTCTCCAGGTGCAGGAACAGCGCGCCGAAGGTCAGCGTCCGCCCGTCCTCCAGGACGACGGCCACCCCGTCGCGGTGCTCCGCGACGCGCGCCACCTTCCCGGCGACGGCGGGGACGCCCGCGGCGGTCAGCCGCCCGCGCTCGTCCCCGGGCAGTTCGCGTTCGCCGCAGAGGTAGGTGACGGAGTCGGACCAGACGGTCAGGGTGGCGGCCAGGCACTCGCTGGGCACGCCCCCGCCGTACACCCCGAACCTGCTGCCGCGCACCTCCCAGCCGTGGCAGTAGGGGCACTCGAACACCGCCGTGCCCCACAGGCCGGCCAGGCCCGGCAGGGGCGGGAGCTGGGAGCGGACCCCGGCCGCGTAGATGAGGGCGCGGCTGCGGAAGGTGCCGGACTCCTTGGTCGTCGTGAGCACGCGGTCGCCGTCGGGTTCGGCCGAGATCACCTCGTCGTCGCGGATCGTCACGTCGTAGGCGTCCAGTTCCATCCGTGCCCGGGCCCGGAAGTCGGCGATGCTCACCCCGTCGTTGGTGGTGACGTTGTGCATCACGCCCGCCGCCATGTTCCGGGCGTCGCCGGAGTCCACCACCAGCACGCGGCGGCAGGAACGGCCCAGGTACAGCGCGGCGTTGAGCCCGGCGGGCCCGCCGCCGACGATGACGGCGTCGTAGGTCTCCGCGGTCACGGTTCACCCCTTGTCGAGTAGGTCGGTGTTGCGCCGGACATCCGCCGGAGCCCCGGTGCCCGGCGGGGCCCCGGCGCCGTCCCCGCGCAGGGGGGCGAGCAGCAGGAGCGCGCCCGCGGCCAGGACGCCGCCGGACAGGACGAAGACGGTGGGTACGGACAGCGCGCCGGCCAGGAGCCCGCCGAGGGCCGCGCCGACCGGCATGGCGCCCCAGGCGCACAGCCGGGACACGCTCATCACGCGGCCCTGGAAGCCCTCCGGCGTGAGCCGCTGCCGCAGCGACATGACGGGGATGTTCCAGCCCATCATGAACACGCCGTTGCACAGCAGTGCGGCGGCGGCCTGCACCGGGGTGCGGGCCAGGCCCAGGCCGACGTAGGCCAGCCCCGAGGCGAACAGGCACCAGCGGGCCAGCGGCACGGCGGGCAGCCGCTCCGCCAGGCGCGGGGCCAGCCAGGTGCCGGCCACCGCGCCCACGGAGCCGGCCGCCAGCAGCAGCCCGTAACCGGTGGCGCCGAGGCCGAGCGTGCCGTGGCTGAGCAGTACCAGCATGGAGAACGTGGCGGAGAAGGCCAGCCCGTACAGCGTGCTCGCCGCGAGGGTCAGCCGCAGCGTCCGGTGCGCCAGGACGAACCGCACGCCCTCCGCGATGCCCCGCAGCACGGGTTCGCGGGCCGCGGCGGCGCCGGGCGCGGCCCGCGCGGCGCCTGGCGGGGCGTTCGTGGGCCGGGGCGCGGCGGCCAGGCCCACGAGCAGGACGGCGGCGAGGGCGTACAGCGTCCCGCCGGTGGCCAGCGCCACCGTGGCGGCGACCCCGACCAGCAGTCCGGCGACCGGCGGGGCCGCCATCTCGCCCAGCACGATCTGTGCGGCGGACAGCCTGCCGTTGGCCCGCTCCAGGTCCCGCGCCCGGACGATGCGCGGCAGCATCGCCGGTGCCGCGGTGTCCACCAGCGTCTCGGCGATGCCCAGGACGAAGGCGAGCGCGTACAGCAGCGGCAGCGGCCGGTCCCCGGCCAGCAGCGCCACCGCGCCCAGCAGGACCGCGCCGCGCAGCACGTTGCTGTACAGCACGATCCGGCGGCGGTCGACCCGGTCGGCGAGCACCCCGGCGGGGAGGGCGAACAGCAGCCAGGGCAGCATGTTGACCGCCGTCAGGCCCGCCACCGCCGCCGGTTCCGGGTGGCTTCCGACCACGAGCAGCGGCAGCAGCGCCCGGGTGACGCCGTCGCCGGCGTTCGAGGCGGCCGTGGACGCCCACAGCCAGCGGAACGGGCGGCCCAGACCCGGCCGCCGGGTGCCCGGGCCGCGGACGGCGCTAGCCAAGGACGCCCCCCGCGCACGCACGGGCGTCCGGCGGCCGGACCCGGTGGTCAGTCACGCCAGCTCCGCAGGCCCAGCAGGCGTTCGCCCAGCGGCGTGAGCGCGGCGCGTCCGTACAGGGAGCGTTCCTCCTTGCGTACCCCGCCCTCGGGCGGGTGCGGCGGGACGCGGTCCTCCCAGAAGCGCACGCGGGCCTGGCGCAGACCGGTGTTCTCCTCCCACGCGGGGGCCATCGTGAGGTACTGGGCCATCCGCACCCGGTCCCGGGAGACGTTGGGGTGGACGCCGTGCGGCAGCAGGCTGTTGAAGATGACGAGGTCGCCGGGGCGGACGCGGGGCGTGGTGACGCCGTATCCGGTGAGGTCCGGGGTGAAGGGGTCGCGGTCGCCGGGCTGCGTCCGCACCCAGCGCTCCCAGTCGGCGAAGATCTCCGGGACGCACTGGAAGCCGCCGATCTCCTCGTCGCCGTCGGACAGCGAGAGCACCCCCTGGCAGCGCACCGGCGGCGGGTCGGCGCTGGTGTCCACGTCCCAGTGCACGAAGCCCTCGAAGGCGCGGGAACCGCGGTTGGGCGGGTTGACGTTGGCGTAGTCGATGGTGACCCACAGGTCGGTGCGGTCCCAGACGTCGACGAAGGCGTCGTAGACCCGCTGCGTCTGGCGGATGTCCCACTGCGCCTGGTGGTTGTACAGCTCGACCAGCCCGCTGTGTCCGGGCAGCCGTTCGTTGCCGGTGTGCGGCGAGGACCAGGTCGCCGGGTCGTCGGGGCGCATGTCGAGGAAGTCCCGCAGGGCGGCGGCGAGCCGTTCGGCGTCGCGCCCGGGGACGGCCTGCCGGACGACCACGTACCCCTGGGTCGTCCACTGCTCCCAGTCCCGGGGCGACAGCACCCGCAGCGGCAGCGTCTTGCGCACGTCTCTCAGCTGGACGGTGCCCACGGGCACACCTCCCGGGGTGCGGCACCGGGCCGCGGCCGGGTGCGGAGAAGACGGAGGCGGCGGGCGTGGCGGGCGCGGCGGGTGCGGCTCACTCGATCACCATCCGCCGCTCGGGCAGGACGACGGCGTCCAGCGCGGTGTCGGCGAGCAGCCCGAGGGCGTCGCCCAGGGAGTTGAGGATCGGCATGCCGCCTCCGTTGGCGCTGGTGTTGACCAGGACGGGCAGCCCGGTGCGGGCGCCCACCGCGTGGCACAGCCGGTGCAGCCCCGGGTGGACCTCCGGGCGGACGGTCTGGAGCCGCGCCGTGCCGTCGATGTGCCGTACCTCCGCCAGCTCACCGGCCCGCGCCGGGTCGACGCGTACGGCGAAGAGCATGGTGTCGGTGTGGTCCAGCGGTCCGGTGAAGTACCGCTCCGCGACCTCGGCCGGGCACAGCGGGGCGACCGGACGGAACCACTCCCGCCCCTTGATCGTGTGCGAGACGTGGTGCCGGGCGCCCTTCCAGTGGGCGGAGACGAGCAGGGAACGGTGTCCGAGGGCCCGCGGGCCCGTCTCCAGGCCGCCCTCCAGCCAGGCGACGCAGCGGCGGTCGGCGAGCAGCCCGGCCACCGCCTCGGTGAACTCCGCGTCCGTGGCCGCGGTCCGCACGGTGCGGCCCGCGCGCAGCGCCGCGCGGTGCGCCCCGTCGCCGCCGCCCTCCAGGGGGCCTCCGGCGTAGGCCAGCTCCGGCCACAGCGTTCCCGCCGCCAGGGCGGGCCGCTCGGCCGGGTCGGCGGCCGCCAGGGCGGCCCCGAGCGCGATCCCGGAGTCGTCGCAGCAGGTGGGCACGTGGACCCGGGTGAACTGGCCGGACTCCACCAGGGCGCTGTTCGCCGTGATGTTGAGCGCGCAGCCGCCCGCGTAGCAGAGCGTGGAGTAGCCGGGGAAGCGCCTGCTGACGCCGGTGACCAGGGACACCAGATCGCGTTCCACGACGGCCTGGAGCGTGGCGGCCAGATCGCGGCAGACCCGGTCCTCGGGGCTGTACCCGACGGCGGTGACGCGGCCGTCGGCGGTGCGGATCTCGTCGGGGAACACCGATCCCAGAGAGTGCGTGACGTCGTCGTCGGAGGCGTCGGCGAGGCCGCCGTCGAGGTACCCGCCGCTGCCGGCGTCGTAGGGGTACCAGGTGCCGGCGTAGCGCAGCGCGGTGCCCGCCAGCAGCCCGTCGGCCAGCGGCTCGTACAGGTCGGGCGAGCGCTTCCGCGTCCCCTGCGGGACGGCCATGGCCCGCAGCACCGGCAGCAGGGCCTCGTCCACCTCGCCCGTCGCGGACAGCCCGAGCAGCTTGCCGGTGTCGAACTGGCTGCCGTGGACGCGCCGGGCCAGGGCCTCGTAGACGAGGCCGAAGCGCGGCCCCGTGCGGTTGGTGAAGGACATGACGGGGGTGAGCCGGTCGCCCTCGCCGAGGCAGACCATGCCGCACTCGGCGTAGTTCCCCGTCCCGTCCAGCGCGACGACCAGGGCCCGGCGGGCGCCGGAGGTGTGGTAGGCGAGCGCCGCGTGCGCGTAGTGGTGCCGCACCGCCGTCAGCGGGACGTCGCCCAGTGCCTCGGCCAGCGGCCACCGCGCGGGCCGCAGCGGGCGCACGACGGCGTCCGCCAGACCCCCGCCGGGGCGCGCCCACCAGGCGTCCTTGCCCACCAGATCCACCAGCGCGGGCGGGAGCACCCGGCACACCGGGGTGTACCAGTCCGCCACGGCGATCCGGGTCACCGGCGAGGAGGCGCGCTGCCGCAGCTCCTCCAGCCAGCTTGCCGCGGCACCGGCGAAGCCCTCGTTGCCGCCGCACACGTGCCGCAGCCCCAGCCGCCGTTCGGCCTCGATGACGTGGAAGCCGGACGCCTGGGTGAGGGCCGCGCCCGCGTCATGGCCGAAGTGCATTCCGATCGTTGCCATGGGACGTCAGCTCGCCTCCTGCTCGGGGACGCGGTTCACGCGTAGGCGGCGGTGGTCTGGGCGTGGTGGCGCTCCAGCAGCCCCTGGACCACCTCGCGCATGTAGGCGCAGTAGCCGGGGGACATGAGCTGGATCGAGCCGTTCTCCTCCTCCAGCGCCCCGGCGGAGCCGCCCGAGCAGGTGCCCTGGAGTTCGCAGCCCTGGCAGCCGGGCCCGTTGGTGTAGGCGCGCATGCCGTAGTCCTGGTAGGCGGGCGAGGCGAAGATCCCGCGCCAGTCGTCGATGCTGCCCAGCTTGCGGGCCGTGGCCTTGCAGGCGAACACGCTGCCGTTCGGTTCGATCGACAGCTGCCGTCCGACGGCGGGGCAGGTCTTGTAGTCGGCCTGCTCGGCCCACTTGGCCTCGTCGATGATCATCTGGAAGGTCTGGTACCAGTAGCCGCTGAGCTGCACCCCGCGCCCCCGTCCGTAGTCGACCGCCGCGAGGAGGCGCTGGGCCACGTCGTGCGGACTGTGCCGGTCGAAGAACTCCCGGGCCTGGAAGGAGACGATCACGTCCAGGGAGTCCAGCCCGGCCTCGGCGACGAAGTCGATGAGCGGGGTGCCCCACTTGTCCCAGGTGTACTGCGAGAGCACGGTGGTGACGCTGACCGGCACCCCGGCGGCCTTCATGTCGAGGATGGCCTTGCGTACGACGGCCCACGGGGTCCGCTGCTGCTGCCCGCCGCGGAACTCGCCCGTCTCCGGCACGAGGTAGTCGATGGAGACGGTGGTGTCCACGCGGTGCCGGGCCAGCGCGGCCAGCAGCTCGTCGTCGATGCGCGAGCCGTTGCTCGTCAGGTCGTAGGAGAGCGTCACCCCGTCGTAGGCGTCGCCGAAGGTGCGCAGCACGTGCAGGATCGTGCCGCGGGCCAGCGTCGGCTCGCCGCCGAAGAAGGAGACGGTCAGGTGGCCGCCGCCGTTGGCCTTGCGCAGGGCGACGGCCTCCCTGACGGTCTTCTCGGCCACCTCCCGCGTCATGTGCATCGACGGGTTGCGGCCCGCGTCCTGCCCGTGGTTCCAGTCGCCCTGGGCGAGCGTCGGCCCCGAGTCCGGGCGCGCGCGGCGCAGCTCCACCAGGACGGGGCCCGGCTTCACGGACTCGCCCGAGGTGTTGCGCTCCTCGACGCCGCCGTCGAAGTTGTAGGCGAAGCAGCCCTGGCAGGAGAAGTTGCAGGCGTTGGTCAGGACGAGCTGGATGGAGGAGTGGAACACGCCGGTGGCGAGCACGTCGCGGCGGCTTCGGAGCAGCGCGTCGATCTCGGCGGCCTCGTCGTGGCCGGCCTCGACGAGGTAGCGGGCCTCGATGAGGTCGTGCAGGGACGCGTCGTCGATCCGGGTCCTGAGCTGGTCCAGCGTCATGCCGTCGGCCGCTTCCCTCAGCAGCTCCACCGTGTCCTGGTCGATCAGCCGCGCATTTCCGTAGAGGGAGTGGTAGGCCATGGTCCGTCCGGTTCCGTCGAAGGAACCGAGGCGTCCTCCGAAACGCGTGAAATCGCGGTCTTCGGCGGAGCGCAGCGTGCGGGTGTAACGGGAGGACTGGTAGATCGAATTGGGCATGGACGGACCTTTCCCCTGCGTTTCACGGCATCCGGCGAGGCGTCGGAGAATCGGCCCGCCGCAGGAGGCGCACGGGATGCCCCGCCTGCGGCGGAAGGGGGCCGGGGTGCTGCGCCCGGCCCCGAAGGTGTGTCAGCGCTCAGGCGGGCGCGTCCTGCTTGGGCTGGTCAGCAGTCGCAGGAGCGCTCTGCGCGGACTTCCGGACCGGGATGATGGTCGGGGCGTTGCCCTTGTCGGGCGAGACGAACGCACAGGGACGGGACGACGCGGTGACCGCGGGCCTGACCACTTTCCGCACTTCGGCCATGTGGCCTCCTCAACTTTGTTTCGGGCGCGCAACAGGGATCACTGAAGCAGAATGACAGGCAGCTACAAAGGGCGCTTTCAGTCACGACGGAACGGCCGGATCGCGTGAGAGGAAAAGACTTCGGACCGGCGCTTTCCGATCATGCGGGAAAGATCGCAGTAAGCGCGTTCTGAGTCGTTTCCTTTCCGTGCGGCAAGGAAAGAGCGGCACCCGGCCGGCGGCGCCCCGGCGGCCGGCCCCGGCCCGCGGGGGCGCGGCGCCGCCCCGCGCGTGCGGCGGCGCTCCTGGGCCCGGCCCGCAGCCCCTGCCGTGGTCAGGCCCCCGGCGGGGCGCCGCCGGCCGTCTTCGGGGAGCCGGACCCCGGCCGCCCGGCGGCGGTCCGCGCGCCTGCGGCGGCGGGCGGCACGGCCACGGTGCGGGAACGGCACGGGGCCGCCCGCCAGCCCGCGGGGACGGCCGCGGGCCGCGCGGCGCGGGGCGGCGTGCGCCGGGAGCCGGACGGCCGCGGGCCGGGCGCCGTCCCCCGTCCGGGCGACGGGCCACCGGACACCCCGGGGCCGCGCGGCTGGCGCATTCGCGCCGTGTGCCGCCCCGGCGCCGGGGACGGGTGCCGTCGCCGCGGGCGCGTTCAGGTGGCCGCGGGACGGGCGCGCACGTGCATCCGCTCGCCCTGAGGTCCGAAGAGGGACAGGAACTCCACCGGCTGCGGGTCCGCGTTGTAGAAGGCGTGCGGCAGCCGGGTGTCGAACTCGGCCACCTCCCCGGCCGCGAGGGCGAGGTCGCGCTCGCCCAGCACCAGGCGCAGCCGCCCGGACAGGACGTAGATCCACTCGTACCCCTCGTGGACCTGCGGCTGGGGCGGGACCTCCCCCTCGCGTCCCGGGGGCAGGATCAGCTTGTAGGCGCTCAGGCCGCCCATGTGCCGGGTGAGCGGCACGTAGGTGGCCCCGTGCCGGGTGAAGGGGCGCGGATGGACGCGGGGGTCGCCGGTGGGCGGAGCGCCCACCAGTTCGTCCAGCGGCACCCCGTGCGCCTTCGCCAGGGGCAGCAGCAGCTCCAGGGTCGGCTTGCGCTGCCCGGACTCCAGGCGGGAGAGCGTGCTGAGCGAGATGCCCGTCGTCTCGCTGAGCCGGGCCAGTGTCGTGCCGCGTCGCTGGCGCAGCGCCCGCAGCCGCGGCCCCACGGCGGTCAGGAAGCGGGAGAGGTCGTCGTCTGCCATCCCTCCATTTGCCGACCCGGCAACAAACTTTGTCAAACGCCGCGGTGCGGGCGCAGCATCGGCCGGGAACGGAGGGATTCCCCATGGACACACGAACAGAACAGCCGGCCGCGGCGCCCGCGGAGCAGCTCGGGCACCACGAGGTGGTGGTCGTCGGCGGCGGCGCCGCCGGACTCAGCGCGGCACTCGTCCTGGCCCGCGCGCGCCGCTCGGTCCTCGTCGTCGACGCCGGGCAGCCCCGCAACGCCCCGGCCGGGCACGTCCACGGCTACCTGGGGCAGGAGGGCGTGCCGCCGGGGGAGCTGCTGGCCCGGGGCCGCGACGAGGTCACCGGATACGGCGGGACGATCGTCACGGGCACCGTCACGGAGGCCGCACGCGTGGACGGCGGCGGATTCCGCGTCGTCCTGGCCGACGGCCGCGCCGCCCTCGCCGACCGGCTCGTGGTCACCACGGGCCTGACCGACGAGCTGCCCCCGGTGCCCGGCCTCGCCGGCCGCTTCGGGCACGACGTGCTGCACTGCCCCTACTGCCACGGCTGGGAGGTACGCGACCAGCCGGTCGGCGTCCTGGCCACCGGACCGCTCGCCGCCCACCAGGCCCTGCTGTGGCGGCAGTGGAGCAAGGACGTGACGCTCTTCCTGCACACCGTCCCCGGCCTCGGCGACGACGACGCCGAGCAGCTCGCCGCCCGGGGCGTCACCGTCGTCACCGGAGAGGTCACCGGCCTGGACGTCACCGGCGGCCGGCTCACCGGCGTCACCCTGGCGGACGGGCGGACCGCTCCCTGCGCGGTCCTCGTGGTCGCTCCCCGCTTCACCGCCCGCTCCGGCCTCCTCACCGGCCTCGGCCTCACCGCGACCGACGTGGAGCGGGACGGACACGTGATCGGCCGCCGCGTCGCCGCTGACCCGGACGGGGCGACGGAGGTCCCCGGCGTGTGGGTGGCCGGCAACGTCACGGACCTCACCCAGCAGGTCGTCGGCGCCGCCGAGGCGGGCCGCCGCGCCGCCGCGGCCGTCAACCTCGACCTGCTGGCCGAGGAGACCCGCCGTGCCGTCGCCGTCCACCGGGAGCAGCAGCGCACCGCCGAGGAGTTCTGGGACGCGCGCTACGGGGAGAGCGAGCGGATCTGGAGCGGTGAGCCCAACGCCGCCCTCGTGCGGGAGAGCGCCGGGCTCGCCCCGGGCACCGCGCTGGACCTGGGGTGCGGAGAGGGGGCCGACGCCGTCTGGCTCGCCCGCCAGGGGTGGCGCGTCACCGCCGTGGACGTCTCCGGCGTCGCCCTGGAGCGGGCCGGGCGGCACGGCCGGGAGGCGGGCGTCGCCGACCGCGTCGACTGGCAGCGCCACGACCTGGCCCAGTCCTTCCCCGCCGGCCCGGACGGCGGCTTCGACCTCGTCCTGGCCGCGTTCCTGCACTCGCGCGGCGACCTGCCGCGCGAGGAGGTCCTGCGGTCCGCCGCCGGGGCCGTGCGCCCCGGCGGGACGCTGCTGGTCGTCGGGCACGCCGGGGTCGCCTCGTGGGAACACGCGGCCCGCGTGCGGCTCCCCACGGCCGACGAGGTGCTGGAGTCGCTGCGGCTCCCCGAGGGGCAGTGGGAGGTGCTGGTCAGCGCCGAACACGACCGGGAGCACCCGGGCGGGCCCGGCGGTCCGCAGGCCCCCCGCAGGGACAACACGCTGAAGCTCCGCCGCCTGCCCGGCTGACCGTCCCCGCGCGGGCGCGGCCCGCGCCGCGCCCGCGCCGGTACGGGAGACGGGGACGCGCGGTACGGGCGCCCGGGAGCCGGACGCCTCAGAAGGCGGTGATCGTCGCCGGGGCGCGTTCGGCGCGGCTGAGGGCGCGCAGGACGCCGGTCGCTCCGTGGCGGCGCACGGACAGGCGCGCCAGCAGCGTGACCACCGTGTCGGCGGCGCCGGGCGCGAGCGGCGGGGCGGTCAGGCCCACGCTGACCGCCAGGTCGTCCGCGTGCACCGCGAGTTCCATCATGCGGGTGACCAGCAGGTCCTCCAGCTCCAGGGACCACGCTCCCCACAGCGGGATGCGCACGGCCCGCCGCGGGGCCGCCGCCAGAGCGGGCCCCAGCTCGGCCACGGCCGCGTCCAGCCGTGCCGCCAGCACCTGCGGCCCCTCGGCGGCGATCTCCTCGCCGCCGTCGCGGATGCGGACGTTGATCGCGGCGTCCGCGCCGGCGTCGATCCACTCCACCCGGGCGTAGTGCCCGAGCAGCGGAACGACCGGCTCCCGTGGCACCGGCGCCGCCAGGGCCTCCGGTACGGAGAGGACCTGGTAGGCCAGGTGACCGGCGAGACCGCCCACGCTGAACCCCGGCAACGCGCTGGGGCTCTCCCACGCCCCGGCGACCTCCGGCGCGCGCACCAGGCCCGCGGCCGAGCGCGCCGTGGACAGGAAGTCCTCCCTGATACCGGTCATGCCGCTGCGTCCTCCCCGCTCGGCGCCGTCCGCGCGTCCCGCGTCCGGCGGTTCCCGCCGCCTGAGCCTGCCGGCCCCGCCGGCCCCCTGGGGAGGATGGCCAAAGCGGCGGCCCCGCACAAGCACCTCGCCCGTCCGGGCCCGGATTCCGCTCCCGGCGCACCGGGCCGGCCCGCCCGGCCGCCCCCGTTCGTGGGGGATTTTGCGGTTCCGCTGGCGCGGCGCGGGAGCGTGGGCATCCTGGGTGCCATGGCTGAGCTGGGTGACAACGTGCCCGCGTACCGGACCATCCGTGTGTCCGAACCCGACGGGCCCGTGGCGGCGGTGGCGGACGTGGAGGCGTGGCAGGCGAGGGAGGCGTATCCGGACGTCCTCGCGGCTGCCGGTCCGGTCTTCGGGGTGGTGCGTGAGCGGGATGCGGGCGGCTGGGAGGTGGTCTCGTCGTTCACCGACCTCGCTCCGCAGGACGCCAGGGACGGCATGGGGGCGCAGTTCCGCATGCTCGCCCAGGAGCGCGAGCGGGCCGGGGACGCCGCCGGGGTCGAGGAGTGCATGCGCGCGGCGGAGCGGATGGAGTGGGAGGCCGTGGACGAGATGACGGTCCTCGGCTCCCGCTTCCGGGTCGCCCGCGCCGAGTGCTTCGTGCGCTCCGGCCCCGACGGCCCCGAGCCCCCGCGCCCCACCGACCCGGACCCGACCGGACCGGGCGACGGGCACCGGGCGCCTGACTTCACCGCCGGGTTCGTGATCGACCCGGCCGCCGCCACCGGGATGTCGGCGGGCATCCTGAAGATGGAACTGCTCGCCATGGTCCCCGTGGCGGGCACCGAGCCCCCCGGGGTCCGCGAGGACGCGCTGCGCGCGGCGCACACCCACCCCGGCGGCGTGCTGCTGCCCGCCACGTTCATGACGGCCGAGCGAGGGCCGCGGGGCCGGTGGCGGCCGGAGTCGACGTGCTCCTCCAGCACCCCGCAGGCCGCCCGCGACGGCCTGGCGATGCAGCTGCGCGTCATGATCCCCTGGCAGCGCCGCCTCGACGCCGCGGCGCGCGCCCCGCTCATGGCCGCGGCGGACCGGCTGGACGCGGAGCGGTGCAACGAGCTGGAGTTCGCGGGCCGTCTGGTGCGCATCGTGCGGGTCGAGCGGCTGGTGCGCATCGGCCCGGACGGCCCCGAGGGGCCACGCCCCTGCGATCCGGACCCGCAGCCGCCGGTGATGGTGCAGCACCAGCAGTTGCGGGAACAGGGCGTCATCACCGACGACGAGGACGAGGACACCCCCATCGAGCTGGACGAGCACACCCAGCGGCTGGCCGCGCTGTACGAGGAGGAGGAAGCGCGCCGCAAGACCCGCCGGGCGGAGTGCTGAGCCCTCCCGGGGCCGCGCGGCTGTGACCCCCGTCGCGCGGCCCCGGCGGAATGCGCGGCCGGCCTCCCGCGTTGACGCCTGGTGCACGGTGACGGCACCACGGCACCGGCGGACCAGAACGTGGGAGGACCCAGGGATGACCGGCACGAACGGCGATGCGGTACGCGGAGCGGCACGAGGAAGCGCCCCGGTGCCGCTGTCCGTGCTGGATCTCGCCACGGTCGGCGCCGGGCACACGGCGGGGGACGCGCTGCGCACCACCGTGGCGCTGGCCCGCACCGCGGAGCAGCGCGGCTTCACCCGCTTCTGGGTGGCCGAGCACCACTCCATGCCCGGCGTCGCCAGCAGCTCTCCCGCCGTCATCCTCGCCCACCTGGCCGCGCACACCGAGCGCATACGCCTGGGCTCGGGCGGCGTGATGCTGCCCAACCACGCGCCGCTGGTGATCGCCGAGCAGTTCGGCACGCTGGAGGCGCTCGCCCCGGGCCGCGTCGACCTCGGCCTCGGCCGTGCTCCGGGCACCGACGGCGCCACCGCCGCCGCCCTGCGCCGCACCGACCGGCTCCGGCAGGACGCCGACGACTTCCCGGAGCAGCTCGCCGAGCTGACCCGCTTCCTGGACGACGACTTCCCCGACGGCCACCGGTACCGCGGCGTCCACGCCGTCCCCGGTCCCGTGCAGGCCACGGCGCCCGGCGGTGTGCAGTCACCGGACCGGCCGCAGGTCTGGCTCCTGGGCTCCAGCGGGTTCAGCGCCCGGCTCGCGGGGACGCTGGGGCTGCCGTTCTCCTTCGCGCACCACTTCTCCGCCGCCAACACCCTCCCGGCGCTCGACCTCTACCGCTCCTCCTTCCGGCCCTCGGCCGTGCTGGACGCGCCGTACGCGATGATCGGCGTCTCCGCCCTCGCGGCGGACGACGAGCGGGAGGCCCGGCGGCAGGTGATGACGGGTGCCCTGTCGATGCTCCGGCTGCGCACCGGCCGTCCCGGGCTGGTGCCGACGCCCGAGGAGGCCGAGGGGTACGCGTTCGGGCCCCGCGAGCGGGAGTTCACCGAGAGCTGGCTCGCCGACGTCGTGCACGGCACGCCGGACCAGGTCCGCGACGGGCTGGACGCGCTGGCGAAGCGCACGGGCGCGGACGAGCTGATGCTCACCACCACCGCGCACACCCCGGCGGCCCGCCTGCGCTCCTACGAGCTGGTCTCGGACGCCTACGCCCTGCCGGACGCCGGCTGAGCGCGGCCACCGGACGCCCGGCGGACGCGCCCCGGACGTGACGCGGGCCCGGCCGGAGCCCCTCAAGGAGAGGCCCCGGCCGGGCCCGCGGGCGTTCCCGCCACGGTGGGACCCGGTCCCGGCCGACGGGGGCCGCCGCGTCCGCTGTCCGGCGGCGGCCCCGGCACGCGTCCGGCGGCGTCAGGGGCGGCTTGCCGCCGTCTCGGGCCGGTCGGCCGCTGCGGAGCCGTCCAGCTCCCGCTGGAGGCGTTCGCCCTCCACGTCGACGTTGGGCAGCAGCCTGCCGAGCCAGCGGGGCAGCCACCAGGCGGCCCGGCCCAGCAGCGCCAGGACGGCCGGGACGAGGGCCATGCGGACCACGAACGCGTCGAAGAGGACCGCGATCGCCAGCCCGAAGCCGATCATCTTGATCATCGACTCGGAGGAGCCGATGAACCCGGCGAAGACGCTGATCATGATCAGCGCGGCGGCGGTCACGACCCGGGCGCCGTGCGTGAAGCCGGTGACGATCGCCTGGTGAGGGGTCTCACCGTGGACGTGCGCCTCGCGCATGCGGGTCACGAGGAAGACCTCGTAGTCCATGGCCAGGCCGAAGACGAGCCCCACCAGGAAGATCGGCATCAGGCTCATCACCGGGCCGGTCTGCTCCACGCCGAAGAGGCCGGACAGCCATCCCCACTGGAAGACCGCCACGACGGCGCCCAGCGCGGCGATCACCGACAGCAGGAAGCCGAGGGCGGCCTTGAGGGGGACGAGCAGGGAGCGGAAGACGACCGTCAGCAGTACGAAGGCCAGGCCGACCACGAGCGCCAGGTAGGGGACGAGGGCGTCGTCCAGCTTCTGGGAGACGTCGATGGCCATGGCGGTCTGGCCGGTGACCAGGACGTTCGCACCGTCGGGGCCGGACGGGCCGCCGGTTGCCCCGCGGATGGCGTGGACCAGGTCCTCGGTCGCGGTGCTGCTGGGCGCGGAGGCGGGGATGACGGTGATCATCGCCGTGTCCCCGGCCTCGTTGAAGGTGGCGGGGGTGACGGCGGCGACGTCGTCGAGGGCGCCCACGGTCTGGGCGGTGCGTGTGGCGGCGGCCTGCGGATCGTCGCTGTCACGGGCGTCGACGGTGACGATCAGCGGGCCGTTGGTGCCGGGGCCGAAGCCCTCGGATATGAGGTCGTAGGCGCGGCGCTGGGTGGTGCTGGTGGGCTGGGAACCGTCGTCGGGCAGGCCCAGTTGCAGATCGGAGGCGGGCACGGCGATCAGGCCGAGGCCCACGACCGAGGTGAGCAGGACCGCGACCGGGCGGCGCAGCACCAGGCGGGCCCAGCGGACGCCCGCGCCGGGCTTGGCCGCCGGGTCCGGGGCACCCCGCTCGCCGCGCTGCTTGCGGGGCAGGACCTTCGTCCCGGCCAGGCCCAGCAGCGCCGGTATCAGGGTGAGGGCGACCAGGACGGCCAGCACCACCGCGCCGGCGGCGGCCAGACCCATCTTGGTCAGGATGGGGATGTCGACGACCGTGAGGCCGGCCAGCGCGATGACGACGGTGAGCCCGGCGAAGACGACGGCGGAGCCCGCGGTTCCCGTGGCGCGTCCCACGGCGTCCAGCGGCTCGCGGCCCTCGGCGAGTTCGGCGCGGTAGCGGGAGACGATGAACAGGGCGTAGTCGATGCCGACGGCCAGGCCGATCATCGTGGCCAGGATCGGCGTGGTGCTGTCGAAGTCCAGCATGCCGGTGAGGGCGGTGATGGTGGTGACGCTGATGCCGACGCCGACGAGCGCGGTGATCAGCGGCAGCCCGGCGGCGACCAGCGAGCCGAAGGTGACCAGCAGGACGAGGGCGGCGATGATCACACCGATCACCTCGGTGGTGCCGGTGTGCGGGATCGTGCTGAGCGCGTCCCCGCCGACCTCCACGGTCAGCCCGGCGTCCCGGCCGCTGTCGGCGGCCTCCTTGAGGGTCTCCCGGGTGGCGTCGGTCAGCTCGAAGGGGGACGTCTCGTAGGTGACCTGGGCGTAGGCGATCGTGCCGTCCGGGCTGACGGCGTTGGCCCGGTAGGGGTCGGTGGCCTGCTGCACCTGCGCACCGTCCGCGACCTCGGCGATGACCTCGCCGACGGCCGCCTTGTGCTCCGCGGTGGTGATCTTCTCGCCTTCGGGGGCCTGGAAGACCACCCGGGCGGTGGCGCCGTCCGGACTGCTGCCGGGGAAGCGCGTCTCCAGCAGTTCGAACGCCTTCTGCGCCTCCGTGCCGGGGATGGTGATCGAGGAGGACGCGGCCGAGGACGCGGTGGCGGCCGCGCCGCCCGCGACCGCCAGCACCACCACCCACAGCAGGGCGACCAGCCCGCGCCGCCGGAAGGCGGAGCGGCCGAGCCGGTACAGGAACGTGGCCATGAGGAAAGGACTCCAGGGTCGGGGAGAGAGGGGGGAGAGGGGGAGGGGGCCTGCGGGTGTGCCGGGGAGGGGCGGGGTGCCGTGCGGTCCGTCAGGCGATGCCGAGCGCGGGGAAGACCACCGCCCGCAGGTAGCGCTCCATGTAGGCGGCGTCGGCGTCCCGGTTCTCGATGAGCTTGCGGGTGCCCAGCGCCCCGATGACGAGGTGGGGGACGAACTCGTTCGCCGGGTTGTCCGGGTCCAGCTCCCCGCGCTCGGCGGCCCGGCCCAGCACGGTGTCGAGCAGCTCCAGGCCGGGCCGGATGTGCAGCTCGTACAGGGCCTGCCACAGTTCGGAGTCCTTGGAGACCGCGTGGGCGAGGCCGTTGAGCAGCGCGGTGTCCTCGCTGGCGTGGGTGACGAACCCGGCGACCATCTGCCGCAGGTCACCGGCCAGGGACCCGGTGTCGACCCCTTCGAGCGGGACCCTGCCCAGGTGGCGCAGCGCGGTGGCCACCAGCTTCGGTTTGCTCTCCCACTGCCGGTACAGGGTCGCCTTGCTGGATTTGGTGCGCGCCGCGATCGCGTCCATGGTCAGCGCCTCGTATCCCTGCTCGCGCACGAGGTCCACCACGGCGGTCAGCAGCTCCTGCTCCCGCTCGGGCGTCAACCGGGTACGGCGCGCCGGTGCGGCCGGGGACTGCTCGGACATGCCCACCCCAAGAGGAACGAGACCGTTTCGTACATCGGAGAGGGTAGGGGGCCGGACAGCGAAACGCAAAAGTATCGATACGTGTCCGTCTCGGACCGGTGCGGCTCCGCACCGGCCGCGGTCACGGTGCCGGGTCCGCGTCCCGCGGGGCGCGCTCCTGCCCGTTCCCCGGGCTGTGCCCCCGCCCGTTCCCCGGGTCGCGCTCCTGCCCGTCCCGCGGGCCGTGCTCCTGCCACTGCGGGGTGGCACGCCCGTCGTCGAAGGAGCGCGCGATCACGGTGTCGGTGGAGGAGTGCGCCAGGATGGAGAGCACGATGGTGACGGCCACCAGGTGGAAGATGAGATCGGCCTCCTCGATCCCCGAGTTCAGCACCAGCAGCCCGTAGACCACGGAGGCGAAGCCCTTGGGGCCGAACCACATGGCGGCGAGCTGTTCGCGCCCGGACAGCCGGGACCGGACGAACGCCAGGGCCAGCGCCACCGGACGGACCACGGCCAGCGCGAGCACCGCGAACAGCCAGCCCTGCCACGAGATGTCGCCGAGGAAGCCGGGGGAGATCAGGGCACCGAAGACGAGCAGGGCCGCCAGTTTGAGCAGCTCCGCCGCCAGTTCGCCGAACTCCTCGAACGCCTTGCGCTGACGGGGTCCGAAGGTCGCCACGGTGACGCCCGCCGCGAACGCGGCCAGGAAGAGGTTGGCGTGCGTGGCCTGCGCCAGCCCCAGCACGACGAGCCCGATGGCCAGCGCGTTGAGCGGTTCGTAGGCGGTCGAGGCCGAGAAGAACCGGCTCTGCTCCAGCTTGATGGCCAGCCAGGGCACCGCGACGCCGATCACGATGCCCAGCGCCAGCTCCAGGGTGAGTTCGTCCAGGTGCAGGTCGCCGGAGCCCTGCGAGACGCCGAGGAAGATGATGACGAAGGGCAGGACGAGTCCGTCGTTGACGCCGGACTCGACGTTGAGGAGCTGCCGCAGCCGTCCCGGTACCCGCTCGTTGCCCACCAGGGCCGCCGCGAAGACGGGGTCGGTCGGGGCCAGGACGGCGCCGAGCAGCAGCGCCTCCGGCCAGGGCAGCCCGATCACGTAGTGCGCCAGCAGGGCCGTGATGCCCAGGGTGAGGGGCAGTCCCCAGCCCAGGGCGCGGCCGGGCAGGCGCCAGGCCGAGCGCAGGTCCCGCCAGCCGACGCGCATCCCGTCGGTGAACAGCACCGCGAACAGGGCCAGTTCCGACAGGGTCGAGACGATCGGCGAGTTCGGGGACAGCTCCAGCACGTCCGTGACGCCGGGTCCCAGGAGGAACCCGGCGACGAGGAAGAGCGCCGCGGTGGACAGGATCGTGCGGTGCGCCAGGCTGGAGACCAGCACGGCGGCCAGCAGCACCACCGCGAAGGCGAGCAGTACGGACGACACTTGGAGGGCCTCCACGCATGAGGATCGGTTGTACGGGCCACCGGCGCTGACGGGGGCCGTCAGCGCGGTGCGGTACCGCCCGGCCCCGCGTGCGGGTCCGAGCGGCGTGGGGGCTCCTACCCCGCGGGCCCGGTCTACGCGCCCCTGTCCCCGTTCCCGTGCCCGCGCACCTCGCCGCCGCGCTCCCGGGCCCGTGCCGTCGCCGGAGTGCGGCGCGTGGTGCAGGAGGGCAGGTCGTCGAACGGCCGGTCGGTGGCGAAGCGCACCAGCAGTTCGGTGAAGAGTTCCGGCCGCTCCAGCGTGAGCATGTGGCCGGTGCTGTGCATGGTGGTGTGGAGGCAGCCGGGCAGGGTGGCGGCCAGCTCCGCCCCGCGGTCCGGGCAGGTGAACCGGTCCAGCACGCCGTACAGGAACATCGTGGGGACCGGGGGCAGCGGGTCCGGCCGGTACAGGGGGTGCAGCAGCAGGCGCTCGGTGTTCTCCACGAACCGCGCCGTCTGCGCCGCGTCCATCCGCTGGAACTGGCGGCGCAGGAGGCGGACGACGGCTCCGCGCCGCCGCACGGTGCCGGTCTCCTCGGCGGAGGCCAGCACCTCGGTCAGCAGCGCGGCGAACGCCTCCTGGTCCCCGCGCCGCAGCAGGGTGACCGTCTGCCGCAGGGTGGCCCGGACGTCCTCGGGCAGCACGTGCGCCGTACTGACCAGCAGCAGGCGGGCGATGCGCCCGGGGCTGCGCTGGGCGAGGCGCAGACCGATGGTGCCGCCGTAGCAGGCGCCCACCAGCGTCACCCGGGCGACGCCCAGCTCGTCCATGGCGTGCCGGACCGCGTCGGCGAGGAAGTCCATGCCGTAGTGGGCGGGCGGGGCGTCCCAGGCGCCCCACCCGGGCAGGTCCACGGCGATCATCGTCGCGTGCCGGGTCACCTCCGGTTCCTGCCGCGCCCAGGAGTACTTGTCCTGCGCGGCGCCGCCGAGCACCAGGACCGGTTCCGTCCGCGCACGGGGCTGGTGCAGCACCCGGCAGTCGTAGCGGTAACCGCCGTACCGCAGCTCGCGCACCTCCTCCCACGGCGGCGGCTCGTCCGGCAGGAAGGGGCGGGGGACGGTGGTGACCGGCGAGGTGCGGACAACGGGACGGGGGTGCACGGACACTCCTGTGGTGCGTGACGGAAGCTGTCTGGCTTTCCCTATCCCGATACGCCGGTCGGCCCTGGCATCGTCACCCGTTCGGGGGCACGGCGCGCCGCCGGACGACCCCGGCGCCCCGTGGGCGGCGCCGCCCCCAGCCGCATGACCGGACGCTCCCGGCCGCGGCGGACGTCACCCTTCCGGGGTCCCGTCAGCCCCCTCGGCCCTGGCGACCCCGTCAGCCCCGTCGGTTTCCCAGCGCAGCAGGTCCCCCGGCTGGCACTCCAGCACCTCGCACAGCGCGGCGAGCGTCGTGAAGCGCACCGCCTTGGCGCGGCCGTTCTTGAGGACGGCGAGGTTGGCGGGCGTGATCCCGACGCGTTCCGCGAGCTGGCCGACCGACATCTTGCGCCGGGCCAGCATCACGTCGATGTCGACGACGATCGGCATCAGATCACCTCCTCCAGCTCGGCGCGCATCCGCGTCGCCTCGACGTCGCGTGCGACGGCCCGGGCGAGGAGCATGCGCAGCACGAGGACGATGAGGGCGACCCCCAGGACCGCCACGACGACCCCGCACACCAGGAGGACGACCCCCGGGACGACGGCCTCGCCCGGGGCCAGCACGACCGCGAGCGCGAACAGCAGCACGGCCGCCGCCACGATCGCGCCGATGACGATGTCCACGTACCGGAAGGCGGCGTGGGAGAACACCGTGCCGTGCCGCACCATCGTCACCAGGCGCCACACGCAGACCAGCACGACCTGGACCGTCACCACTCCCAGGAGGGTGATCCCGAGGAACGCGGTGCGCTGGTGTGTGAAGGCTTCGGCGGCGTCCTCCAGGTCGAGCGCCAGCAGCGGCACCATCACCGTCTGCACGAACACCGAGCCGGCACCCAGCACCACGAGCACGGCGCGCAGTGCGAGCACCGTCAGCTTGCCCATCAGGTCTCCTTCGATCGAGTGACGATGGAAACCTATCGAAACTCGATAGGGCGAGCAAGGGGTGACGGACGCTGCCGGTCCCGGAGGGCTTCCCGGCCGCCGCCCCGCGGAAGGGCTCAGCGGCGCCCGGCGGCGTCCCGCCCGGCGTCGTCGCCTCCCCCCGGCTCCCCGAGCAGCACCACGTCCAGCGTGCGCGGGCCGTGCACTCCTTCGACGCGTTCCAGTTCGATGTCGCTGGTGGCCGAGGGCCCGGAGATCCAGGTGAGGGGCCGCGTCACCACCAGGCGCTCCAGCGCCCGGGGCACCGAGGAGACGACCTGCCCGGGGACCCGGACCACGCAGACGTGGTGGTCGGGGACCAGGGTGATGCGCCTGCGGCCCTGGTCGGGGCTGCCGTCCAGCACGAGGGTGCCGGTCTCGGCGATGGCGACGGCGCAGCCGGTGACGACGCTGTCGGCCTCCTCCAGGTCGCGCGGCGTGCTGTGCGCCTCGTCACGCAGGAGCGTCACCCCGGCCGGGACCCAGCCGCCGGGCAGGCCGGGCGGCACGAGCACCGTGCGGGCGCCCCGCTCCTCCAGCAGCCCGGCCACCGTCGCCGTGAGACCGGCGTCCGTGCAGCGGTGCACCCGGGCCCGGTAGTCCGCGAGGTTCCCGGCGAGCAGCTCGACGGCCTGCTCCGGCCCTAGGGCGCCGTGCTCGCGCAGGTACCCGCGCCGGACGGCCCGTTCGTACGGCGGCGGGGCGTCCGGCACACCGGACAGCGCACGCCGTACCCGGGCCAGGACGACGTCCCTGCCGCCGCTCACCGCGCGTCCTTCCCGCCGCGCGTACGCAGCCACCAGTCACGGAAGGGCTCCGCCGGGACGGCGGGCAGGTCCCGGGCCGCGGTCCAGGCCCGGCCGGGACCCGGCAGGCGCGACGGGTGGAGGCGGCGGGTCCGGGAGGCCAGACGCTGGCCGGTGCGCAGGGCACCGGGGCGGGCGAGGACCCAGCGGGCGGCCCGCATGGCGGCGCGTTCGGCCGCGTGCCCCCGGGCCGGTCTCAGCACGACCCTGGTGCCGGCCCGGGTGGCCGCGCCGCCCTGCACCGTCCGTTCGCGCAGGTGCACCAGGACCTCGGGGATGTCGATGGCCACGGGGCACACCTCGTAGCAGGCGCCGCACAGGCTCGACGCATAGGGCAGCGAGGCGTCGACGGGGTTGTCCGTGCCGCGGAGCTGCGGGCTGAGGATCGCGCCGATGGGGCCGGGGTAGACCGAGCCGTAGGCGTGTCCGCCCGCCCGCTCGTAGACGGGGCACACGTTCAGGCAGGCCGAGCAGCGGATGCAGCGCAGCGCCTGCCGGCCGACCTCGTCGGCGAGGGTGTCGGTGCGGCCGTTGTCGAGGAGGACGAGGTGGAAGGCGCGGGGCCCGTCCTCGTCCGCCGTCCCCGTCCACATGCTGGTGTAGGGGTTCATCCGCTCGGCGGTGGACGAGCGGGGGAGCGTCTGCAAGAAGACCTCCAGGTCCCGTGCGGTGGGCACGACCTTCTCGATGCCGACGACCGAGATCAGGGTCTGTGGCAGCGTCAGGCACATGCGGCCGTTGCCCTCGGACTCCACGACGACCAGCGTGCCGGTCTCGGCGACCATGAAGTTCGCCCCCGAGATGCCCACCTTGGCGTTCAGGAACTTCTCCCGCAGGTGCAGCCGGGCCGCCTCGGCGAGGTCCGCGGGCCGGTCGGACAGCTCCCTCGGCGCCGGCCGGCCCCAGCGGCCCATCTCGGCGCGGAAGAGGTCGCGGATCTCCTCCCGGTTGCGGTGGATCGCGGGCACGAGGATGTGCGAGGGGCGGTCCTCGCCGAGCTGGACGATGAGTTCGGCGAGGTCCGTCTCGTAGGCGTGGACGCCCTCGGCGGCGAGCGCCTCGTTCAGGCCGGTCTCCTGGGTGGCCATCGACTTGACCTTGACGACCTCCGTCTCGCCGGTGGCCCTCACCAGGTCCGCGACGACGCGGTTGGCCTCCGCGGCGTCGGCGGCCCAGTGCACGGTGCCGCCCGCCGCCGTCACCGCCTCCTCCAGCTGGAGCAGGTAGCGGTCGAGGTGCGCCAGCGTGTGGTCCTTGATGCGGCGCCCCGCCTCGCGCAGTTCGGCCCAGTCGGACAGCTCCGCGACCGCCGCGGCGCGCTTGGCGCGGATGGTGTGGGTGGCGTGCCGGAGGTTGCCGCGCAGCGTCGCGTCCCGCATCGCCTCGCGGGCGGCCTCGGGAAACGCCGGCATGCCGACGAAGGTGCCGCTCATCACAGGGCCTCGCCTTCCGTGTGCGCCAGGATCTCGGCGATGTGCACCGCGCGCACCGGTGTGCGCTGCCGGGTCATCGTGCCGGCGAGGTGCATCAGGCAGGAGTTGTCCGCCGCGCACAGGACCTCCGCGCCGGTGGCGGCGGCCTGGCCGGCCTTGTCGGCCCCCATCGAGGCAGAGACGTCCGGGTTCTTCACGGCGAAGGTCCCGCCGAAACCGCAGCACTCCTCCGCGCCCGGAAGTTCGGCCAGTTCCAGCCCCCGCACCGCCTCAAGGAGACGCCGCGGACGGTCGCCGAGGCCCAGGGACCGCAGGCCGTGGCAGGTGGGGTGGTAGGTGACCCGGTGCGGGTAGTACGCCCCGACGTCGATGACGCCCAGCACGTCCACCAGGAACTCGGTCAGTTCGTACGTCGCGGCCACCACCGGCGCGACAGCCCGGGCGAGGGAGCCGCCGCGCCCCTCGGCGCGGGCCCGCTCACCCATGCGCGGGTACATCTCCCTGACCATGGCGGCGCACGAACCGGACGGTGTCACGACCGCCTCGTACCCGTCGAACACCTCGGCGAAGCGGCGGGCCAGCGGCTCGGCCTGGTGGCGGTAGCCGGTGTTGTAGTGCGCCTGGCCGCAGCACGTCTGCGCGGCGGGGAAGTCGACGTCCACGCCCAGCCGGGCAAGGAGCCGGACTACGGCGCGGCCGGTGTCCGGGTACAGCGTGTCGTTGACACAGGTGAGGAAGAGGGCGACACGCATCGCGGCTCCTTAGCTGTTCGGTCGGTGGCTCCGGGCGGACGTGGTCGTCAGTCTCCCCGCCCGCCCGGAGGATCAGGGCCCGGCGACGGCGCGCCGGGCCCCGCCGCCGGTCAGCGCGTGACGCCGCTGACCTCGTTGGGCGCCTGCGGCAGGGTCACCGAGGCGAGCCGCTCCCCGGACTCGACGTCGACGGCGTGCATCTGCCGGGTGGCCGGGTCGGAGACGTAGACCGTGTGGTCGCGGACGAACAGTGCCGGGCGGGGCTGCTGCCACTCCAGCGGCTCGCGCCACTGGTCGATCACCGGGATGGTCCGGGTGACCTCGCCCTCCTCGGGGTCGATGACGTGGATCTTCCCGTCGGTGCCCAGGACGAGCGCCTCACCGTGCGGGCCGCGGGCCAGGGAGCGGAAGGTGTAGCTGGTGCCCAGGTCGACCAGCCGCAGCGTGCCGGTGCGGGTGTCGATCAGGGAGACCTGCTCGGGGCGCTCCAGTTCGGCGTCGGCGTCCTTCTTGTAGTCGCCCAGCACGATGGGGGACTCCTCGGAACCGGCCTGGTTGCCGATCCGGCCGTACGCGGTGGGGCTGTCCACCTTGGTGATGGCGCCGTCCTTGTAGATCAGGACGCCGTCCTCGCAGCCGACAACGACGGCCTCGTCCCTGGCGGTGGCCTCGCCGTGGATGCCGGGGCACTCCTCGCTGCGGGTGATCTCCTCGCGCTCCTCGTCGAGGACGGTGATGCCGACGCGTTCCTCCTCGGTGCCCAGCGTGGTGACCAGGTGCCCGTTGGCGAGTTCGATGGCGACGCCGTGGTGCGCGGAGGGGGACGCGTAGGTGGTGCTCTCCGGCTTCCCGCCGGCCAGGTCCCCGGGGTCGAAGGAGGTGACCTCGCCGGTGCCGTCGGTGAACAGCACCGTGCGGCCGGCGTGGTGCACCACGTGACCGGGCTTGTCGCCCGCGAACTCGATGTCCGTGAGCCGCCCGCCGGCCGCGTCCAGGACGCGGAACCCGGTGGAGGTGGAGACCATCACGTGGCGGTCGTCACCGGCCGGGTTGACCCGGTTGAAGCCCGGCAGGGAGATGTCCTCGGCGACCTCCAGGGTCTCGCCGTCCAGGACGTAGAGGCCGCCGTCGTAGGTGGTGACGACCGGGTCCGCGACAGCGCCGGCCGGGGATGCGGCGTCGGAGCCGGACGTCTCCGCCGCCGGGGTCTCCTTCGTGTCCTGCGCGCCGCACGCGGTGAGCGCGAGGGAGGAGGCCAGGAGGAGGGCGATGCCCGTGGCCTTCGCGGGACGTGCTGTGCTTGTCATGCCGGTGCTCTTTCTCTCGTTCCGTCGCCCGGGTGCGGGGACGGGCGGTGGTGGGGTCAGTCGGTGCCCAGGCCGCCGGCGATCGCCGTGGTGTTGGCCCGCATCATGTCCAGGTAGGTGGGGGCCCCTCCGCCCTGCTCGGTGAGGGACTCGGTGAACAGCGGGACGACCTCGACGTCCAGGCCGCTCTCGCGCCGCAGCACGTGGGCGAGCCGGTCGGGCTGGGAGGAGTCGGCGAAGATCGCGCCGACCTCCGCCTCCCGGACCGCGGTGGCCAGCGAGTCGAGGTCCGAGGCGCTGGGGGAGGCCAGGGTGGTGCCGCTGGGGATCACGGCGCCGATCACGCGGAACCCGAACCGCTGCGCCAGGTACCCGAAGACGTGGTGGTTGGTGACCAGGCTGCGCCGCTCCCCGGGGATCTCGGCGAAGCGCTGCCGCATCCAGGTGGCGAGTTCTCCGACCTCGGCCCCGTACCGCTCGGCGTTCTCGCGCACCGCGTCGGCGTCGACGCCGCCGACGTGCTCGACGACCTGTTCGGCGATGTGGCCGACCGCGTCGCGGACGCGGTGGGGGTCGGTCCAGAAGTGCGGGTCGGGCGCTCCGGCGCTGTCGTCCGAGGCGTAGGGGAGGGGGTCCGCGCCCTCGGCGACGGCGAGGGTGGCGGTGCCCGCCTCCCGGGCGGCGGTCACGTGCCGCAGGACCTTCTCCTCCAGCCCGAGCCCGTTGTAGACCACCAGGTCGGCCTGTTCGAGGCGGGCCGCCTGGGGTGCGGAGATGCCGAAGGAGTGCGGGTCGGCGCCGGCCTCCATCAGCACGGTCACCTCGGCCTCGTCACCGACGATGTTGCGGGTGATGTCGCCGAGGATGTTGGTGGTGACGACCACGCCGGGACGGTCGCCGCCGCCGGGCGAGCAGCCGCCGAGGAGCGGCACGAGGCAGGCCAGCGCGGCGAGGAGGACCGCCGGGAGGCGGCGCCGCGCCACCGGGACACCGGCCCTCATCGCCCGGTCTCCACCATGAGGGCGGGGCTGAGGTCCAGGGCGAAGGTGCGGGCCCGCCGCAGGCCGTCGTTGTAGTCGATCTCGTGGATCTTCCGTGCCGCGACGTCGTTGACGTAGGCGCGGCTGGTGTCGGTCTCGATGACGGCCGAGGCGATCTGCCGGGGGGAGGCCCCTTCCAGCAGAGCGGTCCGCGCGCCGCGTTCCCCGGTGGCCGGATCGTAGGCGCTGAGGGCGCCGTCCTCGGTGAGGACCAGGAGCGGGGTGCCCTCGCCCGCGGTGCCGGCCGCGGCGACGGGGCCCGTCTCCACCCGCGTCCAGGTCCGTTCGGTGACGTCGAGCACCCACACCGCGTCGTCACCGGCCCCGGCCGTGAGGGTGGTGGAGCCGGGCCGGTGGTCGAAGGCGACGGCCCGGTCGCCGGGGGCCACGGCCTGCCCGTAGGGGATCTTCTCGCCGGTGAACGTGCCGTCCTCCTCGGTGACGAGCAGGGCGCCGTCGGAGCAGCCGAAGACGACGCCGCGCCGGGTCACGGCCTCGCCACGCGTCTGCGGGCACCGCTCGTCGACGGAGCCCACCGGTGCGCCCTCGCGGTCGCGCACCTCGACGGTGTCGTGCGCGGCGCCCGTCCCCGCGAGCAGCAGGTGCTCGCGGTAGGGGATGACCGGGCCCGTCCCGGAGCGGCCGGTCAGCGCGCGGCCCCCGCCGGGGGTGCCGTCCTCCAGCGCGGTGCGGTCGAACAGGCGGGCCGTGCCGTCCTCGAAGACGACGGCGGTGAGAGCGGAGTCGCTGTGGACGTGCTGCGGCCGCCCCCCGTCGAACGTCCCGGCGCTGCGGGGCTGCGAGCGGTAGTAGTGCACGTGGTCGCCGTGGTCCGTCGTCCACGCGCCGCCGTCGACGACGTGGGCGCCGGTGCCGGTGTCCAGGTAGGCGAACCGGCCGTCTCCGGTGACGGAGCGCACCCCCGCGGCGCGGCCCACGGGGAACACCTCCTCCGTGACGAGGTCCAGGACGTGCACCGCGCCGGTTGCGGTGTCGGCCAGCACCAGCCGCGGCTGCTGTTCCGCGGCCTCCTCGGCACCCTCGACGTACCCGTGGGGCACGGCGGACGGCGACGGTTGCGCCTGCGGCGACTTCTCGTCGCCGGAGCCGCTTGGGCAGCCGGTCAGCAGCACGGCCGCGGCCAGGGCGGCCGAGAGGGCGGCCGCCGTGTGGGTTCTCGTGGCTCTCATGAGGGGAGTTCCTGCTCCGATCGCGGAGGGGCGGGTGTGCACGGGACGGGGGCGGGGGACGGGGCCGGGGTGGCCGCCGGGGGCGTCGGCCGTGCCTGGCCGGGCCGGTGGTTCCACGCGGCGGCGGCGAGGTGGGAGAGCGCGAACTGCGCGACCGCGACGGCGGCGATCGTCGCCCCGGCGGCGGTGCCCAGGTGCCAGGACGCGAGCAGGCCGAGGAACGTCGCGGCGCAGCCCAGGCAGGCCGCCCCGGCCATGATCGTCGGGATGCGCCGGGCCCAGGGCAGGGCCGCGGCCGGGGGCGCGATCAGCAGGCCGAAGACCAGCAGCGTCCCCACCACGTGGAACGAGGCGACGATGGCCAGCGTCAGCAGGCCCAGCAGCGCGGCGTGGGCGAGGCGGGGACGCAGCCCCAGGGTGTGGGCCTTGCGCTCGTCGAAGGTCAGGGCGACGAACGGCCGGTGACCCACGGCCGAGACGGCCAGGGCGATCCCCAGGGCCACGGCGAGGTTCCTGAGGTCGCTCGCGCGCACCGCGAGCACGTCGCCGAAGAGGAACCCGGTCAGGTCGACGGCGAACGACTGGGAGCGCGAGACGATGATCACGCCGAGGGAGAGCATCCCCACGAAGAGCAGGCCGATGCCCGTGTCGTGCGACAGCCGGGGGGCGCGGCCGAGGGCGGTGACGCCGAGCGCCATGGCGGCGGCGCTCACCGCGGCGCCCGTCAGGAGGTTGCCTCCCAGCAGCGAGGCGGCCGCGACCCCCGGCAGCATGCCGTGCGCCATGGCGTCCCCGAGGAAGGCCATGCCGCGCAGGACCACCCACGTCCCGGCCAGGGCGCAGATCAGCGACACCAGGACGCCGCCCCACAGGGCGCGCTGTACGAAGGCCACCTCAAGGGGGCCCGTCAACCACTCCATGGTGCGTGAACCTATTATGAAAATCGTTTTCAATGCAAAGTCACGGAGGGAACCCCGGATGATCCAGCAGGTGACGCTCGACGACGTGTCGGCCGGATACGCGGGACGACCGGTCCTGGCCGGGGTCAGCGCCCGGATACCGGCGGCGGCCGTCACCGCCGTCGTGGGGCCGAACGGATCGGGCAAGTCCACGCTGCTCGGCGTGCTGGCGGGCGTCCTGCCCGCCATGACCGGAACGGTGCGTCACCGCACCGGCGCCCGCCCCGCCCTCGTGCCGCAGCGCAGCACCGTTCCCGACGCGCTGCCGGTCACGGTGCGCGACACCGTCGCGATGGGACGCTGGGGGAGTCTCGGGCTGTTCCGGCGGATGTCCTCGCGCGAGCGGTCGGTGGCCGACGCCTGCATGGACCGGCTCGGCATCGGCGCCCTGGCGGCACGGCGCATCGGCGAACTCTCCGGCGGCCAGCGGCAGCGCGCCCTGGTGGCCCAGGGACTGGCCCAGGAGGCGGACCTCCTGCTGCTCGACGAGCCCACCACCGGACTCGATCTGGCAGCACAGCACGGCATCACCGACGTGCTCCGGGAGCTGGCCGCCGAGGGCGTCACCGTCGTGTACGTCACCCACGACCCGGCGGCGGCCCGCCGGGCCGGTCACTGCCTGCTGCTGCGGGACGGACGCCTGGTCCAGCAGGGGCCGCCCGGCGCGGTGCTCGCAGGCGGCGCACCCGGCCCGCCCCACTGCTCCGCGCCGTACGGCCTGGCCTGGTAGGCGTCCCCCGAAGCCGGGGCACGGCGGCCGGGGGGCTCCCGGAGGAGGGCGCCCGCGGCCGGGTCAGCGGCGGACGGCGCGCAGCTCCTGGAGTTCGGTCAGGCGGCGGATGACGGAGACGGACAGCGCGATGCCCGGGACGCACAGGAGGTGCAGGAAGGCCGCCCAGTAGCTGACCGCGATCATCCGGTCGAAGTCGATGATCCCGTTGCCGCGGTCGACGGACGCCTCCAGCAGATCGGGCACGAGGAGGGTGACGCAGAGGGCGAGGCTGAGGAGGACGAAGCACGCCCACCACCAGGCGAGCAGCCGGCGTCCGGGCCACCACCGGCTCGTCTGCCAGCCCCGCTGGCCCGGGCCGCCCCGGTCGCGGTCCTGGAGCGAGGCGTACCAGACGTCGAAGGCGATCTTCCCCGGGATGACCAGGTTGGCGAGCGGGATGAACCAGCTCCCCACTGCCATGCCGGGGGAGTACCGGTGCTCACCCGGGGCGAACACCTCCGCGTTGACCCGCACCCGCCAGAACCACGTCAGCGTGAGAACACCCGCCGCGAGGCCCAGGAGCGAGTCCGCCAGGACCACCGTGGCCGCGTTCCGCACGAGTTCGTCGATGTCGGTCCACAGCGCGAAGTCAGCGGTCCGCCAGTCGCCGAGCTCGCCGGCGAAGCCGACGTGCAGCACGGCCGCCACGCACTTGAAGGCCAGGTAGATGCCGTAGACCCAGGAGAGCGCTGTCGCCATCCCCTCCGGGGAGTGCAGCGCCGTCGGCCGCGTGGCCCAGGGCGACGCAGGCGGCACCGGGGCACGGTGCACCGGGGCGTGCGGGGGCCGCGGGGCGGCGGCGGGTTCCGGCCGGACGTAGTGGGGCCGCCCGGGTGCGGACTGCCCGGCGGGCCCGGGACGGACGGCCGGAGGCTCCGGCGCAGGGGCGGGCGGCGGCGCGTGCGGGGGCGCCTGCGGCGCGGACCCCGCGGGCGCGGTGAGCGTCGGCACGTACGGGAGGCCACCGGGCGGCGGGGGCGGCGCGGCGGGCCGGGCCGGGGCGGCGGGCTCACCGGCCCCGCCTCCGCCGCCGTCGCCCGGTCCGCCCGCACCGCCGCCCGCCGGGCGCCACTCGCCCTGCGCGACGGCGCGGCCGGAGATGCGGGCCACCTCGGCCAGGGCGCGCGCGGGCAGCCAGGGCTCCCCGCCGGGCGCCTTGGCGCCGTCGTCCAGCACTGCCGCGTAGGCCGACAGCCGTTCGGCCAGCGCGGGCGCGGGCGGACGTCCGGCGGGCTCCTTGGCCAGGCACTCCGCGACGGTGGCGCGCAGTTCGGCCGGGACCCGGCCGAGGGACGGGTCCTGCTGGACGACGGCGAACATCAACGCGTGCTGGCTGCTGGCGTCCTCCACGGGGAACGGCAGGTCGCCGGTAGCGGCGAACACCAGCACGCCACCCAGCCCGAACACGTCACTGGCCGGGGCCAGGGAGCGGCCCAGCACCTGCTCCGGCGACATGTACCCCGGCGAGCCCACGGACGCCCCCGTGCGGGTCAGCCCACCGCCGGTCGAGGCGTCGACGAGCCGCGCCACCCCGAAGTCGATCAGACGCGGCCCCTCGACGGTGAGCAGGATGTTCGACGGCTTGACGTCCCGGTGCACCAGCCCCGCCGCGTGGACCGCCCCGAGGGCACGGGCGAGCCCCACCGCGAGAGCCCCCGCACTGCGGGCGGGCAGCGGGCCCTGCGTGGCCACCAGCCGTTGCAGGGACACCCCGGGCACGAACTCGGTGGCCACCCACGGCCGCTGCCCGCCGTCCCCCGGCTCCGCGTTCACGACGCGGGCGACGCCCTCGGCGCGGACCATGCCCGCGGTCTGGATCTCCCGCGCGAACCGCGCCCTGAAGCCCGGCTCCTCGGCATAGCCGTGCCGGATGGACTTCAGGGCGACCCGTTCGCCCCCGTCGCCCTCCGCGAGGAACACCGTGCCCATGCCGCCCTCGCCCAGCCGCGCCAGCAGCCGGTACGGCCCTATCCGGACAGGGTCTGCCTGGTCCAGCGGCCACATGCGCGGTCCTCCCCCGTGATCCGTGCCCCCGTGCGCACTCCATGATCGCCCAGGACGCGGGGACAGCCTGCCCGACACCGCCGCACTTGCGCCAGCGCCCCGGCCGGGCCCGCCAGCGCCCCGCCGTCCTCGGTGAGCGCCGCTCAGCCGGTCAGGTGCCGCTCCGCGTAGACGGTGAGGGCGTCACGGACGAACTCGGCGGCGCCCGGAGCGTGCTGCTCGTAGTGGACGCCGAACCGGGGATCGGCGACGTAGAGCCCGGCCAGCCCGATGACGTACGAGCGGCTGACGGGGACCGGGCCGGACAGCCACGCGCAGTGGCGCCGGGCGATGTCCTGCACCTCGTCACCCGCGGGGTCCTGCCCGGCCTGGAAGGCGGCGACGAAGGCCGCGGCGATCGCGGCCTGCTCCTCCTTGAAACCGCGCTTCTCCCCGTCCGTGAGCGACCGCCACCAGCGGTCGCCGTTCACGTAGGCGTCCCGGCCCCACCGCCGGGTGACCTCCTCCTCGTACCGGGTGTGGTCGAATCCGTCCAGCACTTCCTCGGGCATGAGCTGTTCTCCTCGTGTCGTCTTGTCGAGAGTGGTCCGCACCGCGGTGATCTGCCGACCGATGCGCTCGCGCTCCTGCTCCAGCAGCGCCAGGTGCGTCCGCAGGGCGGCGGCGGTCTCCTGCTGCCCCGCGAGGATCTCCGCGATCGCGGACAGCGACAGCCCGAGCTGCCGCAGCAGCAGGATGCGCTGGAGACGCACCAGTTCGTCCTGCCCGTAGTAGCGGTAGCCGTTGGCGCCCACCCGGCTCGGCACCAGCAGCCCCAGCTCGTCGTAGTGCCGCAGCGTCCGGCTCGTGGTGCCGACGCGTCGCGCGATGTCCTGGATCGACCACTCCATGACCCGAACGCTAGAAGTTGCCGCTACGTCAAGGTCAACCCGGATCGCGGGGGAGACGGGGTCCCGGAGGCGCCGGATCAAGAAGGGCCCCGGGCTCATGCGCCACTCGGGCAAAGGGCACACCACGTATCGATCGGTACACGGAGCGGCTGTCCGACGCCGGCGCCCAGCGCATGAGGCAGGCCGAGTGCGGCAGAACAGGGAACCGACGAGGCTCCCGCGCTGTCGAGTCGAGACGATGAGTCCCTTCTCAACGGCACAGGAGCCTCGTGTGTCCCAAGACGCCGGCCCGCTCCCCGCCCAGTGGCCGCCCCGGACGGGCCACAGCCAGTCACTGGCGGTGGACACTTCTCCGTAGCCCGCACGGGGGACGAGCACCAGCCGGTCGGGCAGTCGGGCCTGTCGGCCCGGACCCCGGGCCTGGCCCACTCGGTGAACCTGCGGTGAGCGGTGGCCGCGGACGGACCGGACGACGCTGTGGGCGACTGGCCCGTACCGACGTGCCGGGAAGCGGCGGCCGCCCACCGGGTGGCCGGTGTGACGGCGCGCCGACGCCACGGCGGAGACCGGTGATTCGCACGATGCCGCGGTGCGGGGGCTCCGGCGACACTGCCCGGGCAGTGTCCACCCACACCCCCCTTCCGTACGGAGGTGCACGATGTCCGCCCTGCGCTCGAAGTTGTTGGCCAGAAGTCGCAGACTCTTACCAGGCACGCGCAGAACCGGGGCGCTGTGCGGCACGCTCGTGCTGTCGGCCGTCGCGGCGTTCTTCGTGCCCACCCACGCCACGGCGGCCGAAGGGCCGACCGTCACCACCCGGTACGGGCAGGTGCGCGGGCAGGCGGGACAGACGGCGAACTCCTACCTCGGCATTCCCTACGCCGCGCCGCCGGTCGGTTCGCAGCGGTGGAGGCCGCCGTCCGCGCCTGAGCGCTGGCCCGGTGTCCGGGACGCCACCACGCCGGGTGACCCCTGTATGCAGGCCGTCCGGTCCAGCCCGTGGGGGAACCTCGCCGGGCCCGGCACGCCCAGCGAGGACTGCCTGTACCTGAACGTCCACACGCCCGCGCAGCGGTCCCTCCACAAGCGGCCGGTGATGGTGTGGATCCACGGTGGCGGCTTCACCGTCGGCTCCGGGACGTTCTACGACGGCAGCAACCTGGCGGCACAGGGCGAGGTGGTCAACGTCACCTTCAACTACCGCCTCGGCGCGTTCGGTTACCTGGCCCACCCCGGCCTGGCCGAGGAATCGTGGCAGGGGATGTCCGGCAACTACGGTCTGCTCGACCAGCAGGCCGCCCTGCGCTGGGTGCGGGACAACATCGCGGCGTTCGGCGGCGACCCCGGCAACGTGACCGTCTTCGGTGAATCGGCGGGCGGCGGCAGCGTATGCCAGAACCTGGTCTCGCCCCGTGCGACCGGCCTGTTCCACCGGGCCGTCGCCCAGTCCGGCTGCGGATTCCCGCTGCCCACCCAGGAGTCACAGCAGGACAGGGGCGCGACCTGGGCGCGTTCCCTGGGCTGCGCGGACGTGGCCTGCCTGCGGGCCCGGTCCGCCGACCAGGTGCTCAGCGCCTCGCTGAGCCCCACCGCCCGCTGGACCCCCAACGTCGACGGGAAGGTCCTGCCGCTCCAGGTGACGGACGCGCTGGAGCGCGGCCGGTTCCACCGGGTCCCCGTCCTCCAGGGCACCACCGCCGACGAGGGCCGGCTCACGGTGGCGACCACCTACGACCTGGCCGGCAGGCAACTCACCGCGGCGGAGTACCCGGCCGCCGTCCGGGCGCTCTACGGCGAACGGACCGACGGGATCCTGGCCCGCTACCCCCTGTCGGATTACGGCACACCCGCGGAGGCGCTGGGCGCCGTCCTCACGGACTCCCAGTTCGCCTGCCTCCAGTCGCGGACGGCGAGGCTCATGGCCCCGTACACCCGGTCCTACCAGTACGAGTTCGCCGACCGTCACGCCATGGACTACCTGGACCTGCCGGTCAGCTTCCCGCTCGGCGCCCCGCACGGTTCGGAGATCCGGTACGTGTTCGGCGGCGTCTTCGGCACCCCGGCCCAGAACGCCCTGTCGGACAGGATGCTCGGCTACTGGACCAACTTCGCCAAGACCGGCGTCCCGTACGCGGCGGACGCTCCGCGGTGGAAGCCCTTCCCGACGGTCCAGTCCCTGGCCCCCGGAGCCATCACCGGGATATCGACCTTCCCCCAGGACCACAAGTGCGACCTGTGGAACCGGCCCGCCTTCTGACATCCCCCGACGCCTGACGGCCCGGCGCCCCCGAGAGCCGCGCGCCCGACGCACGGCGAGCGGTGTCCACGGGCGCCGGGACCGTCAGCACTACGCGAAGACGTAAGGCTTTGGCCCGCGTCGGTGTGTCCGGGCCGGGGACCTCGGCGCGGCTGCCGCAGCCGGGCGCTGCTCCGCCAGCAGAACGTGCCGGGGTGCCGGCGTGGGTGAGGAGCCGACGTGGTGGAGCGGAAACGGGTTGCGCTCTGGGCATACGATCAGATTGGGTCCCTGCTCGTGACTGCCTTGAACGATCTCGTACGTCCCGACCGCTACCCGCGCTCCTCCCGCTACGACCCCGCCTGGCTGCTCGGCCTCGACATGGGCCCGAACCCGCTGTGGCTGCTGGAGGACCTGGCCCAGAACCTCGATCTGCGCCCGGGGATGCGGATTCTCGACCTCGGCTCCGGCAAAGGCGCCACGTCGGTGTTCCTTGCCCGTGAGTACGGTGTCCAGGTCGTCGCGGCCGACTTGTGGATCGCCCCCGGGGAGGCGGCGGCTGTCTTCGCCGAGGCGGGTGTCAGCGACCGGGTGGAGGCCGTGCGCGCGGAGGCGCACGCCCTGCCCTTCGAGGAGGAGAGCTTCGACGCCATCGTCAGCGTGGACGCCTTCGAGTACTTCGGCACGGCGGACAGCTACCTGCCCTACCTGCTGCGGTATCTCCGCCCCGGCGGGCAGCTGGGCATGGCCACTCCCGCCATGACACGGGAGATACGAGAGCTGGGGACGATCCCGCCCCACATCAGGAAGGTGGTCGGCTGGGAGGCGGCCGCCTGGCACACGGCGGAGTGGTGGCGCTTCCACTGGGAGATCACCGAGTTGGTGAAGGTCACCTCCGCGCGGTTGCAGCAGGACGCCTGGCAGGACTGGCTGCTGTGGGCCCGGGCGGGCGCGGAGCACCATCCGGGCGGCCGGAGCGCGAACCAGCCGGTCATCGAGATGCTCACCGCGGACGGCGGAGCGTTCCTCTCCTTCGCCCTGGTCACCGCGCACAAGAACTGAGCAGTCGCCATGGCGCGGACCTGCCCAGCGTCACTGTCCCCGGGACACGAGTGTGCGGAACCCGGGCCCAGGCTGGGCCGCCCGGTTCCGGTACACCGTCACCCGCCGGCCGCGGACCTGCTCGTCGGCCACCACCGTGAAGTGCTCGTTCAGGACGGAGAGCTTCACCTTCCCGCTCGGCCGAGACGGGCGTTGCCGCCTCCGTCGCGTCGGTGACCAGGAGTACGTCCCGTCGGGCCGGCATCGCGGTCCCTATCCGAGCCGGGCTCGCCCCCACCCCCTTGAGCGTCCCGCGTCCCGGAAGCCTCCGGGCTCCTTGCCAGGGGCGTCCCTGGACGCCCCGGCGTGCGGCGGCGTCGTCGCGCGCCCTGAGAGGACGGCAGCCGGGGGAGCGGCGCGCTGCCCCGGCAGCCGGGCTCAGGCGGGTCTGCGGGCCTCGATGAGGAACCGGGTGGTGCGGGCGGTGAACGGGCCGTCGTCCTGGATGCGCTCGTGCAGTTGCCGCAGCCGGTCGCGGTACTGGCCGACGGTGAAGTCCGGCACCATCCAGACCACCTTGCGCAGGAAGTAGACCACGGCGCCGACGTCGAAGAACTCCGTGCGCAGCGTCTCCAGGCGCACATCGGTGACCTCCAGCCCGGCCGCCTCGGCCGCCAGGCGGGCGTCGTCGGGGTGGCGTTGGCGGCGCGCCTCCCGCGGCTGCGGCCCGCGGAAGTACTCGACCAGTTCGAAGACGCTGGCCGGACCGACCTGCTGGGAGAAGTACGTGCCTCCCGGCCGGAGCACCCGGGCGGTCTCCTCCCACCAGACGGTCACCGGGTGGCGGCTGACCACCAGGTCGAACGCCCCGTCGGCGAACGGCAGCGGCGGCTCGTCCGCGGCGGCGACGACCACCGCTCCCCGTGGGCGCAGCAGCCGGGTGGCCCTGGCCACGTTGGGCGGCCAGGACTCCGTGGCCGCCACCAGCGGCGGCAGTACCGGTACCCCTGCGAGGACCTCCCCGCCGCCGGTCTGGACGTCCAGCGCGGCCGAGGCCCGTGCCATCCGCTCACCCATCATGCGCTGGTAGCCCCACGACGGGCGCTCCTCGCTGGCCCGTCCCCGCAGCCAGGAGAAGTCCCAGCCCTCGACCGGGGCCGACTCCGCCTCCGCGACCAGTTCTTCAAACGTGCGTGCCATATCCGTATCGTCCCAGCCGGTGCGGGCGCCTCGCCTCCGGATAAACCGGTCAGGGTTCCGGGACGGGGGCACAGGAGGCGGTCGGCGGGAGGTGGTCGGCGAGGAAGACGGTCTGGGCGGTCATGCGGTAGCCGGACATCCGCTCGCGGAACGCCTCGATGGACTCCTCCGGGTGGACGGAGTCGATGACCGCGTGCGGGCCGACCGCGTTGAACTGGTGGCTCACGCCGCGCGGTATCTGCATGTCGACGAAGGAACACGGCGGCACCACCAGGTTGTAGCGCACCCGCTCCACGCCCTCCGGCGCGTCCGGCAGCGCGTCCTCGAAGGTCCGGGGCCGGAACGGGGTCACCCCGGCCACCTCCGTGACCGTGAACGGCGACAGGCTGCCGACCCGTATCCGGGTGTGGGGGCCGGTCATCATCCGCACGAACCGCAGCCCGGTGTGCAGGTGCATCCGCGAGCACAGTCCGCGCTCCTCCACGTCGTAGAAGTCCATCAGGTAGCGGTCGGCGACGAAGCCGTCGAAGGGCTTCTCGACCATGTAGACCTCCCCCTCCTCGAACGTCTGGGAGCGGACGACGCCGTCCGCGTCCGGGGCGGTGGCCTCGGCGCTGCGGCGGGCGGCGGCGACCACCGCGGCGAAGGACTCCACGACCACCAGGGCGACCGGCGGCGGGAGCTGGAGGACGGGCGTGACGACGTTGCGCGCCGGATCGCGGTGGGCGGCGAGGTCGTGGACCTCGTTCACCGCGTCGGCGTCGCGCTTGAGCCGCCCGGCGGCCGGGGGCGGGGCGGGTGCGTCGGAGTGTCCGGTCACGGTCATCGGAGGCGTCCTCCTGGAGCGGTGGCGGGTGTACGGCAGCCGGTGCCGACGTATTCTGCGCGGAGCGGGAACCACCAGGGTGACGGCAGGCGTCGGACCTGGCGGAGGCGGGTCGGCGGTGCCGGCCCACCGGTCGTGTGCCGAGGGTGCCCCGCCGGGGGCGGGCCCGGCGCTCGGACGTGCGGGGGTGCGGGGGTGGGACGGATGGGCGGACCGGTTTGGTGGAACGCTGCGGGGGGCGCCCGGTGATCTGCCCGCACTGCGACACGAGCCTGCTGCACCGTGAGCGCACCAACCGCCGCTGCGGGCGGTGCGCCAGACGCTTCGCGCTGGAGCCCAAGGAGAACGGTCTGCGGCTGCACGACAACCGGGCGCACCGGCTGGTCGAGCGGCTCGGAGACGGCGGCCGGGTCCGCTACACACCGGCGCAGTTCTGGTACGCGGCCGGGCGGGGCCGGCTGCCGGCACCGGGCGAGGGGTTCGTGGGGTGCGCCGTCGTCCTGGTCGTCGTGCTGTGCGGTGCGGTGGCGGGGGCACGCGCGGTGTTCGACCTGCACGGGACGCGCATCGCCCCGGTGATCGGGTCGGCCCTGGCGCTGTTCCTGCTGCTCCTCCTCCTGCGGTGGCGCTCCTCGCGGCGTGCGAGCCGGCTGGCGGCCATCCGGATGCCGATGGAACTGACCGCGCTCGAGACCGAGCTGGCGGAGCACTGGGTGGCGGCCTACGGGGCGCCGCCGCCGGGGATGGTGACCGGCGAGCTGCCCGCCGGAGCCTGGCGGGGGGCCGGGCCCCCGGTCGCGGCGGTGCTCTGCCCCGACCCGTCGGTGCTGACCTGCCTGGCCGCCAACGGCCTGCCGCAGCGGCTCGCGGTGCGGCTGCACACCGCACCGGAGCAGATACCGGACGGGCTTCCCACGGTGGTGCTGCACGACGCGAGCCCGTCGGGCGTGCTGTTCGCCGCCGAGGCGCGCCGGGTGCTGGGTCCGCGTGCGGTGGTGGCCGGTCTGGCCCCGCGCACGGTGCTGCCCGCCCCGGGCCCGCCGGACCAGGCGGGCGGGCCCGCCGCCTGGAGGGGACCGGCGCCCGAGGAGGACACCGGGCCGGGGCGGGGGCTGCGGCTGCGTGAGGCTCCGCCGGCGGCCGAGGAGATCGCCCGGCTGCGGGAGGCCGAACGGCGCCTGACCGAAGCGGAGGTGGCCTGGCTCGCGGCGGGCTGGTGGTTCCCGCTGGCGGCGGTGCGCCCCGCCGTGCTGCTGGAGGTGGTGGAGGCCGGGGTGCGGCGGGCACGCGAGCGGGTCGACCCGGACCGCCACGCCGCTCGCGCGGTCGGCTTCCTGACCCGGCCGGCCGGCGGGGGAGCGGCGGGACCGCCGGACGGGCCCGGCCCGTCCGCGGACCGGCCGGGCCAGGAGCGGCGATGACGGTCCGGGGCGGAGGTACGGGCCCGGTCCCCGCACCGGGCAAAGGCCCGCCCGGGGGCCGGGACCGGATGCTGCACGCGGCCCTGGCCCGCGCGGTGGTACGAGCCGGGCAGCCGGGCGGTATCCGGTTCACCGAACGGCAGTTGTACTACGCGCTGTGCCGCGTGCTGCACCCGCTGCACCGGGCGCCGCGCCGCCTGCCGTTCACCCTGGCACCGCCGGTGGCGTACTCCCGCTTCCGCGCCGCCCTGGACGCGTACGGCCCCGGCCCGCACGGCCCGGCGGACCGGCTGCCCGGACTCCTGGCGCCCGAACCCGTGGTACGGCACCCGGCGGGCCGCCACACCCCGGAGGCGGACCTGTTCGACTACGGTCTGCCCCGGCTGCTGGTCTGCCAGTCGGACGCGGTCGCGCACATGCTGCGCGCCAACGCCCTCCCGATGGAGTCCGCCTGCCCGGTCCACGGTGCGGGGGAGCTTCCGCTCGACCCCGCGGTGCTGCGCATGCTCGGCCTCGCCGGGCGGGCCACCGTGTACCTGCTGCACGACGCCTCCCCGGCCGGGCTCGCCTTCGCGGCCCGCTTCACCGCCGCCACACCACTCCCGTCCGGCGTACGGACCGTGGCGCTCGGGCTGCGGCCCCGGCAGGCCGCCGCACTGCACCTCACCCACGGCCGCCCGGAGCACCGCCCGGGCGCGTACCGCATCCCGCCGGGCGCCGCGCCGGCGCTGACGAGGCGGGAGCACGCCTGGCTGTGTGGCGGACGGTTCGCGGAGGTCGAGGCGGTGCCTCCGGCGGTGCTGCTGCGGACCGTCCACCGGATGGTGCGCGGCATCCGTGCTCCGCGCCCGGCCCGCCGGCGGCTGCGCGGCGTACGGGAGACGGGGTTCCTGAGCAGGCCGGCCGAGTGAACGAGGGGGCGCGGGTGCGACCGCGACGGGAGATCACCTACCAGGACGAGGTACTGGCCGACGGCACGGTCCACCGCGCCTACGCCGACGGCCGCCGGGAGTGGCGCGAGCACGGTGCGGACGGCGTGGTCCGCTGGCGCGACGACGGCGGCGGCTCGGGCACCGACGAACCACTCGGCCGCCACCTGGTCAAACGGGTGCACGCCGACGGGCGGACGCTCTACGGCCGGGAGGCCGGGTACGGGCGCACGCTGTGGAGCAACGAGGTGCTGACCGTCAACCGCAGTTCCTTCGCCGGACGTACCGGCGTGGTGCTCGCCGCGCTCGGGGGCGGTGTGCTGGCCGGTGCGCTGGTCGCGCCGCCGGTGGCGCTGACCGAGGGGCAGGAGGAGGCGCTGCGCGAGGAGGCCCGCGCCCAGGCCGGCGGGGGCGGCTCCGCGGACACCGGCGGCACGGCGCCCCCGGAGGAGTACGACGACTGGGGCGGCGACGTCGGCTTCGACGACGGCGACTTCGGCTGACCCGGGCACCGCCGGCGGGGCGTCGGCGAACGGTCGCAGGACCGGCCCGCCGCGCGGGCGGACGAGTGGAGGGGAGAGGCACGATGGCCCGGTGGTGTGCGGTACTCACGGCGGACGATCCGGCCGGGCGGCTGGCGGCGACGGGGGCCGAGCCGGTGGCGGCCGGGGGGACGTACGCGCTCGGGCTGGTGCCCGCGCCGGGTGCGGCGGCCGGGCCGTGGCGGGCCGGTCAGCTCGTGGCCGTCGGCGAGGTGACCCTGTACGAGCCCGAGGCGCTGCGTGCCCGGCTGGGCGGCAGCGCCGCCGGGGTGCCGCCCGACTGCCCGCACGGTGAGCTGCTGCTGCGCTGGTACGCCCGCTTCGGCTCCGCGCGGCTGGCCGAGGCCGAGGGCATGTACGCGCTGGCCGTGGTGCGGGACCCGGGGCTGGTCGGCGGGCCCGCCGAACTCACCCTGATCCGGGACGCGGTGGGCGGCCGGACGCTCTTCCTCACCCGCACCGCCGACGGCACGTGGGCGGCCGCCACCGCGCTGCGCGCCCTGGCCCGGCTGCCGGGACTGCGCACGGGCCTGGACCTGGCCGCCGTGCGTTCCTTCCTCTCCTTCGCCTATCTGCCCGGCCGCCAGACGCTGCTGCGCGGGGTGGAGGAGGCGCTGCCCGGCCGTCGGCTGCGGCTGCGCGCCGACGGCAGCAGCCAGGAGGCGGTGTACTGGGAACCGGCCGAGGCCGACGACCCGCGCGGCCCGCAGGCCCACGCCGCCCGCCTGCGGGAACTGCTGGAGGAGGCCACCGCCCGGCGGCTGCCCGCAGGGGAGCCGGTGGGGGTGCTGCTCTCCGGCGGCATCGACAGCAGCCTGGTCACCGCGCTGGCCGCCCGCCGGCACGACCGCCCGGTGCGGACGTACTCCATCGGCTTCGACACCGAGACCCCCGACGAACTCGGCTACTCCGGGCTGGTCGCCGCGCACTGCGGCACCGGCCACCGGGTGCTCACCGTGTCCGGGCGCAGCGTCGCCGCCCGGTTGCCGGAGACCGTCGCGCTGCTGGACTGCCCGGTCGGCGACCCGCTCACCGTGCCCAACCTGCTCCTCGCGGAGGCGGTCGCCGCCGACGGCATGCGGGTGGTCCTCAACGGGGAGGGCGGCGACCCCGTCTTCGGCGGCCCGAAGAACCTGCCCATGCTCATCCACGAGCTGTACCGCCGGGAACCGGACGAGGAGGCCCGCGCCCGGGCGTACCTGGACTCCTACCGCAAGTGCCACGCCGACCTGCCGGTCCTGCTCACCCCCGAGGCGCAGGCCCGGGCGGCGGACGCGCCGCCGCTGACCGCGCCGCTGGCGCCCTACCTGCGCCAGGGCGCGATGCACAGCCTGCTCAACCAGCTCCTGCACACCAACCTGCGCACGAAGGGCGCCCACCACATCCTCGCCAAGGTGGAGCGGATCACCGCGGCCAGCGGACTGGAGGGACGGGCCCCGCTGTTCGACCGCGCGGTGGTGGACCACGCGTTCGCGGTGCCGCCGCGCTGGAAGCTGGCCGGGACGAGCGAGAAGTGGATCCTGAAGGAGGCGGTGCGCGACCTGCTGCCGGCCACCGTGGTGGACCGGCCCAAGAGCGGGATGCGGGTGCCGGTGCAGCAGTGGCTGCGCGGGCCGCTGCGCGAGCTGGCCGAGGAGCTGCTGTTCGGCCGTTCGGCCCGGGCGCGGGGGCTGTTCCGCACCGACACGCTGCGCGCCTGGACCCGGGGCGAGGGTCTGCTGCTGCCCCGCCACGGCGGGAAGCTCTGGCTCGTCCTCACCCTCGAACTCTGGCTCCGCGCCTACGAGGTGGGTCCCTGACCCCCGGGTGCGCCCAGGCGGCCCGGGTGGTTCAGCGGGCGCGGCGCGCGGCCCAGACGGTGCGTTCGGTGCGTACCGCGAGGTCCTCGCGGCGCAGGAGGCTGTGCGGGCCGCCGGTGTCGAGCAGCCGGTCGAGCGCGGCGAGGTCCTCGGCCGCGAGGGCGTCGGCTGCGCTGTCGCGGAGGCGCTGGAGGCTGCCGAGCGCGTAGCGGCCGACGGCGTCGTCGCCCGCTTTCTCGACGTGCACGGTGAGGGTGCGTTCCCCTTCGACGGTGAACCCGGCGGCGGTCAGCATCGGGCCCCAGTCGGCGCCGCGGTGGGGCAGGTGCGCGGCGTGGAGGCGGTCGCTCGCGGCGTGGCAGCGCTCCTCCAGGCCGGGCCGCTCCCGCGGGGCGTCCCCGGGCAGGAAACGGGGGGAGCCGGCCAGCTCGACGACGGCGAACAGGCCGCCGGGGGCGACAACGTCATGGACCCTGCGCAGCGCGTGCCCGGCGTCGGCCAGATGGTGCATCGACGCGGACGCCCACACCAGGTCAGGGGTGCCGAGGGCGGGCCACCGCGCGGCGTCCAGGTCCGCCTGCACGGTACGCACCCGCTCCGCCACGCCCTCGGCGCACGCCTTCTCGCGCAGGCGCCGGAGGTGTTCGGCCGAGGAGTCGACAGCGGTGACGTGCGCCTCGGGCCAGCGGGTGAGGAGGGCGAAGGTGCCGGCGCCTGTGCCGCAGCCCAGGTCCACGAGGTGGCGCGGGCTGGTCTCCAGGGGCAGCCACGCGGTGATGGAGGCGATGTGCCCGGCGAGGGTCTCGGCCTCCAGGTCGAGCATGTCCGCCTGGCCGTCCGTGCCGGCGGGGTGCTGGTGGGGGCGGTGAGAGGCGCCGTGGTGGGCCGGGCCGTGGTGGGCCGGGCGGGGGTGAGCGTGGGTCATGCTGCCACGTTAGGACGGCCGTGCCGCTGCGGCAGTACCGCTTCCACCTTCGGCAAGGCGAGGGCCCTCTGCCTGGCCGGAGGCGCAAGAAGCCAGGTCGGGGAGCGGGGCGTCCGGGCCGTCACGGGCGGCGGTCCGGGGCGGGCGCGTCGTCGCCGCGCTGGTGGCCGCGGCGGGCGTCGCGGTCGAAGATGCCCAGGATCTCGCAGGGGCCGCCTTCGGCGCCGATGGCGTGCGGGAGCATGGTGGGGAACTCCGCCGCCTGGTTGGTCTCGACGCGCAGGCGGCGGTGGCCCAGCAGGAGGACCGCGGTGCCGGACAGCACGACGAGCCATTCGCGGCCGGGGTGGGCGCGCATCCGCGCGGGGCTGTCGGGCGGCGGCTCGGTCATGCGCTGGCGCACGACGGTCAGGCCGGGTTCGGCCCTGACGGGCCAGCGCATCAGGCCGTGGGCGCCGTCGATCACCGGACTGGTGATGACGTCGTCGGTGGCGGTCTCCACCAACTGGTCCAAGGTGGTGTCCAGGGCGCGGGCGAGGGTGACGAGGCTGTCCAGCGCCAGGCGGCGCTGGCCGTTCTCGATGCGGCTCAGCGTGGACTGACTGAGCCGGGCACGGGATGCCAGCTCCTCCAGGGACCAGCCCTGCGCCACGCGCAGTGCGCGGATGCGTTTGCGTACCAGGCTGTCCAGCCCGCCATCGGGTTGCGTCATGGGCAACATGCTATGCCGTGTGGGCAAGACGCGCCCCGATGGCGGGGCGGGCGGCCCCGGCCGTGGTCAGCGCAGCGGTTCCTCCGCCACCGCGGCGGGTACGGAGATCCGCCAGGCGACGGCCCCGGCCGCGGCGAGCCCGGCGACGGCCAGGAAGCTGCTGACGAGGAAGGAATCGGCGCCGTCCAGGACGGGAGCGAATCCGATGCCGACGTAGAGCGTGATCCCGGTGGCACCGCCCAGCTGGTCGGCGGCCCCCTGGACGCCGGAGGCGAGGCCCGCGTCGTTCTCGGTCACCCCGGACACCGCGAGGTACTGGAGTCCGACGAGCCCGAGCCCCATCCCGGCGGCGACGAGCACCATGGCCGGAATCAGCGCCGGGCCACCGGCCCCGGCGTGCGAGACCAGGGCGATGGCGGCCATCGCCAGCACGGTGCAGCAGATCCCGGCCAGGACACAGGTGCGGGCACCCCACCGTCCGAGCAGCCGGGGAACCAGCACCGAGGCCACGATCAAGGACACCGCCAGGGGCAGCATCGTCAGACCGGCCTGGAGCGGGCCGGCGCCCAGCCGGTTCTGCAGGTAGTAGGTGAACAGCAGGAACGAGGTGGCCAGCGCCGCGCTCACCAAGGCGGTGGCCGCGCTGGCCAGGACGCGCGGGCGGTCGCGGAAGAACCGCAGCGTCACGAGCGGATTCCGCGCACGGCGCTCGACCCGGACGAACAGGGCCCCGGACACGGCCGCGCCAGCCAGCGCCACCGCCGGCCACCAGGGCAGCGTGCCGTCCCCCTCGCCCGCCTCGACGACAGCGAAGGTGAACAGCAGCGGAGCCGCCACCAGCAGGAGCGCACCGGGAAGGTCCTGGGACACCGGTCCGGCAGGCCGGTCGCCGGGCCCCAGGAGGACCGCCGCCACGCACACCACCAGGATGAACGGCACGGACACCAGGAAGACCCACCGCCAACCGAGCAGCTCGGCGATGAACCCGCAGACCACGAACCCGAGGACGAGGCCACAGCTCGCGACTGCCGCCCACACGCTCAACGCCCGTGACCTGTGCGGCCCTCCGGGGAACAGGAGCACGATCACCGCCATCGCGGCAGGAAGCGCGATCGCCTCACCGACCCCCTGGAGCAGCCGGGCCGCCACCAGCACGGCGAAGGAGGGGGCGAGCCCGGCCAGCAGGGACGCGGCACCGAAGAGAGCCGTGCCGAGCAGGAGGACGCGGCGCCTGCCGGACACGTCACCCAGCCGGCCGCCGAGCATCAGCAGCCCGCCACCGGTGATCGTTATCGAAAAGGGAGCCGTCCACAGCGAGGAAGGAACCCCCGTGTCCGCCCACTGCCAGCTCACCGGTGCCAAGCCGGGCTTCGGCAAGAGCATCTCCCACTCCCACCGGCGCACCCCGCGCCACTTCGACCCCAACATCCAGCGCAAGCGCTACTGGCTGCCGAGTGAGGGCCGCCACGTCCGGCTCACGCTGAGCACGAAGGGCATCAAGACCATCGACGTCATCGGTGTCGAGGCGGCCGTGGCCCGTATCCGGGCACGGGGCGGGAGGCCCTGATGGCGAAGAAGAGCAAGCTCGCGAAGAACGAGAAGCGCAGGGAGATCGTCGAGCGGTACGCGGTACGGCGCGCGGAGCTGAAGGAGACCATCCGCCGTCCGTCCACGACGGAGGCGGAGCGTGCCCTTGCCCTGGCCGAGCTGCGGCGCCAGCCGCGCGACGCGAGTGCCACCCGGGTGCGCAGCCGCGACGCCGTGGACGGCCGCCCGCGTGGCCACCTGCGGAAAGCGCGAGGCACCGTGATGACATTGGCCGGAAGCAGGCTTACCTATATCTACACCCACTGTAAAGGAGACGCGAAGCCGGTACCCGCTGTGCTCCTCACCCGCCCGTGGGCCGGGACCTCGCGCACATCGGAGAACGACGCGGACGAGCGGGCTGCGAAGCCGGGCGGCCCGGCCATCCGGTTTCGGCCCTTCCTGTCACGCTCGCGCTGAGCGTGCCTCCCCCCGTCGCGGCTCCCCCTATGCTTCTACTCGTTTGTAGAAGGATCGTGCGTGAGGCGAGCCCCACGCCTATGGAGGACCACACATGGCTTCGATCGACCTGGACAAGGTGCTGGACAAGGCATGGGCGGACAAGAGCCTGCCCGAGATCCTGGCTGCCCCCGTGGCCGCGCTGAAGGGCGTGTCAGACCGTGACGGTGAGCTGCTCCAGGAAGCGTTCGGAGTCAGGACCGTGGCGGACCTGGCAGAGCTGAAGTACGCCCGCTGGGCGCAGGCACTCGCCGCCCTCGACGGGACCAGGTAACCGGCCCGCGGTACGACCGTGGCGTCGCACGCTGCGGCGGGCGGCGCCACCACCTCACCAGAGGCCCCGGCAGCGCGCCACTGCCGGGACCGGCCGCCGGCCGCGCCACCGGCCTGCCCGGCCAGCACGCCTGGGCCCTGCCCTGGCGAAGGCCGCGGGAGAAGTCGCCGCGCCGGACGCGGGCGGTGAGCGAGTCGCCGCCGAAGGAGCCGTAACCGGTGGCGGACCAGACGCTGTGCTCCGCCGGAACCTGGAAGTACGGCACCTCACGGCCCTGGTAGCGGAGGATCAGCACCTCCGGCGCGCGGCGGGACCGGATCACACGCGCGCAGGCGGCGCAGGCAGAGACGCGCAGCGTCTGCCGGTACCCGACCGGACGCCACCCCGCCCGCTCCTGACCCCGGCCGTGTGACGGCAGGAAGAAGCAGAGCGGCAGACGCCCGGGCCGGCGCCGAGGTCCCCGGAGTACAGCGGCGGCATCGGGCCCCGGGCGTCGTCCGGCACCCGCCAGACGAACGGCGCGGCCACCGCGATCAGGACCGTGGCGGCCAGAGCGACGGGCGCGACCTGGCGGCGCAGGCCGGGGCCCACGCGGAGCTGCCAGGCCAGCAGCACGCCGAGCCCGAACAGCCCGGTCGGTACACCGGTGAACAGGGCGCCGACAGTGAGGCTCTGCAAGCCCCGGCCCTCCGCGGTGAAGGCGGCCAGCCAGGGCGCGGTCCTGCCCAGGCCGCCACCGCCGGTCATCCGGCGGAGCCTTCCCGCCGGCGGACCGCGCTCCGTGCCGAGCGCGGCGGCCCCTGCGGCGCGGTGCCGTCGGGACAGGCCGGGTGCGGGCGGGGTACGCGCATGCCGGGAGCGTACCGAACGGCTTCAGCCGCGCCGCAGAGGCGGGGAGTCCGCGCAGCTCGGCGTCCAACGCGGTGACCGGGCCCGGCCGGACGCGGTCGCCGGGCACCGGCGACGCTTGCTACCACGCCGGGCTGACCGGTGGGCCGTCCGCACCGGTTCAGAGGGGCGTCGCCGCGTGCAGGATGACGATCATGGTGACCGCGGAGTTCGCCGACGACATCGCCGACGCGGCGGTGCCCGCCGCCGCACCCCACGTGGCCAGCCCCACCGACGTGAACGCCGACGGCCAGCGGCGCGCCGCCGGTGCCGGTCCCAGCAGCGCCGCCACCCGGCGCGGGACCGGCCCCGGTGCCGCGAAGCCCGCGAACGTGGGCGCCGGGGCGCCATGCGACACGAGAGCGGCCTTGCCGATCGCGCGGGCCACCGTCCGGCGGTCGCCGACCGCGTGGGCCGCGTCCTCGTCCGCCCACCGCTCCGTCGTGTACGACACCGCCGTGCGCAGCGGCCAGAGGAACGGGTTGGCACGCGCGGCCAGTCGCACGGTGAGCAGGAAGCGGTGGTGCCGGGCTGCCAGATGCGCCCGCTCATGGGCGAACAGCGCACGACGCTCGGCGGGTTCGAGGCAGCCGAGCAGCGCCGTGGTCACCACCACGCGGCCCGGGCCGCTCCCGGGGAGCGCGTACGCGTACGGGAGGGCGTCGGGCAGGACGGCCACCCGCGTTCCCGGCAGGCCGGTCAGCGCGCGGTGGGCGCGGTGGCGCACGCGGCCGTGCCGCCACAGCAGGCGTCCGCAGGCGACGACCACCGCGACGAGCGCGGGGATGGCCGCCCTGCCGGCGACCTCGTCGTACGGGACCGCCTCCCGCACCTCCGCGTCGGACCACCCGTCGGGCAGCGGATTGCCGGGCAGCTGGGCGGTGCCGACCACCATGACCAGCCCCAGGCACACCGTGCTGCACACGGCCATGACCGCCGCCACCACCGTCAGCAGCCTGGTCGCGGCGCGTGGATGCAGATGCTGCTCCGCCAGGCGCGCGATCGGCCACGCCGTGAGCGGCAGGACCAGCGGGAGGAAGACGAAGACTCCCATGCGAGGTCAGCCTTCCCCGCCGGCCCGGGGTTCCCTTCCGCTCCGCGGTGAGGTCAGCAGCCCGCGCAGCAGCCGCTCGTCGTCCGGGCCGAGTCCGGTGACGAAGCGTGCCAGCACCGCTTCCCGGTCACTCTCGGCGTCCAGGACCTTGCGCATCTTCCGTGCGGCCAGGCCGGCCTGGTCCGACGCGGGTGTCCAGGCGAAGGACCGGCCCGCCCGCTCCCGGGTGACCATGCCCTTGGCCAGCAGGCGGGTCAGGATCGTGATGACCGTGGTGTAGGCGAGGTCCTCGCCCAGGCGCTCCTGCACCCAGCCCGCGGTCGCCGGGCCGTCGGCCTCACGCAGCGCCGCCAGGACCAGTGCCTCCAGCTCGCCCTGCCTCCGCCGCCGGGGGCGCTGCGGGTGGTCCACCATGCCCTGTCTCCCTTCCGCAGACGTCCGTTGCCCGGGCGGACATCGTATAGACACCCGGGCGCCGCGCCGCGGGACGGAGCGCCGCGGTCTGCGGGGCGCGTCAGCTCGTGGGGCGGCTTCCGGGGAGGAAGGTCACCTGGGGCGCGCCCGTGCGCGGATGGAGGACGACCTCGCTCGCCACCCCGTAGACCTCGGCCAGCAGCCGGGGGGTGAGGATCTCGGCGGGCGGGCCCGACGCGGTGACCCGCCCCTCGCACAGGACGTAGAGCCGGTCGCAGTAGTACGCGGCCAGGTTGAGGTCGTGCAGCGCCACCAGGACGGTGGCGGTCAGCCGCCGCAGCGCGCCGAGAACGTCCAGCTGGTGGCGTATGTCGAGGTGGTTGGTCGGCTCGTCGAGCACCAGGAGGGCAGGCCGCTGGGCGAGGGCGCGGGCGATGAGCACGCGCTGGCGTTCGCCGCCGGAGAGGAGGCCGAAGGAGCGGTCGGCCAGGCCGACGGCGTCCACCGCGGTGAGCGCGGACGCGATCACCGCGGCGTCCTCGGCGGTGTCGCCGGAGAGCAGCCGCTTGTGCGGAGTGCGGCCCATCGCGACGACCTCACGGACCGTGAGGTCGATGTCGGCGCCCGTCTCCTGGACCACCGCCGCGACGGTGCGGGCCAGCCGCCGCGCCGGCAGCGACCAGGTGTCGGCGCCGTCGACGCGGACCTGCCCGGCCGCGGGGCGCAGCACGCGGTAGACGGCGCGCAGCAGGCTGGACTTGCCGCTGCCGTTGGGGCCGACCAGGCCGATCACCTCACCCGGGCGGGCGGTCAGGGAGACGTCCTCCACCAGCCGGCGTGCTCCGGCGGTGAGGACGACGCCGTCCACGACGAGTTCGGCCGCGGTCATGCCACTCCTCGGTCGGTGTGCCGCCGGGCGTCCCGGCGCATCAGCCACAGGAAGAACGGGCCGCCGCACAGGGCCGTCAGCACGCCGACGGGGATCTCCATCGGCGCGGCGACGGTGCGGGCGGCGATGTCGGCCCAGATGAGGAAGACCGCTCCGCCGAGGGCGGCCGTCGGCAGCACCCGGCGGTGGTCGCCGCCGACGAAGAGGCGCACGATGTGCGGCAGCATCAGCCCGACGAAGCCGATGGGCCCGGCCGCCGCGACCAGCACGCCGGTGACGAGGGAGAGCAGGACGAACATGCGGGCGCGGAAGCGGGCCACGTCCAGCCCCAGCGTGGCCGCGGCCTCCTCGCCGGCCAGGAGCAGGTTCAGGTTGCGCGCCTGCACCAGGAGGACGGCGACGCCCAGCAGCAGGGCCGCGCTGGGCAGCCACAGGGTGCCCCAGCTGACGCCGCCGAGACCGCCGAGGGTCCAGGCGAGGACCGCGCGGGCCTCATTGCCCCGGCCGGTGGTGAGCAGGAGCAGGTTCAGCACCGCGGTGAGGACCGACGCGACGGCCACGCCGGACAGGATGAGCCGGACCGACGTGATCCGGCCGCCGGTACGGGCCGTGGCGTACACGAGCAGCAGCGCGCCGAGCGCGCCCGCGAAGGCGGCCGCCGGGAGGGACACCGGTCCGAACAGGGTCACACCGGACACGATCACCACGACCGCACCGAGGGACGCGCCGGAGGACACCCCCAGCAGGTACGGCTCGGCGAGCGGGTTGCGGACCAGGGCCTGCATGGCGGTTCCCACCACCGCGAGCCCGGCGCCGGTGACGGCACCGAGCAGCACGCGCGGGGCCCGCACGTCCAGCACGATGGTCTCCCGCGCCCGGGACCAGCCGGGCTCCGCCCCGTCGGCACCCAGCGCGTGGGTGACGATCCCCCACACCTGCCCGGGCGGCACGTGCACCGAGCCGATGGCCAGGCCGACGGTGGCCGATGACACCAGCAGGGCCGTGAGGACGAGCAGCGTGACGGCCAGGGGCCACCGGCCGGTCCGCCGCCGGCCCGGGGACGGGTGGCGGACGGGGGCCCGGGACCGCTGGTCCGTGGCGGGAGCCGTCACCGGAAGCTTTCGGGGTGCAGCCCGCGGGCCAGGTCCCCGACCGTGTACGCCGAGCGGATGCCGACCAGCGTCGCGGTCAGCGGAAGGACGACGAACCGCTGGTTCCGGATGGCGGGCACCTCGGCGAGGGCGGGCTGGGAGAGCAGGAACTCCTTCTTCTGCTCGACGCTTCCGGCGCCGGGGTAGTCGTAGACGGCGATGACCTCGGGCTCGCGTTCGACGACCTGCTCCCAGGAGACGTCACCGAAGACCTCGTCGAGGTCGGCGAAGACGTTCCGGCCTCCGGCCAGCCGGATCAGCTCGGTGCCCAGGCTCCTGCCGCCCGCGGTGTAGGCGGCCCTGTCGCCGCTGTTGTACACGAAGACGGGCACGGCGGCCTTGCCTTCGACGGCTGCGGTGGCCTCACCGACCCGTCCCCGGAGCTCGGCGACCAGCTCGTCGGCACGGTCGGAGACGCCGAAGACCGCGCCGACGGTGTGGATTTCTGCGTAGACGTCCTCCATCGTCACCTGCTCCTGTCCGCAGTACTCGCGGTTGAGGTGGGTGTCGATGCCGGCGTCGGCGAACGCCTCGCGGGAGCGGCCCTCGTTCTCGGCGAACGCGCTGCCGTAGCCGCCGTAGACAAGGTCGGGCCCGGCTTCCAGGACGGTCTCGAACGACGGTTCCCTGGGGGCCAGTTCCGGGATCGCCTCGTAGTCCTCCCGCAGCTCGGGCAGGACGGCCGAGTCGGGGAAGGCGGTGCCGACCATGCGGTCCTTCAGCCCGAGGGCCAGCAGCAGCTCCGTCGGGTGCTGGTGGATGGTGACCACCCGCGACGGCGGCTGCTCGTAGGTCGTGGTCACACCGCAGTTGTCGACCGTGACGGGGAAGCCCCCGGACGACGAGACCGCGGGCCCCGCGCTCCGGGCCGGGCCGCCGGCGTCGTCGGACGTGCCGCAGCCGGCGGTCAGGAGGGCCGACAGGGCGACGGCCGCTGCCGCGGGGCATAAAGCGCGCCGGCGCCGCCGGGCGGGGGAGAGAAAACGGAGACGCGCATGGGCGGTGGACACGTGAAGCCTCCTGGGGAGTCCGCGCTCCTCGGACCGGGCCCGCGACGAGCCAGTGTCCTGACTCCCGGATCGACGTTCCCCCTGCCTTCCCGCGCGGCGCGCAGTGGCATGCGAAGGGTTCCACTCCCCGGTCACAGTGGCGGGACCGCGCCGGACTCGCACCGGCTTCCTGTCTCCCGTCGCGGTGATGACCTGGTGATAGTACGTTTCCTCGCATCGAAGGCATAGGGCGTGCCGACCGGGCCGTACGCCCCGCGCCCGGGCTCGCCCCTCCCGTCCCCGACCGCGACGCACCGCGCGTGGTACCCGGGGCGTGCCGGGCGCGCAACGCGTCGTGCGGGCGCCCGCACGCCCGAAGACCTGCCCGCCCCCGCGCACCTCGCGGCGACACGGCGGGGCCCGGTCCGAGCCGGGTGCCCGCGGCGGTCAACCCTCCGGTAGCGTCAAGGTATGAGTCATCCGCATCCCGAACTGAAGCCCGCGAAACCTCTGCCCGAGGGAGGTCTGAGGGTGGTCGCCCTGGGCGGCCTGGGGGAGATCGGCCGCAACATGACCGTCTTCGAGCATGCGGGCAAGCTGCTCATCGTCGACTGCGGCGTGCTGTTCCCCGAGGAGAACCAGCCCGGCGTGGACGTGATCCTGCCGGACTTCACCTCGATCCGCGACCGGCTGGACGACGTCGTCGCCGTGGTGCTGACCCACGGCCACGAGGACCACATCGGCGGCGTCCCCTACCTGCTGCGCGAACGCCCCGACATCCCCGTCGTCGGCTCGAAGCTGACACTGGCCTTCCTGGAGGCGAAGCTCAAGGAACACGGCATCAAACCGCGCACCGCGCGGGTGCGGGAGGGCGACCGCCGCGGTTTCGGCCCGTTCGACTGCGAGTTCGTGGCGGTCAACCACTCCATTCCGGACAGTCTCGCGGTCGCGATCCGCACCCGGGCCGGGATGGTCCTGCACACCGGTGACTTCAAGATGGACCAGTTCCCGCTGGACGAGCGCATCACCGACCTGCGCGCCTTCGCCCGCCTCGGCGAGGAGGGCGTCGATCTGTTCCTGACCGACTCCACCAACGCCGAGGTGCCCGGCTTCACCACCTCCGAACGGGACCTGAACCCGGCGATCGAGCAGGTGATGCGCACCGCCCCGCGGCGCGTCATCGTCTCCAGCTTCGCCAGCCACGTGCACCGCATCCAGCAGGTGCTGGACGCGGCCCACCAGCACGGCCGCAAGGTCGCCTTCGTGGGCAGGTCGATGGTCCGCAACATGGGCATCGCCCGGGACCTGGGCTACCTGCGCGTGCCGTCCGGCCTGGTCGTGAGCCTCAAGGAACTGGAGAAGCTGCCGGACAGCAAGGTGACCCTGGTGTGCACCGGTTCGCAGGGTGAGCCGATGGCCGCGCTCTCCCGCATGGCCAACCGGGACCACACGATCCGGGTCGGCAAGGGCGACACCGTCCTGCTGGCCAGCTCCCTGATCCCGGGCAACGAGAACGCGATCTACCGGGTCATCAACGGCCTGACCCGGTGGGGCGCCAACGTCGTCCACAAGGGCAACGCCAAGGTGCACGTCTCCGGGCACGCCAGCGCCGGGGAACTCGTCTACTGCTACAACATCGTCAGGCCCCGCAACGTCATGCCCGTGCACGGCGAGTGGCGCCACCTGAGGGCCAACGCCGACCTGGCCATCCAGACCGGGGTCGCTCCCGAGCGGGTCGTCATCGCCGAGGACGGCGTGGTGGTGGACCTGGTGGACGGCCGTGCCTCGATCACCGGGAAGGTACCGGCGGGCAACGTCTACGTGGACGGCATGACGGTCGGCGGTGCCACCGAGGCGTCGCTGAAGGACCGCGTCGCCCTCGCGGAGGAGGGCGTGGTCACGGTGGTGGCGATCGTCGACGCCGACACCGGTGCCCTCGCCGAGGCCCCCGACTTCCTGGCCCGCGGTTTCGTGCACGACGACGCCACCTTCGAGCCGGTCGTCCCGGTGATCGAGAAGACGCTGGCCAAGGCGGCGGAGGAGGGCGTCGGGGACGCCCACCAGCTCGAACAGCTCATCGCCCGCGCCGTCGCCTCCTGGGCGTTCCGGACACACCGCCGCAAGCCCCTCATCATTCCGGTGATCATCGACGCCTGACCGCCCCGGCCCGGCCCGGGGAGTCCGTCCCGCCCGCCCCCCGCCGTCCCGGCGGGCGGGACGGGCGGATCAGTGGGCGGAGAGTTCGCCTGCGAGCTTGTCGTGCATCTCGGCGCTGGGCCGGTTCAGGCCGGTGATGGTGACCTTCTTGCCGCGCGAGGCGTACTTGGTCTCGATGGCGTCGAGTGCGGCGACGGAGGAGGCGTCCCAGATGTGCGCCCCGGAGAGGTCGATGACCACGTCGTCCGGATCGCCCGCGTAGTCGAACTGGTAGACGAGGTCGTTGGAGCTGGCGAAGAACAGCTCACCGGTGACGGCGTAGACGGCCTGTGTGCCGTCCGGGTCGGTGACGCCGGTGACCTCGGCGAGGTGGGCGACGCGGCGGGCGAAGGCCACCATCGCCGTGATGACGCCGACGATGACGCCGATGGCCAGGTTGTGGGTGACCACGACGACGGCGACGGTGACGGCCATGACCACGGTCTCGCTGACCGGCATCCGCTTCAGCGTCCTGGGCTGGACGGAGTGCCAGTCGAAGGTGGCGACCGAGACGAGGATCATGACGGCGACCAGGGCGGCCATCGGGATGTCGGAGACGACCGGGCCGAACGCGATGCACAGCACCATGAGGAAGGCGCCGGCGAGGAAGGTGGACAGGCGGGTGCGGGCGCCGGACGCCTTCACGTTGATCATGGTCTGGCCGATCATGGCGCAGCCGCCCATGCCGCCGAAGAAGCCGGTGACGATGTTGGCGACGCCCTGGCCGATCGACTCGCGCGTCTTGTTCGAGTGCGTGTCGGTGATGTCGTCCACGAGCTTGGCCGTCATCAGGGACTCCATCAGGCCGACCAGCGCGAAGGCGAAGGCGTAGGGCGCGATGATCCCCAGCGCCTCCAGCGTCAGCGGCATGTCCGGCAGGCCCGGCACGGGCAGCGAGGAGGGCAGCTCGCCCTTGTCGCCGACGGTGGGGACGGCGATGGCGGCGGCGACGGTGATGAGGGTGAGGACGACGATGGAGACCAGCGGCGCGGGGACGGCCTTGGTGACCCTGGGGAAGAGCACCATCAGGGCGAGGCCGCCGACGACGAGCGGGTAGACGGCGAACGGCACGTCCCGCAGCTCGGGAACCTGGGCCAGGAAGATGAGGATGGCCAGCGCGTTGACGAAGCCGACCATCACCGAGCGCGGCACGAACCGCATGAGCCTCGCCACACCCAGGGCGCCGAGGACGACCTGGATGAGGCCGCCGAGGATGACGGCGCCGATGAGGTAGCCGAGTCCGTACTCGTGGTTCAGCGGCGCGATGACCAGGGCTATCGCGCCCGTGGCGGCGGAGATCATCGCCTTGCGGCCGCCGACGAGCGAGATGACGACGGCCATCGTGAACGACGCGAACAGGCCGACGGCCGGGTCGACCCCGGCGATGATCGAGAAGGAGATCGCCTCGGGAATCAGGGCGAGGGCGACGACGAGACCGGCCAGCACCTCGGTGCGGAACACCTTCACGGAGGCGAGGAAGTCAGGTCGGGACAAGCGCGGCTTGCGCACCGCGGGCAGCGTCGAGGACATGCAACCGTTTCTGCGTCGGGCGCGCAGGGAACGGCTGCGCGCGTTTCATCGCGTCGGGGCAGCGGCCCCTGGGCGAGGGCCGTGCGGGCGGCTCTGAGGGCCGGCCGGGCATCGTCGCCCGGAAGTCCGTGGATGCCGCGGAGCCCCGGGCGGGGGCCGCCTCGCGGCGTCGGTGGCCGTGCTGCCGGTGCACGGCGGTGCGGCCACGCAGGAAACTCTACCCTGACGTAAGGGCAGAGAGCGCCTCGGCGGCTGTGAATCCCAGGTGAACAGACACGAGGAGCTTGTGATGCGTGACACGTGGGGTCCCGGGGTGCGGGGATCGTGGCGTGCGCCGTCCATGGCGTGAGGCTCAACCGGCCCGGCCCGCCCCTCGGGGGTCGACCGGTGTGAGGACTCCCAGCCGGTCCTCGATCGCCTGGGCCGCGTCCAGGCACAGGTCCTCCCGGAACGCGCGCCCGACGAGCTGGACTCCGCAGGGGAGCCCGTCGGCCACCCCGGTCGGTACGGCCACGCCGGGCACGCCCACGAAGCTGGTCACGGTGCACAGGCGCATGCCCGACCCGACACGCTCCCGCCCTGACCTGTCACGCGACTCCAGTCCTGGCTCGACCGGTGGCTCGGTGAAGACGGGGCCGAGCAGCAGCGGGTACTGGTCGAGGAACCGCGCCCATGAGCGGCGGATGCTCATCCAGGTGCCCATCAGCGTCATGAACTCCTCCACGCTCGCGGGCGGGCTCTGCTCCATCGCCATCCCGATGTAGCGGTCCCCGCCGTCGCCGAGCAGTCCGCGCACCACCGGCCAGGTGGGGGCGAACTCGGTCACGGTGATCCGGCCGTACGCCGCGAGGGCCTCGTCCAGCCGCGGTACGTCCTGCTCCTCGCGCACGTCGTATCCGGCGTCGCGGAGCGCGTCAGCCGCGGTCGCGACGGCTCCGCGAACCGTGGGGTGGACACCGTGCCCGCCAGGGTCCGCCACGACCGCGACCTTCACACGTCCGGGAAGCGGTTCACCGTAGGCGGGCACCGGCACGGCGCGGGGGTCTCGCGGATCGGTCCCGGCCAGCGCTTCGTAGGCCAGCCGCAGGTCGCCCACGGTCCGGGCCAGCGGGCCGTCGGTGACCAGGATCTGCGACGCCGGGCCGGGGTCGTCCGGGCCCAGAACGCGGTGGTCGGTGGGGAACCGGCCCGTGGACGGCTTCAGCCCGGCCACACCGCAGAACTGGGCCGGGACGCGCACTGACCCGCCCGCGTCGTTGCCCAGCCCGAGCGCCGCCATACCCGTGGCGACGGCCACCGCGTCACCTCCGCTGGAGCCGCCCGGGGTCCGGCTGCCGTCCCACGGGTTGACCGTGTCGCCGAACAGCTCGCTGCGCGTGTGCATCCCCGCCAGGATCAGGGTGGGGATGTTGCTGTGCCCGACGGGGACGGCTCCGGCTGCGCGCAGCCGTGCCACCGGGGGCGCGTCGGCCGGGGCCACCAGATCACGGAAGCGCTCCGTGCCGAACGTGGTCGGCACGCCTTCGACGGCGATGCTCTCCTTCACCGTGAAGGGCACGCCCGCCAGCGGTCCCAGTGTTTCGCCGGCGGCCCGCCGGCGGTCCACCTGGGCCGCGGCCTCACGCGCGCGCTCCGCGAGGAGCTGCGTGACCGCGTTCACCCGTGGATTGACCTCGGCGATGCGGTCCAGGTGACTGTCGATCAGTTCAGCAGCTGAGACTTCCGCGCCGCGCACAGCCGCCGCCTGTGCGGCGGCTGGCATCTTCCACAGGGCGTCCTGCATGGCTTCGCCTTCCTCGTCCACGTAGCGATGCGCTTGCATCGGAACCGTATCCCAGAACCGATACGCACGCATCGAATAAAGTGCACCGCGGAACGGGCCGCCATGAGACAGGGAGATGACCGCACATGCCCAGGCAGGTGGATCACGTGAGCCGACGCCGCCACATCGCCGAGGCCGTGTGCCGCCTCGCCGACGAACGCGGCCTGGAGGGCGTGACCCTTCGTGACGTCGCCGCCCGCGCGCAGGTGTCGATGGGCGCGGTCCAGCGCTGCTTCCGCACCAAGGAAGAGATGCTCGTGTTCGCTCTCGGGCACATCAGCGAGCGCGTCAGCCAGCGCGTACAGGCCCGCCTCGTCAGGAGCCCGGCCCAGTCAGCGGGCACCGCCCTGGGCCACGCGGCCACCGAGATCTCACTGCTCCGGGAGGAGCACCGCGCCGAGGCCAGGGTCTGGCTCGCCTTCCTCGCCCAGGCAGCTGTGAGCAAGGCGCTCGCCAGGACGCTGACGGAGAACTACGCCGCCACACAGGAGGCGTTCACCCGCCTCATCGCGGAAGCCGGTGAGGCCGCCGACCGCGCCGTGCCCCTCGATCCGGAACGCGAGGCCCGCACACTCCTCGCCCTCGCGGACGGCCTCACCGCGCACGTCCTCATCGGCCACCTCGCCCCGCACGAGGCACACGACGTCCTCCACGCGCACCTGGCCGGCCTCTGGGAGTAACGGCCCGCCTCCGCACGCCCGTCCAGCCTCCCGAACCGCCCCAGCCTGCTCAGACCCACCGTCCGCCACCGGAGTCGCCGCCCCGGGCCGACGGCTGCGCACGCGCGCGGAGAGTTCCCCGGAGCGCTCGGTCCCACGGACCGCCGGACACTCCGGCACGGCGGTGACGGAGGCCGTCGACTGGAAGCGGATCCAGCCCGTCATCCAGCCGGGCGCGGTGGCCGTGCACCACGTCCTCAAGCCCGGCCCGGACCGGTAGTCACGCGGCTGGATACGCATACGAGTGAGAGGCGGCCCCCTCATACGGGAGACCGCCCCTCACCTGCTGCTGCACCGTCGGGACGACAGGATTTGAACCTGCGACCCCTTGACCCCCAGTCAAGTGCGCTACCAAGCTGCGCCACGTCCCGGTGCCCTCGCGGCCTGGGCTCTGCCGCCCTGGCCGGTTGCGCACAGAAACTGTACCGCACTCCGGTCGGTGGTCGCGCACACCTTTCTGGCTGCAGGTTTGCCGTGGTGGGGAGGGGATACCCGGGGTCGGTGTTGACCTTGGTCCCGAGTGCGGGGAGTGCGGAGTGAAGCGGTCCCGGATCGTCATCGTCGGAGCCGGGTTCGCCGGATACCAGGCGGCCCGGGGGTTGTCGCGGAAGCTGCGTGGCGCGGCGGAAGTGGTGCTGATCAACCCCAACGACTACTTCCTCTATCTGCCCCTGCTGCCCGAGGTGGCGGCCGGGACGCTGGAGCCGAGGCGGGTGACGGTGTCGCTCGCCGGGACGCTGCCGCGGGTGCGCGTGGTGCTGGGCGAGGTGCACGGGGTGGACCTGGAGGGCCGCAACGTCACGTACACCGACCCGGACGGCCGCACCGGCACGCTCGACTACGACCGGCTGGTGCTGACCGTGGGCAGTGTGAACAAGCTGCTGCCGATCCCCGGAGTCGCCGAGCACGCGCACGGGTTCCGGGGCATGCCGGAGGCGCTGTTCCTGCGGGACCACATCAGCCGGCAGATCGCGCTCGCCGCGGAGACGGAGGACCCGCAGGAGCGGGCCGCGCGCTGCACCTTCGTCGTGGTGGGCGCCGGTTACACCGGGACGGAGGTGGCCGCGCAGGGCGTCCGGTACACCGACGCCCTGGCCCGCCAGTACAAGAGGGTGCCCCGGCCGCGCTGGATGCTGCTCGACGTCGCCCCGCGCGTGCTCCCCGGTCTGGACGAGCGGCTGTCGCGGACGGCCGACCGCGTGCTGCGGGAGCGTGGCGTGGACGTGCGGTCCGGGTCGTCCGTCAAGGAGGCGACGGCCGACGGGGTGCTGCTGGACGACGGGTCCTTCGTCGGGACCCGGTCGCTGGTGTGGTGCGTCGGGGTGCGTCCCGACCCGCTGGTGGCGGACCTGGGCCTGCCCACCGACCAGGGGCGGCTGTGCGTGGACGAGTACCTGGCCGTGCCCGGCCACCCGGAGGTGCTCGCCTGCGGCGACGCGGCGGCCGTTCCCGACCTGACCCGGCCGGGGGAGACGACGCCCATGACCGCGCAGCACGCCGTGCGGCAGGGGAAGGTGGCCGCGAACAACGTACTGGCCTCCTACGGACGCGGCGAGCGCAAGGCGTACAAGCACAACGACCTGGGGTTCGCCGTGGACCTCGGCGGGCTGGACGCCGCGGCGAACCCGCTGAAGGTGCCGCTGTCCGGTCCCGCCGCGGGGCTCGTCACCCGTGGTTACCACCTGGCGTCGCTGCCGGGCAACCGGGTGCGGGTGGCGGCCGACTGGGCGCTGAACGCCGTTCTGCCGCGGCAGGCGGTGCAGCTCGGGCTCGTCCGCAAGTGGGCGGTGCCGCTGGACACCTCCTCCCCGGAGACCGTGCAGACGCCCAAGTAGCGCTGACGGGGCGCGCCGGGGACGTCAGCGCCGGGAGACCGGCCGGCGCTGGCGTCCCCGGCAGCGGTGGGGCGCCCTACCGCTCCAGGACCAGGGCCTGGCCCTGGCCGACGCCGATGCACAGGGCCGCCAGTCCCGTGCCGGAGCCCGCGGCGGCGAGCTGGTGGGCGACCGCGCCGGCGATGCGGGCACCGGAGGCGCCCAGCGGGTGGCCGATGGCGATGGCGCCGCCGCGCGGGTTGACCCTGGCCGGGTCCAGCTCGGGCCACTCGGCCAGGCAGCCGAGCGCCTGTGCCGCGAACGCCTCGTTCAGCTCGACGGTGTGCAGTTCGCCGAAGCCGCGTCCGGCGCGGGCGAGCGCGCGGCGCACCGCCTCGACCGGGCCGAGTCCGAACAGGTGCGGTTCGATGCCGGTGACCGCCGACGCCCGCACCCTGGCCAGCGGTTCGCGGCCCAGTGCCCGCAGCCCCGCCTCGTCCGCCAGGAGCAGGGCGGCCGAGCCGTCGTTGAGCGGCGAGGAGTTGCCCGCCGTCACGGTGCCGCCGTCCGGGCGGAACACCGGCTTCAGCTTCGCCAGCGCCTCGACGGACGTGGCGTCGCGGATCGTCTCGTCGCGCAGGAGGCCGCTTCCCTCGTAGGGCACGACCTCCGCGTCGTAGGCGCCGTCCTTCCAGGCCCGGGCGGCCTTCTCGTGGCTGGCCAGGGCGAAGGCGTCCTGCTCCTCGCGGGTGATGCCGTGGCGGTCGGCGACGCGTTCGGCGCCCTCGCCGAGGGAAACCGTCCACTCCTCGGGCATCCGCGGGTTCACCATGCGCCAGCCCAGCGTGGTGGAGTGCATCTCCGGCGCACCGGCGGGGAAGGCGCGCTCCGGCTTGGGCACCACCCACGGCGCCCGGCTCATGGACTCCACGCCGCCCGCGATCACCAGGGACGCGTCACCCGTGGCCACCGCGCGGGCCGCCTGGACGACCGCTTCGAGGCCCGAGCCGCACAGCCGGTTGACGGTCGTGCCCGGCACCGAGACGGGCAGCCCCGCCAGCAGGACGGCCATGCGGGCGACGTCCCGGTTCTCCTCGCCCGCGCCGTTGGCGTTGCCGAACACGACGTCGTCGATCTGCGCCGGGTCGAGGGCGGGGGAGCGGCCGACGAGTTCCCGCACGGCGTGGGCGGCCAGGTCGTCGGGGCGTACGGAGGCCAGGGAGCCGCCGTACTTGCCGACCGGTGTCCGCACGGCATCGGCGATGTACACGTCACGCAGGCGCTCGTTGGTCATGGCACCGATCGTCGCAGCCGCCGGGGCGCGTTGGCCAGTGACGGACGGCACAGCGGGCGCGCTGCTGGGCCGCCGCACAGCCACGGCCGGGCGGCGGCTGTGCGGTGACACTCCGACCGGCACACGCTGAACGTGACCGTGTGCGTACGGACGGTAGCGTGGGTGGATGCGTGTCCTGGTCACCGGAGGAGCGGGCTTCATCGGCTCGCACGTCGTGGCGGCGTTGCGCGCCGCCGGTCACGAGGCCGTCGTCTTCGACACCGCCGCGGGCGCGGGCGGCCGCGACGAGGTGCGCGGCGACGTCCGCGACGCCGCGGCCATCGCGGCGGCGCTCGCCGGAGTGGACGCCGTCAGCCACCAGGCGGCCATGGTCGGCCTGGGCAAGGGCTTCACCGACGCCGCCGGGTACGTGGGCGTCAACGACCTGGGGACGGCCGTGCTGCTGGAGCAGCTCGTCCGGGCCGGGGTGCGGCGCCTGGTGCTGGCCGGGTCGATGGTGGTGTACGGGGAGGGCCGCTATGTCTGCCCGGCGCACGGTGTGGTGCGCCCGGCGCCGCGCGCCGCGCCGGCGCTGGCCGCCGGGCGCTTCGAGCCGCCCTGCCCGCGCTGCGGCGCAGACCTGCGGCCCGGGCTGGTGGCGGAGGACGCCCCGGCCGATCCGCGCAACGTCTACGCCGTGACCAAGCTCGCCCAGGAGCACCTGGCCGCCTGCTGGGCGCGCGCGGCGTGCGGACGGGCCGTCAGCCTGCGCTACCACAACGTGTACGGACCGGGCATGCCCCGCGACACGCCGTATGCGGGGGTGGCCTCCTTCTTCCGTTCCGCCCTGGAGCGGGGGCAGGCGCCGCGCGTCTTCGAGGACGGCGGTCAGCGCCGGGACTTCGTGCACGTCGAGGACGTCGCGGCGGCGAACGTGGCGGCGCTGGAGGCCCTTGAGTGGCACCCGGAGGGCGAGCTGCGCGCCTACAACACCGGCAGCGGGGAGGCGCACACGGTGGGGGAGATGGCGAGGGCGCTCGCGGATGCCTACGGCGGGCCCGCGCCGCAGGTCACCGGCGAGTACCGGCTCGGCGACGTGCGGCACGTTACCGCCTGTTCGCGGCGGCTGCGCGAGGAGCTGGGCTGGCGTCCGCGGGTGGGCTTCGCCGAGGGCATGGCCCGCTTCGCCCGTGCGCCGCTCGCGGTGCGGTGAGTCCGCGCCGCCGGTCCGGCGGTCTCCCCGGCGCCGGGCGGGGTGTGCCCCTCGGCGGCGCCCCGCGCGGTGCCGGGGCGGACAATCGCCCGCGTTTCGCGGCGCACTATGACTGTTTCAGGGCATATGTCCTTCTAGGGTGAGAGGGATGAACGACACCCCAACGCAGCGCGGAAACCTGGTGCTGCCCTGCCTGGACGAGGCGGCCGCACTGCCGTGGGTCCTGAGCCGGGTGCCGCAGGGCTGGACGGCCATCGTCGTGGACAACGGCTCCACCGACGGCTCGGCCGCAGTCGCCCGCGAACTGGGCGCCCGGGTGGTCCACGAGCCACGGCGGGGCTTCGGTGCCGCCTGCCACGCCGGGCTGCGCGCCGCCGAATGCGACATCGTGGCGTTCTGCGACTGCGACGGCTCCCTCGACCCGGCCGCCGTGGAGGCCGTCGCGGGCCCGGTGCGCGCGGACGAGGCCGACCTCGTCCTGGCCCGCCGCATGCCCACCGCGAGCGGCGCGTGGCCGGTGCACGCCAGAGCGGGCAACCTCGCGCTGGCACGGATGGTCCGGCGCCGCACCGGTGTGCCCCTGCACGACCTCGGGCCGCTGCGCGCCGGACGCCGCCGGCGGCTGCTGGACCTGACGCTGACCGACCGGCGCAGCGGCTACCCGCTGGAGATGGTGGTGCGGGCCGCCGACGCGGGCTGGCGCATCCAGGAGACCACCGTGCCCTACCAGCCCCGTACCGGACGGTCCAAGGTGACCGGCACCTGGCGCGGCACCTACCACGCGGTGCGGGACATGCGGGCGGTGCTCCGATGACGGCGCGGACGGCACGGACGGCGCTGGCGCCGCTGACGGCGCTCGTGATCGCCAAGGAGCCGGTCCCGGGACGGGTCAAGACGCGGCTGACTCCGCCGTTCACGCCCGCCGAGGCCGCGGCCCTCGCCGAGGCGGCCCTGGCCGACACCCTGCGGGCGGTCGCCGCGCTGCCGGTCACGCGGCGCGTCCTGGTGCTCGCCGGGCGCCCCGGCCCGTGGCTGCCCGCCGGGTTCGACGTGCTGCCGCAGGCCGACGGCGGACTCGACGAGCGGATCGCGGCGGCGTTCGCCGCGTGCCGTGGACCCGCGCTGCTGGTCGGCATGGACACCCCGCAGCTCACGCCCGCCCTGCTCGCGCCCGTCCTCGCGCCGGACGCCTGGTCGGCGTGCGACGCCTGGCTCGGCCCGGCCGCCGACGGCGGTTTCTGGGCGCTGGCGCTGGCCGAACCGGACCCGGAGCTGGTGCGCGGCGTGCCGATGTCCACCCCGCACACCGGTGCCGCCCAGCGGACGCGCATCAAGGCCGCAGGACGGACCGTGCGGGAGCTGGTGACACTGCGGGACGTGGACACCGCGGCGGACGCGGCCGAGGTCGCAGCCGGCGCCGGACCGCGGTTCGCCGCCGCCCACGCCGCGCTGCTGCGGGCCCCGGGCTCCGCCGCCCCCCGGGCGGAGGTCCGGTGACCACCACCTGCCCCCTGCCCGACGGACAACGGCTGCCGTGGCACGCGGACCCCTACGCCCGCGCGCTGGAGACTGGACGCGGGCCGCTGTTCCTGCGCCGCTCCGACGGCTGGCTGCTGCCGCTGGACGTGGAACGCTGGTGCTCCCGCGCGGACGAGGCCGACATGTCCGTGCTGCACCGCTCCACCGGCAGCGTCATCGACATCGGCTGCGGCCCCGGGCGGCTCGTCGCCGCCCTGGCCCGCCTGGGGCGCCCCGCTCTCGGCGTCGACTCGGCCCCTGCCGCCGTCCGGCAGGCCCGGCAGTGCGGGGGCACCGCGGTGTGCCGCTCGGTCTTCGACCCGCTGCCCGAGGAGGGCCGCTGGAACAGCGCCCTGCTGCTGGACGGCAACATCGGCATCGGCGGCGACGTCGAGGCGCTGCTCGCCCGGGTGCGGGGCCTGCTCGCTCCGGGCGGGCTGCTGCTGGCCGAGGCGGCACCGGCCGACGTCGAGGAACGGGTGGAGGTGCGGCTGGAGGACGGCCGGGGCCGCCGCAGCGCGGCCTTCCCCTGGGCGCGGATCGGGACGGTCGCGCTGCGGGTGCGCGCCCAGGCGGCCGGCTGGCAGGTCGTCGAGGAATGGGCCTCCGGGGAGCGGCGCTTCCTCAGCCTGCGTCCCGGCGCGGGGTGGTAGGCCGCCCCGCGCCGGGGCACCCGCGGCGTCGTGGAAGGAGCCCCGGGCGGGACGCGGGCGGGCGTGAGCGGCGCGGCCCTGGGTACACGAGCCGCCGGAACAGCGCACAGCGGGCCGCACGGCCCTGAACGACCGGGAGGCCGGCATGGCCAAGGACGTCATCGAACTCATCACCGCCGACCACCGCACCGTGGAGCACCTGTTCGACCGGCTGAAGTCGGGTCAGGGCGACCGCGCGGCCCTCGCGCACGAGGTGGCGGTGCTTCTCGTCGCCCACTCCCGCTCGGAGGAGGAGCGCGTCTACCCGGCCGTCACCAAGGCCGCGCCCGGTGAGAAGGACGAGGTCGACCACGCGGAGGACGAGCACGCGGAAGCCGAGCGGCTCGCCTGGCGGCTGGCGCGCACGGACCCGGCTGCGAAGAAGTTCGACGAGCTGCTGGACGAGCTGGTCGAGGCGGTCGGCCACCACGTCGAGAACGAGGAGTCCGAGGTGCTGCCCGCCCTGCGCGAGGCGGTGGACGCCGCCCGGCTGGAGCGGCTCGGCGAGGCGTTCAGCGCCCGCCGGGGCGAGGAGCTGCGGAAGGCCGGTGACGCGGGCGCGCCGTCGGACGGCGCCACCCGGGACGAGCTGTACCGCGAGGCGCGTCAGGCCGAGGTCCCCGGCCGGTCGCAGATGAACAAGGCGGAACTGGCCGACGCCGTCGGCAGGGGCCGCGCGGCGGACTGAGGCGCAGGACCGCCGGGGCGCCCGGGCGCCCCGGCAGGCCGTCACCAGCCGGTGAGCAGCAGGTGGTTGACGGCGAGGGCCACCGCCGCCTGCGCGCCCAGCCACCAGCGGTGTCCGCGCGCCGGCAGCAGCGCGGCGGCCGGGAGCAGCCACAGTGCGAACGGCAGCCAGATCCGCTCCGTCTCCGCCTTGCTCATGCCGGACAGGTCCGCGACGAGCATGGCCAGCGCCGCCCCGGCGAGCAGCAGGACGAGCGGCGAGGGCCGCCGCAGCCCGGCGGCGGCGCGGCGCAGCCCGGCGACGGCCGCCAGCCCCACCGAGACGACCTGCGCGGCGAGGTTGCCCCAGACGTAGTAGGCGTACGGCCGTACCCCGGCCGCCCCCTGGTAGTAGCGCTCGGTCAGCGTCACGTACCCCTCCCACCACCAGAACCCGGCCAGGGTGAAGGCCAGCACCGGCGGCACCGCCCCGAGGAGCACCCAGGGCAGCGGCGAAGCGGTACGGGCGGCCACCAGGACGGCGACGCCGACGACCGCCATCAGGGTCAGCCCGTAGGAGAGGTACACCGTCCAGCCGAACAGCAGCCCCGAGCCCAGCGCGGCCAGCCAGGGCCTGCGGACGCCGCGGGTCGCGGCGAGTGCCAGCAGGGCGACGGCCCAGGCACCCACCCCGGTGAAGTACCCGTCGGCCGAGGTGCCCATCCACACCGCCGCCGGGGCGAGCACGAGGAACGGCGCCGCCCGGCGCGCGGTGTCCAGACCCGCGAGGGCGCGCACCGTGACGACGGCCGCCGCCGCGGCGGACGCGGCCGTAACGAGGCACAGGACGCCCGCCCAGCCGCCCCCGGAGAGCCCGGCGCGGTCCAGCCAGACGAAGGTCAGCAGCGCGCCGGGCGGGTGGCCCGCGACGTGGGCGGGCCAGTTGTCGGGCGCGTCCATGAGGATGCGCCCGGTGAACTCGGCCAGGGTGTGCCCGATGTCGTCGACCTCGCCGACCGAGCGCAGGTACTCGTACTTGGTGGTCAGCCGCCGTGCCACGCCCCGCTGCCAGCCGTCGACGAGGGCGAGCGAGGTGATCCAGGCCAGCGAACCGCCGAAGGAGCACCACGCCAGCGCCCGCGGCCCCAGCCGCCGGGCCAGGGCCGGGCCGTACAGGGCGACGAGGACGGCGAGGAGCAGCGCGGGCACCGTGCCGGGTCCGGCGTGCGGTTCCCACCGGGCGTACAGCGGCGGCCACGGCAGCCGCAGGGTGCCGTCCCGCTCCTGCACCCGGTGTCCGACGGCGACAGCGACGGCGAACAGGACGGCGGCGGCCCCGGCGGCATACATATCCTTGCGGCGTGAGGGGCAGGGTTCCACGAGATCACCGTAGGGCGGTGGTGCCCGCCGGCGCCGTCGGCGCGCCACCGGCCGCCGGGCCCGCCGTCCGGCGCATCCCGTCCGGGGGAGGAGAACCGATGCCGCTGACCGACATGCCGCTCGACGCCCTGCGCGCGTACCGGCCCGAGCTGCCCGAGCCCGCCGACTTCGACGGGTTCTGGGCGAAGACCCTCCAGGCGGCCAGGTCCGCTTCGGCCGGGCCCGCCCGCTGCCGTCCGGTGGAGACGCCGCTGCGCACCGTGGAGGTCTTCGACGTCCGGTTCTCCGGCTGGGACGGCCAGCCGGTCGCGGCCTGGCTCCTGCTGCCGCGCGGCGCCCGGCAGCCGCTTCCGGCGGTGGTGAGCTACCTCGGCTACAGCGGCGGCCGCGGTCTGCACACCGAGCACCTGCTGTGGAGCGCCGCCGGGTACGCGCACCTGGTGGTCGACTCCCGGGGCCAGGGCCACGACACGCCCGACCCCGACCCGATGCCGGCGCCGCAGCACGCCGAGGGCTTCATGACGCGCGGCATCACCGGCCCGGAGCACTACTACTACCGGCGGCTGATGACGGACTGCGTCCTGGCCGTGGACGCCGCGCGCGACCACCCGGCCATCGACGCCGACCGGGTCGTCGTCGCCGGTGCGAGCCAGGGGGGCGGACTGGCGCTGGCGGTGGCCGGCCTGGCCCCGGAGTCGGTGGCCGCGGCCCTGGTGGACGTCCCGTTCCTGTGCCACTTCCGGCGCGGCGCCCAGACGGCGGCGATGGGCCCCTACCCGGAACTGGTCACCTACCTGGGCACGCACCGCCGTACCGACCCCGAGGAGGTGTTCGGCGTGCTGGACTACTTCGACGGGGTCCACCACGCCGCGCGGGCGGCCGCACCGGCGCTGTTCAGCGTCGGCCTGATGGACCCGGTGTGCCCGCCCTCGACGGTCTTCGCCGCCTACCACCGCTACGGCGGCGCCGACAAGGACATCACCGTGTGGCACTTCGGCGACCACGCCGGGGGGCGCTCGTCCCAGGGCGAGGAACAGCTGCGCTGGCTGGCGGCCCGCGGCCTGACGCCCTGACGGCGCGCGGGCCGCACTCTCAGGGCGTGCCGCTCAGCAGCGCGGTGACGGCGTCGGACGCCTCCTTGGCGGCCCGTGCGGCGTCCTGCCCGGTGAGGACGGCCGTCTGGTACTCCTTGATCGGGTTGTCCGCCTCCAGGGCCGCCCACGACGGGGAGTTGGGCGTGGCCCGCCCGGCCTCGGCGCCCTTCGCCATCGCCTCCGCGCCCGGGTCGCCCTCCAGTGCGTCGGCCAGCGTGGTCTTGTTGGGGACGTAGCTCATGGTGCGGGCGATCTCGCGCTGCCAGGTGTCGCCGGTGATGAGCTGGACGAACGAGTAGCCGCCCTCGAAGTCGCGGGCGTTCTCCGGGATGATGAGCACGGAGCCGCCGGTGAAGACGGCGCCGGGCGTGTCGGCCTGCTTGCCCGGCACGGGGAAGAAGCCGAGCTTGCCCTGGAGTTCCGGGTTCAGCTCGGTGATCAGCTTCGCGTGCCCGGGGGGTGCGATGAGCTGGGCGATCTCCTCCTGGGCGAACACCTCGCTCTGGGTGGCCTCGTCGGCGTCCGCCGGGCCGCCGCCGAGCCGGTGCAGCCGCTCGTAGAACTCCATGCCGCGCAGGGCCTCCGGGGTGTCCAGCGCGCCCTCCCAGCGGCCGCTCAGCTCCACGGCGAGGTCCCCGCCCTCGTCCCACACGAACCCGGCGAGCACGTACCAGTTCTGGCCCGGGAGGTAGATGCCCTGCTGGCCGGCCTCGGGCTGGTCGAGCTGCTCGGTGGCCTCGATCCACTCCTCCCGGGTGGCGGGCGGTTCGGTGATGCCCGCGGCCGCGAAGAGGTCCTTGCGGTAGATGACGACGCGGTTGGCGGCGTAGTAGGGGATGCCGTACTGGTAGCCGTCGATCTTGCCGGGCTCCTCCAGGCCGCTGACCCAGTCGTCCCCGCCGAGTTCGGGCACCTTGAGGGTGAGGTTGGCGACGCCGCCGGCGTCCACGTACTGGGCGACCTGTGTGTTGCCGACCTCGATGACGTCCGGCGCCTCCTGCGCGGCCAGCGCGTCGGTGACCTTCTCGCCGATGCCCGTCCACTCCTGCACGGTCACCTCGACCCTCCGGCCGGGGTGGCGGTCCTCGAAGTCCCGCACGATCTGCTCGGTCAGGTCCTCGTTGAGACTGTTCTGCATCAGCCACACGCGCAGCGGCTCCGCCTCGTCGCCGGTGTCCGGGCCCGCGCCGCAGGCGCTCAGTGCGAGCGCGGCCGCGGCGGCCGTCGCGGTGGCGATGAGTCTTCTCAGCCGGTTGGGCACGATGGGCACACCTCTCCCCTTGGGTCCCGGAGGACAGCGTGTGAACGCGGGATGTCTGCGTGGGGGGAGGCAGACGGACAGAATTGGCATAGACCAAGCAGCCGGTCAAGTGGTTACCGGCCGGGAACCGGTCCCGGCCGCGGAACGGCCCCCTCTGGACGCGGCGCGGGTGCCCTGCGGTTTAATTGCGAGCTGTTCGCAATAACCAGCGGGATTCAGCAAAGGTGTGGCACATGACCGTCGGACGGATACGGACAGCGACCGCCGCGGCGCTCGCGGCGGCGGTGCTGGCCGCGGCAGCCGGGTGCTCCACGCCCACCGACACCGCGGACGGCGCGCAGGGCGACGACTCGTTCGTCATCGGCATCGGCAACGAGCCCGACACGCTGAGCCCGCTGCTGGGGTACGGCAGGAACGGCAACTCCAAGATCTTCGACGGCCTGCTCGCGCGCGACGCCGACCTGGAGCTGCGGCCCGCGCTGGCCACCGGCCTGCCCGAGGTCAGCGACGACGGCCTCACCTACACCTACACGCTGCGCGAAGGCGTCACCTTCAGTGACGGCAAGCCCTTCACGGCAGCCGACGTCGTCTTCACCTACGAGACGATCCTCGACGAGAAGACGAACAACCCGAACCGCGGTGAACTGGACGCGCTGCGCGCCGTCACCGCCGAGGGCGACCACACCGTCGTCTTCACCCTGAAGTACCCCTACGCCCCCTTCGCCGAGCGGACCGTCCTGCCCATCGCCTCCCGGGCGGTCGCGGGCACGCAGGACGTCAACACCGGCGCGTACAACACCGAACCGGTCGGCACCGGCCCCTACACGCTCACCGGCTGGAGCCGCGGCGAGAAGCTGTCCTTCCGCGCCAACCCCGACTACTGGGGCGGCGCGCCCGAGGTCGCGGAACTCACCATGGCCGTCATCGCCGACGACGACATCCGCGCCACCCGGCTGCGCTCCGGCGACCTCGACGCGGCCGTGCTGCCGCCCAACCTCGCCGAGACGTTCAGCGAGGACGAGGACAAGGTGACGGTCTCCGCCACCTCCGCGGACTTCCGCGGCGTCACCCTCCCCACCGGCAACGAGGTCACCGGCGACCGCGCCATCCGCCGCGCCCTGGACATCGCCGTGGACCGCGACGCCATGGTGGACGGCATCCTGAACGGCGCGGGCGAGCCCGCCCACGGCCCGGTCCCCACCGGCAGCCCGTGGTTCGCCGAGGGCACCGAGCGCAAGCACGACCTGGCCGCCGCCAAGGAGCTGCTCGACGACGCCGGCTGGAAGCCGGGCCCCGGCGGCGTCCGCGCCAGGGACGGCCTCAAGGCGGCCTTCACGCTGTGGTACCCGGCCGGTGACAAGCTGCGCCAGGAGCACGCGCTCGCGTTCGCCTCCGACGCGAAGAAGGCGGGCATCGACGTCACCGTCGAGTCCGGCACCTGGGAGGTCATCGAGCCCGCCATGGAGCGGGACGCCGTCCTGGCCGGCGGCGGCAACCCCGCCGACCCCGACTTCGACCTCTACACCCTCCTGCACTCCGAACTGGCCGGCGACGGCTTCCACAACATGGCCCACTACGCCAACGAGGCCGTGGACCGCGAGCTGGAGAAGGGCCGCCGCAGCGCCGACCCCGACGCCCGCGCGGCCGCCTACGACACCGTGCAGCGGGAGCTGCGGAAGAACCCCGGGTACGTCTTCCTCACCCACATCGACCACGTCTACGTCATGGCCGACGACTGGACGAACGTGAGCACGCAGGTCGAGCCGCACGAGCACGGCTTCGGCAGCGGACCGTGGTGGAACATCGAGGACTGGCAGCGCAAGCAGTGACGGCCACCCCCGCGCCTCCGCCCGCCGTCCCCGCCGCCACGGAAGGGGAGGGCGCCCGTGCCCCGCTGCCCTGGCGGGGCATGGCACGCCTGGTCGCCCGGCGGCTGCTGGCCGCCGTCCCCGTCCTGCTCGCCGTGACGTTCGGCATGTTCGCCATCGCCGCCGCCTCGCCCTTCGACCCGGTCAAGCAGTACGCCGGCGAGGCGGCGCTGCGCGCCTCCGCCGAGACGCTGGACCGGCTGCGGGAGAACCTGGGCGTCGGCGGCTCGTTCGCCGAGCAGTGGTGGCGCTGGCTCACCTCGGTGGCCGGCGGGGACCTCGGCGTCTCCACGACGCTGCGGCAGCCGGTCGCGCAGGTCGTCACCGAACGCATCGGCTGGTCGGTGCTGCTGTGCGCGGTGGCCTTCGTGGCGGCGGTGACCGGCGGCACCCTGCTCGGCGTCGCCGCCGCCCGCCGCCAGGGCGGCCTGCTGGACCGCTGCGTCACCTCCGCCGCCTACACGCTCCAGGCGGCCCCGCCGTTCTGGCTCGGCCTGCTGGCGGTCTGGCTGTTCGCCCTGCACCTGGGCGTGCTCCCGGCCGGCGGCCTCACCGACGCCGGCAGCGACACCGTCACGGCCGGTTCGCTGTTCCGGCACCTGACCCTGCCCGCCGCCGTGCTGGCCGTCTCGCAGATGCCCTGGTTCGTGCTGTACGTGCGCCAGGGCGTCGCGGACGCGCTGCGCGAGGACGCCGTGCGCGGCGCCAGGGCGAGGGGGCTGAGCGAGCGCACCGTGCTGTTCGGTCACGCCCTGCGCTCGGGACTGCTGCCCGTGCTCACCCTCGTCGGCACCCGGGTGCCCGAACTGATCACCGGCGCCCTGCTGGTCGAGACGGTCTTCTCCTGGCCCGGCATCGCCTCGGCGACGGTGCGGGCCGCCACCGCCGCGGACTTCCCGCTGCTGGCCGCCCTCACCGTCCTGGCCACCCTCGCCGTCCTGCTCGGCAACCTCCTCGCCGACCTGCTCTACGGACTGGCCGACCCCCGCGTCGCGCTGGAGGAGATGTGATGGCCACCACCACCGGCACCACCGGCACCGCCGACGGCTCCGAAGAGGCCCGCGGCGCCCCCGGCGCCCCCGACGGCGGGGGCCCCGGCGGCGGCTGGACCGTACGCGGACCCGGCGCCGGGCGGCGCTCCTACCGCACCCTGCGGGTGCGCACCGCCGCCGTCCTCACCGGCGCGGTCGCGCTGGCCGTCGTACTGGTACCGCTGCTCTTCCCCCTGGACCAGCAGGCGGTCGACCTGACCGCCAAGCTCCTGCCGCCCTCCCCCGACCACCCCTTCGGCACCGACGACGTCGGCCGCGACGTACTGCTGCGGTGCGTGTACGGGCTGCGGGTGTCGCTGCTGGTCGGACTGGTCGCCGCCCTGGTCGCCTCCGTGATCGGCGTGGCGGTCGGCGCGCTCGCCGCCGCGTTCGGCGGGCCCGTCGACCGGCTCGTCATGCGGCTCGTCGACGTCTTCTCCGCGGTGCCGCACCTGCTCCTCGGCATCTTCATCGTGGCGATGTTCCGGCCCGGGGTGTGGCCCGTGGTGCTCTCCGTCGGCCTCACGCACTGGGTGTCCACCGCCCGCATCGTCCGCGCCGAGATCCACTCCCTGCGGGCCCGCCCCTACGTCGACGCGGCGATCTCGGGCGGCGCCTCGCGGTGGCGCGTCGCCGCCCGCCACCTGATCCCCGGGGTGTGGCCGCAGGCGGCGCTCGCCGCGGTGCTGATGGTGCCGCACGCGATCTGGCACGAGTCCGCGCTGTCCTTCCTGGGCCTGGGCATCCCCCCGCACCAGGCGAGCCTGGGCACGATGACACAGGCGGCACGCGGCTCGCTGCTCGCCGGCGACTGGTGGCCGACCCTCTTCCCCGGCCTGTTCATCATCGTCCCGACCCTCGCCATCGCCGGACTCGCCGGTGCCTGGCGGGAGCGGATCAACCCGCGCCGCCGATCGGAGCTGATGCTGTGAGCGCCCCCCTGCTGTCGGTCACGGACCTGTCCGTGCGCTTCCGCATGCGCGGCGGACGCCTCGTCGCCGCCGTCTCCGACGTCTCCTTCGACCTGGCGCCCGGACAGTGCCTGGCGCTCGTGGGCGAGAGCGGCTGCGGCAAGTCCGTGCTGGCCTCCGCGCTGCTCGGCCTGCTCCCCGGGAACGCCGAGGTGCGCGGTGAGGTCCGCCACGAGGGCCGCGAACTGCTCACCGCGGACGAGGCCACCCTCGCCCGCACCGTCCGGGGCCGCCGCATCGGCCTCGTCCCGCAGAGCCCCGCGGCGCACCTCACCCCCGTGCGCACCGTGCGCTCCCAGCTGCGTGAGACGGTCCGGGAGCTGACCGGCACGCGCCGGGCCCAGCTGGACGACGCCGTCGCCGGGGCCGCCGAACGCGCCGCGTTCCCCGCCGACCACCTCGACCGCTACCCGCACGAACTCTCCGGCGGGCTCGCCCAGCGGGCCGCCACCGCCCTCGCGCTCGTGGGCGACGCGCCGCTCCTCATCGCGGACGAACCCACCACCGGCCTCGACCGCGACCTGGTGGACCGCACCGTCGGCGAGCTGCGCCGCCACGCCGACGACGGGCGCGGCCTGCTCGTCATCACCCACGATCTCGCCGCCGCCGAACGCATCGCCGACCGGGTGGCCGTCATGTACGCCGGGCGGATCGTCGAACTCACCAGCGCGAGCGCGTTCTTCGGCAAGCCCGGACCCCGGCACCCGTACGCCGCCGGACTGCTGGCCGCCCTGCCCGAACGGGACTTCACGCCCATCCCCGGCATGCCGCCCGAGCTGGACGCGCTCCCCGGGGGCTGCGCCTTCGCCCCCCGCTGCGACCGGGCCACCGACGCCTGCCGGGTGCGCCCCGCCCTCACCGGCACCACCGCCTGCCACCACGCCCTGGAGGGCGTCCATGCTTGAGCTGCGCGACATCACCGCCGGGTACGACCGGCGCGCCCCCGTCGTGCGCGGGGTGTCCCTGACCGTGGGCGACGGGGAGGCCGTCGGCCTGCTCGGCCCGAGCGGCTGCGGCAAGTCCACCCTCGCCCGGGTCGCCGCCCTGCTGCACCGCCCCGACGCCGGCGAGGTCCGCCTCGCGGGAGCGCCGGTCACCCGGTTCCGGCACCGCGCGGCGCGCGCGGACCGCACGGCCGTCGGCGTCGTCTTCCAGCAGCCCCGGCTGGCCGCCGACCCGCGGCTGACCCTCGCCGACCTGATCGCCGAACCCCTGCGCGCCACCGGCCGTTCCGCCCAGGTGCCCGGGCGGACCGCCGAGCTGGCGCGGACCGTCGGACTCGGCGGTGACCTGCTGGCCCGCCGCCCGCACGAGGTCAGCGACGGACAGCTCCAGCGCGCCTGCCTGGCACGCGCCCTGGTCCTGCGTCCGCGGCTGCTGGTATGCGACGAGATGACGGCGATGCTGGACGCCTCCACCACCGCCGCGCTGGTGGGCGTCGTCGAGGACTACCGCGCGGACCGCGGGGCCGCGCTGCTGGCGATCGGCCACGACCGCGTCCTGCTGGAACGCTGGTGCGACCGGGTCGAGGAGTACCCGCTGCCCGGTCCGCCCCGAGGCCGGGCGCCGGCCGGGGCGCCCGCACCCGCCCCGGCGGCCGCGCGCTGACGGGAATCCCAGCGCCCCCGCGGTGTTGTCGTAGAGGTGACTGACACGGACGAGACGGCCGGCGGCGACCTGGAGCTGCTGCGGGCCACCCGCTTCTCCCTGCTCGACCGCTCCCTGGTGCGCGAGGGACGGCCGCCCGAGGAGTCCCTGCGCGAGACGGTGCGCTTCGCGCAGGCCGCCGAACGGCTCGGGTTCCACCGCTTCTGGGTCGCCGAGCACCACGGCGTCCCCGGCGTCGCGGGCTCGGCGCCGACCGTGCTCGCCTCCGCCGTCGCCGCCGCCACCTCCCGCATCCGCGTCGGCACCGGTGGCGTGATGCTGCCCAACCACCGGCCGCTGGTCGTCGCCGAGCAGTTCGGTGTGCTGGAGGCCCTCTACCCGGGCCGCGTCGACCTCGGCCTCGGCCGGTCCCTCGGCTTCACCGGCGCCGTCCGCCGCGCGCTGGGCACGGGCAAGGAGGCCGCCGAGGGCTTCGCGGAACGGCTGGGCGAACTGCTGGACTACCTCGACGGCGCGGGCCCCGTGCCCGCCCTGCCCGCGGTCGCCCGCCGGATCCCCGCCTTCGTGCTGGCCGGGGACGCCGGAGCGGACGTGGCCGCCGCGCACGGCCTGCCGCTCGTCGTCGCCGCCGGACGGGACGGGCAGCGCCTCGCGGCGACCGTGCGGCGCTACCGCGACGGCTTCCGGCCCTCCGCGCGCGCCACCACGCCCTACGTCGTCCTCGCCCTGGGCGTCGCCGTCGCCGCCACCGCGCGGGAGGCGGCGCGGCGGCAGCTCCCGGAGGCGTGGTCGGTCGCCAGGTCCCGCGTCACGGGCGTGTTCGCGCCGCTCGTCCCCGCCGGGCGGATACCGGCGGAACCGGACGCCCGCGAACGGCGCTACCTGGCGGAGGCCCGCGCCGGGCAGGTGCACGGCACCACCGCGGAGGTGGCCGCCACACTCGCCGCCCTGATCCGGCGCACCGGCGCGGACGAGGTCCTCTCCACCCTCAGCACCTACGACCCGGCCGAGCGGCTCGACTCCGCCGGACGGCTTGCGGAACTCACGATGCCCTCGGCGGCGCCCAGCGCCACCACGTCCTGAGGGCGGATACGGAGCTGGTCCGCCGTCGCCCGGACGTCCTGCGGGCCGCGCTTGAGTATCGCCGCCGCCAGCTCGGGCGCGATGACCGAGAAGTAGCTGTCCGGCGTCATCCACGTCCGCCCCGGGGACGCCAGCGCCAGCGCGCCGCCGGAGCCGCCCTCGCCGACCACCAGCGTCGTCACCGGCACCGGGGACTCGGCCACCGCGGCGAAGCACTCCGCGATCGCCGCCCCGGCGCCCGCCCGTTCGGCGGCGGCGTCGTTCGCCGCGCCCGGGGTGTCGACCAGGGTGAGGACGGGCAGGCCCAGGCGCCCGGCCAGCCGGATCAGCCGCGCGGCGGTACGGAACCCGGCCGGACGCGTCGCCGTGCCCAGCTGCGCGGCGTAGGCCACCGTGCGGCCCGCGTACCGTCCGAAGCCGCAGCGCACACCGGTGTCCACGCCGCCGCAGCGGTCCCCGCTCAGCTCCGCCCGCGCGGTGAAGTGGGCCGTGAGGTAGGCGTCCGCCCGCGGCCGTCCCGCCGCGCGGGCCTGGCGCACCGCCGCCCACCCGCTGGCCGGCAGGGCGTCCGTGCCCAGCGCCGCCGGCGGATCAGCCGGCGGCACCGCACGGCCGTCCCGGGCCGGACGGGTGCCCAGCAGCTCCAGCCAGCGCCCGAGCGTGCCGCGCAGCTCGCCCTCGGGCACGACCGCGTCGACGTGGCCGGTGGCGAGCTGCTCCTCGGCCGTGTAGGCGCGCGGGTCGGCGTCCGCCGGGCGCACCCGGGACCCCGCGAAGCCGATCTGCGCCCCGGGCAGCGCCAGCGTCACGTCCGCCCCGGCTCCCAGCGTCGCCCAGCCGCCGCCGGTCGCCGGATCACGCAGCACGGCGATCTGCGGCAGCCCCGCCCCCCGGGTCAGCGCCGCCTGCCGGGCCACCCGCTGCAACTGCGTCAGCGCGCGCATGCCCTCCTGCATCCGGCTGCCGCCGGTGGCGATGAGCGAGACCACCGGCAGGGACAGCTCGCGCGCCCGCGCGTGCGCCGCCTCCAGACGGTCCCCGGTGCGGGAACCGAGCGAGCCGCCGAGGAAGCCGAACTCGAAGGCGACCAGGAGCGCCCTGGTGCCGCCCAGCGTCGCCACCCCGCACACCACCGACTCGCTCTCGCCGGTGCGCTCGGCCGCGCGCTCGCGTCCCGCGTCGTAGCCGGACCAGCCCAGCGGGCCGTCGGCGGGCTGGGCGGCCTCCGCGCCGGGCAGCTCCGTGAAGCCGTCCGCGACCGCCGCGATCGCCGCACGGGCCGAGGGGGGCCCGCCGCGCGGCGTCACCCCAGCTCCCGTTTCATGACCTTGCCCATGTCGTTGCGCGGCAGCGCGGTGGTGAACCGCACCTCGCGGGGCCGCTTGTGCGGGGCGAGCCGCCCGGCGACGTGCTCAGCGAGCGCGGCGGCGTCCGGACGGTCCGCGTCGTCGGCGGGCACGATCCACGCCACGATCCGCTCACCGAGGTCCGGGTCGCTCACCCCGGTCACCGCCGCCTCCCGCACCCCGGGGTACTCCAGGAGGCAGTTCTCGATCTCCCCGGCCCCGATCTTGTAACCGCCGCTCTTGATCAGGTCCGTCGAACGGCGGCCGACGATGCGGTAGCAGCCCTCCGCGTCGCGGGTGGCCATGTCGCCGGTGCGGAACCAGCCGCCGGCGAACGCGTCGGCCGTCGCGCCGGGCCGGTTCAGGTACTCGGTGAACAGGTTGGGGCCGCGCACCTGGATCTCGCCCACCGTCTCGCCGTCGCTCGCCTCGACGCGGCTGCCGTCGTCGTCCACCAGCCGCACGTCGACCCCGCGCAGCGGCACGCCGACGGTGCCGGGACGGTGCGGACCGTCCACGCGGACACTGGTGTTCATCAGCGTCTCGGTCATGCCGTACCGCTCGATCACCCGGGCCCCGGTGGCCGAGGTGATCCGTTCGTGGTCGCGCAGCGGCAGGGCCGCCGAACCGGAGACCAGCAGCCGCGCACCGCCCAGCGCCTGCGCGAGCGCCGGGTCCGTCCCGGCCGCCTCGGCCAGCCGGTGGTACATGGTCGGCACCCCGAAGAGCATCGTGCCGCCCTGTTCGCCCAGCGCCCGGGTGACGTCCTCGACGGTGAACCGGCCCAGGTGGCGCACGGTGCCGCCCCGGCGGAGCGGACCGAGGACGCCGAGGACCAGCCCGTGCACGTGGAACAGGGGCAGCGCGTGCACCAGGACGTCGTCGGCCGACCACTGCCAGGCGTCCGCCACGTCGTCCAGACTGGCCGCGAGGGCGCGCCGGGAGAGCACCACCCCCTTGGGCGGCCCCGTGGTGCCCGAGGTGTAGACGATGAGCGCGGGCACCGAGTCCTGCCCGGGCTCCATGTGCTCCGGCACGGCCGCGTCGGCGGGTTCCTCGGTGCCGACGGTGATCCGGGGCAGCCCGGCCGCCGTCTCGGGCAGTTCGTCGTCCGGACCGGTGAGGAGGGCCGAAGGGGCGCTGTCCGCCAGGATGTGGGCAAGCTCACGGTCGCCGCTGCGCGGGTTCAGCGGCACGACGGGGACCCCGGCGAGGAGGGCGCCCACCACGCCCACGGCCGTCTCGGCGGTGGGCGTCGCCCACACCGCGACCCGGCCGTGCCCGGCGAGCCGTCCGGCCAGCGCCCGTGCGGACGCGGCCAGCCGCGGGTAGCCGAGCGCCGTGTCGCCGAAGCACAGCGCGGGCTTGGCCGGTTGCTTGTCCAGGGCGGGAATGAGTGCTGACACCCGGGCTCCTTCGCTGGTGGATCTGTCGATCACGATCACATCAGCGACCCGGTGCGCGGGGCAAGGCGGCCCGGGGTCCCGCCGTCCGGTGCGGGCCGTGCGCGCTCAGCCGGGGGCGGCCTGCGGGAAGAGGGCGAGGAAGGGTTCGGTGGACTCCGACAGGCCCCGGGCGTAGGGAGCGTCGAACGCCCAGATGAGGAAGAGGAGGAAGGCGATCAGCGCGGTGAACAGGCCCGCCAGCAGCAGCTCCCGCCCGTTGCGGCGGATCTGCAGGGCGAAGATCATGCCGACGACCACCACGGCGCCGCTGAGCAGCCCGAACCACACCAGGCCGGGCATCGTGGTGCCGGCGCTCTGACTGCGTGCCGTGCGGGCCTCGTGGGCGGCGGCCACCTGGTCCACCAGGCCCTGGTAGGCGTGCGACTCCAGCGTGCCCGCCGGTTCGAACCCGGCGACCTGCTCCCGGACGCGGTCCAGCAGGGCGTCCCCGCGCGGGGAGAGCTCCCCGTGCTCGGTCATGCGGGGCCACTCGGTGCCGACGGTGTGGGCGACGTAGGCGTCCACGTCGCCGCGGACCTGCTCGCGCACCTCCTCGGGGTAGGCCGCCACCCGTTCGTGCACCTCGTGCAGCGCCTGGGCCTCCAGCCGCACCCATTCGGCGGCGGAGTTGCGCTCCTCCCACACGCCCGCGATGGCCAGTCCGAGCACGATGGCGTAGACCACTCCGATCATCATGATCATGTACTCGACGACGTCCGGGGTCTCCGACGTGTCCTCCTCGTCCGTCTCCGACTCGCCGCGGCGGCGTCGGCGCAGCGACGCGAGGGTGATGACGGTGCCGCAGGAGACGGTCATGGCCAGGGCGAGGACGAGCCAGATGGGCAAGGGGACCTCCGGTCACGGGGCGGGCGGGGCAGGGCGCGGGAACGGACGGCCGGGGGCGGGGACGGCGGGGCGCGGGGTCACCGCGGGCGTGCGGACGGTGAGCCGCCCCTGCGCGGGCGCAGAGCTGCGGCGGCCAGCACGGCGGGGGCGACGACCAGCAGCATCCGGCTCGTGGTGGACATCCCGCCGGCCGTCACCGTGCCACCGGCGGACAGGTGCGGGGGCGCGGTCCGGGAGGACAGCGTGGGGCCGGGCGCCGGGGGAGCGGGCTGCCCGGGGGCCGGCGGCGGCACGGCCGCGCGGCTCGACGACGGCCGCGGCGAGGGCGTCGGCGTCTCGGGCGGCGCTCCCGGCTCCGGTGCGGGTGGCTCCGGTACGGGCGGGCGCGGCGGCGCGGGCGGCTCCGGTACGGGCGGGCGCGGCGGCGCGGGCGCGGGCGGGTCCGGCGGTTCCGGTGCGGGCGGCGGAGCCGGTGGTTCCGGGGCCGGTGGCGGTGGGGCCGGCGGCGGGGCCGGTGGCTCCGGGGGGCGGCACAGGTCGTCCACCGGTTCGCCCGCGTGGGCCCGGTCCCACAGTTCCGCCAGCGGCGGCAGGTCACCCCCGGCGACGGCGCAGGCGTCGCGGGGCACGCCCAGTGCCGGAGCGGCCCCGGCGGCCATGAGCAGGCCCGCGGTGACGGCGAGCGCACCCGTCCGGCTGTGACGTGTCCTCATGGCGGCGATCGTCCGGCATTCCCGGCCGGGCCGGTGGGCTGAACGGAGTAATTCGCCGGATCTGATGAATATCAGGGTGGGTGGGGTTGACCGTTCGGCGGTGGTGCCTGCGGGAGCCGTCGCCCGGCGGCCACCACGGCCCGCGGCGACGGCCGGGAACGTCACCGCCGTCCGGTGGGCGGGTCGTCCAGCACCGCCCGGATCACCGAGTGCGCCGCGCCGAGCAGCGGGCCGTCCGGCCCGAGCCGGGAGACGAGTACGCCGGGCCGGCCCGTCATCCTGCGGTCCAGCTCCTGTTCCGCCGCGGGCAGCAGCCACGGGGCGAGCCGGGCCAGCGCACCGCCCAGCACCACGGCCTGCGGGTCGAGCAGGCTGACCGCACCGGTCAGCGCCACGCCCAGATCCGCCCCCGCCGACCGCAGCACGCGCAGCACCGTGCGGTCGCCGGCCGCGGCCCGCTCGGCCAGCAGTCCGACCCGCGCTCCGGGCCCGGGGCGCTCGGCCGCCACCCGTGCCGGGTCGAGCCCCGCCGCGCGCAGCACCGCCTCCTCACCCGCGTACTGCTCCAGGCAGCCGCGCCCTCCGCAGCCGCAGGCCCGCCCGCGGGGGCGCACCGGCACGTGGCCCAGCTCCCCGGCGAAACCCCGTTCGCCCCGCAGGAGCCGTCCGCCGACCAGCACCGCGGCGCCGATGCCGATCTCGGCGGAGACGTGCAGGACGTCCAGCGGCGCCGGCTCGTGTCCGCCGAGCCACAGCTCCGCCAGGGCCCCGAGGTTCGCCTCGTTGTCGGCGCCGACGGGCAGTGTGCCGTCGGCCGTGCCGAGCCGCCCGGCGAGGGAGTCCAGGCGGGTGAGGCCCCAGCCGAGGTTGGGAGAGCGCACCACCGTGGGCGCGTCCCTGGCGACGAGCCCGGGTACCGCGACGCAGAGCCCGGCGGGCCGCAGTCCGGCCGCGCCGACCCGCCCCGTCACCAGGCGGACCAGCTCCGCCAGCCGGGCGAGGACGGGGCCGGGTTCGCTGTCGCGGTTGGCCGAGTCCACGGCGACCCGGGCGCGGACCCGGCCGCGCAGGTCCACGGCGCACACCGCGAGGTGGTCCACGCCGATCTCCGCGCCGAGCCCGCACGGTCCGCTGTCGCTCAGCGCGAGCACCGTGCCCGGCCTGCCGACCGCGCCCGAGCGCCCCGGGCCCTGCTCGACCAGCAGCCCGGCGCCCAGGAGTTCGTCCACGAGCGTGGAGACGGCGGCCCGGGTCAGCCCGATCCGTCCGGCGACGGCGGCCCGGGAGGCGGGACCGCCCCCGGCCACGGCGTGCAGCACGGCGGCGAGGTTGCGGCGCCGCAGGTCCGCCTGCGTGTGCGGCCGTGGTGCGGTGGTCATGCCCGCCTCCCTGTCCACCGGTATGAACATGTGCTGATCAGCGCCGACGCAGCAGGGTATCCGCATCGTCCAGCACGGCGGCGATGCGGTCCAGCGCGGCGTCGTCCCGGGCCACGGCCGGGTACGCGGGCCCCTGCGCGGTGTCCCAGCGCCGGGCGACGTGCGCGGGGTCCTCGCCCAGCAGCAGCCCGGCGGCCTGCGCCGCCGCGCCGAGCGCCACCAGTTCCCGGGCCCGCGGCACCCGCACCGGACGGCCGGACAGCCGCAGCACCGTCTCCCGCCACGCGGTGCCCTGGGCTCCGCCGCCGATCAGCAATACCGGGGCGTCGGGCGCGTCGGCGCCTTCCAGGACGCGGTCCAGGGCCCGCAGCAGGGCGAAGACCGCACCGTCGTAGGCGGCCTGGAGCACCTGGCCGCCGCTGGTGGCGTGCCGCAGCCCGTACACGAGTCCGGAGGCGTGCGGCAGATGGGGGGTGCGCTCTCCGTCCAGGAACGGCAGGAGGACGGCCTCACCGCCGGCCTCGACCGCCTCCCGGTCCCGGCCCAGAAGCGCCGCGACGCGGTCCACCGCGAGGGTGCAGTTGAGCGTGCAGGCGAGCGGCAGCCAGCCGCCGCGCGCGTCGGCGAAACCGGCGACGGTGCCGCTCGGGTCGGCCGGGCGGCGGGGGGATACGGCGTAGACGGTGCCCGAGGTGCCCAGGCTCAGCACCGGCTGGCCCGGCCGCAGCCCGAGCCCCAGCGCGGCGGCCATGTTGTCCCCGGTGCCGGAGGCCACCAGGGCCCCCGCGGGCAGCGGCAGGTCCGGCAGCGCCCGTACGGTTCCGGCCGCCTCGCCCGCGCCGAGCACCCGGGGCAGCAGCGCCGGATCGAGGCCGATGTGGCCGAGCACCTCCGCGTCGTAGCCACCCGCGCCGGAGTCGTCCGGCGTCCACCAGCCGGTGCCCGAGGCGTCGCCCCGGTCGGTGGTGCCCTGCCCGGTCAGCCGTTCGGTGAGGAAGTCGTGCGGCAGCCGGACCCGGGCGGTGGCGGCGGCGGCCCCGGGTTCCGTCTCGGACAGCCACCGCCACTTGGGAGCGGTGAAGGACGGCGCGGGCACGCTTCCCGTCCGCTCCGCCCAGGCGGCCGGTCCGCCGAGCGCCTCCACCAGCCGGTCGCGCTGCGGTGCGCAGCGCACGTCGTTCCACAGCAACGCGGGCCGCACCGGGCGTCCCTGGCCGTCCAGCGTGACCAGGCCGTGCTGCTGCCCGGCGACCGAGACGGCGGCGGCCTGGCGCACGGCGGGACCACACTGGCCGAGCGCCTGGCGCAGGGCGTCCCACCACTGCTCGGGGTCGCTCTCGTGGTCGGCGCTGACGGTGTGCGGTGCCTGCCCGTGGGCGACGGTCCGGCCGTTCGCCGCGTCCACCACGAGCACCTTCGTGGACTGGGTCGAGCTGTCCACGCCGACGACGAGCGGTCCTTCGGATACGGCCATGGCGTCCTCCTCGCTCTCTTCCTGCGGGGCCCTGGGCTTGGCCCGGCTGCGCGTGCATACTAATTTGTAAAGCGCCATGACGAAATAAGGAGGACGCGACGTGAGCCGCGCATACAGCCCGACCCCCGCGGACAAGTTCAGCTTCGGCCTGTGGACCGTGGGCTGGCAGGGCCGCGACCCCTTCGGCGACGCCACCCGGGCGCCGCTCGACCCCGCCGACAGCGTCCGGAAGCTGGCCGACCTCGGCGCCTACGGCGTGACCTTCCACGACGACGACCTGATCCCCTTCGGCGCGGGCGAGGCCGAGCGGGACTCGGCCGTCAAGCGTTTCCGGCAGGCTCTGGACGCCACCGGGCTGATCGTGCCGATGGCCACGACGAACCTCTTCACCCACCCCGTCTTCAAGGACGGCGCCTTCACCGCGAACGACCGGGACGTGCGCCGCTACGCCCTGCGCAAGACGCTGCGCAACATCGACCTGGCCGCCGAACTGGGCGCCAAGGTCTACGTGGCCTGGGGCGGGCGCGAGGGCGCCGAGTCCGGCGGGGCCAAGGACGTGCGGGCGGCCCTGGACCGCATGAAGGAGGCGTTCGACCTCCTCGCCGACTACGTCACCGGGCAGGGCTACGACCTGCGGTTCGCCATCGAGCCCAAGCCGAACGAGCCGCGCGGTGACATCCTGCTGCCCACCGTCGGGCACGCGCTCGCCTTCATCGAACGGCTGGAGCGCCCCGAACTGTTCGGCGTCAACCCCGAGACGGGGCACGAGCAGATGGCGGGCCTGAACTTCCCGCACGGCATCGCCCAGGCCCTGTGGGCGGGCAAGCTGTTCCACATCGACCTGAACGGCCAGACGGGCATCAAGTACGACCAGGACCTGCGCTTCGGCGCCGGCGACCTGCGGGCGGCGTTCTGGCTGGTGGACCTGCTGGAGTCGGCCGGCTACAGCGGGCCTCGCCACTTCGACTTCAAGCCGCCGCGCACCGAGGACACCGACGGCGTGTGGGCCTCGGCGGCCGGCTGCATGCGCAACTACCTGATCCTCAAGGAGCGGGCGGCGGCCTTCCGCGCCGACCCGGAGGTGCGGGCCGCCCTCGCCGCCTCCCGCCTGGACCAGCTGTCCGCTCCGACGCTGGCCGAAGGGGAGGGGGCCGCCGCGCTGCTGGCGGACCGCGGCGCCTTCGAGGACTTCGACGTGGACGCGGCCGCCGCCCGCGGCATGGCCTTCGAACAGCTGGACCAGCTCGCCATGGACCACCTGCTCGGCGTCCGCGGCTGACACCGGCTGCCCGGCGCACGGCGGGGGGCCGGACGCGTGCGCGTCCGGCCCCCCTTCCTCGCGGGCGGTTCACTCCTCCTTGCGGCGGCGGCGCTTGCGGGACTGGCGGCGGCTGCGGCTCCAGAACCAGCCGGCGGGCGGCGCGTCAGCCCGCCACGGCTGCGGTTCCGGTGGCCTGCCGCGCCAGCGCTCCCGCAGCATCCGCGTCCGCGCGGCGGGCTCGCTCACCTCCGCGCTGCGGATGAACTGCTCGTCGAGCACCTGCCCATCCCACTCTTCCCACTCGCTCCGGCGGTCCTCGCCCCGGTCCTGCGGTTCGGGCTCCACGGCGGCCTCCCGTCCAGCGGTTACGGCTGCATTCCCCGTTCAACGCGCGAATCGCCCGGATCGTTCCCGTCCCGGGCACATCTCCCTCCCGGATCACCCCTCGCGGGGGACCGGGGTCACTTCGTACACCGCGCCGCCCTCCGTGCCGAAGGCGGTCACGCCCGGTGCCTCCCGGCGCGCCGTGACCGGCCGGCCCCCGCAGGTCACGCGCACCGGCACCGCCGTGCGCAACCGCAGCGGACGTCCGGCGCGGGAGGTGATCCGGGCCCGGCGCAGCGTCCCGTCCCGCCAGCTCACGTCCACCGCGAACCCGCCCCTGGCCAGCAGCCCCCGCACACTGCCCTCCGGCAGCGCACCGGGCAGCGCGGGGAGCAGCGCGACCTCATCCGCGTGGCTCTGCACGAGCCATTCGGCCACCCCGGCCACCGCCCCGAAGTTGCCGTCGATCTGGAACGGCGGATGCAGGTCGAAGAGGTTGGGCGCGGTGCGCTCGGGGGTGAGCTGTCCCGCGAGCAGCTTCCAGGACCGGTCCCCGTCCAGCAGCCGCGCCCACAGGTTGATCTTCCAGGCCAGCGACCAGCCCGTCCCCGCGTCGCCGCGCGCTTCCAGCGACTTCCGCGCGGCGGCGAAGAGGCCGGGCGTCGCCTCCGCCGTGATGCCGTGCCCCGGATGCAGCGCGTACAGGTGCGAGACGTGCCGGTGGTCCTGCTCGGGGGCCTGCGCGTCCCAGTCGGCCTGCCACTCCTGGAGCCGGCCCCCGGCGCCGACGCGCGGCGGCGCCAGCCGGTCCCTGGCGGCCAGCACCTCCCGGCGCAGAGCGGGCTCGGTGCCGAGCAGTGCGGCGGCCTCGGCGACGGCCGTGAACAGCTCGTGCAGGATCTGGCTGTCCATCGCGGGTCCGGCGCACAGCGATCCGCCCGGTCCCGCGTGGTGGGCGTTCTCCGGCGACAGCGAGGGGCAGGTCACGAGCGCGCCGGTGTGCGGATCGGTGACGAGGTAGTCGAGGAAGAACCGCGCCGCACCGGCCAGGACCCAGAACCGCTCGCGCAGCGCCGCCGTGTCCCCGGTGAACCGGTGGTGCTCGTGGACGGCCAGGGCCAGCCAGGCGCCGCCGGTGGGCCACAGCCCCCAGAACGCGCCGTCCGCGGGTGCGGTCCCGCGCCAGGCGTCGGTGTTGTGGTGGGCCACCCAGCCGCCCGCACCGTAGTGGGCGGCCGCCGTGCGGGCCCCCGCCTCGGCCAGCTCCTCCAGCAGCGCGAACAGCGGTTCCCAGCACTCCAGGAGGTTCGCGGGCGCGGCCGGCCAGTAGTTCATCTGCGTGTTGATGTTGATGGTGAACTTGCAGCCCCACGGCGGGTCGGTGAGGTCGTTCCACAGCCCCTGCAGGTTCGCGGGCTGGGTGCCGGGGCGGGAGCAGGACAGGAGCAGGTAGCGCCCGTACTGGAAGTAGAGGGCGACCAGGTGCGGATCACCGCCCTCGCCGAAGCGCGCCACCCGCTCGTCGGTGGGGCGGCCGGCGGCCGGGGTGGCGGGCAGCTCCAGGCTCGTGCGGTCGAACAGCGCGCGGTAGTCGGTGACGTGGCGCTCGCGCAGCGACGAGACCGGCCGTTCCCCGGCCGCGGCCAGGTCCCGTGCGGCGCGGCCGCGCTCGTCCCCGTCGGCGTCCCGCCACCCGTTGTAGCTGGTGCGGGCGGTGACCAGCAGCGTCACCGCGTCGGCCCCGGTGATCCGCAGCACCCCCTCCGCGCTCTCCACCGTGCCGCCCTCGGCCACCGCGCGCACCAGCGTGCGGAAGCGCACCGCGCCCTCGACGCCGTCGACGGTGTCCCCCGTGCCGTCCAGCGCGAGGGTACGGCCGTCCGGCGAGGAGGCCGCGGTGCGGGCCAGCGGCGAGGTGAAGGAGGCGGTGAGGGAGACGGCGCCCGGGGCCTCCGCGCTCAGGCGCACCGCGATCACCTGGTCCGGCACGGAGGCGAACACCTCACGCCGGTGCAGCACGCCCGAGCGGCGGTAGGAGACGGTGGCGCGGGCCTGCTCCAGGTCAAGTTCCCTGCGGTAGTCGCTCACCTCGCCCTCCTGGTGCAGGTCCAGCAGGAGGCTGCCGATGGTCTGGTACGGCATCTGGCGCACCGGCACGCCCATGAGGGCCGCGTCCGCGAGCCGTTCGGCCCCTTCGTGATCACCGGCGAAGACCAGCCGCCGCACCTCGGGCAGCGCCTCCCGCGCCGCCGGGTTGTCGTAGTCGTGCGGGCCGCCGGCCCAGAGCGTGTCCTCGTTGAGCTGGAGCCGTTCGCGCTCCGTCCCGCCGAACACCATCGCGCCGAGCCTGCCGTTGCCGACGGGCAGTGCCTCCAGCCACTGCCGGGCGGGACGCGGATACCACAGGACCAGGGGTGCGGACGGCACGGGAACCTCCATCGGGTGTCGGCGGTGCGGGCGCGTTCCCCCCGGGGGAAGCGCGCATCCCTGTAGTCGCCGCCCGCCGCCGAAAGGTTGGCCCGCCCGCGGCCGTGCCCCGGGACGCCGGAGCGTCCGCGCGGAGGCCGGGGGAGGGGAAGCGCGCAGGCCCGGGGGAGGCCCGGCGCCCGGCACGTGACCGGTGCGGAGGAGGGGTACGCACAGGGTGTCCCTCTAAAGGCTGATGTGTCGTCATCGCTGTTGCCCGCGCAGGTACTCGGAGCGGATTCTGTCGTTCACGCAGGTGGAAGTCGACGAAATTTTTGGCATGGACACTTCTCGGACGGGGTGTGCGCTGCTACGACAGTTGCCACGGCTGTTCCTCCATGTCCCCCACGGGAGGCCCTGTGAAAATGTCCAGACTTACGTCCGTCTCCGCCACTCTCGCGGCGCTCATCGCCCTGACCGGCCTCGGCGGCGCCACCGCGCAGGCCCAGCAGGCCCCGGTGAACTACGTCGCCCTCGGTGACTCCTACGCCTCCGGCGTCGGCGCCGGCGCCTACGACAGCGGCAGCGGCAGCTGCAAGCGCAGCACCCGGGCCCACGCCAAGCTGTGGGCCAACGCCAACTCCCCCGACTCCTTCGCCTTCACCGCGTGCTCCGGCGCCCGGACCCAGGACGTGATCAACGGTCAGCTCGGCCCGCTCAACGCCGGCACCACCTTGGTCAGCATCTCCATCGGCGGCAACGACGCGGGCTTCGCCGACACCATGACCACCTGCGTGCTCCAGGGCGAGAGCGCCTGCGTCTCCCGCGTCAGCCAGGCCCGTACCTACATCAACAACACCCTGCCCGCCCGGCTGGACGCCGCCTACGACGCCATCCGCGCCAAGGCCCCCAACGCCCGTGTCGTCGTCCTCGGCTACCCGCGGATGTACCAGCTCAACGGAAGCTGCTTCCTCGGCATCAGCGAGCGCTCCCGGGCCGCCATCAACGCCGCCTCGGACGACCTCCACACCGTCACCTCCAAGCGCGCCGCCGACCACGGCTTCGCCTACGGCGACGTCCGCGGTACCTTCGCCGGCCACGAGATCTGCTCCAGCTCCTCCTGGCTGCACAGCCTCACCTGGCCCATCACCGACTCCTACCACCCGACGGCGGCCGGGCAGTCCGGCGGCTACTACCCCGTGCTGGAACGCCTGGCCTGACCGGCCCGGCCCGAACGGCACGGCCTGCCGTGACGAGCGGGACAACGCGCGGAGCCGTCCCTGCGTCCTAGGGTGCAGGGACGGCCCCGCACGCACGGCCGTCACGCCGAGGAGGAGAGAGCGATGAACACGCGAACGAAGATCGCCGTCGGCGGAGCCGCCGCCGGGCTGCTCCTGCTGATCTGGCTGCCGTGGTGGGCCGTGCTGCTGGTGGTGTTCGGCGTCCCCGTCGCCGCGTACCTGACGCTGGACCCCTCCCAGCGGCGCCGGATGCGCCGGGTGACGCGCAAGGAGCTGGGCCGCTGACGGCCGGTCACCCGGCGCGCACGGGCCGCCCGCGGGACCCGTGCAGTGGGCGGCCGACGAGACGGCGGAGCGGAGGGCGGCGGTCATGCGGCGCTACGACCGGCTGAAGGACATCCTGCGGCTGGACCCGGAGAAGGACTGCCACACCATCTACCGGTGGATCGTCACCTACGAGTTCCCCTGGGACGTCACCCGGGCGCTGGAGTTCGCCCTCTTCCGGACGTACGCCGTGCCCGGCATCGGCGCGCTCCTCGCCCGCACCGCGGAGCTGACCGAGCGCTCCCAGAAGCGCTACGACGACACCTCGCTGCTGCTCGACGCCGTCGTGGAGCACGGCTTCGACTCCGCGCAGGGACGCACCGCCGTCCGGCGCATCAACCAGATGCACCGCGCGTACACCATCCCCGACGACGAGATGCGCTACGTGCTGTGCACCTTCGTCGTCACCCCGACGCGGTGGCTGGACGCCTACGGCTGGCGCGCGCTCACCAACCACGAACGCCGCGCCGTCACGGCCTACTACCGCACGCTCGGCGCACGCATGGGCATCCGCGACCTTCCGGAGAGCTACGCGGAGTTCGAGCACTGCATGGACGCCTACGAGGCGGAGCACTACGGCTACGACGCGGGCGGCCGTGCCGTGGCGGACGCCACGCTGGCCCTCATGGCCACCTGGTACCCGCGCCCGCTCGCCCCCCTGGTGCGGCGCGGCAGCATCGCGCTGATGGACGACCGGCTGCTGCGCGCGTTCCGCTACCCGGCGGCGGGCGCGGGCACCCAGCGGCTCGTCCGGGGCGCGCTGCGGCTGCGGGCCAGGGCGGTACGCCTCACGCCGCCGCGCCGCACCCCGCGCTTCGCCCGGCACAACCCCCGGATCAGGAGCTACCCCGGCTACCCGGACGGCTACGCGCTGGACGGGCTCGGCACCTTCCCGCGCACCTGCCCCGTCCCGCACGACGCCCCGGCCGCCGACTCCTGACACCCCTGCCGGGCCCCTAGCCCCCGCGGACGCGCTCGGCCCGCACCAGGTAGCGGGCGTCCTCGTCGACGTAGGACGTCATCCGCCACCCCGACGCGGCCAGCACCGCGCGCAGGCGCGGCTCGGCCCGCACGTCGTCCGCGGTGATCTGGCGGCCCTGGCGGGCGGCGAGCGCGGCCCTGCCGATGGGGTGGAACAGGGCCAGCAGTCCGCCGGGCCGGGTGGCCCTGGCCAGTTCCGCCAGCCCCTCGCGCACGTCGGCCAGATGGGAGACGAGCCCGGCGGCGAACACCGCGTCCAGGGCGCCCTCCGCCACGGGGAGGCGGGTGACGTCGGTGCGGGCCAGCGCGGCGCCGCGGTGCCGGCCGGCGCGGACGGCCTCTTCCAGCATGGCGGGTGTCAGGTCGGCACCCAGCACCACGCCGTCCGGCCCGACGGCCGCGCGCAGAGCGGGCAGGGCGCGGCCCGTGCCGCAGCCCGCGTCGAGCACCCGGTCGCCCGCCCGCAGCCCCAGGCCGGTGACCGCGGCCGCGTACGCGGGGCCGTCGTCGGGGAAGCGGCTGTCCCAGTCCGCGGCCCGCTCGGTGAAGAAGGCCCGCACGTCTGCGGGATCGTGTCGTGTCATACCACCATGATCGCGCATGTCCCGGGCGGGCCCGCGGTGTTGCCGGAGCGCGGGAGTGGGTAGGGCTTGCCACGTCGACGCCGGGACCAAGGGGGTACGGGGATGGCTCTGAACACGCAACTGGACTGGCTGCTCGGGGACCTGACGAAGCGGGTGCCCACCGTGCGGCACGCACTCGTGCTGTCCACCGACGGGCTGGTGACGGGGGCCAGTCCGGACATCAGCGGGCAGGACGCCGACCGGCTCGCCGCCGTCGCCTCGGGGCTGCACAGCCTCGCCAAGGGGGCCGGGCACCACTTCGCGTCCGGGCCGGTGCGCCAGACGATGATCGAGTTCGACGAGGGGGTGCTCTTCGTGACCGCGGCGGGGCACGGAAGCTGCCTGTGCGTCCTGGCCACCGGGCAGGCGGACATCGGGCAGATCGCCTACGAGATGACGCTGCTCGTCAGCCGTGTCGGGGAGCACCTCGGGGTGGCGGCGCGTACCGGCAGGTAAGGGGGCCGCTCCGGCGGGCCGGACCTGGCCCGCCCGGTGCGGTACCAAGCTGACCTGCGCTGGTGCTGGATTTTCCACAGCTTTCGCCGGGGGTGCCCGAAACCTCTACGGTCGTCACCGAACGTGATCGACCGGAGCGGGAGGGTGTCATGGCTGTGACCACCAGGCGGATGGAACGGCGGACGGGCGCGGCAGGAGCCGCCCAGCCGTGCCGTACGGAGGCGGCGTCTAGCGTCGCCCAGGAGCGGGCCCGGCGCGGGCTCGGACTGACCCCCCGGGAGTTCGGGCTGGCCGTGGAGCTGGGGGAGGTGCGCACGGTGCCGCCGGTCCGCGCCGGCGGGCGGCGCCGGGTTCCGGTCACCGAACTGGCGAGGCTGCACGACGGCACGGACGGCGGCGACGCGCTCCGGGCCCGGCTGCGGACGGTCACCGCGACGGAGGCGGCCGCCCTGCTGGGCGTCGGCCGGGCGCGCTTCACGAAGCTGGCCAGAGCCGGCTGCGTCAGCCCGGTGCGCTTCTCCGTCAACCGCTACCGGCGTGTCGTGTGGCTGTACCTCGCCGCGGAGCTGGAGGAACTCGCCCGGCGGCAGCCCGGTCTGCTGCACGGGGCGCTGCCCCGTCCCGTGCGGGACCTGCTCGCCGACGACGCCGACTGCCGTGCCCGGCTGTGGCGGGGCCGCCGCGTCATCCAGCTGCTGCGGCACGTGGACGGCCCGTGGTCGGCCGCAGCCGTCCACGCGGCCGTGCTGCCGCCCGAAGCGTTCGAGGCGGCCGTGCCCGATCCGCACGAGCGACTGGTCCTCACCGCGCTGCGGCCGGAGGTGGCCCCCGGCCGGTCCGAGTCGCCCACGGTGCGGGCGGCGGCCGGGGATGTGCTCACCGCCCGCGGCGCCGAGGAGGTGCGCTGGCACCGGCTCAGCCTGCTGCTCGCCCTGGCCGAGGCCCGGCTGCACGCGCACCCGCCGGGCGCCTGTGGCGCCGACGGGCTGCGGAGTACCGCCGTCCGGCGGCGGTCAGTCCTCCCGGGGCCGGAACAGGCCCTCCTGGACGACGGAGACGAGCAACCGTCCCTCGCGGTCGTAGATCCGGCCGCGGGCGAGCCCCCGGCCACCGGTCGCGATGGGTGACTCCTGGTCGTAGAGGAACCACTCGTCCGTGCGGAAGGGACGGTGGAACCACATGGCGTGGTCCAGCGAGGCCATGTCGTAGCCGCGCGGCCCCCACAGGGGCTCCACCGGCACCCGGACGGCGTCCAGCAGCATCATGTCGCTCGCGTAGGCGAGCGCGCAGGTGTGCACCAGCGGGTCGTCGCCCAGTGGGCCCACCGCGCGCATCCACACCGCGCTGCGCGGCTCCGCTCCCTGGACGTCCGCGGGCGTCCAGCGCAGCCGGTCCACGTACCGGATGTCGAAGGGCTGCCTGCGGGCCATCCGCTCCAGCGCCTCGGGCAGACCGCCCAGGTGGTCCCTGATCTCGTCCGCCAGTCCCGGCAGTGCCTCGGGGCCGGGGACGTCCCGCATCGGGAGCTGGTGCTCGAAGCCCGGCTCGGCCGCATGGAAGGAAGCCGTCAGATGGAAGATCGTCCGTCCCCGCTGCACCGCCACCACTCGCCGCGTGGTGAACGACCGCCCGTCCCGCACCCGCTCCACCTGGTACACGATCGGCACCCCGGGCGTGCCGGGCCGCAGGAAGTAGGCGTGCAGCGAGTGCACCGGGCGGGTCCCGTCGGTGGTACGGCCCGCCGCCACCAGCGCCTGCCCGGCGACCTGCCCGCCGAAGACCCGTTGCAGGTGTTCCTGCGGGCTGTCACCGCGGAAGATGTTCACCTCGATCTGTTCCAGGTCCAGCAGGTCGATCAGCCGCTCGGCCGGGCTGTGGGTCATGAACGGTCCTTCCTCGTCACGGTCGCGCCCGGAAGCCTGTCACGGACGCACGGCCCGCGGGGGCGCGGGTCACAGCGGGCCCACGCCGGTGACCTTGACCACCGCGCGTCCCTCCGCGTCGGACGCGGTCAGGTCGATCTCCGCCGAGATGCCCCAGTCGTGGTCGCCCCGCGGGTCGGCGAAGGTCTGCCGGACGCGCCACAGGCCGTCCTCGGGCACCTCCTCGATCCGCAGCAGCTTCGGCCCGCGGGCATCCGGGCCGGTGCCCAGCTCGTCGTACTCCTCGAAGTAGGCGTCCAGCGCCGCGGCCCACGCGTCCGCGTCCCAGCCCTCGTCGCCGTCCAGCTCGCCCAGTTCCTCCACCTTGTCCAGCGCGGCGAGTTCCACCCGGCGGAACAGCGCGTTGCGCACCAGGACGCGGAAGGCGCGGGCGTTGGCGGTGACGGGCCTGACGTGGTCGGCGCGTTCCTGCGCCTGCCCGGCGCTCTCCTCGGCCGGGTTCGCCAACTGCTCCCACTCGTCGAGCAGGCTGGAGTCCACCTGCCGCACCATCTCGCCCAGCCACTCGACGATGTCCTGGAAGTCCTCGGACTTCAGGTCGTCCGGCACGGTGTGCTGGAGCGCCTTGTAGGCGCCGGCCAGGTAGCGCAGCACGATGCCCTCGGTGCGGGCCAGCTCGTAGAAGGACGTGAACTCGGCGAACGTCATGGCCCGCTCGTACATGTCCCGGATCACCGACTTGGGGGAGACCGGGTGGTCACCGACCCACGGGTGCGAGGAGCGGTAGAGCCCGTAGGCGTGCAGCAGCAGCTCCTCCAGCGGCTTGGGGTGGCTGATGTCCATCAGCCGTTCCATGCGGTCCTCGTACTCCACCCCCTCGGCCTTCATCGCGGCGACGGCCTCGCCCTTGGCCTTGTTCTGCTGCGCCGCGAGGATCTGCCGGGGGTCGTCCAGCGTGGACTCCACGACCGAGACCATGTCCAGCGCGTAGGAGGGGGAGTCCGGCTCCAGCAGGTCGAACGCGGCCAGGGCGAAGGTGGACAGCGGCTGGTTGAGGGCGAAGTTCTCCTGCAGGTCGACCGTCAGCCGGATGGTACGGCCCTGGGCGTCCGGCTCGTCGAGCTGCTCCACCACGCCGGCGTCCAGCAGCGAGCGGTAGATGGCGATGGTGCGCCGGATGTGCCGCAACTGGGCCCGCCGGTCCTCGTGGTTGTCCTCCAGCAGGTGCCGCATGGCGGCGAAGGCGTCGCCCGGGCGGGCGATCACCGACAGCAGCATGGCGTGCGTCACCCGGAAACGGGAGGTCAGCGGCTCCGGATCGGAGGCGATGAGCTTCTCGAAGGTGTTCTGGTTCCAGCTCACGAAACCCTCCGGAGCCTTCTTGCGCACCACCTTGCGCCGCTTCTTGGGATCGTCGCCCGCTTTGGCCAGCGCCTTCTCGTTCTCGACGACGTGCTCCGGCGCCTGGGCCACCACGAAGCCGGAGGTGTCGAAGCCCGCCCGGCCCGCGCGTCCCGCGATCTGGTGGAACTCGCGGGCCCGCAGCACGCGGACCCGGTTCCCGTCGTACTTGGCCAGCGCGGTGAACAGCACCGTGCGGATGGGCACGTTCACCCCGACCCCGAGGGTGTCGGTACCACAGATCACCTTCAGCAGCCCGGCCTGGGCCAGCCGCTCCACCAGCCGCCGGTACTTGGGCAGCATGCCCGCGTGGTGCACGCCGATGCCGTGCCGGACGTAGCGCGAGAGGTTGCGGCCGAACCGGGTGGTGAAGCGGAAGTTGCCGATGACGGCGGCGATCTCGTCCTTCTCCGCCCGGGTGCACATGTTGATGCTCATCAGGGCCTGGGCCCGCTCGACGGCCTGCGCCTGGGTGAAGTGCACGATGTACACCGGCGCCTGCCGGGTCTCCAGCAGCTCCGTCAGCGTCTCGGTCAGGCCGGTGGTGCGGTACTCGTAGCTGAGCGGCACCGGGCGCGTGGCGGAGCGGACGACCGCGGTCGCCCTTCCCGTCCTGCGGGTCAGGTCCTCCTCGAACCGGGAGACGTCGCCGAGCGTCGCCGACATCAGCACGAACTGCGCCTGCGGCAGCTCCAGCAGCGGGATCTGCCACGCCCAGCCCCGGTCCGGCTCGGCGTAGAAGTGGAACTCGTCCATCACCACCTGGCCGACGTCCGCGTTCCTGCCGTCCCGCAGCGCGATCGAGGCCAGCACCTCCGCGGTGCAGCAGATGACCGGGGCGTCCGCGTTGACCGAGGCGTCCCCGGTGAGCATGCCGACGTTCTCCGTGCCGAGCAGCTTGCACAGGTCGAAGAACTTCTCCGACACCAGCGCCTTGATCGGCGCGGTGTAGAAGGTGACCTCGTCCCGCGCCAGCGCGGCGAAGTGCGCGCCGGCCGCCACCAGGGACTTCCCGGACCCGGTCGGGGTGGACAGGATCACGTTGGCACCCGAGACCACCTCGATCAGCGCCTCCTCCTGGGCGGGGTAGAGGGTGATGCCCCGCTCCTCGCTCCACGAGGAGAAGGCGTCGAAGAGGGCATCGGGGTCGGCGTCCTGCGGCAGCTGATCGATAAGGGTCACGCCCCCATACTGCCTGTCCGCACCCCGATCCACGGAACCGGCGGCGGGGTCAAGATCACCGGGCACTACGCTGTCCCGCGCCACCACCGCCCCGGCACGCCGGACGGCACAGGGGTCGGCACGGCGGCGGCGCGCCGCACGGCGGCCGCGCACGGCACAGCGATGGGGTGGGACAGACATGATGGGACCGGCGCACTCACTGTCGGGTGCAACGGCGTGGCTCGGCGTGGGAGCCGCCTTCTACGCACTGGGCGAGCCGATGCCGTGGCCGGTGCTGCTGGCGGGCACGCTGATCTGCGCGGGCGCCGCCCTCGCTCCCGACCTGGACCAGAAGTCGGCCACGATATCGCGGGCCTTCGGGCCGCTGTCGCGGTCCCTGGCCATACTCATCGACAAGCTGGCCACGGTCGTCTTCAACGCGACCCGGGGCGCGGGGGAGCGCAAACGCAGCGGCGGCCACCGCACGCTGACGCACACGTGGGTCTGGGCGGTGCTCGTCGGCGCGGGCTTCTCGGCCGCGGCCTCGGCCGGCGGACGCTGGGCCGTGCTGGCCATCCTCTTCGTGCACATGGTGCTCGCGGTCGAGGGGCTGCTGTGGCGGGCCGCCCGGGTCTCCAGCGACGTGCTCGTCTGGCTGCTCGGTGCCGCCGGCGCGTGGATACTGGCCGGCATCATGGACCAGCCGGGCTACGGCGCGAACTGGCTGTTCGCCGGGGAGGGCCAGGAGTACCTGTGGCTCGGCCTGCCGATCGTGGTCGGCTCCGTGGTCCACACCATCGGCGACGCCCTCACGATCTCCGGGTGCCCCGTGCTGTGGCCGGTGCCCATCGGCAACAAGCGGTGGTACCCGGTGGGCACCCCCCGGTTCATGCGGTTCCGGGCCGGGCACTGGGTGGAGCACAAGGTGCTGATGCCCGCCTTCGGACTGGCGGGGACCGCCGGCGGCTGCTACGCGCTGGGGTTCTTCGGCTGAGCCGCCGGGGCGCTGTGCCCCGGCGGCCCGCCGGACGGGGTCTGGCCGTGCCAGGAGTCCCACAGGGCGGCGTAGGTGCCGCCCGCGGCGACCAGCTCCGCGTGGCTGCCCAGTTCACTGATCCGGCCGTCCTCCACGACGGCGATCACGTCCGCGTCGTGGGCCGTGTGCAGCCGGTGGGCGATCGCGATGACCGTCCGGCCGTCCAGCACTCCGGCCAGCGAACGCTCCAGGTGCCGTGCGGCGCGCGGGTCCAGCAGCGAGGTGGCCTCGTCCAGCACCAGGGTGTGCGGATCGGCCAGGACCAGCCGGGCCAGCGCGATCTGCTGTGCCTGCGCCGGGGTGATGACCAGGCCGCCGGACCCGACGTCGCTGTCCAGCCCCTCGGGCAGCTTCCGGGCCCAGCCCTCGGCGTCCACCGCGCCGAGGGCCGCCCACAGCTGGGTGTCGGTGGCACCGGTGTGCGCCAGCAGCAGGTTGTCGCGCAGCGAGCCGACGAAGACGTGGTGCTCCTGGTTGACGAGCGCCACGTGCGTGCGCACCTGCTCGGCCGGCATCCGGCCCAGCTCGGCTTCCCCGAGGGTGACCGAGCCCCGGCGCGGGGCGTAGATACCGGCCAGGAGCCGGCCGAGGGTGGACTTCCCCGCGCCGGAGGGGCCCACCAGGGCCACCCGGGCGCCGGGGCGGACGGCGAGCGTGACGCCGTGCAGCACGTCCGCGCCCTCCAGGTAGCCGAACCGGACGGCGTCCGCGTGCAGGTCCCGTCCCCGGGGCGCGACGCCGCCGTCCCCGGACTCCGGTTCGATCTCCCGGACCCCCACCAGCCGGGCCAGCGAGACCTGAGCCGCCTGAAGCTCGTCGTACCAGCGCAGGATGAGCCCGACCGGTTCGACGAGCATCTGGGCCAGCAGCGCCCCGGTGGTCAGCTGCCCCACGGTGAGCCACCCCTTGAGGACGAACGCGCCGCCGCACAGCAGTACGGCTCCCAGGATCAGCAGATGGGTGGCGTTGACGACGGGGAAGAGCACGGTGCGCAGCCACAGCGTGTACCGCTCCCAGGCCGTCCACTCGCGGATGCGCCGCTCCGAGAGCGCCACACGGCGCGCGCCGAGCCGGTGCGCCTCCACCGTGCGGCCCGCGTCCACCGTCTCGGCCAGCGCGGCGGCCACCGAAGCGTAGCCGGCGGCCTCCGAACGGTAGGCGCCCGGCGCCCTGCGGTAGTACCAGCGGCACCCGAGGTAGAGCAGCGGGGCGGCGACGAGGGCGGCGGCCGCCAGCGGGGGAGCGGTCACCGCGAGCGCGCCCAGCAGCAGGCCCGCCCACACGACGCCGATCAGCAACTGCGGCACGGCCTCGCGCATCCCGTTGGCCAGCCGGTCGACGTCGGTGGTGATGCGGGCGAGGAGATCGCCGGTGCCCGCACGCTCCAGCACCCCGGGCGGCAGCCGCACCGACCGCACGAGGAAGTCCTCGCGCAGGTCGGCGAGCATCTCCTCGCCCAGCACGGCGCCGCGCAGCCGCACCTGGCGGACGAAGAAGGTCTGCACGGCCAGCGCCGCGGCGAACGCGAGCAGGACTTCCGTCAGCGGCACGTCGCGTACCCCCCGGGACAGGTCCTCCACCAGGCCGCCGAGCAGGTAGGGCCCCACCATCGAGGCGACGACGGCGACGGCGTGCACGGTGATCAGGACGGCGAAGGCCCGGCGGTGCCGCCCGGCCAGGTCCCGCACGTAGGAGCGGACGGTCGCCGACGAGGCGACCGGGAGGTTCGCGGCCGTCTCGTCGGTGGCCGGGTCGTAGGCCGGCGGGGCCATGCCGATCATGCCGTCTCCCTTTCTTCCACACGCTCTCCCGCCGCCTCGCCGGGCGCCGCTTCGGCGGACTCCCGGCTGACGACGGCCCGGTACAGCCGGTTCCCGCGGAGCAGCTCCCGGTGTGTGCCGACCGCGCTGACCGCGCCGTCCTTCATCAGGGCCACCTGGTCGGCCCGGTCCAGGACGAGGGGGGAGGAGGTGAAGACGACGGTCGTCCGCCCCGCCCTCAGCCGCGCCAGCTCCCCGGCGATCCGGGCCTCGGTGTGGGTGTCCACCGCCGATGTCGGTTCGTCCAGCACCAGTACCGGATGGTCAGCCACCAGGGACCGGGCGAGCGCGAGCCGCTGGCGCTGTCCGCCCGACAGCGAGCGGCCCCGTTCGGTGATCCGGATGTCCAGCGGGTCGTCCGAGTCCGCAGCGCCCGCGGCCCGCGCCAGCGCGTCGAGCACGTCGGAGCACTGGGCCGCCTCCAGGGCCTGCCGGGACGAGACGGCCCCCGAGCGCGGCACGTCCAGCAGTTCGTGCAGTGTGCCGGAGAGCAGCACCGGGTCCTTGTCCTGGACGAGGACGGCCGCCCGCGCCGACTCCAGCGTCACCGTGTCGAGAGCCGTGCCGCCCAGCAGCACCGAGGGTCCACCCGCCGTGTCCGGCGGATGCCCGCCGAGGCGTTCGGCGAGCTTGCCCGCCGCGTCGGGGTCGCCGCTGACGACGGCGGTGAGCCGTCCCGTGCCGGCGAGCAGTCCGGTGGCCGGGTCGTACAGGTCCCCCGCGAGCGGGGCGCCCGGCGCCCTGTCCGCGCCTTCCCGGGGCCCGTCCGCGTCCGCCGCCTCGCGGCGCAGGGCCAGCACCCGCGCGGCACGCTGCGCCGAAGGCCGCGAGAAGGACCAGGCCATGGCGAACTCCTGGAACAGCCGCAGGGGGAACAGCAGGAAGAGCACGGCCCCGTACACGGTGACGAGTTCGCCGACCACCATCCGCCCGTCCATCGCCAGCGTGGCGCCGCGCCAGACGACGGCGATCAGCAGGAGGCCGGGCAGGGCCACTTGCACCGCCTCGATGACCGCCCACATGCGCGCCGTGTGCACCGAGGCGCGGCGCACCTCCTGGGACGCCCGCCGGTACCGGTCGAGGAACAGGTCCTCGCCGCCGATGCCGCGCAGTACGCGCAGCCCGGCGACGGTGTCGGCGGCCAGTTCGGTCGCCCGGCCGGCCTTCTCCCGCTGGGCGTCGGCCCGGCGCGTCGCCCGGGGAAGCAGCGGCAGCACCGTCGCGGCCAGCGCCAGCACCCCGATCAGTACCAGCGCGCCCAGCCGCGGCTCGTACCAGAACAGCGCCGTGCACACCCCGGCCGCGCCCAGCAGGGCCGCGGAGAAGCGGGAGGCCGACTCCACGCACCACCCGATCTTCTCGATGTCCCCCGTGGAGACGGCCACCACCTCGCCCGCCGCGACCCTCCGCGTGAGCGCGGCACCCAGCGCGGCGGTGTGCCGGGCCAGGAGCTGCTGGGTGCGGGCCGCCGCGGTGATCCAGTTGGTGACGGCGGCGCGGTGCAGCATCGTGTCCCCGACGGTCATGGCGATCCCCGCGAGGAGGAGGAGCGCACCGGCCGCCACCAGGCGTTCCCCGGACCGGGCGACGGCCGCCTGGACGGCCAGTCCCACGGTCACGGGGACGGCCGCGACGGCGGCCATGTGCAGCGTCCCCCAGGCGAGCGCCTTGGCCTGGCCGCCGAGCTGGCCGCGTGCCAGCCACCACAGGAGCCGCGGCCCTGACCGTACGTCGGGTGTGCCCGGATCGGAATACGGAAGGTCGCGGATGCGCATAACGTCCCAGGTCTGCTCGGATGCGGCACGGGGTGGCGGCCGGCGGCCGGTCGGGGCGCCGCGGCCTGCTCAGGCTTTCCGGGAAGCGGGGGGAGCGCAACGGGTTTTCGTCGCCCCCGCCCCGGGCCTACCGCGCGGTCCTGGGGGCATGCGGAGTGTCGAGAGCCGTCAGCAGGTCGCTGAGCCGGGCGCGCTGCGCGTCACCCAGCGGTGCCAGCAGCTCCTCGGCGGCCTCCCGGCGGGCCGCGCGCAGCCGGACGAGCAGCTCGCGCCCGTTCCCGGTCAGCTCGATGCGCGTCACGCGGCGGTTGGACGGATCGGGGACGCGGCGCACGGCCCGGCACGCCTCCAGGCCGTCGACCAGTGTGGTGACCGCCCGGGGGACCACGTCGAGCCGCTCCGCCAGGTCGCCCATGCGGGGCGGGGAGGCGCAGTGCGCGACGGTGCGCAGCAGCCTGGCCTGCGCGGGAGTCAGCCCCAACGGTTCCAGGTGCCGTCGCTGCGCCCGGTGCAGGCGGCGGGTCAGGCGGATGAGCTGGTCGGCCAGCGGGCTCGCGGGATCGGCGGGAACCATGCCGCGAGGCTAGCAGGACAAGGTTCATTGTGAGTATGGGTAACATTGCCGGGGCCGGTCGCGGGCGGGTCGCCGCGCGCACCGAGCCCGTCCCCGGTCCCTCTGCACCGAAGGAGCCCATGCACCACGACGCGCCCTCGTGGACACCACCGTCCAAGGACCCGCACCACCCCGACCCGCCGGCGCAGATCGGCCGCATCCTGCGGCTCTTCCTCCCCTACCGGGCCAGGCTCGCACTCGTCGGCCTGCTCGTCGCCGCGGCCTCGGTGGTCACGGTCGCCTCACCGTTCCTGCTGCGCGAGATCCTCGACGTGGCCCTTCCCGAACGGCGGACGGGCCTGCTCACCCTGCTCGCCCTCGGCATGATCGCCATCGCCGTGCTCACCAGCGTCTTCGGCGTGCTGCAGACCCTGATCTCCACCACGGTGGGGCAGCGGGTCATGCACGACCTGCGCACCGGCGTCTACACGAAGCTCCAGCAGATGCCGCTGGCCTTCTTCACCAGCACCCGCACCGGCGAGGTCCAGTCGCGGATCGCCAACGACATCGGCGGCATGCAGGCCACGGTCACCTCCACCGCCACGTCACTGGTCTCCAACCTCACCTCGGTGGTGGCGACGCTGGCCGCGATGCTCGTCCTCGACTGGCGCCTGACGCTCGTCTCGCTCGCGCTGCTCCCGCTGTTCGTGTGGATCAGCCGCCGCGTCGGACGGGAGCGCAAACGGATCACCACCGAGCGGCAGCGGCAGATGGCCGCCATGGCGGCGATGGTCACCGAGTCCCTGTCCGTCAGCGGCATCCTGCTGGGCCGCACCATGGGCCGGGGCGGCTCCCTCACGTCCGACTTCACCGACGAGTCCCACAAGCTCGCAGGGCTGGAGATCCGCTCCAGCATGGCCGGCCGCTGGCGCATGGCCACGATCGGCACCATCATGGCCGCCATCCCCGCCCTGCTGTACTGGTCGGCCGGGCTCCTGCTCCACGTGGGCGGCCCCGCGCTGTCCATCGGCACCCTCGTCGCGTTCGTCACCCTCCAGCAGGGCCTGCTGCGCCCGGCCGTGTCGCTGCTGAACACGGGTGTCGACGTCCAGGCTTCGCTGGCCCTCTTCCAGCGCATCTTCGAGTACCTCGACCTGCGCGTCGGCCTCACCGAACGGCCGCGGCCGGTGCGGCTGTCCGCCCCCCGCGGGGACGTCCGCTTCGAGGGCGTCTCGTTCTCCTACGCCGGAGCGGCCGCTCCCACGCTGGAGGGCATCGACCTGAGCGTGCCCGCGGGCAGCAGCCTCGCGCTCGTCGGCGCCACCGGCTCGGGCAAGACGACGCTGGGCTACCTCGTGCCGCGGCTGTACGACGTCACCGGCGGCCGGGTCACCCTCGACGGCACGGACGTGCGCGACCTGGACTTCGCGTCGCTGGCACGTGCGGTCGGCGTCGTCAGCCAGGAGACGTACCTCTTCCACGCCACCGTCGCCGACAACCTCCGCTTCGCCAAGCCCGGGGCGACCGACGAGGAGCTGCGCGCCGCCGCCGAGGCCGCCCAGATCCACGAGCACATCGCGGGGCTGCCGGACGGCTACGACACCCTGGTGGGGGAGCGCGGCTACCGCTTCTCCGGCGGCGAGAAGCAGCGGCTGGCCATCGCGCGCACCATTCTGCGCGACCCGCCCGTCCTGCTGCTGGACGAGGCCACCTCCGCGCTGGACGCCCGCACCGAGCAGGCCGTCCAGCAGGCCATCGACAAGCTGGCCACGGGCCGCACCACGCTCACCATCGCGCACCGGCTCTCGACCATCCGCACGGCCGACCAGATCGTCGTCCTGGACGGCGGCCGGATCGCCGAGCGGGGTACCCACGGCGAGCTGATGGCCAGGGACGGGCGCTACGCCGCGCTCGTCCGCCGGGACCGCCGCGCCGAGGCGGCCGGCCTGGACGCCGGGGACGGCTGAGCGCGCCGGATCACAGCAGCAGCCCGGCAGCCCGCAGGTCGTCGAAGAGGAGGCGGTCCACCGGTGCGGTGCGGTCCCGGTCGGCGTACGAGAGCCAGACGACTTCCGCGATCTCCCCGGAGGCGACGGGTGTCCCGCGGAAACCGGCGGTGTAGCAGGCCATCGTCACGGTGACGCCGACGCCGTGCCCGTCGGCCGCCGCCCGGTAGGTGCCGAAGTGCCGGGCGCTGTCCGCGTCCAGGGTGACCGTCAGTTCCTCGGCCGCCTCCCGGACGAGCGTGTCGAGGTCGCTCTCGCCGGGGTTCCGCTTGCCGCCCGGTACGTAGAACAGCCGCTTGCCCGCGGAACGTGTCGCCAGCACACGCCCGTCGTGCAGGTGCAGCCACGCCACGGTGTCGATGACCGTCCCCCCGGGCGCCTGTGCCGTCTCCGCCGCGTTCCGCCGGCCGCTCCCGCTCACCGGCGGGTCAGCGGGACCGACGGTGCGGCGTGCGGATCGGGCGTGAAGACGCAGAACTCGTTGCCCTCCGGGTCCGCCAGGACGTCCCAGTCCCGCTGCCCCTCCCGGCGCCGTACCAGCGTGGCGCCGAGGGCGAGCAGCTCCTCCGGCTCGCCCCACACGTCCAGGTGCATGCGGTTCTTGACCGTCTTGGGTTCCGCGACGGGGTTCAGCCAGATCAGCGGGCCCCTGTCGTGGGGGTCGTGGATGGCGACCGGCCACTCGGGCGGCGAGGGCTCCTGTCCGGGGTGCGGCAGCCGCCGGGTGTATCCGAGCGCCGTGCACCACCAGTCGGCCAGCGACTGGTGGTCGACGGCGTCGAGCGCCAGGTCCTTGAAACGTGCGGCCATGACGGGATGCTACTGCTCCGTCCCGCCTCCAGCGCGTCCGGCTGGCAGGATGGCCGCATGACGGTAACGCTCGTACGCGGTGACCTCACCGGCCAGCACGTCGACGCCGTGGTCAACGCGGCGAACTCCTCGCTGCTCGGCGGCGGTGGTGTGGACGGCGCGATCCACCGCGCGGGCGGCCCGGACATCCTCGCCGCCTGCCGCGCCCTGCGCGCCGGGCGCTACGGCAAGGGCCTGCCCACCGGTCAGGCGGTGGCCACGACCGCGGGCCGCCTCCCGGCGCGCTGGGTGATCCACACCGTCGGCCCCGTCTGGTCGGCGTCCGACGACCGCTCCGGCCTCCTCGCCTCCTGCTACCGCGCCTCGCTGGAGGTCGCCGCGGAGCTCGGCGCGCGCACGGTCGCCTTCCCGGCGATCTCCACCGGCGTGTACCGCTGGCCGCTGGAGGACGGCGCCCGGATCGCGGTGGACACCGTCCGTGCCCAGGACGCCGGGCGTTTCGACGAGGTGCGTTTCGTGCTGTTCGACGCCACCGCCCACGCCGCCTTCGAGGCGGCCGTGACCGGACGCTGAGCGCGCGGGCGGGCCCGTCCGGTCAGAGGTTCTTCACCTCGAACGGGTCGTGCTCGGTGATCAGCTTCTCCATGCGCGCCTGGTCCACGCGCGTGGTGACCGCCTGTATCTCCTGCCGGTCGCGCACGCACTTGGCCAGCGTGAACGTGGAGGAGACGAGGAAGAGCAGGCCGAGCGCGAGGAACCCGCGCTCCCACGGCCCGATCGGCATGTATGCCACGCCGATGGTCACCGCGGCCAGGGAGAGGCCGAAGGCGAGGATGGACTGGACGTAGAACGCGGCCGTGGTGGCGCGGTGCACCGGTGTCGTCATGCCCCACAGCATCCCCGGCGGCGGCGAGGAGGACATGAGTACGTGTACTCAAGCTCCCCACCGCCGGCCGCCAGAGGTCTCAGCACAGCACCGCGCCGGTGGGGTGGTCACCGCCGGGACCGTAGGGAGACGCCCCCGCCCGCGGCGGGCCTGCCGCTTCATCCTCCCGAGCGCGCAGGTCGTGTCAGTGACTTCCGCACGAACAGGGCGTCATTCGAAGCTGGTCCTCGCCAGCCAGTAATCCAGCAGCTCCGCGTCGCCCACCACCTCGACGCGGCCGCTGGTGGGCGGCAGCCGCCGGCAGAGGGCGAGGGCGACGTCGGTGAGCGGGCCGCGCAGCGCCACGGACGCCGCCGCGTGGCCGCGCCGCCAGCCGATTCCGTCGGCGCCCAGCTCGATGAGCCACTCGGCGCCGAGGTCGTCCGGCGCGTCCGTCGCGTGCAGGCGCAGAGTGCAGCCCGCACGCTCACGCAGCTCCCGCAGGCGCGGGTCGTGCGCCTGGAGTTCCGGGCTGCTGACGATGTCCAGCCATTCGTCGATCGTGTCGACGGCCACGTCCGGGGCGAGCGTGAAGGGGATGCCCGCGGCGCCGCACGCGTCCGCCCGGTGCACGGCCGTCTCGTGCGTCATGCGCCGGGCCCAGAAGTCCGTGTGCCGGTCACCCGACCACGTCCACACCGGCGTTCCGGGCCCGGCGGCACGCAGCGCGTCCGCGGCCGACGACGCGGTCTCGCCCAGCCAAGCGGTGAGCGCGGCGGCGTCGGAGGTGCCCGGCCCCGCGATGTCCGGCACGTCCGCCTCCGCCACCTCGGCGGTCGCGCGGGTGCGCACGATGTGTGTCATCCACCGGTGGGCCTGGCCGACGTGCGTGGCCAGCTCGCCGAGCGTCCAGTCCGGACAGGTCGGCACCCTGCCGGAGAGGTCGCCGGTGGTGAGGACGGCGCACAGGGCTCGCGTCTGGGAGAGGAGTTCGTCGCAGTAACGTCCGTACGTCATGGTCATGGCACGACATTAGGGCGGCCCGGGCCGGGTGCTCATCCCGGTACCGCGATACCGGCCGCGGCCCGCCGGCCGTCCCGCGGCCGCGGCCGCCCCAGCAGGGCGGACAGCTCCGCCACGGCGGCCCGGCCCGCCCGGCCCGCGCCGATCGTGCTGGCCGACGGCCCGTAGCCGACCAGGTGGACCCGCGGGTCGCGCACCGCCCGCGTGCCCGCCAGCCGGATGCCGCCGCCCGCCTCGCGCAGCCGCAGCGGCGCGAGGTGGTCCAGGGCCGCGCGGAAGCCCGTCGCCCACACGATCACATCCGCCCGCACGCGGCGGCCGTCGTCCCAGGCCACCCCCTCGGGCGTCACCCGGTCGAACAGCGGGAGCCGCTCCAGCACGCCCGCGGCGCCCGCCCGGGCCATCGCCTCCGTCAGCGGCAGCCCGGTGACCGACACCACCGAGCGGGGCGGCAGCCCGTCGCGCACCCGCTGTTCGACCGCGGCGACGGCCGCCCGGCCCGCCTCCTCGTCGAACGGCCCCGCGCGGAAGAGGGGCGGGCGCCGGGTGACCCACGTGGTCCCGTCGGCCACCTCGGCGATCTCCAGCAGGTGCTGCACGGCCGAGGTACCGCCGCCCACCACCACGACACGCCGGCCGGCGAACGGGGCGGGGCCCGGATACCAGCGGGTGTGCACCTGCTGGCCGCGAAAGCCCTCCTGCCCGGGTACCCGCGGCCAGAACGGGCGCTCCCAGGTCCCGGTGGCGTTGATCAGCGCCCGGGTGCGCCAGGTGCCCGCCGACGTCTCCACCAGCAGCCGCCCGTCACCGGCGTCACGGACGGCGCGGACGCTGACGGGGCGCCGCACGGGCAGCGCGAACGCCTCCTCGTAGCGGGCGAAGTACCCGCCGATCACCTCGGACGAGGGCCGGGCGGGGTCCGCGTCGCCCAGTTCCAGGCCGGGCAGCGCGTGCATGCCGTGCACCCTCCCGTAGGTGAGGGTCGGCCAGCGGTGCTGCCAGGCACCGCCCGCGGCGGGCGCGTGGTCGAGCACCACGAACTCCTCGTGCGGCACGTACCCCCGCCGCCGCAGGTGGTAGGCGCCGGCCAGACCGGCCTGCCCGCCCCCCGCGACGAGGACCTCGACGTTCTCCATGCCTGGGGCAACCACGGGACGGCGGCCGTGCTTCCCGCCTCCCGTTGGGGAGGATGGGGGCATGAGTGAACGCTTCAGCACCCGCCTCATCGACGTCACCACCGGCTCCGCCGAAACGGTCACCGACCTCACCCGGGAGTGCGAGCGCTACCTGGGCGAGGTGGCGGAGGGCCGGGACGGGCTGCTCAACGTCTTCGTCCCGCACGCCACCGCGGGCGTGGCGGTCCTGGAGACCGGGGCCGGGAGCGACGACGACCTGCTGGCCGCCCTCGGCGACCTGCTGCCCGCCGACGACCGCTGGCGCCACCGCCACGGAAGCCCCGGCCACGGCCGCGACCACGTCCTGCCCGCCTTCGTCCCGCCGCACGCGACGCTGCCGGTCGTGGGCGGCACGCTGTCCCTGGGCACCTGGCAGTCGGTGTGCCTGGTCGACACCAACAAGGACAACCCCGAGCGCCGGGTCCGGCTGTCGTTCCTGGGCTGAGCCGTGCGCACGGCGCCACGCGTCACAGCCGTCGCGCCTGTGTGATCTTCACCCGCGCACTCTGGGCCTCAAGCGCCCCCGGCACACGCCCTGCCGGCCGCCGCCCGGAGCCGCCTCCGGGCGGCGGCCGGCGCCGCTGCCGCTGCGTTACGATGGGGATCATCCGTGTACTTCCAGGCGCCGCAGCGCCGGACGGCGACGAGGCCGCATCCGGACCGCGGTGCCTTCGTCGTGTCCGTGCGCGGCCCACCACCCCGGGCCGGCGGCGGGGCGGCGTGCATCACTACAGGGGGCGGCACACCGCCATGAAGAGGATGTTGACAGCCCCGGACCCGGGACGCCTCAGGCTGCGCAACGCGTCGCGTGCCGTCGTCGGTGTGGCGCTGGCGGTCGCACTGTCCGGGGTGTCCGGTCTGACGATGACGGGCGCGATCGTCGGCGGTCTGGCCGCGCTTCTCGCTCTCTTCACCGTCACCGACGCGACGGTGGGGGCCCAGCGGGTCACCACGGCGCTGCTCCCCGCGGCGGGTGTGCCCGCGCTCGCCCTGGCCTCCGCCCTCCACGGCCTCCCGCTGGCGCGGGACGCGGTGTTCGTCGGCGTCGTGTTCTGCGGCGTCTACGCGCGGCGCTGGGGCGCCCGGGGGCACGCCCTGGGGATCTTCGCGTTCATGCACTTCTTCGTCGCGCAGTTCCTGGGCGCGGTGCCCGCGCAGCTCGCCGAGCTGTACGCCGCGATGGCCCTCGGCCTCCTCGCCTCGGGCACGGTGCGCTTCGTCCTGTGGCGCGTCGAACGCCGCACGCCGCCCGCTCCGGCTCCGCCCGCCCTGCCCGGCACGGGGCTGGCGCGGCCCACGACCCGGCAGGCGGTCCAGGCCACGGTCGCCTGCGCCCTCGCGCTGCTGGCGGGCCAGGTCATCTCCGAGGACCGCTGGTACTGGGCCGTCGGTGCCGCCTGGTGGATCTTCGTCAACACGGTCTCCCGCGGTGAGACGCTGGTCCGCGGTTTCCGCCGGGTGCTGGGCACCGTGACCGGCATCGTCGTCGGCCTGCTCGTGGCCGTCCCGCTGCGCGGTGAGCCCGCCCCGACGGCCGTCCTCGTCGCCGTCTGCGTCTTCGGCATCTTCTACACCGCCGCGGTCTCCTACTCCTGGATGACGCTGGCGGTGACGGTGCTCGTCAGCTCGCTCTACGGGCTGCTGGGGGTGCTGGAGCCCGGTCTGCTGGCCCTGCGCCTGGCGGAGACCGGCGTCGGCGCGGTGTGCGCCGCGCTGGCCGTGGTGCTCGTCCTCCCCGTCACGACGCACGCCACGAACGACGCCTGGATCCGGCGCGCGCTGCACTGCGTGCACGCGGCCACCCGGGAGGCGGCCGCCCGCCTGGCCGGAGACCCCGGCAAGGACCCCGCCCCGTACGCCGCCGAGCTGGAGCTGCTGCTCGGCCGGGTGCGGACGGCACTCGCCCCGCTCGTGCACCCCCTGAACCCGTTCCGCGCCCGCAAGGCGCGGGCCCGTCAGGTCATCGCGCTGCTGGACGACTGTGCCCGCGAGGTGCGCGGTCTCGTCTCGGTGGCGGCCGACCCGGTCGCCTCGCACGATCCCCGCCTGGTCGCCGCCTGCTGGCGGGTGGAGGCCGCCATGGAGGCCGTCACCGCCAGCGGCGTCGGCAGCGGCCGGGAGACGGCCGGGACGCACACCGCTGACGAGCGCGGGGCGGCCGCGGCGGCGCTGGTACACCTGTACGGCCTGGAGCGGGCCCTGTCGGCGCTGGCGACACCGCTGCGGACCGCGCCGCGCTCTCCCTCCGCCGGTTCCTGACCCGGCCGCTGCCGGGGCACGGCGCGCCCCTCAGAGCGCCGCAGCCCGGGCATCCCCACCGGCTCCGGCCCGCCCTGCCCGGCGGGCCGGCTCGGGTGTCCGTGCTGGGCGCGCTCCCACCTGCCCGCGACATGGTCCAGACCAACTGCTACGGTGCCCGGCACAATGGTGGTCTCACCCGGTCGAGAAAGGGGCGGCGCAGTGGCCGGTACGGGCAGCGGGCAGCGGGCATACATCGGGTCGTTCACCTCGGCGGGAGGTAAGGGCGTCACCACGGCCGCCGTCGACCCCGGCAGCGGGGCACTGAGCGTGCTCGGTCACACGGACGCGGTCGCCGACCCGTCCTACCTCGCCGTCGCCCCCGGCGCGGGGGTCCTCTACGCGGTCAGCGAGACGGCCGACGGCAGGGCGGCGGCCTTCTCGCTCGCCGATCCGGCCCGGCCCGTGCTGCTGGAGGACCCCGTGCCGGTGGGAGGCGACTCGCCCACCCACCTCACCGTCGCCGCGGGGCAGCTGTTCACCGCCAACTACGGCTCCGGCAGCGTCAGCGCCCTCCCGGTGCGCCCCGACGGGACCCTGCACGCCGCCCGGCGCACCCTCCAGCAGCACCAGGGCGCGGGCCCGGACGGCAGCCGCCAGGAGGGGCCGCACGCGCACGCAGTGGTGGCCGACGCGGGCTGGCGCTGGCTGCTCGCCGTCGACCTCGGCACCGATTCGGTGTGGACGTACCGGCTGGACCACGCGGGGGCGGCACCGGGCCCGCACCGCGAGGCGTCGCTGCGGCCCGGCAGCGGGCCCAGGCACCTGGCCTTCCACCCCGGGGGCGACCGGGCCTACGTCGTGGGCGAACTGGACTCGACCCTCACGGCCTGCCGCTGGGACTCCGAGACCGGCACGCTGGAGCCGGTGGGGGAGACCTCCACCCGCCCCGCGCGGGCGCGGGGGGACAACTACCCGTCGGCCCTGGTCCTGTCGGCGGACGGCCGGTTCGCCTGGGTGGCGAACCGGGGCGACGACACGATCGCCGTGCTCGCGCTCGGCGACGGCGCGGACACCGAACTGCTGACCACCGTCGACTGCGGCGGCCACTGGCCGCGCGACCTCGCGGTGGACCCGGCCGGGCGGCGCCTGTACGCGGCCAACGAACGCTCCGGTGACGTCACCTGGTTCACCGTGGACCCGGCCACGGGGACGCCGCACCGGGGCGGCACCGTGCCGGTCCCGGCGCCGACCTGCGTGGTCTTCGCCTGACGGACGGTGGCGGGGCGGCCGCCGTGCGCCCGCCCCGCCACCACCGCGTGTCAGCGGACCGGCGCGCCCTGCGGCGCCTGCGCGGCCCCGATGCCCGCCTTGGCCCCGTACGCGGCGGCCACCAGCTTGCCGACCGCCGGATAGGCGCCCAGCGGCTCGGCCGCGTGGCAGCCCGCCTCCCGCGCGGCTGCGGCGAGCAGGCCCTCCGGGACCTCCGGGCCGATCAGGCACGGGGCCAGCGCGAGCTGCTGCGAGCCGGCGGCGGTCAGTTCCTCGGCGGCGCGTGCGACGGCGCCCTCCTCGTCCAGCGCGGCGGCCAGGACGGGGACCGCGAGCCGGGCGGCGAGCAGCATGCCCGTGATGCCCGCGACCTGCACCGCCTCCTCGCCGCCCGCTGTGGCCAGCACGATCCCGTCGGCCGCCGTGGCCACGGTGAACAGCCGCGCCCGGTCGGCGCGGGCCAGCCCCGCCTCGGACAGCCGCACGTGCACGGCCTCGGCGAGCAGCGGGTGCGGCCCCAGCACGTCCGTCAGCTCGGCGGGCGCGCCGCTGCCCAGGACCGCCTGGCGTATCCGGCGCAGCACGGCGGCGTCCGGACCGGCCAGCAGGGGCACGACGACGGCGCCGCGCTCGTCGCCGGGGGCACCGCCCGCAGGCTCCCCCCCGCCGTCCGCGTCCCCGTCACCGGAGGCGGTCAGCGCCGAGAACGCGGCGGCGCGGGCCGCGCGGTCGGCCGCGACCTGCGCGAGCACCGCCTCCAGGGCGGGGAACTCCTCCCCGCCGCCGTCCAGGTACCCGATGCGCGCGTCCATGCCCGGCAGCTCCGAGCGCGCGATGCTGAGTATCTCCTCGGCCAGCCCGCGGACCGTGCCCGACGGCTCGCCCGGGACGGCCAGCACCAGCGCGGGCGCGCCCTCCGGGGCGGTGACGGGCTCCGGCCGGCGGTGCCGTCCGGGCTTGCGGGGGCGCGGCATACGTACGGGCAGGCCGCCTTCGGGACCAGTGGAGGAGCTCATGGCGCCGCATGCTAATGCCTTGACGCACCCCACAGTGGGGTCGGGGCACGGGAGTCCGCTTCTGTCCCGTTTCCTCCCGCGCGTGCCGTACCGCACGCACCGTCGGTTTTGTGGGAACAAGCTATTGAGCTGCGTCTTTCCGTGTGCTGTGGCGGTTCAGCCCAGACGCAGCAGCGCCGCGTCCGGCGGCAGCGCGAGCGTGCCGGCGGCGTGTTGCCGGGCGATGAGCAGGGCGCCGCCCAGCGGGTCGGCGGCGGGCTCGGCCAGGCGCACGTGCGGCAGCCGCGCGTCCAGTTCCGCGCGCAGCGGTACGAGCAGGGGGGCACCGAGCCGCAGCAGTCCGCCGGTGAACGCCAGGGCGGCGTCCCCGCCCGGGCAGACGGCGGCGGCGGAGCCGGCGAGGTGCCCGGCCGCCCGGCGCAGGACGTCCTCCGCGACGGCGTCCGTCCGGGCGCAGGCGGCGACGTCGGGGGCGAAGGAGGCGAGGACGGCCGCCCGGTCGTCGCGCGGGTACAGCGCCGCGGGCAGCCCGGCCAGCGGCCCGAAGGCGGCCTCGGCGCGGGCGCGGAGCGCCGCCGAGCCGTGCGGCCGGGCGTCGTGGGACCGCAGCGCCGCCTCCAGACCGGCCCGCCCGATCCACGCGCCGCCACCGCAGTCGCCCAGCAGGTGGCCCCAGCCGTCCGCCCGGCGCCACGTCCGCAGGTCCGTGCCGAGGGCGATCACCCCGGTCCCGGCCGCGACCACCGCGCCGGGGCGCTCGCCGAGCGCTCCCGCGTAGGCCGTGACGGCGTCGGCGGCCAGCGCCCAGCGCGTCACGCCGAACGCCCCGGCCAGGGCGCCGGGCAGCGCGGCCCGCAGCCGCTCCCCGAGGGTGGCCATCCCGGCCGCGCCGACGCACACCGCCCGGAGGGGCGGCGGGTCCGCGCCGGGGACGGCTCCGGCCTCCGCCAGCAGGGCGCGGACGGCGGGCAGGAGCCGCCGCAGCAGGTCCTCGGCGTCGATGCCGCCGGGGCCGGTGCGCACCGGGCCGCCGGTGACGACGCGGCCCGCCGGCCGGGGCGCCGGCGAGGCCCGCTCCGGTCCGGCGCAGGGGGCGAGGGCGCAGCGCAGTCCGGAGCCGCCCGAATCCACGCCGAGGACCCAGCCGGTCATGACGGACACGGGCGGCCCGGCCGTGCGGCGGCCCGGCGCCGGGCGGGCGCGGGGCGGCGCGGGCCCACGCTGGCCGGCGGACGTCTGCGCGACTCCATGGACCGCTCCGGGAGGCGAGGAGGAGGTGGACGGCGAAAGCCTAGGGCAGGACCGGCTGTTCGTACCGGAGGCGGAGCGGACCGGTGGACCCGGGCCGGTAGGGTGACGTGGTGTGGCAGCACGACCGTTGAATGAGCTGGTGGAGCCCGGGTGGGCTGACGCGCTGCGGCCCGTGGCCGGGCGTATCGCGGAGATGGGTGATTTCCTGCGGGCGGAGGTGGCGGCGGGGCGGACGTATCTCCCCGCGGGGCCGGACGTCCTGCGCGCCTTCCAGCAGCCTTTCGACGAGGTGCGCGTGCTGATCGTGGGTCAGGACCCGTACCCGACCCCGGGCATGGCCATCGGGCTCAGCTTCGCGGTCGCACCCGAGGTGCGGCGCCTGCCCGGCAGCCTGGAGAACATCTTCCGCGAACTGCACTCCGATCTGGGGCTGCCCCGGCCGTCGAACGGCGACCTCACGCCGTGGACCCGCCAGGGCGTGCTGCTGCTCAACCGGGCGCTGACCACGGCGCCGCGCACACCCGGCGCGCACCGGGGCAAGGGCTGGGAGGAGGTGACGGAACAGGCGATCCGCGCCCTGGTCGCACGGGGCAAGCCGCTGGTGTCCGTGCTGTGGGGGCGCGACGCCCGCAACCTCAGGCCCTTCCTGGAGCAGTTCCCGGCCGTCGAGTCGGCTCACCCGTCACCGATGTCGGCGGACCGCGGCTTCTTCGGCTCCCGGCCCTTCAGCCGCGCCAACGACCTCCTCGTCCGCCAGGGGGCGCAGCCGGTCGACTGGCGTCTGCCGTAGGACCGGACGCCCCGGGCCGGCGTCAGAGCACCGCGGCCCGCACGCACAGGACGTCCGGCAGGTGGGCGGCCACCTGCCGCCAGGAGTCGCCGTCGTCGGCGCTGGCGTACAGCTCGCCGTTGCGGTTGCCGAAGTAGATGCCCGCGGGGTCGCCGCCGTCCGTGCACAGGGCGTCCCGCAGGACCGGGCCGTGGTGGTCGGCTTCCGGGAGACCGGCGTCCAGCGCCGTCCAGGAGGCGCCCGCGTCCTCGGTGCGGTACACCCGGCAGCGGCGCCCGGCCGGGACCCGGTCGTAGTCGGCGTTCAGCGGGAAGAGGTAGGCGGTGTCCGCCCGGTGGGGGTGGGCCAGCACGGGGAAGCCGAAGGTGGACGGCAGCCCGGACTCGATGGCCGCCCACTGCCGCCCGCCGTCGTCGCTGCGGAAGACACCCCAGTGGTTCTGGAGGTACAGCCGGTCCGGATCGGCCGCATCCCGGGCGACCTTGTGCACGCACTGGCCGAACTCCGGTTCGGCGTCGGGCAGGAAGACCGCGCTGACGCCCCGGTTGGCCGGCGCCCAGCTCGCGCCGCCGTCCTCCGTGCGGTAGACGCCGCCGGTGGACACCGCGACGGTGACCTGCCGCTCGTCGCGGGGGTCGACGAGGACCGTGTGCAGCCCGAGCCCGCCGCCACCGGGCACCCACTGCTCCCGGTGCGGGTGCTCCCACAGGGAGCGGACCAGCTCGAAGGAGGCGCCGCCGTCCGCCGACCGGTACAGGGCCCCCGGCTCGGTGCCCGCGTAGACGACGTCCGGCTCCCCGGCACCGCCCGGGGCGAGCTGCCACAGCCGTTCCAGCGACGTCCCGGTGTCGTCGGGGAACCGGACGGCCGGCTGCCCGGGCTCCTGCCAGGAGGCGCCCAGGTCGTCGGAGCGGAAGACGGACGGGCCCCAGTGGGCGCTGTCCCCGCCGACCAGCAGCCGGGTGCCTCCGGAGCGCTGGTCCACGGCCAGCGCGTAGACGGCCTGGTCGGTGAAGTGCGCTCCGGCCGTCTCCCAGGCGCCGGGCCGCCCGGCCCCGGGACGCCGCCGCCGGAACAGGAACAGCCCCTTGCGCGTACCGACCGCGAGCAGTACCTCACCCATACCAGGACACCTCCGGGACGCCGTCCTCCGGCGCCACCGCCGGACTGGCGCCCAGTGTGCCCCCGGCCACTGACAACGGCGTCCCGGAGGCGGAAGGCGCAGGTCAGAAAGCGCGTTCGTAGGGATGGGGCACGGCGGGGGCCGGTGCGCCGAGTTCCTTGGCCGCGCGCCGGGCCCAGGAGGGCTCGCGCAGCAGCTCACGGCCGAGCAGGACGGCGTCGGCCTCACCGCCCGCGAGGATCTTCTCCGCCTGCCCCGGCTCGGTGATCATGCCGACCGCGGCGACCGGAAGCCCCGTCTCCGCCCTGACCCGCGCGGCGAAGGGCACCTGGTAGCCGGGGCCCGTGGGGATCGGCACCCGGGGCGCGTTGCCGCCGCTGGAGACGTCGAGCAGGTCCACGCCGCGCTCCCGCAGCAGGACGGCGAGCCGGACGGTGTCCTCGACGGTCCAGCCGCCGTCCTCCAGCCAGTCGGTCGCCGAGACGCGGAAGAACAGCGGCAGTTCCTCGGGCCACACCGCGCGTACGGCGCCGACCACCTCCAGGGCGAAGCGCGCCCGGTTGCCGAAGGACCCGCCGTAGCCGTCGGTGCGGTGGTTGCTGTGCGGGGAGAGGAACTCACCCAGGAGGTACCCGTGGGCGCCGTGCACCTCCAGCACCTGGAACCCCGCCGCGAGGGCCCGCCGTGCGCTCTCGGCGAACTGCGCGGTGATCTCCCCGATGCGCTCCCGGCTCAGCTCGTCCGGCACGGGGCCGCCCTCGTCGAACGGGAGCGGGCTGGGCGCCACCGGCTGCCAGCCGCCCTCCGCCGCGGTCAGCGGCCCGCCGCCGTGCCAGGGCCGGCCGGTCGAGGCCTTCCGGCCGGCGTGTGCGATCTGGATGCCGGGGACCGTGCCCTGGTCCTTGAGGAAGGCGGTGATCCGCCGCAGCCCGGCGACCTGCCGGTCGTTCCACAGCCCGAGGTCGGCGGGCGTGATGCGGCCCTCGGGGCTCACGGCGGTGGCCTCCACGAGGGCCAGCCCGGTACCGCCGACGGCCCGCGCCGCGTAGTGGGCGACGTGCCAGTCGTTCGCCACGCCGGTGTCCGGGCCTGCCGTGTCGGCCGAGTACTGGCACATGGGGGACATCCACACCCGGTTCGGCAGGGTCACGGACCGGAGTGTGTACGGCTCGAACAGGGCGCTCACGTCGGGCTCCTCACGCTGGGCGGTCTCTGCGCTGGACGCGCTTAAGTACGATATCCCTCGTAGTACGTCAGATGTCAAACTACGAAGGATCTCGTACGATGGTGGGCGTGACGACTGCGCCTCCGACCCCGCCCGCATCCCCGCCCACGGGCCGCACGCTGGACCACCCGGCGCGCGCCGAGATCCGGCTGCACAGCGTGCTGCACGCGCTGGCCGACCCCATGCGGCTGTCCGTCGTGCGCCGCCTCGCGGGCGGCGCCGCCGAGCAGAGCTGCTCGTCCCTGGAACTTCCGGTGAGCAAATCCACCTCCACCCACCACTTCCGGGTGCTGCGGGAGAGCGGCGTCCTGCGGCAGACCTACCGCGGCACCGCCAAGATGAACGCCCTGCGCAGGGCGGACCTGGACGCGCTGTTCCCCGGGCTGCTCGACAGCGTCCTCGCGGCGGCCGGTCAGGAGGCGGAGCGCGGCCACTGAGCCACGGAGCGTCCGCCGCCCCGCCGCGCCGCGGGCCACGCCTGCCGCGGGCCACGCCTGCCCCGGGCCACGCCTGCCCCGGGCCACGCCTGCCGCGGGCGCGCAGGGCCGGGCTCAGGCCGGTGAGCCCGCCGCGCCGGTGACGGCGCCGCCGAGGCCGGACGCGCCGGAGCCCGGCTCCCGCGCGGCGCTCAGCAGGCCGTCCCAGTCGGGGATCTTCGCCGTCGTGCGGGACAGGCTGCGGCCGAGCCGCGTCTCGGCCGCCTCGATGCCGAGCCAGCCCGGCCACAGCACGGGGGAGCGGCCCTGGGCCTCCAGCGCCCGCAGCGGGTCCGTGTCGGCCACCGGCCGCCCGGCCAGGGCCCCGGCGTCCGCGAGCAGCGAGGCCACCGTCTCCTTGGCGCACGGCCGGTTGGTGCCGATCACGCCGGTGGGGCCCCGCTTGATCCAGCCCGCCACGTACTCACCGGGCGAGGGCGCGCCGTCCCGCAGCACCCGGCCGCCCTCGTTCGGCACCGTGCCGCTGCGGTCGTCGAAGGGCAGGCCCGCCAGCGGCACGCCGCGGTAGCCGACCGAGCGCAGCACCCACTGGGCCGGAACGTCCTCGAACACCCCGGTGCCCGCCACCCCGCCCTCACCGTCGGGAGCCGTCCGCTCGAACCGCACCGCGCGCACACCGTCCGCCGTGTCGCCGAGGATCTCCACGGGCCGCAGGTGGAACCGCAGTTCGATGCGGCGGTCCTGCCCCGCGGGCGGGGTGCGCGCCCAGGCGCGCAGGGTGTCCAGGTTCCGCCGGACGGCGGTGGGGAGCCCGTCCGGCGCGGTGTCCGCGGGGCCGCCGGCCAGCTCCTCCCCGCGCACGACGACGTCGGTGCCCGGCAGGGTGCCCAGCTCCCGCAGTTCCCTGGTGGTGAACTTCGCCTGGGCGGGCCCTCTGCGGCCCACCATGTGGACCGTGCGGACCCCGCTCGCCACGAGCGCGTCCAGCGGGCCCTGCGGCATGTCGGTGCCGCGCAGTTCGGCGGCACCGCGCACCAGGAGGCGGGCCACGTCCACGGCCACGTTCCCGACGCCGATCACCACCGCCGAGCGGGCCGTGAGGGGGAAGCCGCCGCCCGCGTCCGGGTGGCCGCTGTACCAGGAGACGAAGTCGGTGGCCGAGGAGCTGCCCGGCAGGTCCTCCCCGGGGATGCCCAGCCTGCGGTCGGCCGCCGCCCCGACGCAGTAGACCACCGCCTGGTACAGGCCCCGCAGCTCCTCGGTGGACACGCCGCCGGGGCCGACCGCGACGTTGCCCGCGAACCGCACGCGCGGGTCCTCCAGCACCCGGCGGAGGGTGTGCTGGAGCGACTTGATCTTCTCGTGGTCCGGTGCGACGCCGTAGCGCACGAGCCCGTAGGGACTCGGCAGCCGGTCCAGGACGTCGACGGTCAGGTGGGGCGACCGTTCCTGGTCCAGCAGGGCCTGTGCCGTGTACAGGCCGCTGGGCCCCGATCCGACGACCGCCACACGGGTAAGAGCGCTCACGACAGCGGCTCCCTTCTGCCGGGGTCCCCAGGATGGCACCGCCGCGCCGCGGCCGGGGAGGGGAGCGAGCCGCCGGTGGGTGCTCGATTACCCCATGCGGCGCATCCGTACGATCTCCGCCGTCTGCTGGGCGGCCATCTCCGTGGCCAGCTCCTCCACGGTGACGTCGTTGCCGTCGGCCAGGACGTCCGTGACCATCTCCACCGCGCCCTCGTGGTGGGCGGTCATCAGGGCGAGGAAGCGGGAGTCGAAGTCGGCGCCCCGGGCCGCGCGCAGCTGTGCCAGCTCCTCGGGCGAGGCCGTTCCGGGCATGCCGCCGTGGTCGTGCTCGTGGCCGCCCGCGGCCGGGCCGGCGGCGTCGTTCCGGTCCAGCCAGGCGCGCATGGCGGCGATCTCCGGGCCCTGGGAGACGCGGATGCGCTCCGCGAGCGCGCGCACCGGCTTGCTGCCGCTGCGCTCGGTGGCCAGGTCCGCCATGACCAGGGCCTGCTGGTGGTGCTCGATCATCATCGTCATGAAGGTGACATCCGCGGTGTTCGGGCGGGTCTGCCTGCGCCCGGCCTCCTGCGCCTCCTCGGGGGAGACCGTGCGTGCCGCCTCGCCGGGGGAGCCGGGCGCGATCACCGCCGGGCCGCCGCCTGCGGGCTCGTCCTTCGCCGGTCCGGTGCAGCCGGCCAGCAGGGCGGTCAGCGCGGCCAGCGTGAGCGGCAGGGCGCGCGCGGGGACGCGGCGGGGTGTGCGACGGATCGTCACCATGCCTCCTGGGGCGGGTGTGCCGGGGGTGACCGGCTGGTGCGGCGCCGTGCGGGATGAACGGCTCCTCAGGTAGCCGGTTCTAACCTCTGTTGAGGTGTACATGCAAGCTGCATACTGCTCGCAAGTCCTTACCGCGTTCCTTCCCGAACGGAAGGGCAGAAGGAGGAATCCCGTGACGTCGTTGCACTCACCCCGCGTGCGGCGCAGACGAATCGGCGTGGGCGCCGCCGGACTCGGCCTGCTCGCCGCGCTGCTGACCACCCATCCGGCAGCCGCCGTCCCCGACCCCGGTGACGCGCCGCCGGCCGCAGGCCGGACCACCTCGTCCGAGCGGGCCGCCACCGAGGCCGCCATCGCCCGCGGTGACGTCCCCGGGCCGGGCGAGATCGTCCACAGTGACAACATCACCCACCTGACGACGCTGCCCAAGGGGGCGCTCCAGGGCACCAACTCCGACCTGGCCTTCCAGGGCGACTACGCCTTCGCCGGGAACTACGACGGCTTCGTCGTCTACGACATCAGCCGCCCGAAGGCCCCGCGCGTCGTCAGCCAGGTGCTGTGCCCCGGCGCCCAGAACGACATATCCGTCTCCGGTGACCTGCTGTTCCTGTCGGTCGACTCCTCGCGCAGCGACGACTCCTGCTCCAGCGTCTCCCAGCCCGCCACCGAGAAGGACTCCTGGGAGGGCCTGCGGGTCTTCGACATCAGCGACAAGCGCAACCCGCGCTACGTCTCCGCCGTGGAGACGGCCTGCGGATCGCACACCCACACCCTCGTGCCGACGAAGCGGGACGTCTACGTCTACGTCTCCTCCTACTTCCCGAGCGCGACGTTCCCCGACTGCCAGCCGCCGCACGACGGCATCTCCGTGGTGAAGGTCCCGCGCAAGGCGCCGGAGCGAGCCCGCCTCGCCTCGTTCGCCGGGCTCTTCCCCGACGGCGGCTACCCCGGCGACCCCGGGCGGCCCCAGAACTCCGCGACCACCGGCTGCCACGACATCACCGCCTACCCGGAGCTGAAGCTGGCGGCGGGCGCCTGCATGGGCGACGGGGTGCTGCTCGACATCAGCAAGCCGCAGCGCCCCCGGGTCATCGACCGGGTGCAGGACGCCGAGAACTTCGCCTTCTGGCACTCGGCCACCTTCAGCAACGACGGCCGCAAGGTGGTCTTCACCGACGAGCTGGGCGGCGGCTCGGGCGCCACCTGCAACGCGCGCACCGGTGCGGAGAAGGGCGCCGACGGCATCTACCACGTCACCGGCAAGGGCAAGAAGGCGCAGCTCCAGTTCCGCGGCTACTACAAGATCCCGCGCCACCAGGCGGACACCGAGAACTGCGTGGCCCACAACGGCTCCCTGATCCCGGTGCGGGGCCGCGACATCATGGTGCAGTCCTGGTACCAGGGCGGGGTGTCCGTCTGGGACTTCACCGACTCCCGCCGCCCGCGGGAGATCGGCTACTTCGAGCGCGGCCCGGAGTCGACCGACCGCCTGTCCTTCGGCGGCACGTGGTCCGCGTACTACTACAACGGCCACATCTACTCGAACGACCAGAACGGCCTGGACGTGCTGCGGATCGACGACCGCCGCACCGACAGCGCCAAGCGGGTGCGCATGGACGAGTTCAACGCCCAGACGCAGCCTCGCTACCGCTGACCGCGCAGCGGCACTCCCCGGAGTGCGCGGTGAGTTCCCGGGTCCCGCCGGGCGGTTTCCCGCCCGGCGGGACCCCCATCTCCCACTCCAGGCCGTAGCGGGCGAACAGCTCGGCCCGGAGCCGGGACATCGGCATCGGCGCCCCCGGCAGGAGCACGGCCACGACGGCGCCCATCAGCAGCGCCCGCAGCAGCGGGTAGTCCGTGTCGGGGTCCGTGGAGCCGTAGCGCTCCATGGCCAGGCGCAGGAGCCGGGCCAGCCGCTGCTGCTCCTCACACTGGACGAACCCCTCCTGCTGGAGTATCCCCGCCATGTGGGTGCGCATCAGCGTGGGGTGGTCCCGCGCGAGGCCGAGTATCGCGTCGACGGCCCGTGCCAGCGTCTCGCGCCCCGCCACCGCACCCTGCGGCTCGGGCTGCCGCTCCAGCGCCGCGGCCAGCGTACGGTGCATCAGACGGTGCACGGCGGACTGCAGCAACTGCCGCTTGCCGGGGAAGTAATAGGAGATCAGACCCCGTGCCGCTCCGGCCCGCACCGCGATGTCCCCCAGCGTGGTGGCCTCGAAACCCCGCTCCCCGACCAGCTCGACCGTCGCCTGAAGAATCCGCTCGCGCGAGCGTCGGCGCAATTCTTCGTTGACCGATGCGCTCCGAGGGGACATCCTGTAACTCCTGGTTGACTGGCTCCCAGCCAATATACTCAGCCAGGTGCTGGAGCACGCCCCTGCGGTGCACTTCGGCACGCCGGTCTCGGGCGACGCGGGGGATCGTCCGAGACCGGCCCCACACGGGGCTCAGCCCAGTGCGCGCAGCCCGGGGACGAACGCCACCACCACGGGGACGACGGGCACCAGCGAGGCCAGCGCCGTCGCCCGCAGCCGCCGCCCCACCGGGAGCCGGTCGGCGGGGCCCAGCAGCCGGTCGACCCGCCGCGGGACCGCGTCGTGGTGCGAGGCACACGGCCCGAAGACGCCCCGGTCCTCGTTCAGCCCCACGAGCGCCAGCGCGGTGGTGAGCCGGCCGTGCCGCCGGGAGGCGACGTCGTCGGCGGCCAGTTCCACCAGGTGGTGCATCTGGTGCCGGAACGCGCGGAACACCGGCACCTGGGGGAAGGCCGACGCCAGCGCCGCCGAACAGTGCAGCAGCCAGTCGTGCCGGGCCCGTACGTGCCCCTCCTCGTGCGCGAGGACGGCGTCGAGCTGGCGGCCCCCCAGACGGCGCAGCGCCGCCGTGGTGATCACCAGCCGGGGCGCCGGCCCCGGCAGCCACCACGCCTCGGGGCGCTCACCCTCCAGTACGGTGAGCCGGTCGCCCCGGACCTCCTCCTCGCCGGGCATCAGCGGGGCCCGGGTCCGCAGCTCCGCCCGCTTGGCCCGGCGTCCGGCCCGGGCGCGGATCACCTCGCGGGCCAGCATGGCCGCCGTCCAGACACCACCGGCGAAGAGCGCGACGGCGAGCGCCGCGGCCCAGGGGTGGGCGTCGTCGGAGAGCGCGTACGCGTCGAGGACCTGGCGCGGGGCGGGGGCGAAGACGTGGCCGCGGACGGCCTGCCACGCCTCGGCGGCGCACAGCGCCATGGCCAGGACGCAGCACAGCAGCACGGCGGCCACGACGCACTGCCAGGCCCACAGGGCGAGCACCGGCTCCCGGTCCGCCCAGGAACCGCGGGCCATCAGGCGCGGCGTCATCGCCGCGGTCAGAGCGCCGAGGAGCAGAAGCGCGAACGCGACCGTCATGGGGCCAGCCTAGGACCGGTGACTACCGCCGGGTACGGCGGAGGCGCCGAAGTGACGCACGCCTCAGCCCGGTGACGTGTGGACTCCCCGGCGCGGGAGGCGCGGCGTGCGGACCGACGGGCGAGCGCCGTCACATCCCGAGCAGCATCGCGCACATGGCGAGGGTGAGCGCCAGCCGGCAGGCGTCCGCCACTTCCGGCAGCGCCGCCAGTGGCGCCGGTGCCCCCGCCACCGGGGCTGTGTGGCCGCCCGCCACGGCGGGCGCCGCCGGGAGCAGCCGCGCCCCGGCGGTGAGGGCGTACCCGGCGAAGTAGAGCAGCAGGGCGCCGGTGGCCAGGGGGTGCCCGCCCCCGTGCCCGGCGCCCATGACCACGGCCATGTACCCCATCGCGCACGCCTCGGCCAGGTGGTGGCCCTGGTGCGGTGCGCCGCGCGGGAGCAACGCCAGCGCCCCCGCGCCGGAGAGCCCGGACAGGGCCAGGTACAGGGCCGTGGGCAGCGCCGCGCCCGGCAGCACCATGACCGCCATGGCCAGCCCCATGAACGCCTCGGCACCGGCCGCCTGCCGCCCGGCGCGGCCCCCGGCGTGCCGGGCCCTCGCCAGGCAGACGGCCGCGGCCAGCGCGCACACGGCGGCCAGCAGCCAGCCCACCAGCGCCGGGCCGTGCATGGCCCCACCTCCCCAGCGGCGTCGGGGAGAGGCTGCCCCGGCCGGGGCCCGCACACGGGAGCGCACCGGAGCAGGCACCGGAGCGGAGGGGCGCGCGTCAGATGCCGGGCCGGTAGCGCAGCGGGTGGTCGTCGGGGATCTGCACGACGCACAGCCGCACGTCGTCGGGCGCGGCGAGCCACATCTCCACCAGCCCCCACGGCTCCCGCACCGGTTCCCGCAGCACCGGTACGCCCCGGTCCGCGAGTTCCTGGTGCGCGGCGGCGGCGTCGGCCACCTGGAGCCACAGCCGCAGCCCCGGGGCGCTGGGGCGCTCGGCCCGTCCGGAGACCTCCAGGAAGCCGCCGCCCAGGAAGTACACGGTGCCGCGCTCCGGCCCCGTGCCGAACTCCCGCTGGACGACGAGGCCGAGCCGGCGCCCGTAGAAGTCCCGGGCCTCCTGCGGGTCCGTCGGCCGCAACAACACCCTGCTGCTCAGTACGTGAACCATGCCGCGACCCTAGCCCCCCGCGGCCCGTGGCCGCCCGGCTAGGCTCGGGCCGCATGGAGACCGCGCACCGTACGCCGCTCGCCTTCCGCGCGGCCACCGAGGACGACGTCGAGGCTCTGGTGGCGCTCGTCGAGTCCGCCTACCGGGGAGAGTCCAGCCGGGCGGGCTGGACGACCGAGGCGCACCTGCTGGCCGGGCAGCGCACGGACGCCGACGCTGTGCGCGCCCTCGTGCGGGACCCGGACAGCACACTGCTGGCCGCGGTGCGGGGCGGGGTGACGGTCGCCTGCTGCCACCTGGAGCGGCGCACGCTCGCCGACGGGGCGCCCGCGGCGTACTTCGGCATGTTCGCGGTCTCGCCCGCGCTCCAGGGCGCGGGGCTGGGCCGGCTGGTGCTGGCGGAGGCGGAGCGCAGGGCGCTGGACGCGTGGGACGCCCGCGAGATGCACATGACGGTGATCGAGCAGCGGGCCGACCTCATCGCCTGGTACGAGCGCCGGGGCTACGTCCGCACCGGCCGGTTCAGCCCGTTCCCGTACGGCGACGAGCGCTTCGGTGTGCCGCTGAGGGACGACCTGCGGTTCGAGCTGCTGGTCAGACCGCTGCGCTGACGGCCTCCCGGATGCGCGGCAGGTCGGTGACCACGCCGTCCAGGCCCAGGGCGCGGGCGCGGGCCAGCTCGTGCGGGGTGTTGACCGTCCAGCTGATCACCTCGACGCCAGCGGCGTGGCACCGCCGGACCGTCTCGGCGGTGAGGTGCCGCAGTTCGCACGAGACCATGCCGGCGCCCAGCCGCGCGGCCGTCTCGGGGGCGTCGGGCGTCGACCGGCCGGTCACCAGGGCGATGGGGAGGGCGGGCAGCAGGTTCCGCGTCTCGCGCAGCGCCGCCGGGTGGAAGGAGATCACCCGGACCCTGCGGTGGAGCCCGCGCCGTTCGATCAGCTCGGCGAGCACCCGGGCGGCGGCCGGGTCCTTGATCTCCGCTTGCAGGGGCGTGCGCACCGCGTCGACGACCTCGTCGAACACCGGGACGCGTTCGCCCCGGCCGGCGTCGAGGGCGCGCAGATGCGCCAGGGTCAGGTCGCTGACGCGTCCGGTGCCGTTCGTGGTGCGGTCCACGAGGGCGTCGTGCATCACCACCAGCGCGCCGTCCGCGCTCAGCCGCAGGTCGAGTTCGATGACGTCGAGGCCCTCGGCCTCGGCCCGGCGGAAGGACCGCAGGGTGTTCTCCGGCTCGGCGCCCATCACGCCGCGGTGTCCTACGGTCAGCAGTGCCACGTCTGGTCTCTCCCGGTGCGGCGCGTGTCGGTGCAGGTCAGCGGGCGGAGGGCCGCCCACCGGGCAGCGTAGGCACGGGTGCCCAACGGCGGCTGAACGCCGGGCGACGCGCAGCGGTCGCTGTCACCGCGACGGCGGACCGGACGCCGGTCCGGCCGCCCGAGGCGGCCCGTAAACCGGGGATGTCGGGAATGTATCCATGAACTTCCTGCGAATCTCAGGTGTGGGTGAAGATTCTCTGCAGTTTCCCTGCCTGTGCGGGAGGATTTCCCGTGCCTCCACTTGAGTGCGGCGATGATCTGTGCCTACGGTGGGGTCTACGCGATGTTTTCCCGTGGAGGGATAGTGATGACGGAGACCCTTTCGCCTACGGCTGCTCAGGACGATGTTCTTCCTGTCGCCTCCGCCCGTTCGGCCGCGTCAGCCGGAACGGCCCGGCCCGGAGCCGGAGCGGGCCGTTCCGTCGTCGCCCACCCGGCCTGGGCCGAGCTGAAGGGCGCGGTCGAGCGCATCCGCCCCTGGCAGGAGGCGGACGGCTCCATCGACTTCACGGCCGAGGGCGCCCCCACCCGGGAGGCCGCCGCGGCCGAGGCCGGGCGCGTGGCCGCCGCCGTCGAGGAGCTGGCCCCGCTGCTGCCGCACGACGCCGCCTACCACCGCGCGCTCGTCGCCGACCTGCGCCGCTGGGCCGACGGCGGTTTCGCCGTGCCCGACTTCCTGGACTCCCTGCTCGCCTTCCAGCCGGCCCGGCAGCGGGAGCACGGGCGGCAGCACCTCGTGGTCTTCCCCATGTACACCCAGAACGGCAACCCGGACCGCAACCTGGAAGCCGTCGTCCTGCGCATGGTCTGGCCGGACTGGCTGGCCGAGCTGGAGCGCACCCGCTACGACAACCCGCTGTTCCTCGGCATCACCTTCGAGGACTTCACCAGCGGTTACGACACCCACTCCGCCGTCCTCTTCCCGGAGACGATCGCGGTGCGCGAGGCGCCCGAGCGGTTCAGCTGGGGCGGCATCTTCTGCGACCGCGAGGCGGCCCGCTTCCGCCGGGTCGTCGAGGCGGCCTGCGAGGTCACCAGCCTGGAGCTGCCCGAGGACGCCCGCGGCCTGCTCGCCGACCAGGAACGCGCCCAGCAGACGTTCGTCCTGTGGGACATGGTCCACGACCGCACCCACAGCCACGGCGACCTGCCCTTCGACCCGTTCATGATCAAGCAGCGGCAGCCGTTCTGGATGTACGGGCTGGAGGAGCTGCGCTGCGACCTCACCGCCTTCCACGAGGCGGTGAAGCTGGAGGCCGACGGCTTCCCGCAGGGCCGCGACGTGCAGTACGCGGTGATTTTGGAGCGCCTGTTCCGCTTCCCGGTCACCGGCGAGCGCAACCGCAACTACGACGGCCTCGGCGGCCAGCTCCTCTTCGCCTACCTGCACCGCAGCGACGCGCTGCGGTGGACCGACAACCGGCTCACCATCGACTGGGACCGTGCGCGGGAGGCCACCGTCCGGCTGCGCGAGGAGATCGAGACGCTCTACCGCCGCGGCATCGACCGCCCCAAGCTGGTGCACTGGCTCAAGGCGTACGAGCTGGTCTCCGCCCACCTCGCCCCGCACCCCGGCTCCACCTGGGCCAAGGGCCCGGACGCCCTCGACCTCACCCTGCCGCCGCGCAAGCTGGTGGACGACGTGCACCCGGACGAGTTCCCGCTGAGCATGTTCTACGAGGCGCTGGCGAAGAAGCTGCGGGGTGTGATCGCCTCGACGGAGGGCATCACCGCTGAGCACGTCCGTCCGGTGGCGGCGTGAGCACCGCGGACGGTGCGGCAGGACGGGGCCCGGCGGATGCGGGGCCCGGCGGAACCAAGGAGGCGAACGGGATGACGAGCGCTACCCCGGACAGCGGACGGGTCACGGGACTGGAGGGCGCGGTCGTGGCCGTGGCCGGAGCCGGCGGGCCCGCCGGGCACGCGGTGCTGCTCCGCCTCGCGGAGGCCGGAGCCGTGGTCGTGGGCGCCGACGCGGACCCGGCGCGGCTCGCCGAGGGCGTGGACGCGGCCCGCTTCGCGCACGGCGGTGCCACGGTCACCGGGGACACGGTGGACCTCCTGAGCCTCGACGAGACGCGCGCGTGGGCCCACCGCACCGAGCAGGAGTTCGGACGCGTCGACGGCCTGGTGCACCTCGTGGGCGGCTGGCGCGGCGCGGCCTCCTTCGCCGCGACCGAGCTGGGCGACTGGGACGTGCTGGAGGACCTCCTCATCCGCACCGTCCAGCACACCTCCCTCGCCTTCGAAGACGCGCTCAACCGCAGCGGAAACGGACGCTTCCTGCTGGTCAGCGCCGCTGGGGCGAGCAAGCCGACCGCGGGCAACGCCGCCTACGCGGCGGCGAAGTCGGCGGCCGAGGCGTGGACGCTGGCCCTGGCGGACGCCTTCCGCAAGACGGGGGCCGAGGAGGGGCCGCGCGCCGCGGCTGCGATCCTGGTGGTCAAGGCGCTGGTGCACGAGGCGATGCGGCGGGACAAGCCGCAGGCGAAGTTCTCCGGGTTCACGGACGTGGCCGACCTGGCGGACGCCGTCGCCGGAGCCTGGAGCAAGCCGACCGAGGAAGTGAACGGACACCGCCTGTGGCTCACCCCCAAGCCCTGACGAGGGCCAAGGCCCCGAGGACCGACGCCAAGCAGCACCACGACCCCGGGGTGCGCGGCTTCGCCAGCGACAACTACGCGGGCGCGCACCCGGAGGTGCTGGCGGCGCTCGCTCTCGCCAACGGCGGGCACCAGAGCGCGTACGGGGGCGACGCCTACACCGACCACCTCCAGCAGGTCGTGCGGCGTCACTTCGGCGCCCGGGCGGAGGCGTTCCCCGTCTTCAACGGCACGGGCGCCAACGTCGTCGCGCTCCAGGCGGTCACCGACCGCTGGGGCGCGGTGATCGCGGCCGACACCGCGCACATCCACGTGGACGAGTGCGGCGCGCCCGAGCGGGTGGGCGGGCTCAAGCTGCTCACCGTGCCCACCGGACACGGCAAGCTCACCCCCGAGCTGATCGACCGCGAGGCGTACGGCTGGGACGACGAGCACCGGGCCATGCCGCAGGTCGTCTCCCTCACCCAGAGCACCGAACTGGGCACCCTCTACACCCCACAGGAGATCCGGGCCGTGTGCGAGCACGCCCACGAGCGCGGCATGGTGGTGCACCTGGACGGCTCCCGGCTGGCGAACGCCGCCGCCGCACTCGACGTGCCGATGCGTGCCTTCACCAACGTCGCCGGGGTCGACCTCCTCTCCCTGGGCGGAACCAAGAACGGCGCCGTCTTCGGCGAGGCGGTCATCGTGCTCAACCCCGGCGCGGTACGGGGGATGAAGCACCTGCGCAAGCTGTCCATGCAGCTCGCCTCGAAGATGCGCTTCGTCTCCGTCCAGCTGGAGGCGCTGCTCGCCGGTGACCTGTGGCTGCGCAACGCGCGGCACGCCAACGCCATGGCCCGGCGGCTCTACGAGGGGGTGCGCACCGTCGAGGGGGTGCGCGTCCTGCACCCCGTCGAGGCCAACGCCGTTTTCGCGCGCCTGCCGCACGACGTCAGCGAGCGGCTGCAGAAGCGGTACCGGTTCTACTTCTGGGACGAGGCGGCCGGAGACGTGCGCTGGATGTGCTCATTCGACACCACCGAGGAGGACGTCGACGGCTTCGTCGCCGCCCTCCGCGCGGAGATGGCCGGTTAGACGGCGCGCGGCCGCATGGACCTGGCACCGGCCGCCGGTGATCCGGTGATCCACGCGGGCGCCGCCCGCCGTCCGCGGCGCTGTGGGGCGCTACGCCTGCGGCGCCGGGGCGGGCGCCGTGCCGCCCAGGTGGGCGGGGAGCCACCAGGCGTCGTCCGGTCCGTCGGGCCGGGCCGGGTAGGCGCGCTGCGCGGCTTCCAGCAGCTCCTGGACCCGTTCCCGCAGCCGGTCGGTGACCGAGCCGGCCGACTCGTCCGGGCCGGGCTGGAGCGGGGCGCCGACGCGGATCGTGACGGGGAAGTGGTTGCGGCCGAAGTCCCGCCGCCGTCCCTTCGTCCACAGCCGCTGCGTGCCCCACAGGGCCACGGGCAGCAGCGGGACGGACGCCTCCTGCGCCATGCGCGCCGCACCGGTCTTGAACGCCTTGAGGGTGAACGACGGGGAGATCGTCGCCTCGGGGAAGACGCCGACGATCTCCCCGTCCCGCAGGGCCCGCACGGCGTGCCGGTAGGCGTCCAGGCCCGCCTCCCGGTCCACTGGTATGTGCTTCATCGCCCGCATGAGCGGCCCGGACACCTTGTGCCGGAAGACCGACTCCTTGGCCATGAACCGCACCAGCCGCTTCGCCGGGCGCGCTGTCAGCCCGGCGAAGACGAAGTCGAGGTAGCTGACGTGGTTGCTGACCATGACGGCACCGCCCCGCTTCGGCACGTGCTCGGTCCCCTGGATGTCGAAGCGCAGGTCGAGCACCTTGAACAGGGTGCGCGCGGCGCCGATGACGGGCGGGTAGACCAGCTCTGCCATGGAGGACCCTTCGTGAGGATGTGCCTGCCGGAGGGTATGCCCGGCCCCGCCCAACCTACGCGTGCGTAAGTTGTCCCGGCCAGACGGCTGCGGAGAGATTCCGGTCACCAGTGCGATGCTTTCACGCCACCGGCAGCCGGGAATGCCCTCGCGCGCCCGGACGTTCACCGGGGACGCCCGCCCGCGGTCCCGGGCGGGCCGGCGGGCGCACGGTCAGCGGCGGAGGGGCCTGTGGTCAAGAGGCTGGCGGTCAGAGGCTGGCGGCGAAGAGGAGACGGGCCTTCGGGGCCCGGCGCGGGAGGAACACCATGGAGGCATCGGGACACCGGCCCGGGCGGCTCGCCGCCGAGGAGGTCGGCGTCGCCCGGCTGGGCGAGCGCGCCACCCTCCTCCAGTTCTCCACGGCCTTCTGCCAGCCCTGCCGCGCCACCCGCCAGGTCCTGCGCCAGGTGGCCGCCATGGTCCCCGGCGTGACGCACGTCGAGATCGACGCGGAGGAGCGGCTGCCGCTGGTGCGCCGGCTGGCCGTCGAGCGGACCCCCACCGTCCTCGTCCTGGACCCCGCCGGCGTCGTCGTGCGGCGCGCGAGCGGGCTGCCCCGCACTGCCGACGTCATCGCCGCACTGGGCGCGGTGCTCTAGCCGCGGCGCTCCGGCGCGCCCGGCGGGGAGCGCCCGCGCGTGAGCGGTCTCGCATCCGGCCGGTCCGGCTTGACGCTGCGCCCCTCCTCTCGTCAGGGTGACGCTATGGGTGAGGTCATACGCGGGAGCCGCTGGTGAGCGGGGTGCGGCGGGGGGACGCCGCGGCGAGCGCGCGGCGGGACGGCGCCGAACTGCTGCGCGACGCGTTCCGCCGCCACGCCGCGGGCGTGGCCGTGATCACCGCCGTGGACGCCCCGGCGGAGCGGGGCGGTGCCCCTCGGCCCGTCGGCTTCACGGCGACCTCCCTGACCTCGGTGGCCGCCGAGCCGCCGCTGATCTCCTTCGGGGTCGGTGAGAACTCCTCCAGCTGGCCCGCGCTGGCCGCCGCCGGGCACGTGGGCGTGCACGTCCTGGCCGAGCACCAGCGGGAGCTGGCCGAGACCTTCGCCCGCAGCGGCGCGGACCGCTTCGCGTCCCCGGTGCGCTGGCACGCGGGTCCGCACGGGGTGCCGGTGCTGGAGGGCGTGTGCGCCTGGCTGGTCTGCGAGATCGCCGCCCGCGTGCCGGCGGGGGACCACCACGTGGTCATCGCCCGGGTGTGCGAGGGGAGCACCGCCGGGCCGGTCCGTCCGCTGCTGTACCACCAGGGGCGCTTCAACGCGCTGCGTGATTGAGTGGTGCCGTCCGGCGGCGTTGGCAAGGTCACAGTTAACCGGCCTTGCTCCATGGGAAAGTGATGGATGTACTGGCGAGTAATAAACTGGGCGGACGGGCCGGTCCGCCCGACCGGAACCCGCCCCGGCAGGCGCCTATGCTGCCTGCTCAAGGCAGCCCGTAAAGACGATGCAGTAGGAGAGCCGGCGTGAGCTTGAGGATCGTTGTCTGTGTGAAGTACGTGCCCGACGCCACCGGCGACCGGCACTTCGCCGAGGACCTGACCACTGACCGTGACGCGGTGGACGGCCTGCTCTCGGAGCTCGACGAGTACGCGGTCGAGCAGGCGCTGCAGATCGCCGAGAACGCCGACGACGCCGAGGTCACCGTGCTCACCGTGGGTCCCGAGGACGCCAGTGACGCGCTGCGCAAGGCGCTGTCGATGGGGGCCGACAAGGGCGTGCACGTCGAGGACGACGACCTGCACGGCACCGACGTCATGGGCACCTCCCTGGTCATCGCCAAGGCCGTCGAGAAGGCCGGTTACGACCTGGTGATCTGCGGCATGGCCTCCACCGACGGCACGATGGGCGTGCTGCCGGCGCTGCTCGCCGAGCGCCTGGGCGTACCGCAGGTCACGCTGCTCACCGAGGTCGCCGTGGACGGCGGCAAGGTGACCGGGCGCCGCGACGGCGACGCCGCCAGCGAGCACCTTGAGGCCGCTCTCCCGGCGGTCGTGTCGGTCACCGACCAGTCCGGCGAGGCCCGCTACCCGTCGTTCAAGGGCATCATGGCCGCCAAGAAGAAGCCAGTGGAGTCCTGGGACCTGGACGACCTGGACGTCGAGGCCGAGGACGTCGGCCTGGAGGGCGCCTGGACCAAGGTCGAGGACGCCACCGCGCGTCCGGCCCGCACCGCGGGCACCGTCGTCAAGGACGAGGGCGAGGGCGGCAGGCAGCTCGCCGAGTTCCTCGCGGGCCAGAAGTTCATCTGAGCCCGGCCGTCCGCCTCAAGCCCGCCCTTATCCCCGCAGGAGCACTCCCATGGCTGAAGTCCTCGTCTACGTCGACCACGTGGACGGTGCCGTCCGCAAGCCCACCCTGGAACTGCTGACCCTCGCCCGCCGCATCGGCGAGCCGGTGGCCGTCCACCTGGGTGCGGGCGCCGACACCGCCGCCCCCGTCCTCGCCGAGTACGGCGCGGTGAAGATCCTCGCCGCGGACGCGGCCGAGTACGCCGACTACCTCGTCGTGCCCAAGGTGGACGCGCTGCAGGCCGCGGTCGAGGCCGTCTCGCCCGCCGCCGTCCTGCTGCCCTCCTCCGCCGAGGGCAAGGAGATCGGTGCCCGCCTCGCCGTCCGGCTCGGCTCCGGCATCATCACCGACGCCGTCGACCTGGAGCCCGGCGACGACGGCCCGGTGGCCACGCAGTCGGTGTTCGCCGCCGCCTTCACCACGCGGTCGCGCGTCAGCAAGGGCACCCCGGTCATCACCGTCAAGCCGAACTCGGCCGCCCCGGAGGCCGCTTCGGCCGCCGGCACCGTCGAGCAGCTCGCGGTGACCTTCGGCGAGCTGGCCACCGGCACGAAGGTCGTCTCCCGCAAGGAGCGCGAGTCCTCCGGCCGCCCCGAGCTGACCGAGGCCGCGATCGTCGTCTCCGGCGGCCGCGGTGTCGGTGGTGCGGAGAACTTCAACGTCGTCGAGTCCCTCGCCGACTCGCTGGGCGCGGCCGTAGGCGCCTCGCGCGCCGCCGTTGACGCCGGCTGGTACCCGCACGCCAACCAGGTCGGCCAGACCGGCAAGTCCGTCTCGCCGCAGCTCTACGTCGCGGCCGGGATCTCCGGCGCGATCCAGCACCGGGCCGGTATGCAGACCTCGAAGACGATCGTGGCCGTCAACAAGGACGCCGAGGCCCCGATCTTCGACCTGGTCGACTACGGCGTGGTGGGCGACCTCTTCACGGTCGTCCCGCAGCTCACCGAGGAGGTCAGGACCCGCAAGGGCTGACGCTCCCCGTTTCGGACGGCCGGGGGCCGCGCGGTGCAAGACGCCGCGCGGCCCCCGGCCGTCCGCGTGTGCGCGCGGCCCCCGGCCGTCCGCGTGTGCGCCCGGACGCCCCGGGCGGCGGCGCGGTCCCGGCGCACCGGTTGACGGGCCCGGAGGCGGAGGCATAGCGTCCCAGCACAACTTCAACGTTTTGTTGATGCCGGGGACGGCGGCGGAAGGGCAGGGAGTGCTGATGACGCAGGGCGAACCGGTCGGGACGGACGCGGCGGTGGGCACCACGTTCCCCGACGCCGTACGCGCGCAGGCCGGGGCCGCGCTGGCCGCCGTCGACGCCGAGCTGGAGCGGCGCTACCCCGGGGACCCCGGCACCCGCCAGCCGGTGCACACGGTCTACGTGCCCGGGGACGTCTTCGGCGCGGACACCGTCCGCTCCTGGGGTGACGCCGCCCTCGCCCTGCTGGACCAGCACGCCCCGGACGCCGACGCGTTCGGCGCCGTGCTCGGCCTGGAGGGCGGACTGGCCGCGGCCGTCCACGAGCGGGTGCGGGCGAAGCTGCTCCGCGAGCCGGTGGAGGACCTGCGGATCGACTTCGAGGACGGCTACGGCAACCGCCCCGACGCCGAGGAGGACGCGGCGGCGGCCCGCGCCGCCGCACTGGTGGCGGCGGCCTGTGACGACGGCGACCCCTCTCGCGTGCCCCCGTACCTCGGCATCCGGCTCAAGTGCATGGAGGCCGCCGTGCGCGACCGGGGCATCCGCACCCTGGACGTCTTCCTCACCGGCCTGATGGCGGCGGGCGGCCTGCCCGGCGGCCTCGTTCTCACCCTCCCGAAGGTGACCTATCCCGAGCAGGTCGCCACGATGGCCCGGCTGTGCGAGCAGTTCGAACTGGCCCGCGGCCTCCCACCGGGGCGCATCGGGTTCGAGATCCAGATCGAGACCAGCCAGTCCATCCTCGGCCCTGACGGACGCGCCACCGTGGCCCGGATGATCGACGCCGCCGGCGGCCGCGCCACCGGCCTGCACTACGGCACCTTCGACTACAGCGCCTGCTGCGGAGTCAGCCCCGCCCACCAGTCCCCGGACCACCCCGCGGCCGACCACGCCAAGGCCGTCATGCAGGTCGCCGCCGCGGGCACCGGGGTGCGCCTGTCGGACGGCTCGACGAACGTGCTGCCGGTCGGCGGGCGAGCCCAGGTGCACGACGCCTGGCGGCTCCACCACGCCCTCGTACGCCGCTCGCTGGCCCGCGCCTACCACCAGGGCTGGGACATGCACCCCGGCCACCTGCCCACCCGCTACGCCGCCGTCTACGCCTTCTACCGGGAGGGCTACGCGGCCGCCGCCGCCCGGCTGGCCGCCTACGCGCGCCAGGACGCCGGAGCGGTGCTGGACGAGCCCGCCACGGCCAAGGCCCTCAGCGGCTACCTGCTGCGCGGCCTGGACTGCGGGGCGCTGGACGACGCCGAGGTCGTCTCGGCCACCGGGCTGAGCCGTGCCCGCCTGGAGGGCTACGCCGCGCCGCGCCGGGGCGCGCTGACGGCCGCCGCCCCGGCGCGGGACGGCGCCCCGTAGGGCGGCGGCCGGGTACGCGGCCGCGCCGCCCCGCTCAGGGGGACGGCGGCAGCTCCCCGGAGCCGCGGCGGATCAGCCGGGTGGGCAGCTCCATCCGGTGCGCCGCGTCCCGGGCACCGGCCAGGCGGCGGAACAGCAGCGCGGCGGCCGTCCGGCCGAGCCGGGCGGCGTCCTGCGCCACCACCGTGACCGGCGGGTCCAGCAGGTCGGCCAGTTCCAGGTCGTCGAACCCGACCAGCGCCACCGGCCGCCGCAGCCCCGCCAGCACGCGGACGACGGTGGCGGTCACCCGGTTGTTGCCGGAGAACAGCGCGGTGACCGCCTGCGGACCCGACAGCATCCGGACCGCGTCCGTCCGCACCCGCTCGGGCGTCGTCGGCCCGAGCGCCGTCCAGTCCGGGGCCACCTCAAGGCCGGCGGACGCCATCGCCGCGCGGTAGCCGCGCAGGCGTTCGGCCGCGGTGTGGATGCGGGGCGCGTCCCCGAGGAAGCCGATCCGGCGGTGGCCGTGGGCGATCAGGTGCGCCACGCCGTCCCGCGCCCCGGTGAAGTTGTCCGACAGGACCGTGTCGGCCTCCAGCCGGGACCCGGGCCGGTCGACGAAGACGACCGCCGTCCCCGCCGCCGCCTCCGGCTCCAGGTAGGCGTGGTCGTCACTGGCCGGGACGATGATCAGCCCGTCCACCCGGCGGGCGCAGAAGGCCAGCGCCAGCTCCCGCTCCCGTTCCGGGTCCTCGGCGCTGGAGCCGTGGAACAGCAGGGCGCCCTCGGCCCGCGCCGCGTCCTCCACCGCCCGGCTGAGCGGGCCGTAGAAGGGGTCGGCCAGGTCCTCCAGCACCAGGCCGATGCTCGCGGTGCGCCCCTTGCGCAGGATGCGTGCGCTGTCGTTGCGGCGGAAGCCGAGCGCCGCGATCGCCTCGCGCACCCTCCGCTCGGTCTCCTCGGTGACCCCGGACTCGCCGTTGACCACCCGGGAGACCGTCTTCAGCCCCACCCCGGCCCGGGCGGCGACGTCCTTCATCGTGGGCCGGGCGCCGTAGCGGCGGTCGGGCGCCCGGTGGGCACGCGCGGTCTCGGCCACTGCACTCCTCACCTGTCGTGTCGGCCCGGTGGCGGGCCGCGGCCCCGGTCAGCGGGCCGGACCCGAGCATACGGCGGCCGTCCGGGGCCGCCTGGACAACGTTGTCTTCGGCAGGCGACCATACCCGGCATGGATCACGACCTCGTCGCCGCCCTGGACATCGGCGGCACCAAGATCGCCGGAGCCCTGGTGGACCGGGACGGCGTCCCGCACCACCGCACGCGGCTCCCCACCCCCGCGCGGGAGACCGGCGACCGCGTGTTCGCCGCGGTGGCCGGCGTGCTCGGCGCGCTGCGCTCCGCGCCCGGCTGGGACCGGGTGACGGCGGTCGGCATCGGAAGCGCCGGTCCCGTCGACGCCCGCCGCGGCACGGTCAGCCCCGTCAACATCCCCGGCTGGCGCGACTACCCCCTGGTGGAGGGGGTCCGCGCGGCGGTGGGCGGCCTGCCGGTCACCCTGGTCGGCGACGGAGTCGCCATGACCGCCGCCGAACACGCCGGCGGCGCGGCCCGCGGCTGCGCGGGCGCCCTCGGCATGGTCGTCTCCACCGGGGTCGGCGGCGGGCTCGTGCTGGACGGGCGGCCGTACCCCGGTCCCACCGGCAACGCCGGGCACATCGGCCACCTGAGCGTCGACCTCGACGGTGAGCGCTGCCCGTGCGGCGGACGCGGCTGTGTGGAGCGCCTCGCCAGCGGCCCGAGTATCGTCCGCCACGCCCGCGCGCTGGGGTGGCGCCCGGGCGACGGCGAGGACGCGGGTGCCGCCGGGGTCGCCGCCGCCGCCCGCGCCGGGCACCCGGCCGCCGAGGCGGCCTTCGCCCGCGCGGCCCGCGCCCTGGCGGCCGCCATCGCCGCCACGGCCGCGCTCACCGAGATCGAGACCGCGGTCATCGGCGGGGGAGTGGCCCAGGCGGGGGACGTGCTGTTCGGCCCGCTGCGCGCCGCCCTCGCCGACTACGCCACCCTCTCCTTCGTCCGGGGCCTGCGGGTCGTCCCGGCCGCCATCGGCAACGACGCCGGGCTCGTCGGGGCCGCGGCCGCCTGCCGGGCCGCCGCCACCGGACCGGCGGCCGCTGCGGCGGCGGGCACCGCTTCGGCCCCGGACGCTCAGTCCGGCCCGGCCCCGGCCCCGCCCGCCGGGCCCGTACCGGTGCCCGCTCCCACGCCCCGCTGAGGGCGCGGCGTTTGGGTGGCAGGGTGAAGGGGGCACTGAACCGGGGGCGGACCAGGAGGGGGAACCGTGATCGTCTGGCTCAACGGCGCCTTCGGCGCGGGAAAGACCACCGCGGCACGGGAACTGGTGCAGCTGCTCCCCGACAGCACCCTGTTCGACCCCGCACTGGTCGGCGCCGCGCTGCACGGCATGCTGCCGAAGGAACGCCTCGCGCAGGTGGAGGACTTCCAGGACCTGCCCGCCTGGCGGCGGCTCGTCGTGGACACGGCGGCGGCGCTGCTCTGCGAGGTGCCCGGCCCGCTGGTCGTGCCGATGACACTGCTGCGGCAGGACTACCGCGACGAGATCTTCGGCGGCCTGGCGGCGCGCCGCATACCGGTGCGGCACTTCGTGCTCGACGCCGACGAAACGATCCTCCGCGCCCGGATCGCCCGCGGTGCCGCCACCGACGCCGAGGACACCCGGGCCTGGCGGCTGCGCCACGTCACCGCCTACACGGCCGCCCGGCGCTGGCTGACCGCCGACGCCCGCACCGTCGACACCGCCGCGCTCACCCCGCGGGAGACGGCCGAGGCGGTGGCCCGCGCCGTCCGCGCCGGCGCGGGCGCCTGCGCCATCGTGCAGACCCCGGAGCCGTCGGGCGAGACCGTGGCGGCCGGGGTCCTCCTCTTCGACGAGGAGGACCGGGTCCTGCTCGTCGACCCCACCTACAAGCCCGGCTGGGAGTTCCCCGGCGGCGTGGTGGAGCGCGGCGAGGCCCCCGCCCGGGCCGGGATGCGCGAGGTGGCCGAGGAACTGGGCCTGCGCCTGGCCGAGCCGCCCCGGCTGCTCGTCGTGGACTGGGAGCCGCCCGAGCCCCCCGGGTTCGGCGGACTGCGGCTGCTCTTCGACGGCGGCCGGCTCACCAAGGAGGCCGCCCGCGGGCTGCTGCTGCCCGGCGCCGAACTGCGCGGCTGGCGGTTCGTCACGGAGACGGAGGCCGCGCACCTGCTCCCGCCCGTCCGGCGGGAGCGGTTGCGCTGGGCGCTGCGGGCACGCGAGCGGGGCCGCCCCCTCAACCTGGAGGCGGGCGTCCCCGTCGGCGAGTGAGCCGGCGCCGGGCGTGCCGCGACGTCAGCGGCGGGCGGCGTACCCGGCCAGGAACAGTGCCTCGGCCACCGACATCCGCCGCAGCTCGTCCGGGCAGACGCTCTCGTTCACCGCGTGGATCTGCGCCTGCGGCTCGCTCAGGCCCGTCAGCAGGATCTCCGCTCGCGGGTAGAGGGCGGCGAGGGTGTTGCACAGCGGGATCGAGCCGCCCTGCCCGGCCACGGCCATCTCCACCCCGTCGTACGCGGCGCGCATGGCCTCGGCCATCGCCGCGTAGGCCGGGCTGGAGGTGTCGGCGCGGAACGGCTGGCCCTGGCCCGCCTGCTCCACCGCGATCCTCGCGCCCCACGGGACGTGGGCCCGCAGATGGGCGGCGAGCAGCTTCGTCGCCTCGCCCGCGTCCGTACCCGGGGGCACGCGCAGGCTCACCAGGGCGCGGGCGCCCGCCTGCACGGACGGGGTGGCACCGGACACGGGCGGGCAGTCGATGCCGAGCACGGTGACGGCGGGACGGGCCCACAGGCGGTCGGCCACCGTCCCGGAACCGGTCAGCGCCACCCCGTCGAGCACCCTGGCGTCCCGCCGGAAGTCCTCCTCGGTGTACTGGAGGCCGTCCCAGGAGGCGTCGGCCGCCAGGCCGTCCACGGCGGTCGAGCCGTCGGGCGCGCGCAGCGAGTCCAGCACCCGGATGAGAGCGGCCAGCGCGTCGGGAGCGGCACCGCCGAACTGCCCCGAGTGCAGGTTGCCTTCGAGGGTGTCCACCTGCACGCGCACCAGCGTCATGCCCCGCAGCACGCTGGTGACGGTCGGCAGCCCGGCGCGGAAGTTGCCGGAGTCCCCGATGACGACGGCGTCCGCCGCGAGCAGCTCGGGGTGCGCCTCGGCGTACCGTTCGAGGCCCCCGGTGCCCTGCTCCTCCGAACCCTCCACGATGACCTTCACGGTCACCGGCACCCCGCCGTGCGCCCGCAGTGCGCGCAGCGCCAGCAGGTGCATGAGGAAGCCGCCCTTGCAGTCGGCGGTGCCGCGCCCGTACCAGCGGCCGTCCCGTTCGGTCAGCTCGAACGGCGGCGAGTGCCAGCCGGCCTCGTCCAGCGGCGGCTGCACGTCGTAGTGCGCGTACAGCAGCACCGTGGGAGCGCCCTCGGGACCCGGCAGGAGCCCGTAGACGGACGTCGTGCCGTCCGGCGTCTCCAGCTCCGCCACGTCCGTGAACCCCTCATCACGCAGTGTGCCGGCGATCCAGCGCGCGGCGGCCGCGCACTCGTCGGCCGGGAACTGCGCCGGGTCGGCGACGGACCGGAACCGCACCAGCCGGGCCAGCTCCGCCCGGGCCTGCGGCAGCAGCGACTCGACGGTGGCGGCGAGCGGTCCGGCCGTCAGCGGCCCGGACGCCGGGTCAGGGACGTGCGCGGGCGTGGGCGCGGTGTCGTACGCCATGGAACGCTCCTTCTGGGAAGCCGCATCGGGGCCGGAGGGCGGGATCGCCGCACGTCCGGAGGGTGTGTTGATCCTCCCACAGCGGGTGTGCGCGGTGGCGGGCCGTAGGATGCCACGAGGGCGCGCCCCACCCAAGCCGGCCGGTCGAGCGGGAGCAGAACAGATCGTGAGCAGCGAGAACATCCCAGGAGCAGCCGACGGCCCGGCCGGGCGCGAGCGGTCCGGCCCCGGCCCGGTGTGGGACGTGGTCGTCGTGGGGGCGGGGCCGGCCGGAGCGTCGGCCGCCCACGCGGCGGCCGTGGCCGGATGCCGGGTGCTCCTGCTGGAGAAGGCCCAGCTGCCGCGCTACAAGACCTGCGGCGGCGGCATCATCGGCCCCTCGCGCGACGCGCTGCCGCCCGGGGTCGAGCTGCCGCTCCAGGACCGGGTGCACGCGGTGACGTTCTCGCTCGACGGACGTTTCGCGCGCACCCGGCGGTCCCGGCGCATGCTGTTCGGCCTCGTCAACCGCCCCGAGTTCGACCAGGCGCTGGTCGAGGCCGCGCAGAAGGCGGGCGCCGAACTGCGCACCGGTGCCACCGTCGCCCGGGTCGAGCAGCACGGCCCGGCCGTCCCCGACCGGCGCACCGTCGCGGTCGTCCTCAGCGGCGGCGAGACCGTCCTGACCCGGGCGGTCGTCGGCGCCGACGGCAGCGCCAGCCGGATAGGAGCGCACGTCGGCGTCCGGATGGACCAGGTGGACCTCGGCCTGGAAGCGGAGATCCCGGTCCCCAAGACGGTCGCCGAGGACTGGGCCGGACGCGTCCTCATCGACTGGGGCCCGCTGCCCGGCTCCTACGGCTGGGTGTTCCCCAAGGGTGACACGCTCACCGTCGGGGTGATCTCCGCACGCGGCGACGGCGCGGCCACCAAGCGCTACCTGGAGGACTTCACCGCGCGCCTGGGGCTCGCCGGTTTCGAGCCGCGCGTGTCCTCCGGCCACCTGACGCGCTGCCGGGCGGACGACTCCCCGCTGTCCAGGGGACGCGTCCTGGTGTGCGGTGACGCCGCCGGGCTGCTGGAGCCGTGGACGCGCGAGGGCATCTCCTACGCCCTGCGCTCGGGGCGGCTGGCGGGGGAGTGGGCCGCGCGCATCGCCGGGGCGAGCGACGCCGTGGACGCCCGGCGCCAGGCGCTCAACTACGCGTTCGCCATCAAGTCCGGTCTCGGCGTGGAGATGGGCGTGGGACGGCGCCTGTACCACGTCTTCGCCCGGCGCCCCGGCATGCTGCACGCGACGCTCACCGGCTTCCGCCCGGCGTGGAACACCTTCGCCGAGATCACCCGCGGCTCCACCACGCTCGCCGAGCTGGTGCGCACCCACCCGCTGGCCCGCCGCGCGCTGACCGTCCTGGACCGCAAGAGCTGAACCCGCGCCGCGACCGCCGCGGGGCCGCGCGTCGGGAACACGACCGGGGCCTCGACACGGTGGCGGCCGTGGCCGAGGGCATCCGGCGCAGCGCGCCACTGGTGACCGCAGCCGCCGGGGTGCTCGCGTTCACCTTCGCCGTCTACGCGACCAGCGGTGTCGTCGGATGGTCCTGGGCGTCCGGGTCCCGCCCGCCCCGCCGGGTGCCGGCCGGGTCCGCACGCCCCGCCGGGTGCCGGCCGGGCCGGGGCGTGGGGTGACCGCACCGGGAAGGTCCGTGGACGGCGTGGCGTGCGGCGGGTTTTGTTCACGGGCAGCACAAAGCAAGAATGGTGCCGTGACCCACAACCCTTCCCGCCCGGACCGGGGCCGCAGCGCGCTGGGACCCGCCCTGCAACTCGTGCACACGGGCCGCGCGCCCACCCGCGCCGTCCTCACCGCCGAGCTGGGGGTGACACGGGCCACCGCCGGAGCCGTCGCCGCCGAACTCCAGGAACTCGGCCTCATCACGGTCGACTCCCGGCCCGCCGTCGCCGCCGGGGCCCAGGGCCGGCCGTCGCACCGGCTGGGCGTGGACCCCGGCGGCCCCGTCGTCCTGGCCGCCCAGGTCCACACCGACGGGTTCCGGGCGGCCCTGGTGGGCCTGGGCGGTGTCGTCGTCGCCACCGCGCCCGGCTGCGGAACGGTGGACGCCGACCCCGGCCAGGTCCTGCGCGAGGTGGTGGAGGCCGGGGCCGGCCTCCTGCGGGACACCGGCCGGCGCTGCGTCGGAGCGGGTCTCGCGGTGCCCTCCGCCGTCGCGGAACCCGAGGGCACCGCGCTCAACCCGCTGCACGTGGCCTGGCCCGCCGGCGCCCCGGTGCGGGCGGTGTTCAGCCAGTGCCTCGCGGACGCGGGCATCAGCGGGCCCGCGCCCGGGAGCGTCGCCACCGGGTACGCGGCCAACGACGTCAACCTCCAGGCGCTCGCCGAACACCGGCACGGCGCGGGCCGCGGCGTCCGGCAACTGCTGTGCGTGGCCACCGGGCACCGGGGGGTCGGCGGGGCCCTGGTGCTGGACGGCCGCCTGCACACCGGGAGCGCGGGACTGGCCCTGGAGGTCGGCCACCTGACCGTCGATCCGCAGGGGCGGCCCTGCCACTGCGGCAGCCGCGGCTGCCTCGACGTGGAGACCGACCCCCTGGCGCTGCTGGAGGCCGCCGGACGCGAACCGGGCCCCGAGGTCTCCCTGCTGGACCAGGCCAGGGACCTGCTGCGCACGGCCCACCCGCAGGACGCCGGCGTGCGGCAGGCGACGCGCCGGCTCATCGACCGGCTCGGTCTGGGCCTGGCCGGGCTGGTGAACATCCTCAACCCCGACCGCATCATCCTCGGCGGACTCCACCGCGAACTGCTGCACGCCGACGAGGGGCGGCTGCGCGCGGTGATCGCCGACCGCAGCCTGTGGGGACGCAGCGGCGAGGTGCCCGTCCTGGCCTGCACCCTGGACCACAACAGCCTCGTCGGCGCCGCGGAACTCGCCTGGCAGCCGGTCCTGGACGACCCGCTGCTCCTCCAGGAGGGCTGAGGCATGCGCGTCAGGGCGGGTGAGCCCGCCGACCTGCCGCACTGTCAGGACGTCGAGCGGGCCGCCGGGGAACCCTTCCGGGAGCTGGGCATGGCGGCGGTCGCCGACGACGAGCCGCCCCCGCTCGCCGCGCTGGAGGACGTCCGCGGGGCCGGACTGCTGTGGGTGGCGGCCGGCGGCTCCGGGCACGGCCCGGTGCTCGGCTACCTGATGGCGGAGCCCGTCGACGGCTGCACGCACGTGGAACAGGTCTCCGTACACCCCGGCGCCGCGCGCCGGGGCATCGGACGGGCGCTGATCGACCACGCCCAGGCGGCCACCGGAGCACCGCTGACCCTCACCACGTTCCGCGACGTGCCCTGGAACGCGCCGTACTACGCGCGGCTCGGCTTCGTCAGGCTGCCCAAGGACGCCTGGACGCCCGGCCTGCGCCGCATCCGCGCCCACGAGCGCGCTCTCGGTCTGGAGCGCTGGCCGCGGGTGTGCATGCGGCGCGACACCGCGCCCGCCCGGCTGCTGCCGGGCGTCTCAGCCCGGGACGGCGCCGGCGGCGGCCTGGGCCGAGACGGCGGGCGCGGTCAGTCCGGTGGCGTCGTCGGGCCGTGACGGCCGTACCGCGTGCGGCGGCACGGGGAGCGTGAACCAGACGACCTTGCCCTCACCGCCCTGCTGGGCGCGCATGCCCCAGCTCTCGCTGACCGCCGCCACCAGGGCCAGACCGCGCCCGCCGGTCGCCAGCGCACCGGCCGCGCGCACCTCGGGCAGCCGCGGGTCGTGGTCGCGCACCGAGATGGTCAGCCTGTCCCACAGCAGCGCGATCTCCACGGTGCAGTGCTTGTCGGGGCCGGTATGCCGGTGCACGTTGGCCAGCAGCTCGGTGACGCCGAGCGCGGCGGTGTCGACGAGCTGGTCCAGGTGCCAGTAGCGGAGCTGGGCGGAGACGATGCGGCGGACCTGCCCGATGCGCGAGGGCAGGGCCCGGAACTCGACCGCACAGTGCCTGCTGGGGGCGGGGTGACTGATCACGGCTGCGACTCCCTGGGGCCGGGGCGGCGTGCGTGGCTGCGGACGCGCCGAAAGCGGCGCGCCCTCTGGCATATCAGCGTGATCCAGCTCACATGGTTGCGCAAATCGGGTGGTGTTCAAGGGTGCACGGTGCGTTGGTCCGCGGCGATCTTCGCGGCCCGCTCCCTGGCCTCCTCCAGCGCCGTGCGCAGCCGCTCGCGCACCGCGCCCGGAAGCCGCAGCGTGTACCGGGCACCGTCCAGGCTCAGCACCGTCCGCTTCCGGCCGGGAGCCAGACGCTCCGTCCAGGGCCGCAGTACCCGCACGCGCTCCACCGCCGCACTGTCGATCTCCCGCCCGTAGCTGGTCAGCAGGGACAGCCGCCCGTCGTGGACGAGCACCTGCCCCGCCCGGGTGAGGGAACGCAGCAGCCGCCGCACCGGGACACCGCTCGTCTCGAACTCGACCACCGTCATCGCGCACCGCCTCCACCGCACCGCTGCCCACACCGCAGCCGTGTCCTCCAGCGCAGTGTGCCCGTGTCCGGCGCCCAGGGCCAGAGGCCGCCTATCATCGCCGCGTGAGCAGCGAGCACAGTGCACGGGCCCCAGAGCCGGGCCGGCCCCGCCGGACGGCGCCCGCCGGGGCGCCCCGCCCGACCCTGGACGTGGACCGCAGCGACCCCGGTTACCGGTCCTGGCTCAAGGAGGCGGTACGCAAGGTCCAGGCGGACGCCAACCGCAGCGCGGACACGCACCTCCTGCGCTTCCCGCTCCCGCAGGAGTGGGGCATCGACCTGTACCTGAAGGACGAGTCGACGCACCCCACCGGCTCCCTCAAGCACCGCCTCGCCCGTTCGCTGTTCCTCTACGGGCTGTGCAACGGCTGGATCCGTCCCGGCAAGCCGGTCATCGAGGCGTCCAGCGGCTCCACCGCCGTCTCCGAGGCGTACTTCGCCTCGCTGATCGGTGTGCCGTTCATCGCGGTCATGCCGCGCACCACCAGTCCGGAGAAGACCCGGCTCATCGAGTTCCAGGGCGGCCGGTGCCACCTGGTGGACGACCCGCAGACGGTGTACGACGTCTCCGCCGCCCTCGCGGCCGAGACCGGCGGCCACTACATGGACCAGTTCACCTACGCCGAACGTGCGACGGACTGGCGCGGCAACAACAACATCGCCGAGTCGATCTACCACCAGATGCGGCTCGAACGCTATCCGGAACCGGCCTGGATCGTGGCGGCCGCGGGCACCGGCGGCACCTCGGCGACGATCGCCCGCTACGTGCGCTACCTCCAGTACGACACCCGCGTGTGCGTGCCGGACCCGGAGAACTCCTGCTTCTTCGACGGCTGGGTCACGGGCGATCCGGACGCCGCCAGCGACTGCGGCTCGCGCATCGAGGGCATCGGCCGGCCCCGCATGGAGCCGAGCTTCGTGCCCGGCGCCATCGACCGGATGATGAAGGTGCCGGACGCGGCCAGCGTCGCCGCCGTCCGCGCGCTGGAGTCGGCGGTGGGGCGCCGGGCGGGCGGATCGACCGGGACCGGACTGTGGAGCGCGTTCAAGATCGTCGCCGAGATGGTCGCCGAGCGGCGCACCGGATCGGTCGTCACCCTCATCTGCGACCCCGGCGACCGCTACCTCGACAAGTACTACTCCGATGCCTGGCTCGCCGGACAGGGCCTCGACATCCGCCCGTACGCGTCGGCCCTCACCGCCTTCCTCGCCACCGGCGGCTGGCCCGAGACCGCCTGACCCCCGGCGGACGCCGGGCTACCCGGCGTCCGCCGGCGGGGCGAGGACCAGCTCGCCCACCCGCTCCGCGGCCTCCGCCCGGTCCGCCTCCGGCAGGCCGCCGTCGGTGACGAGGGTGTCCACCTGGGACAGCGAGGCGAACGAACTGAGGCCCACGGTGCCCCACTTGGTGTGGTCGGCGACCACCACGACGCGCCGCGCGGCGCGGATGAGGTGACGGTTGGTCTCCGCCTCCGCCAGATTGGGGGTCGACAGGCCCACGCCGGCCGAGATCCCGTGAACCCCGAGGAAGAGCACGTCGAAGTGCAGCGAGCTGATCGCCGCGTCCGCCACCGGACCCACCAGCGCGTCCGACGGCGTCCTGACCCCGCCCGTCAGCACCACCGTGGCCGCACCGGGCGACGGGCCCGCGAGGTGGAACACGTCCGCCACCCGCAGCGAGTTCGTCACGACCGTCAGGTCCGCCACGTCCACCAGGTGCGAGGCCAGCGCGTGCGTGGTGGTGCCGCCCGAGAGCGCCACCGCGCTGCCCGGCCCCACCAGTGCCGCCGCGGCGCGGGCGATGTCCTGCTTGGCGGGCAGCTCCAGGGCCGACTTCGCCTCGAACCCCGGCTCGTGCGTACTGGCCTGGGCCACCGGCACCGCGCCGCCGTGCACCTTCTCCAGCACGCCCTGCCGGGCCAGCGCGTCCAGGTCGCGCCGCACCGTCATGTCCGACACCCCGAGCCTGCGGGTGAGTTCACCCACCCGCACGCCACCGCGGCGGCGCACCTCCTCGACGATGAGGGCCCGCCGCTGCTCCGCCAGAAGACCCGGGTTCTCGCCCACCTCGTGCTCCGTTTCGCGCCATCGCCGCCGGGGACCGGCTCATCCTCGCACGCGCACCCTCACCACCGTCTGCCACGATGGTGCTCCGCCGCCGGGCCCCGTGCCGCGCGGGAGCGGCGGCGGGCCGCCGCCGAAGGGGCAGGGGCGACGCAGGAACCCCAGGGGGGCCGACGATGGCTGACGTACCGCACACGCGCGGACCCGGGCAGCCGCCGGCGCCGCCCGCCGCCCTCAACCTGGAACTGCTCGTGCACGGCGTCGGCGGCACCACGGCCGAGGCCATGCTCGACGACCCGCGCACCGTGCGCGTCACCGGCGACGACACCGCGGGCCTCCACCGGCGCGCCGTCGACGCCGACGCCGAGGAGCGGCCCGCCCAGTACGCCGGGCGTCCGGTGCCCGAGGCGTACTGCTGGTCCGGTCTCACCTCGGGCAACGGGGCGCGGGCGCTGTGGCTCGTCCTGCTGCCGTTCATGATCGTCAACCTGGCCCACTGGATGCGCCCGGCCGCCGCCCGCACCCACCCGGCACACCGCGTGTACTCCGTGCTGGTGCGGCTGGTGGCCCTGTCGCTGACGGTGCTGCTCGTCGCCGCCGCCTGCGAGGTGGCGCTCGACCTCGTCGCCTGGCAGTGCGCGGGCTCGGTCCGGTGCGCGGCCGGCACCGGATGGCTGTCCTTCCTCGCCGAGGACAACGGCGGCTGGTGGAGCGTGCCGGGCCGCCGGCTCGTCGTCGCGGCGCTGCTGCCGCTCGCGGTGGCCGCCCTGCTGTGGTGGCTCTCCCGCCGCACCTGGGACGCGTACGAGTCCGCCCCGCCGCCGCACCGGTCCCCGGCGCTCGCCAAACCGGCCGACGAGGACGGGCCGCCGCTGAGCCTGCCCGGCTTCTGGTTCGGACGGCGCCTGGTGCAGAGGCTGCGCGCCGCCCACACCGCCGCGGCCCTCCTCACCGTCACCTCCGCGCTCCAGGCCGCCACCGCGCAGTACGACGTGCGCCAGGACGGCGCCCTGCCCGCCCTCGGCGCCGCGCTCGGCGCGCTCGGCGCGGTGGGCTGGGCCGCCGTGCTCGCCGTGGTCGTCCGGCGCGGGCGCAGCGAGGCGGTGGCCGACGAGCGGACCGACCCGCCCGCCGTCCGCCGACTGCCCCAGGCGGCCCTGGTCCTCCTGGCGCTCACCGTCGTGCACACCAGCTGGGAGCGGCCCGGGTGGCACGCCGAGGGCAGGCTGCCGGGCACCGGCTACTTCGCGGTCTCCTCCGTCACGCAGGGCGTCCTGGTGGCGGCCCTTGCCGCCACCGCCCTGGTCCTGCACCGGCGTGCCCCCGAGGGCCACCGCAGCGCGCTGCACGGACTGGGCGGGGCCGCCGTCGCGCTGCTGGCCTGCCTGCTGGGCGGACTGCTGTCCGGCGGCGTCGCCCAGCGCGTGGCCGACACCCTCGGGCCCGGTGCGCCGGCCGCCGCCCTCCCGGGCCCGCCCGTGGTACTGACCTGGCAGGCCGCCGTGATACCCGTCGTCGTGCTGGCCGCCGCCGTCTTCGCCGCCGTGGGCGCCGTACGGGTCCGGCGGCAGGGGCGGCGCCTCGTCCCGGACATCGCCCGCGGCTACCCGGACGAGCGCGCCGACGACCCCGTGCGCAGCGGGCGGATCGCGGCCGCCATCGCCCGCGCGGGCACCACCGACTCCGTACCCGTGCTGGTCGGCACGGTCGCCGTGCTGACCGCCGTCCTGGGAGCCGGCGCGGTCGCCGGAGCCCTGTTCAGCGGGAGGGCGCCCGAGCGGGCCGTCGAGGGCGCGCCAGCCCCGCTGACCGCCGTCGCGGAGCTGGCCCAGGGCGTCGGCTCCTGGCTGATGGGCGCGCTCGTCGTGCTGCTGGTCGCCACCGGGCGGCGCGCCTACCGGGACGCCGGGGCACGCCGCACCGTGGGCATCCTGTGGGACGTCGGCACCTTCTGGCCGCGCGCCGCCCACCCCTTCGCCCCGCCCTGCTACGCCGAGCGGGCCGTACCCGACCTGACCTGGCGCATGAGCACCTGGACGGAACTGACCGGCGGGCGCCTGGTCATCTCCGGCCACTCCCAGGGCAGCGTGCTGGCCGCCGCTGCCGTGTGGCAACTGGACCCGCGCACCCGCCGCCAGGTGGCGCTGCTCACCTACGGCTCGCCGCTGGAGCGGCTCTACGGGCGGTGGTTCCCCGCCTGTTTCGGCCCCGGCGCGCTGCACGGGCTGGCCCGGCAGGTGGACCACTGGCGGAACCTGTGGCGGCTCACCGACCCCATCGGCGGCCCGGTGAAGGTGGCGGGCGTGGACCAGGGCCCGCTGCCCGACCCGCGCACCTACGGCCGCACCCCGCGCGACCCGCTGCCCGCACCGGTGCTCGGGCACGGCGACTACCAGGACGACTCCTGCTTCGCGGAGGAGCGCGCGGAGCTGCTGGCCCGGCTCGGTACCAGGACGCCGCCGGGCCCGGACACGCCCCCGGGCGGCCGCACGCCTGCGGACGGCGCCACCTCCCCGCGCCCCGGACGCACCGGCGAGGACGGCGGGGCCCCGCCCGCCACAGGACGCGCGGCACGGCCGCCGCGAGCCGCGGAGCGGCCCCGCACCGGCCCGGCTCAGGGCAGCGCGGGCAGGTCCTCGGGGTAGAGGAGGGTCAGCTCGTCGGTGGTGGGCTCGGACAGCTGGGCCACCCGGCCGGCGTGCCGCTCGACCATGGCCTCGAACGTCTGCCGCGCGGTGCGGCCGTTGCCGAACGACGGGCCGCGCGGAACGGCGGCGAAGTACGCCAGGAGCGCCTGGGCCGTCTTCTCACCCAGGTGGTACTCCTGGTCCTCGGCCTGCTGCTCCACGATCCGCAGCAGCTCCTCGGGGCTGTAGTCGCCGAAGGTGATGGTGCGGGAGAAGCGCGACGCCACCCCGGGGTTGACGGCGAGGAACCGCTCCATCTCCGCGGTGTAGCCCGCGACGATGACCACCACCTCGTCCCGGTGGTCCTCCATCAGCTTCACCAGCGTGTCGATGGCCTCCCGGCCGAAGTCGCGGCCCGAGTCCTCGGGGGAGAGGGCGTACGCCTCGTCGATGAACAGCACTCCTCCGCGCGCCCGGGCGAACGCCTCCTGCGTGCGGATCGCGGTCGAACCGATGTGCTCGCCGACGAGGTCCACCCGGGACACCTCCACCAGGTGGCCGCTATCCAGCACTCCCAGGGAGCGCAGGATCTCCCCGTAGAGCCGGGCCACCGTCGTCTTCCCCGTGCCGGGGGCCCCGGTGAAGACCAGGTGGCGGCGGACGGAGGCGGCCTTCAGCCCGGCCTGCTGACGCCGGCGGCCGACCTCGATCATGTCCGTGAGCGCCCGCACCTCGCGCTTGACGCTGGCCAGGCCGACCAGCGCGTCCAGCTCGGCGAGCACGTCGGGCGCCGGACGGACGGGCGGTCCGCCGTCGGCGTCCCGCGCCGCCGCGGCGTCCGGTGCCGCGCCCGGCGGCGTGGACGGCGGTGCGCCCGGCGGCGGCACGGAGGGCAGGGGCGGCACGGACGCGGCCGGGGAGGGCTGCGGCGCCGCGCCCGGGCCGGGGCCGCCGGGCCGGGGGAGCGGAGCCAGCAGTCCGGCGCCGCCCGGGGGCGTGACGGGCGCCGGCCCGGCGGCGGAGTGGCCGGCCGTCTCGTCACTCGTGCACTCCTCGACCAGCGGGCCGTCCTCGGCGAACTCGTACCCGCCGCGGGCGCAGCGCTCGGTCCGGCAGCGCCGCAGCGCCGGGCGGCAGCCGTCGATGACGTGGAAGCCGTACCCCCGCGACCCGGTCACCCGGCACTGGTCGAACGTGCCGCGCCCCTGGGCCGACACGTAGAAGCCCGCCTCGGCCGGACCGCCCACCGTGCACCGCGTCACCACCGGGTCGGCGCCCTTGGTGACGATGACCCCCGTGGCCGTCTCGTCGATCGTGCAGCCCGCCAGCGTGCCGCCGCTGCCGTGGTCACGGAACCACGCCCCCGTGGCCGCCTCCCGGATGCGGCAGTCGTCCAGTTCGACGGTGGCCCCGTCGCTCACCGAGACGGCCGTTCCGCGCACCTGCGTCAGGTCGCTGTCCACCACGTCGGCGCGCGACCCCCGGTCGAGCACGAACAGCGCGTCCGGCACGGTGTGCACCCGGCAGGTGTCCAGCACCGCGCTCGCCCCGTCGCTCACCCACACCGCCGGGTAGTCGCCGGTGCTCTCGTGGATCTCGCACCGGTTGGCGTCCACCCGCGTGCCCGGGTCCCACACCGACAGGCCGTTGCGGCCGAACCGGCGCACACTGGTGCGGGTCAGCGTCAGGACCGAGCGCGAGCGCAGGTCGACGGCGTTCTCCGGGACGTCGTGGACGTCGCAGTCGGTCAGTGTCAGCACCGCGTCGGTGTCCAGGGTGATGCCGTCCGCCGACGTGCGGTGGACCCGGCAGTCCGTGAGCTGGCCGGTGGCGCGCGAGGCCACCTGCACCCCGGTGCCGCGGATCTCGTAGAACTCGCACCCGACGGCCTCCACCGCCGTTCCCTCGCCGGTCAGCGCGAGACCCGCGCCGACGGCGTGGTGCACCCGGCACCGCTCCAGGCGCGGGCGCGCCCCGTCGCGCACCGCGAAGCCGGACTGCCCGGCCGCCACCACCTCGCAGTCCTCGAACAGCCCGCCGGCGCCGCCGAAGAGGCCGAAGCCGAGCCCTCCCGCGTTGTCCACGGAGCAGTGCCGCACGGTGGGACGGGCGCCGTCGCGGACCTCTATCCCGGCGGCCGACCGCGTGAGCACCCGCAGCCCGGTCAGCTCCGGCGCGCCGCCCTCCACGAGGAGGGCGGGCGCGGAGGCGTCCCGCCCCTCGACCTGGAGGTCGCGCACGACGGCCTCGGTGCCCCGGACCGTCAGCGGCACCCCGTCGGGCGGGGTGATCCGTACCGAGCCGACACCCGCGCGCTCGGGGCCGCGCAGGGTGACGGCCCGTTCTATGACGAGGTTCTCCGCATAGGAGCCGGGCGCGACGGTGAGGACGTCACCGTCTCCGGCGGCCTCCAGCGCCGCGGCGAGCGAGGCGTAGTCCCCCGTACGGCGCCGCCACCGCGACGTGCCGGTGTACGTCACCTGTACCGAGCCGTGAGCCATGGACCGTCGTGCCCCAAACCTCGTGTGCGGACCTGCTGTTGCGTGCCGTTGCGCGGCGGTGCGGACGGCGCGGCCGCGCCCTGCGGGCAGGGCGCGGCTCCCCGCCACGCGCGTGGTCCGCACCACGGTAGCGCCTGCCGCACGCACCAGTTGACGCCTTCCCCCTCCTGACCGGCGGCCGGACGCCGGTCAGCGGCGAGAGGGGCGCCCCGCTCCCGGGCCGCGGGGCGCTCCGTTTCCTTCCCGGTTGCGCGCCCCCTCCGCACCACCACGCGCCGTCATCCGGGCATCCGGTAGCCCACCGTCATCTTCTGGGCGCGGGTGTCACGGCTCGTGCGCGGTGGGGCGGGAATTCCGCTCCCGCAATACCCATCCGCACGGCGGTCATTCATATGTATGGCGATTCTTTTGAGTGATTGCACGACATGCCGCCGCCTGCTTATTTTCGTCCCGCACGGCGGGCGAATGGCCCGTGGGAAAAAAGAGATAGGCGGTGTCCTGCGTGACGACTTCGGCCGACCCGATCGAAATGCATTCCGGTGGCGACGGCTCCTCCACGCGGTCGAGCCTCACGACAGCCGCGGCCCGCCAGCTGGCCACCACCACCAAGACACCGCCGCAGATGCAGGGCATCTCGCCCCGCTGGCTGCTCAAGGTGCTGCCGTGGGTCCAGGTGTCCGGCGGCACGTTCCGCGTCAACCGGCGCTTCGCCCACACCCTCGGCGACGGGCGCGTGGAGTTCACGACGACGGGCGCGGACGTCCGCGTCATCCCCGAGGAGCTGCAGGAGCTGCCGGCGCTGCGGGGCTACACCGACGCCGAGGTGCTGCGCCAGCTCGCCGACCGCTGCGAGCAGCGGGACTTCGGCCCCGGTGAGGTCATCGTGGAGGCCGGCACGCCGGTGGAGCAGGTGGTGCTCATCGCGCACGGCAAGCTCGGCAAGGTGGGCTCGGGACCGTACGACGGGGAGACGTCGCTCGGCGTGCTCGCCGACGGCGACCACGCCGGCGCGCGGGAGCTGGCCGCCGAGACGCCCGGCACCTGGGAGTACACGCTCCGCTCCGTCACGAGCGGGACGGTCCTGCTGCTGCCCCGCCAGGCGGTCGAGGAGGCCGCCGAGCGCGCGACGGGACTGCGGGACCACCTCGCGGCGGTGCGCGCCGCGGTCCCCGGCCAGCGCAACGCCGAGGGCGAGGCGGCCATCGAGCTGGCCGCGGGCCACCACGGCGAGCCCGACCTGCCGGGGACGTTCGTGGACTACGAGACGGCGCCGCGGGAGTACGAGCTGGGCGTGGCGCAGACGGTGCTGCGCGTCCACAGCCGGGTCGCCGACCTCTACAACGAGCCGATGAACCAGGTCGAGGAGCAACTGCGCCTCACCGTGCAGGCGCTGCGGGAGCGCCAGGAGCACGAGATGGTCAACAACCGGGACTTCGGGCTCCTGCACAACGCCGACCTCGGCCAGCGGGTGCACACCCGTACGGGCCCGCCCACCCCCGACGACCTCGACGAGCTGCTGTCCAAGGTCTGGAAGGAACCCAGCGTCATCCTGGCCCACCCCCAGGCCATCGCCGCCTTCGGGCGCGAGTGCAGCCGCCGCGGCATCTACCCGGCGAACGCCGACCTCCAGGGGCACTCGGTGCCCTCCTGGCGCGGCGTGCCCGTCCTGCCCTGCAACAAGATCCCGGTGAGCGGCCAGGGCACGACCTCCATGCTGGCGATGCGCACCGGAGAGAAGGCGCAGGGCGTCGTGGGGCTGCACCGCACCGGAATTCCCGACGAATACCAGCCGAGTCTCTCGGTGCGTTTCATGGGCATCAACGAGAAGGCCGTCATCTCCTATCTGGTGAGCGCCTACTTCTCGGCCGCCGTCCTGGTCCCCGACGCACTCGGAATTCTGGAGGACGTCGAGATCGGGCACTGACCCGACGCAGGGCCCGGACGACGACCGACCGCGAACGAAAGCACACCCGGTATGACGACACACCATCCGCCGGCTCCCGGTCCCGGCGCGCAGCCATCGAGCAGCCTCGCCACGGCGGCCGCCCGCCAGCTCGCCACCACCACCAAGACACCACCGCAGAACCAGGGCGTCTCCTCGCGGTGGCTGCTGAGAATCCTCCCGTGGGTACAGGTCTCCGCCGGTACCTTCCGGGTCAACCGCAGGCTCAGCTACACCGTGGGCGACGGGCGCATCGAGTTCCTCGTCAACGGCTCCGACCTGAGCGTCATCCCCGCCCAGCTCACCGAGATCCCCGCACTGCGCGGTTTCGGGGGCACCGAGGAACTGGAGGCGCTGGCCGCCCGGTGCGTGCAGCGGCACTACGGGCCCGGGGACGTCCTCGCCGAGCAGGGCAGCCCCGTCGACGAGCTGCTCATCATCGGCCACGGCAAGGTGACGAAGGTGTCCGCCGGGGCCTACGACGGTGAGAGCCGCCTCGGCGTGCTCGCCGACGGCGAGTGGGCCGGCGAGCACGCGCTGACGGCCGAGCCCGGCACCTGGAGCTGCTCCCTGCGCGCCGTCACCCGGTGCACCGTGCTCGCGCTGCCCCTGCCGGAGTTCCGCGCCGTCGCGGACCGCTCCGAGGCGCTGCGCGGGCACCTGGACGGCTACCTCTCCCGCGCCCTGCCCCGGCAGAACAAGCGGGGCGAGGCCGACATCGCCCTGGCCTCGGGCCACGACGGCGAGCCCGTCCTCCCCGGCACGTTCGTGGACTACGAGACGGCGCCGCGGGAGTACGAGCTGAGCGTCGCGCAGACGGTGCTGCGCGTCCACAGCCGGGTCGCCGACCTCTACAACGAGCCGATGAACCAGGTCGAGGAGCAACTGCGCCTCACCGTGCAGGCGCTGCGGGAGCGCCAGGAGCACCAGATCGTCAACAACCCGGAGTTCGGGCTGCTGCGCAACGTCGATCCGCGGCAACGGATGCACACCAGCTCGGGACCGCCCACGCCGGAGGATCTGGACGAGCTGATCTCGCGGCGCCGCAAGACGCAGTTCCTGCTCGCCCACCCGCAGACCATCGCCGCCATCGGCCGCGAGTGCAGCCGGCGAGGCGTCTACCCGGGCGAGACGGAGGCCGCCGGCAGCACCGTCCGCAGCTGGCGCGGGATTCCCCTGCTGCCGTGCAACAAGATCCCCGTCAGCCCCGCTCGTACCAGCTCCGTCCTGGCGCTGCGGGTGGGCCAGGAGAACCAGGGTGTGGTGGGCCTGCACCAGACCGGCATCCCGGACGAGCTCGAACCCGGCCTCAACGCCCGGTTCATGGGCATCGATGACAAGGCGGTGATCTCCTACCTGGTGAGCGCCTACTTCTCGGCCGCGGTGCTGGTGCCCGACGCCCTCGGTGTGCTGGAACACGTGGAGCTGTGACGTCCCGGCGATGAGGAGGGGGAGTGGGGCGGGGGAAGCAGGGGCGGCGGGCCGGTGCCCGCCGTCCCGCTCCGCGGCCCGGGGCCGGCCCCGCGTTCACACCTTCGTGTCGCTCCAGCGCCAGCCGGTGACCTCCGGCAGATCGGTTCCGTGCGCGCGGACCCAGTCGTGATGCCGGTTCCGGACGTCCGCCATCGCCTGCCGGACGGTACCGGCCCGGGCGGCGAGCCCCGGCACCCGGTCGATCACGTCCATGACCAGCCGGTAGCGGTCCATCCCGTTGCGGACGAGCATGTCGAAAGGCGTGGTGGTCGCCCCCGACTCCCGGTAGCCGTGCACGTGGAACCGCTCGTGGGCGTCCCTGCCGTGCGTCAGCCGGTGGATGAGCCACGGATAGCCGTGGTAGGCGAACACCACCGGCCGCTCCTCGGTGAACAGTGAGCCGAACTCCGTCCCGGTCATTCCGTGCGGATGGCGGTCGGCGGGCATCAGCCGGGCGAGGTCCACGACGTTCACCACGCGCACCGCCAGCCCGGGCAGCCACCGGCGCAGCAGCGACGCGGCGGCCAGCGTCTCCTCGGTGGGCACGTCCCCGGCGCAGGCGAGGACGACGTCCGGCTCCCGTTCGCCGGTCTCGGTGCCGGCCCACTCCCAGATGCCCGCACCGCGCGCAGTGTGGTCCCGGGCGTCCTCCAGCCCCAGCCAGTCGAAGCGGGTCTGCTTCCCGGCGACGACGAGGTTCAGCACGTCCGTGGAGCGCAGGACCCGGTCGGCCACGCACAGGGTGGTGTTGGCGTCCGGCGGCAGGTACACCCGCACCACCTCGGGGCTCTTGGTGAGCACGTGGTCCACGAAGCCCGGGTCCTGGTGCGAGAAGCCGTTGTGGTCCTGCCGCCAGGCGTGGGAGGTCAGCAGGTACGTGAAGGAGGCGACCGGTGCCCGCCACGGCACCTCGCGGGCGCTGTGGAGCCACTTCGCGTACTGCGTGGCCATGTCGGCGACCACGCCCGCGAACGCCTCGTAGGTGGCGAACACCCCGTGCCGCCCGGTGAGCACGTACCCCTCCAGCCAGCCCTGGCACAGGTGCTCCGAGAGCACCTCCATCGCGCGGCCGTGGTGCCCCAGGTGTTCGTCGCTGTCCCGCGAGCCGCCCTGCCAGGCGCGCTCGGTCACCTCGTACACCGCGCCCAGGTGGTTGGAGTCCATCTCGTCGGGGGAGAGCACCCGGAAGTCCCGCCGGTCCTCCGTCGCGGCCAGCACGTCCCGCAGGAGGCCGCCCAGCACCCGGGTGGGCTCGTGCGAACCGGCTCCGGGCTCACCTGCGGGCACGGCGTGGTCCGCCAGGTCCGGCAGGGGCAGGGTGCGGCGCAGCCGCCCGCCGTTGGCGTGCGGGTTCGCGCCCAGCCGCAGCTCGCCGTCCGGCACCCAGGCCGTCACCTCGGGGTGCGGCCGGCCGGCGGCGTCGAACAGCTCGTGCGGGCGGTAGGAGCGCAGCCAGCCCTCCAGTTCCGCCAGGCGCTTTGGGTCGTCGCGGACGCCGGACAGCGGGATCTGGTGGGAGCGCCAGGTGTCCTCCACCGGCTGCCCGTCCACGGCGCGCGGGCCGGTCCAGCCCTTCGGCGTCCGCAGGACGATCGCGGGCCAGCGCGGCCGGGTACGGTCTCCCTCGGCGCGCGCCGCCTGCTGGAGGGCACGGATGCGGTCCAGGGCCGTGTCCATCGCCCCGGCCATGGCGCGGTGGACCTCGCCGGGGTCGCTGTCGGGCGTCGCGGTGACGAACAGCGGGTCGTGCCCGTAGCCGCGCAGCAGCCCGGCCAGTTCCTCCTCCGGGATGCGGGAGAGCACCGCGGGGTTGGCGATCTTGTAGCCGTTCAGGTGCAGCACCGGCAGCACGGCCCCGTCGTGCACCGGGTCGAGGAACTTGTTCGAGTGCCAGGCGGCGGCCAGCGGCCCCGTCTCCGCCTCGCCGTCCCCGATCACGCAGACCGACAGCAGGTCCGGGTTGTCGTAGGCGGCGCCGTAGGCGTGGGAGAGGGAGTGCCCCAGCTCGCCCCCCTCCTGGAGGGAGCCGGGCACCGCGGGACCGGTGTGGCTCCCGAGGCCGCCGGGGTGTGAGAACTGGTGGAACAGGTGCCCCATCCCGGCCTCGTCCCGCGCCGCGTCCGGGTTCAGCTCCCCGAACGTGCCCTCCAGCCACGCGCCGGCCAGCACGGCCGCCGCCCCGTGCCCCGGGCCCCACACGCACACCGTCTGCTGCCCGCGTTCGGTGATCACCCGGTTGAGGTGCGTGTACACCAGGCCGAGCCCCGGACACGTGCCCCAGTGGCCCAGCAGCCGGGGCTTGACGTGCTCGGGCCGCAGCTCCGTGCGCAGCAGCGGATTGCCGGTCAGGTAGAGCTGTCCCGCGGCGAGGTAGTTCAGCGCCCGCCAGTGTGCGTCGAGCTGCTGGCAGCCACGTTCGGTGAGAGGATGGGAGTTCGTCATGCGGCCCTCCGGCCAGGGTCGGCGACTAAGGCGGTCCACCCAGCGGGTTTCCGTCCAGCGGCCGGTCACACTCGTGCCGGGCCCCGGAGACGGAGCCCGGGAGGGCCGGCCGACGGGCGAGGAGGTCAGCGATGCGCACCATGACCGGACTGCTCGGTTCGCTCCCCCCGGGCCACAGCGACCGCCTGCGGGAGCTGGGCCGGCCGGTGTCCTTCCCGGCCGGAGCGCGGATCTTCGAAGAGGGCGCGCGGGCCGACCGCTTCTGGATCATCCATACCGGCTCCGTCACCCTCGACCAGCGCATCCCCGGCCGCCAGCCGCAGGCGGTGGAGACGGTCGGGCACGGCGAGCTGCTGGGATGGTCCTGGCTGTTCAGGCCGTACAGCTGGCACATGGGCGCGGAGGCGGGCAGCCCGGTGCGGGCCCTGGAGTTCGACGCGGCCGAGGTACGGCGGCTGTGCGAGGAGGACCACGAGCTGGGCTACGCCCTCGCCCTGGCCGTCGGCGAGATCATCTCGCACCGGCTGCAACGCTCGCGCAGCCGCCTCATCGAGGCGTTCGGGCCGCACGGCACCGCGTGAGGTCCGCGCGGCCCAGGACCGGTACCGCTTCGACCCCGCAGCCGGGTCCGTACCGTCCCCCCGGACGGACCGGCTGCGTGGTCAGCGACCGCGGGCCGGGCGCGGCGAGCCGCACCCCGCCACCGGACGGGGCGCCGCGTGCCGGTGCGGCACCGGGCGGTGTCAGTAACCGGGCGCCGGATGCTGGCGGCCGTAGGGGTCGTCGTAGCCGCCGTAGGGCGTCTGCGCCGGCGCCGGCATCGGCCGCGGGGCGGCGGGCCGGGGCGCCACCGGACGCATCTGCTGCGGCTGCGGCTGCTGCGGATGGGCGTACGGCGCGGGAGCCGGCGCGGCCGGCTGCGGCACGCCGTAGCCGCGCTCGCCGGTGTTCTGCTGCGGGACGTAGGGCGCCGGTGCCTGGTACGGCGGCGGTGCCTGCGGCGTCGGCTGCGGATAGCCGTAGCCCCGGGGCGCTGGGGACGGGGCACCCGGTCCGGCGGAGAGCGCCGGGAGGGCGGCGGGGAGCGCGGGCAGCTGGCTGCCGCTCTCGTAGGCGGACGGAACGCGGATGGGCGCGATCTGCGGGGTACCGCGCTCGGCCACGAGGCTGTCGTAGATCGGGGTGTCAGCGAAGGACGGCGCGGCGTAGTAGCCACCGCCGTACGTGCTGCGGGGGGAGGTCATGCTCCATAAGTTAAGCCGAAGATGTGCCGGATGAGGAGCCCGGCTAGGGGGTCATTTCGCGTACAGCGAGTGACTGGCATTCGCCAATGCGGGCGAACAAGGAGAAAACGGTCTGCCATACCCGTTGAGATGTTGTAAAGGGGGCGTTCTCAGCAGTAGTTCGGGGCCGCGCGGGCCCGTCGGAGTACGTTGGGCGGGCTGGACGGCCCACACACGCCCCGATGACATGGAGAAGCCCGCATGACGATGAGCAAGGGAACGAACGTCGCGCTGCCCACCACAGCCCTGCGCGTGGAGACGGGCTGGAACACGGGCGCGGGCGGGCCCGACGTGGACGCCTCGGCCCTGCTGCTCAGCTCCGGCACGGTCCGCTCCGACGCTGACTTCGTCTTCTACAACCAGCCCGCGCACGCCTCGAACGCGGTCCGTCACGAAGGCAAGGCGCGGGCGGACGGTGCGGGCGGCACGGTCACCGAGCGCATCGGTGTCGACCTGGCCGCCGTGGAGGCCGAAGTGGAGACGGTCGTGATCGCCGCCTCCGCCGACGGCGGCACGTTCGGCCAGGTCTCCGGGCTGCACGTCCGCGTCCTGGACGCCGCTGACGGCACCGAACTGGCCCGCTTCGACAGCACGGACGCCACCGGGGAGACCGCCTTCGTCCTCGGCGAGCTGTACCGGCGGCAGGGCGGCTGGAAGTTCCGCGCGGTGGGCCAGGGATACGACAGCGGACTCGCCGGTCTCGCCACCGACTTCGGCATCACGGTCGAACAGCCGCAGCCCGCCCCTGCCGCGCAGCCCGCTCCCGCCGCACCGCCGGCCCCGGCCGTTCCCGCCCCCGCCGCGCAGCCCGTCCCGGCGGCGCCGGTGCGGCTGACCAAGGTCACGCTCACCAAGGAGTCGCCGCGCGTCTCCCTGGCCAAGCAGGGCGGCACCTCCGGCACCCTGCGCGTCAACCTCAACTGGGAGCAGGCGTCGGGCAAGCAGAACTCCGGATGGACGGGCCGCCTCAGCCGGGCCCTCGCCCAGTCCTCGGGCCCCGATCTCGACCTGTGCGCCCTCTACGAACTCGCCGACGGCCGCAAGGGCGTGGTGCAGGCCCTGGGCAACGCCTTCGGGGCCCTGCGCCAGCCGCCCTACATCCACCTGGACGGCGACGACCGCACCGGCGCGCAGGCGACCGGCGAGAACCTGAGCATCAGCCTCGACCACGCCGACCAGCTGCGCCGCGTCCTCGTCTTCGTCACCGTCTACGAGGGCGCCCGCAGTTTCGCCGGGCTCAACGCCACCGTCACCCTCAGCCCGCAGCACGGCGCGCCGGTGGAGTTCTTCCTCGACGAGTGCACCGTGCCCTCCACGGTCTGCGCGCTGGCGCTGCTCACCCAGCAGAACGGGGAACTGGTCGTCCAGCGCGAGGCGCGCTACCTGGTGCCCGACCGGGGCGTGAGCCCGCAGCGGACCGTGGACGCCGCCTACGGCTGGGGCATGCAGTGGACGCCGGGCCGCAAGTGAGGCCGGCGGGCGGCACCGGGCAACGGGGGCCGCGTACCCTTTGCGCGTGAAGATCGCGCTCGTCGACTCCGGAATCGGGCTGCTCGCCGCCGCCGCGGCGGTGCGGCGGCGGCGGCCCGACGCCGGGCTCATCCTGTCCTCGGACCCGGACGGCATGCCGTGGGGCCCGCGCGGTCCCGGGGACATCGCCGCCCGGGCGCTCGCCTGCGCCAGGGCGGCCGTGCGACTGCGCCCCGACGCGCTGATCGTCGCCTGCAACACGGCCTCCGTCCACGCGCTGCCCGCGCTGCGCGCCGAACTGGAGCCCGCGGTGCCGGTCATCGGGACCGTGCCCGCCGTCAAACCGGCCGCCGCCGACGGCGGTCCGGTCGCCGTGTGGGCCACGCCCGCCACGACCGGCAGTCCCTACCAGCGCCGCCTGATCACCGACCACGCCGCCGGGGTGGAGGTCACCGAGGTGCCCTGCCACGGGCTCGCCGACGCCGTCGAGCGCGGCGACGAGACGGCCGTCGACGCCGCCGTGGAGGCCGCCGCGGCCCTTACTCCGGCGGGAGTGCGGACCGTCGTACTCGGCTGCACCCACTACGAACTGGTCGCCGGCCGCATCGCGGAGGCGCTGCGCGGCGCCGGAGCGGCCCGGCCGGTCCTGCGCGGCTCGGCGGACGCCGTCGCCGCGCAGGCGCTCCGCCGGCTCGGAGCCGCCGCGGCCCCGGGGACCGCACCGGCCGGCGGTTCCCCGAAGCTGGCCGTCCTGCACGGCGGACGTCCCGCGGCGCTGGGCGCGGCGGCGCTCGGGTACGCCGAAGGGCGGCTGCTGGCGGCGCTGAGCTCCGCCTGAACCGCCGCTTCGCGGACCGCGGGCCGACGCTCCCGGCTACGCTCGCCCGCATGGCGACCCCCGACTACATCCGCGAACTGCGCGCCACCGTGGGCCGGCGTCTGCTGTTCCTGCCCGGCGTCACCGCGATCGTCCACGACGAGGCCGGACGCGTGCTGCTCGGGCGCCGGGCGGACACCGGCCGCTGGGCGGTGATCGGCGGCATCTGCGAGCCGGGCGAGCAGCCCGCCGAGACGGCCGTGCGGGAGGTCTTCGAGGAGACCGGGGTGCGCTGCGTCGCCGAGCAGGTCGTCCTCGTGGAGACGCGGGAGCCCGTCCGCTACCCCAACGGTGACGTGTGCCAGTTCCTCGACATCACGTTCCGCTGCCGTGCCCTGCCCGGCAGTGCCGCGGACGCCCGGGTCAACGACGACGAGTCGCTGGAGGTGGGCTGGTTCGCGCCCGGCGCGCTGCCCGACCTGGAGCCGTTCGGGATCGTCCGGATCGAACGGGCGGCCGAGGGCGGCCCCACCGGGTTCGTGCCCGCCCCGGCCGCCGCCGCCCCGGAGGCCGCCGACGGCCGGCCCCGGGTGCCGTCGGGCCCCGGGCAACGCGGGGACGGATAGCGGGCGCGCCCCGGGCGGCATAGGGTGGGCGGCGTGTCAGGCGAACGTGACCTCACGAAACTCCTCAGCGGCATGCGGCCCGACCTGCGGCAGGGCCCGTACGTGTTCACCACCGTGACGGGACCGGCGCCCGTGGGGCTGCACCCCGTGGTGACGGTGGCCGAGGACGAGGGGACGACCCTGGTCCTGCCGCGCTCCGAGGCGGACGCCGCGGGGCTGCCCTACGACTACGTCGCCGGGTGGATCACCCTGCGCGTCCATTCGGCGCTGGCGGCCGTGGGCCTGTCGGCGGCCGTTACCACGGCGCTCGCCGAGGCGGGGATCAGCTGCAACGTGGTCGCGGGCCACCACCACGACCACCTGTTCGTGCCCTACGAGGTGGCGTCGGTGGCCGTCGCCACCCTGGAGGACCTGGCCCGCCGGGCGGGCTAGCCGGCCGGGCGGGCCGGGCCCGTCGCCGTCCGCCGCCGAGGGGGCACCGGCCCGCGGCCCGCGGGGGCGCGTGCGCCCGGGAACCGGCCGCCGTGCGGACCGCCGGGGCGGGGAGGCGGAGGGGGAGCCCTTCGGCGACAGTGCCCGGCGCTCCGCGTACCATTGCTCCATGTCCTTCCTCCGCCGCCGCAGCGCCGCCTCGCCCGCCGGGCCGGACTTCGACGTCCTCGCCATGGACCCCGGTGACTGGCCGGGCAACCTGGGCGCCGGGCTGCTGCCCGCCCCGGACGGCAGCTGCCAGGGTGTCTTCCTGCGCTACGACCTCTTCGGCGGCCGCGGACCGGCCATGATCATCGGCAACCTCCCGGAGGGCTCGCCCGCCCGGGAGACCGCCGACGACGAGGTGCCCTTCGAGGTGGCGCAGCTCCTCGCGGCCCTGGAGACGGACGAGCCGGTGCACGTCACCGGCACCGAGGACTGCCCGGTCATGCACGACGGCAACCTGCTGATCGTCCGCCGCGTCACCTGCTCCGAAGGGCGCATCGCCTGCGTCCAGTTCGACCGCAGCGACGGCGTGCTCGTCACCATCGCCAGCTGGGACCGGCCGATCACCGACGACCTCTACCAGCTCCTCAAGCCGCTGCCCGCCGAGCTGTTCCAGGGCTGACCCGCGCGTCACCGCCCCCCGGTGGCCCGCACGTCGGCGGCGCGCACGAACGCCGTGCGGTGCCCGAACTGGATCTGCCAGTACGCCTCCCCCCGGACGAGCACGTGCCCCGCCGGGTCGAACGTGGTGGCCCGGTAGTACTCGCCGGGCGTCCGCGGCCCCGCCGTGTACCGCTGGCCCGCCGGCAGCCGGTACGGCAGCGGGGAGACGTCCTGCACCGGCACGCCCTCGGGGTAGGCGCCCGCCTCCGGGTACGCCCGCCCGTACACCGGCACCGACGCGAGGCCCGGCCGCGGGGTGACCGTCCGCCCGGCGGCGGGTACGGCCGTCGGCCGGTCCGCCGGATCGTGGAACCACGCCTTGCCGCCCAGGTACCACACGGCCGTCCAGTCGCCGCGCCGTTCGGCCACCGCGTACCGCTGCCCGGTCGAGGCCCGGGCGCCGGTGTCGTTGACGCCCGTCGTCGACTCCCCGCCGTCCGGCCGCAGCCCCGCGTCGCGCACCAGCGGCGCCCGCGCGTCCGGCGCGGTATGCAGCCGGACGGCGCCCGAGCCGTGCGGCGGGCAGGGCGAGGCGGTGCCGTCGCACCGGGTGTAGCCGGGACGGTGGGTGTTGTAGTCCGGCCGGATGGTCACCTGCCCGGCTCCGCCCTCCGGCGCGGGACCGAGCGGCGCGCCGAGGAGGTCGAAGTAGTGGGACCAGTCCCAGTACGGCCCCGGATCGGTGTGCATCCCCGGGATGTGCGCGGCGGTGCCCCCGGGGACGTTGTCGTGCCCGATGATGTGCTGCCGGTCCAGCGGGATGCCGTACCGCCCGGCCAGGTACCGCACCAGGCGGGCGGAGGCCCGGTACATGGCCTCCGTGTACCAGGCGTCCGGCGCGGTGAGGAACCCCTCGTGCTCCAGCCCGACGGACTTGGTGTTGACGAACCAGTTGCCCGCGTGCCAGGCGACGTCCTTGGTCGGCACGTGCTGGGCGACGTGCCCGTCGGAGGAGCGCAGCGTGTAGTGCCAGGAGACGTACCGCGGGTCCTGCACGAGGGACAGGGCGCCCTCCCAGTAGCCCTCGACGTCGTGGATGACGATGTACTCGATCCGCTGCGAGCGCGGACGGTCGGCCTTGTCGTGGTTGCCGTAGTCGGTGCCGCCGTCCGGCGTCCGGTACTCCTCGTAGGGCGCCGGCACCCACGCGCAGGAGATGCCGCGCGGACACTCGGGGGACGCCGCCGCGCGGGCGTCCGGCCCGGGCGCCCGCAGCCGTCCGCGGCCGGGCCGCAGCCCGGGGGCGGGCGGCAGTTCCACGCGCTGCCCGCTGTCCGTGGTGCGCCGGGCGCCTTTTCGCAGGACGGCGTACACCTCGTCGGCGAAGGCGGTGGCCGCGCGGACCTCCCCGGCACCGGCCGGGCGGCCCGGGGACGCGGGCAGCGACCCGGTGTAGCGCGCCACGGCCCCGTACCAGCGGGCCGGGTCGGGGCTCGGCGGCTGCCCCAGTTCCCGCTGGGCCGCGGCGAGCAGCGCCGCGCCGCCGTGCACGTTCGCCGCAGGGTCGGTGCGCAGCCGCCCGGGGGCGATGCCGGTGAGCCGCGCGGCCCGCTCCAGGGTGCGCAGCCGCTCGGGCGGCGTGCGTACGTCCGGCGCCAGGCCGGCCACCGTCCGGGCGGGCCTGGCGGTGTCGCCGCGCGGGTCCTCGGACCCGTGGCCGTGGTGCGGCGCCGGTGTGGCCAGCGCCGAACGGACGTCCGTCAGGTGCAGGGGGCCGTAGCCGCCGGACACGCTGGGCGCCCCGGCGTGCTGGTCCCAGCGGGTCTGGAGGTAGGAGACGCCGAGCAGCACCTGTTCCGGCACCCCGTGCTGCCGGGCGGCGGCGCGGAACGCCGCCTGGAGCGTGCGGTCCGGGGGTACGTCCGGGCCCGGCGGGGCGGCCGACACCAGCGCCGTCAGGAGTGATCCCGCGGCCACCGCGACGGCGCACCGGCGCAGGGCCCGGCGCGTCCGCCGCTTCCGGCTGCGGACGGTCCGCCGCCCGGCTGCGGAGGCGGCACCGGCGGTCGCGGCGGCGGGAGCGGTACCGGACACGGCGGCCTCCTCGGGTGACGGACCCGGGGCGGGCCGACGCACCAGGGGTATCCGGTCCGTGACCGTGCGTCAACCATCACGGCCGTCCCGTCCGGCAGCGGCCCGTGCCCGGTCCGGGCCCCGCTCCCGGGCGGGCGGGGCCGTCGTCAGCGGGTGCCCACCACCGCCCGTACGGCCCGGCGCGCCAGGCCCACGTCGTCGTGCAGCCGTCGCAGGAGGAGCCGTTGCTCCTCACCCGGCGCCGGAGCGCCCGCCGGTCCGCCCGGCGCCGGGGCCGGTTCGCGCATGGCGCGCTGCACCGCCGTCTCGCAGGTGCGGATCTCCCGGGTCAGGACGAGCATCAGGTTCACCAGGAAGGCGGCCTGCGCGGCCGGGCCCTTGGCCTGCGCCGCGAGGCTGATCTGCCGCCGGGCCAGGGGGGCGTCGCCCAGGACCGACCACAGGGTGGCGAGGTCGTGGCCCGGCAGGTACCAGCCGGCGTGCTCCCAGTCGAGCAGGACCGGACCGGTCGGTGCCAGCAGCACGTTGGCGGGCAGGGCGTCGCCGTGGCAGAACTGCCACCCCGGCCCCTGGCCGCCGCCGGAGTGCACCGCGTCGTGCAGCAGCTTGCGCAGGTCCCCCATGTCCCGGTCGGTCAGCAGCCCCAGCTCGTGGTAGCGCGCCAGCCGGACGCCGTAGTCCAGCGGGCGGTCGAACAGGCCGGGCGGCGGCTGCCAGGCGTTGAGCCGGGCCAGCGCGCCCAGCACCGCCCGCACGTCCGTCCCCGGCGGCGGCTTCACCGGGTGGCGCTGCAACGCGGCCGGCCGGCCGGGCATCCGCTCGATGACGAGCGTGCAGCTGTCCGGGTCGGCGGCGACGAGCCGGGGCGTCCGCACGGGCGGCCGGTGCCGGACGAACGTCCGGTACACCCCTATCTCCTGCCGGTACCGCTCGACCCACGCGGGGGAGTGGTCCAGCAGGCACTTGGCGACCACCGGCGTGCGGCCGATGGAGCCCGCCAGCAGAGCCGAACGTCCGCTGCGCCGCAGCACCTGGACCGGGTGGAAGTCGGGGCAGACCCGGTGCACCAGCGAGAGGGCGGCGCGCAGGCGCGCCCCGTGCGGGCCCGACAGGTCCAGCCTGCCGCTGTGCGGCTGCCGGGCGCCGAGGACGGCCGTCCCGCGCGTCCGGTACGGCCCCCCCGCCGCCGGGGCGGTGGCGAAGCCCTGCGGCACCCGGTTCCGGGGCGGGGCGGACACGGGGGACGTTGGGTGATACATGGGCGAGCCAGATCCCTTCGTGTGCCGACAAGGTCACGCGCGGCCCCCGCCCGGCCGACGGGCCGGTACGGCACCCTGGGGAGTGCCGGTGGCGGCCAGGGCGGGTCCTGTGGTCAGGTCGGCCGGTCGGTCCCGGCCGGCCGGCCGGACGCGCCCTCGCGGGCGACCGGGCCGGGGCGGCGCCTTTCTACATGACACCCGGACGCGGGTGGCACACCATCTGGCGGACCCTGGCGAACCCTGGCGAATACTCGCCGCCCCCCGGAGTGACGGTTACTGTCGACTCAGCCGAGAACCTGGGGGCTTGACGTGAACAAGGGACCCAACACCCGTCTCGCGGAGTTGTTCGAGCTGACCGGCTGGTCCAAGGGCGAACTCGCCCGGATGGTCAACCGGCACGCGGCGGCCACGGGCCACCCGCAGCTCGCGACCGACACCTCGCGGGTACGGCGCTGGATCGACATGGGGGAGACCCCGCGCGATCCGGTGCCCAGGGTGCTGGCCTCGCTGTTCACCGAGCGACTCGGCCGTGTCGTGACCATCGAGGACCTCGGGGTCGGCAGGTCGGGGCAGGCAGCCCGGCGGCAGTCCGTCGGCGGACTGCCGTGGGCACCCGACCGGACGGCCGCGGTCCTCACCGAATTCACGGGAATGGACCTCATGCTCAACCGACGCGGCTTGGTGGGCGCGGGTGCCGCGCTCACCGCGGGATCAGCGCTCCACACCTCACTGCACGACTGGCTGCTCACCGAGACGGCCCCGCACACACCCGGCACGCACGCCTCCTTCCTGTCCGCCACCGACCCCGCCGGTTTGGACGCCTACGAGGCACCTCCCGTGGGATCGGAGGAGATCGAGGCGCTGGAACACTCCGTCGAGATCTTCCGGGCCTGGGACGCGCGCCGGGGCGGCGGACTCCAGCGCAAGGCCGTCGTGGGCCAGCTCAACGAGGTGGGCGGCATGCTCGCCGTGCACCACCCCCCGCACCTGGAACGGCGGCTGTGGAGCGTGGCGGCCAACCTCGCGGTGCTGGCCGGGTGGATGTCCCACGACGTCGGCCTGGAACCGACCGCCCAGAAGTACTTCGTCATCGCCGTGCACGCCGCCAGGGAGGGCGGCGACCGGCCCCGGGCGGGGGAGGCGCTGTCCCGGGCGGCCCGCCAGATGGTCCACCTCGGCCGCCCCGGGGACGCGCTGGACCTGATGAAACTCGCCCGCGCCGGGTCGGGCGAGGAGACCCTGCCGCGCACCCGCGCCATGCTGCACACCGTGGAGGCGTGGGCCCAGGCGTCGCTGGGCCGGGGCCAGGCGGTCCGGCGTACGCTCGGCGAGGCCGAGGAGCTGTTCGCCTCCGACCGCGGTGACGTGCCACCCCCCAGCTGGATGCAGAGCTTCGACGCGGCCGACCTGCACGGCATGGAGGCGCTGGCGTTCCGCACCCTGGCCGAGCACGACGCCTCGGCGGCCGCCTCGGCCGAGTACCACGCCAAGCGGGCGCTGACCCTGCGTGGCGAGGGGTTCCAGCGCTCCCAGACCTTCGACTACATCTCCCTCGCCTCGGCGTGCTTCCTCGCCGACGACCCGGAGCAGGCCGACACCTACGCCCGGCTGGCCCTGGTCTCCGTGCGGGAGAACAGCTCGCACCGCACCTGGGACCGGCTGCGCGAGATGTACCGGCTGACCGCGCGGTACTCCGGCTCCCCGCGGATCGACAGCCTGCGCGAGGAGTTGCGGGAGGCCCTGCCCAAGGCGCCCCGCCCGTCCCGGACCGGCCCGGTCACGAGCCCGAAGCACCTCAGGGTGTGAACGCGCGGGCCGGCGCCTGGGTGTGCCGACGTGCTCACACGCTCGCGCGCACCCGGGCGACGAGGGCGCAGGCGTCGTCCTCCCGGTCCGCCTCGCCGAACTCCTCCACCACGGCGCGGACGCACTCCTGCGCGGTGCGCGCCGCCGCGAAGCGGGGCGCCAGGCGCAGCAGCGGTTCGGTGCCGGGGGGCACGTCCGGTGGCACCCGGCCGTCGCGCGTCACCAGCCCGTCGGTGTGCAGGACCAGGAGGTCCCCGGGCGCCAGGTGCTCGGTGTGCTGCCCGTACGCGGCGCCGGTGGTGGCGCCCAGCAGGACGCCCTCGGGCGGCGGGAGCCGGCGGCCCTCGCCCGCGCGGTAGAGCAGCGGTGCGGGGTGCCCGGCCTGGGCCCAGGTCAGCGTGTGCCCGTCCGGCTCGTAACGGCAGCACACGGCGCTGCCCAGCGCGGGCTGGGCGGCGCCGTCGAGCAACTGGTTGAGATGGCCCATCAGGGCGCCGGGGCCGAGGCCCGCGAGCGCCATGCCGCGGACGGCGCCCAGCAGCATCGCCATGCCCGACGTGGCCTCCACGCCGTGCCCGGTGAGGTCCCCGACGGTCAGCAGCGTGGCCCCGTCGGGGAGTTCCAGCGCGTCGTACCAGGTGCCGCCGACCAGGGCGCTGGAGGCCGAGGGCAGGTAGTGCGCCGCCAGTTCGAGTCCGCCGGCGGGCAGCCCCGGCCCCGTCAGGCGCTGGGCGCCGCGCCACGGCGGCAGCACCGCCTCCTGGAGCTCCACCGCGAGGCGCCGCTCGGTGTGCGCCAGGTGCCGCTGCTGCCGCACCAGGTCACGGCTCTCCCGGGCGGTACGCTCGCTGCGGCGCAGGGCGCTCACGTCCCGCAGCACCGCCCACATCGACGCCGTCCGGCCGCCGCCGTCGAGCACGGGTTCGCCCTGCATGTGCAGCGTGCGGACCGAGCCGTCGTCCCGCAGGATGCGGAACTCGCCGTCGATGGGCTTGCCGTCCACCAGGCAGTCGGTGACGGCCTCCATCATCCACAGCTGGTCGTCGGGCAGGAGCCAGGTGGGCAGCTCGTCCAGGGAGAGCGGCCCCTCTTCGACCGTACGTCCGAAGATGGCGTACAGCTCCGGGGACCACTGCACCTCGTCGGTGAGGAAGTCCCACTCCGCGCTGCCGACGCGTCCGGGCACCTCGGACGGGCGGGGCGGCGCCGGGGCGGCCTGCCCGGCGGGCGCCGGCCCCCCCTCGCCGGGCAGGCCGTCGCGCAACTGGTCCAGCCGGCTGCCCAGATCGTCCAGGTGGCGGGCGGCCAGCTCGACCAGGGCCCGCTGCCAGCGGGCATGCGGATCGGTCATGCGGTCCCCGTCGTCCACCGCCGCCTCGCGACGCACCGCGTCCACGCCGCCGCGCAGGCTGCGGGTCTGCGAGATGAGCGCGTCCAGGGCACCGGCGGGGCCGTGGGCGGACGGTGGAACGGCCGGGCCGTCCGCGAAGGGGTGGGAGGGCATCGCGTACTCCGATACGGGCAGTGAGCGGTGTGCGCCGGGCAACAGTCGGGGTGACGACTCTTGCACAGCCCGCGACGGCCCGTAAGGGATTCCGCAACACCCGATACGGTGGTGCCGCGGGCACGTGCCTGCGGCACCGCCCCGCCCTGGCGGAACGCCGGGTTCCCAGTAGGCTGCGCGTCGTCCGCGGCCCGGAGGGACAGGAATGGACCCCGCCGCGCCCGGCAAGAAGCCCGGCAGCGGAAATCCCGTTGCCAGTCCCATACCCCGCACCGGATGCTGACCCCTATGTTCGCGGAAAATCTCGGCCAATACGTCGATCCAGACATAGCGCCCAGCGGCACGCTGCTCGGGCTGCTGCAGCGCGGCCGTGGTGACGGCACGCTGCACGCGCTGGCGGCACCGCGTGCCGAGGCCCTCGCCGCACTGCACCACTGCCTGGCGAACGACCCGCGCCGCGACTGGCAGGTCGAGCACCGCTCCCTCTACTACGCACGCCTGCACCGGGACCTGAACGCCGGCCTCGACGCGGTCGAGGCACACCTGTTCGCCCCGCAGGACCAGGTCGACACCCGGCCCGAGCGCACCGGCCTGGCGCTGTCGGTGCTCGGCCACCTCTCCTCCTACGGCGACCTGCGCGCCCTGCGGCTGCTGCGCCGCTACGCCGCACGGGGCGCCAACTGGCAGTGGGCCCTGGACGAGCTGGCCGTCCGGGACGACGACGCCGCCCTGCGGCGGCTGGGCCCCGCCGTGCTCGCCCGCTTCCCCCGCACCCCCGAGGGCGAAGCCGAGCTGGCGACCGCCCTGCGCGACGCCTTCGAACCACGCCCGTGGCGGCTGTGGAGCGAGGACCGGCGCCGCCCCGAACAGGGCGAACGCCTCGCCCGGGCCCAGGAGCAGCACGCCTTCGACCGCTGGTCGCGGCAGCTGCGCTCGGCCGGACCGCGTCCTGGATGGTGCGTGCGGGAAGTCCTGGCCTGGGCACAGGAGACCCCGCAGCCCCCGCCGGGCCACGACCCCGCCGCGTACGACGCCGAACAGGCCCGCCAGCAGCGCGAGGCGGCCGCCGCCCGGTGCCTGGCCGCCGTCGCCGGGCCCGAGGACCGTCCCGCGCTGCTGGACGCCGCCCGCGGCGGCCCGGACGCCGCCCGCGCCGTGGCGCTGCACCACCTCGCCGAGCGCGCCGACCCCGAAGCGCTCCTTCTCATCGACGAGGCCGTCACCACCGGCCCGGCCGCCGTCGCCGACGCCGCACGGGCGGCGTTCGGCCGGATGCGCGGCCCCGCCGCCCTGGAGCGGGCCCGCCGCTGGGCCGCCCGCGACGACGCGCTGGGCGCCGAGGCGGCGGCCATGCTCGCCTGCCGGGGCGGACAGGAGGACGCCGGGGCCGTGCTCGCCGCGCTGCGGCGCACGGTGCGCGCCCAGGGGTGCGACAGCGACGCGCTGTGGCCGCTGGTCGACGGCGCCGGGCGGCTGGCCATCGCCTGCGCCGCGCCCGTCCTGCGCCACCTCTACCGGGAGACGACCTCCTCGCAGCTCCGCGGCCGCGCCGCGCGGGCGCTGGCCGCCACCGACCCGTCCTTCGCCGCGTCCTTCGCCATCGAGTGCCTGTGGGACTGCGAGGAGACCACCCGCGAGATCGCCGCCCGCTCCGCCACCACCGGCGACGACCGCGTCGTCGAACGGCTGCGCAACCTCGCCGCCGACCCCGCCGAGGAGGCCGGCGTGCAGAGCGCGGTGCGCGGGCGCCTGGACACGGGCCGCCAGCCCGGCTGAGGCACCCGCCCGGCCGCGCGGTCCGCACCGGGCGGTGCGCCGCACGCACCGCCGGGGCAAGCGCTCACGGGCCGTTCGGCTCCCGGCCACCCGCCCGCGACCACGGGCACGCCCGGGGCGGCGAGGTATCACGGCATGAGAGTCACGCTCATCACCGAGTCCTACCCGCCCGACGTCAACGGCGTGGCGCACTGCGCCTGGCAGACCGCCCGCCACCTCGCCGCCCGCGGCCACGAGCCGCAGGTCATCGCCCCCGCGCCGCCTCCCGGCAGCCGGCTGCCCGGCGCGCAGCCGGTGCCCGTCGTCGCCATCCCGTCCCTGCCGCTGCCCGGCTACCCGCAGGTCCGCGTCGCCGTGCCGAGCCGGCGGCTCGCGGCCGCGCTGGCCGACCACCGGCCCGACGTCGTGCACCTGGCGAGCCCGTTCGTGCTGGGCGTGCGCGGCATGGCCGCCGCCGCCCGTGCCGGACGTCCCACCGTCGCCGTCTACCAGACCGATCTGGCCGGGTACGCCCGCACCTACCTCGGCGCCGGGGAGGCCGCCGCCTGGCGCCGCATCCGGGCCGTGCACAGCGCGGCCGACCGCACCCTCGCCCCCTCCACGGCCGCCGCGGCCGACCTGCGCGACCACCGCGTGCCCCGGGTGCACCTGTGGCCGCGCGGCGTGGACACCTCCCGCTTCGGCCCCGCCCGCCGCGACCCCGCGCTGCGCGCCACCCTGGCCGCCGAGGGCGAACTGCTGGTGGGCTACGTCGGCCGGCTCGCCCCGGAGAAGCAGGTGGCGCTCCTGGCCGGAACCGGCAGGCTCCCGGGGGTGCGGCTCGTCGTGGTCGGCGACGGGCCCAGCGAGCCGGCGCTGCGCGCCGCCCTCCCGCACGCCCGGTTCCTCGGCCGCCGCACCGGCGACGAACTGGCCCGCCTCTACGCCAGCCTGGACGTCTTCGTGCACACCGGCCCGTTCGAGACGTTCTGCCAGACCGTGCAGGAGGCGCAGGCCAGCGGCGTCGCGGTCGTCGCACCCGCCGCCGGCGGGCCGCTCGACCTGATCGACCACGGCCGCACCGGGCTGCTCGTGCCGCCCGGCGACGCGACCGCCGTCCGCGAGGCGGTGCGCGCCCTGCGCGACGACCCCGGGCGGCGCGCGCTGCTCGCGGCCGCCGGACGCGCCGCCGTCGCCGACCGCACCTGGGAGGCCGTGGGAGACCGGCTGCTGGAGCACTACGCCCAGGTGCTGGACGCGCGCGGGGCCGTCCTCGCCTGAACTGCCCGCCCCCGGCGGGCCCTGGCGCCCCGGCCGCGTCGCGGTCCGGCCGCCGGGCCGCCGGGCCGCCGCGGGGGCCCGGGCGGACGGCCGTGGCGGGCGGTGTCGGTGGCGGCGCATACCCTGTCCGTCGTGAGTTCCGCCGTATCCGCCCACCCCGCGACGGGGCAGGCCACCGCCCGCCCGGCCCCGGGCCCCGCAGCCGACGAGGGCCTGTCCCGCCGGCTGCGCGCCCTCGCCTGCACCGCGCCGCTGCACGACCTGGACGCGCGCAAGGCCAACCTCTCCGGCGAGTACGGCGCCTACGCCATGGCCGAGGTCGCGCTCGCGGCCATCGACCTCGTCACCCTCCAGATGGACTTCGACACCGGAGCCGACCACGAGGACGTCGTCACGCGGCTGCTGCCCCGGGTCGCCGCCCAGGCACCGGGGCGGCCCGCCGCCGAGCACGAGCGGGTGGCCCGCTGGGTGCTGGAGAACCTGATCAACGTCGGCAGCGTCGACCGGGGCTTCCGTGCCGTCTACGGCACCTTCGCGCCCGACGGCGCCTACGTCCGCCGCGACTACGACTTCAAACTCCTGGAGGAGGTGCCCGGCCCCGGGGGCCGGGTCTACCTGCGCACCACGGACGAGGCGGTCAACGTCCTCGTCGGCGCGCTGGACACCGACGTCACCAGCGCCCAGATCGCCGCCGAGGTCAAGCTGGAGGTCCTCGTCAGCCGCGGCCGGCTCGCAGACGCCCAGCTCGCCGCCGAACAGGCCCGCTACCGCACCGTGCAGTACGCCGAGACGCTGCGCCGCACCCTGGAGGCCACCCGGCGCAACGTCCGCGCCGTGGACTGGCTGCACGCCGTGCCCGACCTCATCACCGAGGCCCTGGACCACGTCGCCGACCGCTACCGGCACGAGAACGCCATCCTCACCAACATCCGCCGCGCACGGGACGAGACGGGCGAGGAGAAGCACCCCGACCACAAGCTGCGCGCCGCCGAGCTGGTCGACATCGTCAAGGACTGCATCCGCCGCCACACCCAGCTCCAGTCCCGCCTGCTGGAGGCCGGGCCGCTGTTCCGCGCCGAGCAGGACCGCCAGGCGTTCGCCCCGCCCGCCGCCCGCGCCGGGCTCGACCTGTACGGGCAGCTCCTCGCCCCGCTGCTGCCCGAACCGGTGGAGCGGGCCAGCCGGGTCACCGACGCGTTCTTCGCCCGCGGCACCGGGCTGCGCACACCCGGCGCCGTCCGCCTGGGGGACCTCACCGAGCTGCTGCTCACCCCGCCGGCGCCCCGCGAACACCTGGGCGCCGAGATGCCCGAGCCCGACCTCGTGGCCACGCCCGACGACAGCCGCTTCAGCGAGGAGCAACTGGCCGCCGCCACCGAGCTGCTGCGGCTCCCGCCCGACGCGCCGCGCCGCCTGTCCGGGCTGCTCACCGAGGCGCGCCGCCGCGATCCGGAACTGCCCTACCTCGTCGCCCTGCTCGCCGTCCACGCCGCCAGCCCCCCGGTGGGCACCGCCTACCGGCAGGGCGAGCGGCAGCTACTGTTCGCCGTGGACGACGGCACCGAGCTGGACGACCCGGAGTTCGGCGGCGCCGACCTCGTCGTCGGCACCGCCCTGCTGGACGCCGCCTCCATGGCGGCCGCCCGCAGCGAGGCGGCACCGTGACCGCCCCCGGCACCCCGCACGCACCGCAACCGCACCACCGAGGAGCCACCGCCGTGTCCGACTACGGCACCGAGCCGGACCCGCAGCCGGCCGCGGAACGCCCCGCCGCGGCCCTCACCCCGGCCGACGCCGCCGACGCCGCCCGGCTGGTCTCCTTCGGCCTCCAGCCCAAGCTGGCGCCCGCCCGCGACGCCGACTACGCCGGACTGCTGCGCCGCTACCGTGAGGAGCCGCCCTTCGCGCGGCTCGCCGACGCCGTCGCCACCGGGCTCGGCCTGGTGGTCCTGGAGGTCTCCCCGCGCGCGGGCATGGCCGTGACCGCCGCGGAGGACTCCGTCTTCGCCGTCCGCATGGGCGACTACGCCAAGCGGGCCGCCACCGACGCCACCGACCGCTTCCTGCACGGCCTCGCCCACCTCGCCACCGCCGCCCTCGCCTTCCCGCGCCCCGAGGACCTCGCGGACGACGGCTACATCGGCCGGGTCTCCGTCAACGGCGTGGACGCCTTCGTGCGCCAGGCGTGCCGGAGGCTGGAGGAACGCGCCGCCGAGCAGGGCGAGAACACCGACCCCGCCAGCGACGCGCCGGGCCTGGAGGCGGCCTGGCGGGTCTACGCCCGGCGCAGCGCCACCGGCGCCACCAAGGACGCGCGGCGGCTGGCCGGCTCCACGACCGGCATCGTCGGCAAGGCCGTCGCCTTCCTGGTGGACTCCGGCTTCCTCCAGCGCACCGGCGACGAGGGCGGCGGCACCTTCCGCACCACCGCCCGCTACCAGCTCCAGGTCCGCGACATGGCCGGCAGCGCAGCCCTCGCCGAACTGCTGGACCTGGGCATCGTCCCCGTCAGCGACGGCAGCGGCACCCTGCTGCCTCCCGCGGACGACGACGGCGCCGAGCTGGCGGACGGCGCCGGGCTGCCCTTCCACTCCTGACCCCGCCGCCCCGCCCCGACCCCGTCCCCCCCCTTCCCGCCCCGCACGCCGACGAGAGTTCCGCCATGTACGAGCTGTCCCGCATCCGTCTGTACTCCATCGGCCCCGCCGGTGCGCGCTACGCCGACACCGTGCTGGACCTGCGCGGAGTGGGGGAGCCCGTGCCCAGCCCCGCCCCCGCCCAGGCGGACTTCTTCGAGGACGAGCCCACCGGGCCGCCCCGCCGCCCCGCCCCGGCCGGGGTGCTGTTCCTGGAGAACGGCGGCGGCAAGTCGGTACTGCTCAAACTGATCTTCTCCGTCATGCTGCCCGGCCACCGCAACACCCTCGGCGGCGCCAGCTCGGGCGTGCTGCGCAAGTTCCTCCTCGCCGACGACACCGGGCACGTCGCCCTGGAGTGGCAGCACACCCTCACCGGCGAGTCCGTCGTCGTCGGCAAGGTCAGCGAGTGGCGCGGTCGGCAGGTCGCCAGCGACCCGCGCAAGTTCGCCGAAGCCTGGTACTCCTTCCGCCCCGGCCCGGGCATGACGCTGGACTCCCTGCCCGTCGCCGAGTCCACCGCGCTGCGGGCGAGCGCCGAGGGCGCCTCCGCGGCCAGGGGCCGCCGCCGCACCATGAAGGGTTTCCGGGACGTCCTGACCGAGAACGGCAGGGCCTACCCCAACCTGGACGTCGTCTGGGAGGAGGTCCACGACCGCTGGAAGGAACACCTCGACGGCATCGGGCTCGACCCCGAACTGTTCCGCTACCAGCGCGAGATGAACGCCGACGAGGGCGAGGCCGCCGGTCTGTTCGCCGTCAAGAACGACGCCGACTTCACCGACCTCCTGCTGCGCGCCGTCACCGACACCCGGGACACCGACGGCCTCGCCGACCTCGTCCACGGCTTCGCCCACAAACTGGGCCGCCGCGCCGAACTGACCGCCGAACGGGACTTCACCGCCGGATCGCTCGACCTCCTCACCCGCATCGCCGAGGCCGCCGCCGACCGCGACCGGGCCCGCGCCGTCCACGCCGGAGCCGAACAGCGCACCCGCGCCCTGGCCGCCCGGCTCGCCGTGCGCGGCCGTGAGGAGCGGGGCAGGGCCGCGGAACTGGCCGAGCGCACCGACCGGGCCGCCGACGCCGTCACCGCTGCCGAGGGCGCCCGGTCCCGCGCGGCGGCCGTCGCCGCCGAACTCGCCTACCGGCACGCCTCACTCGCACTGGCCGCCGCCGAGAAGTCCGCCGGGGCGCAGCGCAGGGAACTGTCCGACGCCCGCACGCTGCACGCCGCATGGCAGGCCGCCGAGACGGTGCTGCGGCACCGCGCCGCCGCCGACCGCGCCGCCCGCTCCGCCGCCGCCATCCGGGAGGCCGAACGGGACGCCGCCCCGGCGCTCGCCGCCCGCGCCAAGGCCGCGCACGCCCTCGTCCGGGCCCTGCACGCCGCAGCCGGCGACGCCGAGGCGCAGGCGGCCACGGGGGAGGAGCGCTCGGCCGCCCTCCAGGAGGCGGCCGAGGCCGCGCACCGCGAGGCCACCGCCGCCGCCACCGACGCGCAGCGGGCCCGCAGCGAGAGCGAGCACCTGCGCGAACGGCTGGCCGAGGTCGAGCGGGAGACCGCCGAGGCGGTACGGGCCGGCTGGCTCGCACAGGCGTCGGCCGACACCGACCCCGTCCGGGCCGCGCTGGCCGCCGGCGACGCCGAACGGGAGGCCACCGCCGCCTGGGACGCCGCCCGGGAGACCGCCCGCCGCGCCGCCGAGCGCGAACGCGACACGGCGGCCGAGCTGGCCCGCACCGAACTGGCCGCCGCCCGGGCCGCCGACGCCGCCCGCGCCGCGGAGGCCGCTCTGGCCGCCGAGCGCGCCACCGCCGAAGCCCTCGGCGCGGAACCCGGCGTGGTCGCGCTCCTGGGCACCGGCACGCCGCCCACCGCGGCCGAACTCGACCGGGCCGCGGACAGCCTGCGGGAGATGCTCGACCAGCGCGTCGCCGACGCCGAACGGCGGCTGTTCGACCTGCGCACCGCCGCCGCGGACGACACCCGCATGCTCGCCGCCCTCGGCGACGGCGGACTGCTGCCGCCCGGCCCCGACGTCCTGGCCACCGTCGAGTACCTGGGCGAGCACGGCATCCCGGCCCTGCCCGGCTGGCGCTACCTCGCCCAGGCGGTCGACCCGGCCGACCACGCCGCTGTCCTGGCCGCCCGCCCCGAACTGGTGGACGGGGTCGTCATCACCGACGCCGGCAGCCACGCCAGGGCACGCGAGGTGCTGGCCGCCGCCGCGCTGCTGCCGCGCTCGGCGGTCGCCGTCGGCACCGCCGCCGCGCTGCTCGCCCCCGCCGCCGCGGCCGGCGCGGGCAGCGGCGTCTTCCTCGTGCCGCCCAACCCGGCCATGCACGACGAGCAGGCCGCCGACGGGGAGCGCCACGCCCTGCGCGAGAGGGCCGCCGTCCGCGACGAGGAGATCCGCGCCCTGGCCGCCCGGCTCGCCCAGTACCGCACCCTGACCGCCCGGCTGGCCTCCTGGCGCACCGGGTGCCCGCCGGGCCGCCTCGCGGAGCTGACCGCCGCCGCCGCCTCGGCCGGTGAGGCGGCCGCGGAGGCCGTGGACCGGCACACCGAGGCCACCGCCGCCCGCGCCGAGGCCCAGCAGGCCGCCGCCGAGGCCGTCGCGGCGCGGGACGCCCGCCAGGAGACCGCCCAGCGCGCACGCCGTTCCGCCGACGCGCTGGCCGGGCTCGCCTTCCGGCTGCGCGAGCGGGCGGCGTGGCAGGCCCGGCTGCGCGAGCTGTCCGACGAGGCCGCCGACGCCCTCACGCGGGCCGCCGAGCGCGTGGAAGCGGCCAGGGCCGCCGACGAGGACCGCCGCGCCGCCCAGCGGGCCGCCGACGACGCCCACCGCACCGCCCGTGCGCTGCGCGCCGAGCGTGCCGAGATCGCCGGCGTCCCCGGAGAACTGCCGGACGCGGACGACGGCACCAAAGCGGGGGACCGCACCGAGCCCGCCGCCTCCCTCCCCGCGCTGCGGGAGGCGTACCGCTCGGCCTCGCAGCTCTACGACAAGGTCGGCGTCGGCGCCGACCTGCGCGCCGAGCAGGCCCGGGCCGAGAGCGACGAGAGCGCGGCGCTCGCCGGACTGGACCGGCTCACCCACAAGGTCCGCACCCGCGCCGCCCAGCTCCTCCAGACCGCCGACGGCGCCGACGGCCCCTCCCGCCAGGCCGCCGCCGCCCGGGCCGAGGAGCGGGTCCAGATGCTGGAGGCCCGCGCGGCGACGGCCAGTGAGCAGCTCGGCCGCCTGCGAGGGGAGGCGGAACGCCTCGCCCCGCAGGACGGAGCGGCCCACGCGGCCCTCCCCGAGGACCGGGTGCCCGGTGACGCCGAGCAGGCCCAGACCCTGCTGCGGGCCGCCGGCACCGAACTGGCCGGGCACACCGACGCGCTCCAGTCCGCCCGCACCGCCCACGAGGAGCTGCGCCACGCCCACCGCGCCGCCGAGGACGCGGCCGCGGCCTTCGAGGAGACCGCCGCCCTCCTGCGTGACCTGCTCCGCGACCCGCCGCACGCCGAGGACGGGCAGGAGCGGCCCGATCCCTACCCCGGCAGCGCGGCACAGGCCCGCGAGGCCGCCGCCGAGGCCCGCCGCTCCCTGCGCGGCTGCGCCGCCGACCTCTCCGCCGCCGAGACGGCCGTCCGCGAGGCGGGCGACGTGCTCGTGCGGCACGCCAACTCCGTGCGCTACGAACCGGTCCGCACCCCGGCGCGGCAGCAGATCAGGGAGCTGCCCGCCGCCGCCCTGCCCGAGCACGCCGCGGCCTGGGCGGAGGCGTTCGCCCCCCGGCTGCGCGTCCTCACCGACGAGCTGCGGCAGCTGGAACGCAACCGGGACAGCATCGTGGACCGGCTGCGCGGGCTCACCGAGTCGGCGCTCGCCACGCTCCGCTCCGCCCAGCGGCTGTCCCGGCTGCCCGAGGGGCTGGGGGAGTGGTCGGGCCAGGAGTTCCTGCGCATCCGCTTCGACGACCCCGACCAGGCCACCCTCACCGAACGGCTCGGGGAGGTCATCGACGAGGCGACCCGCGCCGCCGTCCGCAAGAACAGCGACCTGCGCCGGGACGGCATGACGCTGCTGCTGCGCGGCGTGCACGCGGCCCTCCAGCCGCGCGGGGTCAGCGTGGAGATCCTCAAGCCGGACGCCGTCCTGCGCGCCGAGCGGGTGCCCGTCGGGCAGATGGGTGACGTCTTCTCCGGCGGCCAGCTCCTGACCGCGGCCATCGCCCTCTACTGCACGATGGCCGCCCTGCGCAGCAACGACCGCGGCCGCGACAAGCACCGGCACGCCGGCACGCTGTTCCTGGACAACCCCATCGGCCGCGCCAACGCCACCTACCTGCTGGAGCTCCAGCGGGCGGTCGCCGACGCGCTCGGTGTGCAGCTCCTCTACACCACCGGCCTGTTCGACACGACCGCGCTCGCCGAGTTCCCCCTGGTGATCCGGCTGCGCAACGACGCGGACCTGCGCGCGGGCCTGAAGTACATCAGCGTGGAGGAGCACCTGCGCCCCGGCCTCCCCGGGCCCGCCCCCGGCGACACGGAGGAGGCCGTCCACGGCCAGATCACCGCCACCCGCATGTACCGCCGCCCCCCGGACCGCCCCTGACGGCGCCCCGGGGCCCCGGCCCCCCGGCCCGCGTTCAGCCCTGCGGTTCCGCCCGCCGGCGGACCAGCCGGTCGCGCGCCACGCTGCTGGGTTCGGACAGCACGCCGTTGCGCTGCCGCCACACCTGGCGGGTGATCCACACGTCCAGCACCGCCCAGGTCGCCACCACCGCGCCTGCCAGGGCACACAGCACGGCGGGGAAGGCGAGCCACACCTCCGCCAGCGAGCACAGCACGGCGATCATCGCCAGTACCAGCGTCACCGCGGCCACGATCACCGCGCGGACCGCCGCCGCCCGCACCGGATCGGGCAGTCTGGGCCTGTCGTCGTACATGGGTACCCCTCCTCGTCTCACCGCGGACGCCTGCCCGACGCACGTGTGCTGTACCACAGGAGGCGGGATTTCGTCCGGTCATCACCCGACACTTCAGGACGAGATGACGCGGTCCGCGCGTTCCATGGCTCGGACATGTCTGTGGAACGGCCGGGACCCAGTAGTAGGCTCGCGCCGTTTGCTGCACCCCGCCCCCGCATCCGGGGGGCGGCGACCGTCCGAACTCCGTGGAAAGAACCGGTGGGAAGAACCGTCCGACGTCCGACGCACGCCCACGACGCTGACGCACGCGACAAGACCCGACGCCACCGCCCGGCGGCGTTGTGACGTAGGGGAGGCCATGCGCTTTCGCGGGAAGTCCATCCGCCGGAAGATCGTGGCGCTGCTGCTCGTGCCCCTGGTGACCCTCACCTCCATCTGGGGCTTCGCCACCTACCTCACCGGCCGCGAGGCCAAGGAACTGCTGGACGCGGCCCGCTTCGTGGCCGAAGTCGGCCACCCGGCCGAGGACATGGTCCAGACCCTCCAGGCCGAGCGCCGCCAGGTCCTCGTCCACCTCGGCGATCCGCGCCGGTCCGACGCGCTCACCGAGCTCGCCGCAGCCCGCACCGAGACCGACCGGGCCGTGGCCCGGATGCGCGGGAAGGCACGGGAGTCCCGTGCCGGGCTCCCGGCGAACTCCCGCGACCGGCTGGACCGCCTCCTGCTGGAGCTGGACATGCTGGGCACCGCGCGCGAGCAGGTGGAGAACAACACCGCCAACCGCCGCAGCGCGTCCGCCGCCTACAGCGCCGTCATCGACCCCTGCTACGACCTGCTGGCGTCGCTGCACGCGCTGCGCGACGCCACCCTCGACAGGGAGGGCAGGGCGCTGGTGGGCCTCCTGCGTGCCCGGGAGATCCTCGCCCGGGAGGACGCCCTGCTCGCCTCGGCCTTCGCCGCCGGCCGCATCACCCCCGAGGAACTGCGGGACTTCTCCGACCGCGTCGCCGAGCGCCGGGTCATCTACAGCACCACCCTTCCCGCGCTGCCCGAACGCGACCGCCGCGCCTTCGAGAACTACTGGGCCGGGGCCGGCGGGCAGACGCTGGCCTCCCTGGAGGACGCCGCCACCGAAGCGGGCGCCGCCGGCGCCCTGCGGGCCGTCAACGCCGAGCGCTGGGACGCCGCTGCCACGACCGTGCTGGACGACCTGGACCGCCTGGACCACGAGGCGGCCGAGCGTTACGCCGAGCGCATCGAGCCGGTCGCCACCTCCGTCCTGTGGCGGGCCGGACTGGCGGGCGTCGGCGGCTTCTGCGCCGTCCTGCTGTCCGTCGTCGTCTCCGTCCGCATCGGCCGCGGACTCGTCCGGGACCTGGGCGCGCTCCGCAAGGAGGCGCACGAGGTCTCCGGGGTGCGGCTGCCCAGCGTCATGCGCCGGCTGGCCGCGGGTTCGCACGTCGACGTGGAGACCGAGGCGCCGCGCCTGAGTTACGGACCCGACGAGATCGGGCAGGTCGGCCAGGCGCTGAACACCCTCCAGCGCGCCGCGGTCGAGGCCGCGGTGAAACAGGCCGACATGCGGCGCGGCGTCTCCGAGGTGTTCGTGAACCTCGCCCGGCGCAGCCAGGTGCTCACCCACCGCCAGCTCGCCCTGCTGGACACCATGGAACGCCGCACCGAGGACGCCGACGAACTCGCCGACCTCTTCCGGCTCGACCACCTCACCACCCGGATGCGGCGCCACGCCGAGGGCCTGGTCATCCTCTCGGGCGCCGCCCCCACGCGGCAGTGGCGCAGGCCCGTCAGCCTCATGGACGTCGTCCGCGCGGCCGTCGCCGAGGTCGAGGACTACGAACGCGTCGAGATCCGCCGCCTGGCCCCGCTCACCGTGGACGGCCCGGCCGTCGGCGACCTCACCCACCTCATCGCCGAACTGCTGGAGAACGCCACCTCCTTCTCCCCGCCGCACACCGCCGTCCAGGTGCGCGGCGAGCGCGTCGCCAACGGGTTCACCCTGGAGATCCACGACCGGGGCCTCGGCATGACGCCCGAGACGCTCCTCGAAGCCAACCTGCGGCTCGCCGAGACCCCGGAGTTCGAGCTGTCCGACACCGACCGGCTCGGACTGTTCGTCGTCTCCCGGCTCGCCCAGCGCCAGGGCGTGCGCGTGTCCCTCCAGCCCTCCCCCTACGGCGGAACCACCGCCGTCGTACTGGTCCCCGGCTCGGTGCTCAACGAGGCGGACAACGGCGCCGCCACGCTGGAGGGTGCCCGCTCCGGTGAGGCCGAAGGCCCGCCGGCCCTGGCCCGCGTCCCGCCCGGGTCCCGGCGCGACCTGGCGGCGGCGCTGGGCACGGACGGCCGTGGCCAGCGGGGCGGCGCGAGCGGACGGAGCAGGGGCGGGCCCGTCGAACTGGACGGCCCCCTCGACGACTTCGACGACGCCCCCGGCGGCGCCGACACCTCCGCGCCCGAGGGCATCGGTCACCTCCTGCGTTCGCTGCACCAGCGGCACGGGAACGCGGACGGTGCCCTTGGACCGCACCGCGACGGCACCGGTCACCCGCCGGTGAAGCGCGCCGAGAACGCTCCGCAGCACGGCGGTGCGACCCCGCTGCCCCAACGCCGCCCCGGCGCCACCGGCCGCCCCGTCCTCGTCTCCGACCACGGGCGCCCCGTCGGGGACCACGCCCGCCCGGCCGGGCACGGGGACCGGCGCGAAGAGGACCGGCCGGACCAGGCGGACCCGGGCGAGCAGCGGGAAGACGGCCCGCGCACCGCCCAGGCCGGGCCCGGCCCGCGCGGACCGCGCCCGGCCGGCGAACCGCAGCCGCCCGCCACCATCGGCGGCCTGCCGCGCCGCAGGCGCCAGGCCAGTCTCGCCCCGCAGCTCAAGGAGGACGACCCGCCCTCCGGCGGCGGGGCGGACGCTCCGGGCCCGTCCGCGGTCCCGGGCGGACCGGCGAAGCCGCCGGACGAGCGGGACGCGGAAGCCGTCCGCGACCGCATGGCCGCCCTCCAGCGCGGCTGGCGGCGCGGCCGGGAACAGAACGACGGAACCACACCCGAGGGGGACGGTCGATGACCGCATCGCATGCCACCAGCCACAACGCCGCCCACGAAGCCGGTGAACTGAACTGGCTCCTCGACGAGCTGGTCGGACGCGTCGGCAGCATCCGCAAGGCCCTCGTCCTGTCCGGTGACGGCCTGCCCAGAGGCGTGTCCGCGGACCTCTCCCGCGAGGACGGCGAGCACCTCGCCGCCGTCGCCTCCGGTTTCCACAGCCTCGCCCGGGGCGTCGGCCGGCACTTCGCGGTGGGCGGTGTGCGGCAGACGGTCATCGAGCTGGAGGAGGCCTTCCTGTTCGTCACCGCCGCGGGCGACGGCAGCTGCCTCGCGGTGCTGGCCGACGCGGAATCCGACGTCGGCCAGGTCGCCTACGAGATGACCCTGCTCGTCAAGCGGGTCGGCGCGCACCTGGGCACCGCGACCCGCACCGACCTGCCCGGCGGAGGGTGAAGGGGCGGGGCATGACGGACGCCTGGTTCGACGACGCGGCCGGTCCGGTGGTGCGGCCCTACGCGATGACGCGCGGCCGCACCCGCAGCGGGGCCGGCATCCAGCTCGACCTCATCGCCCTGGTCACCGCCGACGCCCCTTCCCCGGTCACCGGGGGGAGCGCCGGCGGGGACCGGGCGGTCGGCGGTCCCGAGGACGCCGCGGACCTGGGCCTGGCGCCCGAGCACCTGGACATCCTGCGACGCTGCCACCAGGCGTCCCAGTCGGTCGCGGAACTCGCGGCCGACCTCGACCTCCCGGTCGGCGTGGTGCGGGTCCTGGTCGGCGACCTCGTCACCGCCGACCTCGTCCGCGTCACCCGACCCGTCCCGCCGGCCGAACTGCCGGACGAGTCCATCCTGCGAGGGGTAATCGATGGCCTTCGGGCGCTCTGAGCGCGCCGCGCGCCGCGCCGCCGATCCGGTCACGCTGAAGGTCCTGGTGGCCGGCGGCTTCGGCGCCGGCAAGACGACCTTCACCGGCGCCGTGAGCGAGATCAGACCGCTGCGCACGGAGGAGGCGATCACGGAGGCGAGCCGTCCCTTCGACCGGCTCGACGGCGTGGAGGCCAAGGACACCACCACCGTCGCCATGGACTTCGGACGCATCACCCTCAGCGACACGATGGTCCTGTACCTCTTCGGCACCCCGGGCCAGGACCGCTTCTGGTTCCTGTGGGACGAACTGGCCAGCGGTGCCCTCGGCGCCGTCGTCCTCGCCGACACCCGGCGCCTTGAGGACAGCTTCGCCGCCATCGACTACGTGGAGCGGCGCGGCCTGCCCTTCGCCGTCGCCGTCAACTGCTTCGACGGCGCCCGCGTCCACCCGGTCGAGACGGTGCGGGCCGCACTCGACCTGGACGAGGACGTGCCGCTGCTCCTGTGCGACGCCCGGCGCCGCGAGTCGGCGCGCGACGTGCTGGTCGCACTCGTCGAGCACGCCCTGCGCACGGCCGCCGCCCGCCGCCAGCCCGTCGGCCGCTGACCCGGCCCCGAGCGCCGGGCCGACCGGGGGCCCGTCAGAACGCCAGGTTGAAGAGGCCCGCCGCGATGGCGCCGCCCAGCAGCGGACCGGCTACCGGCACCCAGGCGTAGCCCCAGTCCGAGCCGCCCTTGTGCGGAAGGGGCAGCAGGTGGTGCACCAGGCGCGGCCCGAGGTCACGGGCCGGGTTGATCGCGTAGCCGGTCGGTCCGCCGAGCGCCAGCCCGATGCCGACGACCAGGAGGGCCACGATGAGGGTCTGGGTGCCCGAGGTGCCGAGGCCCTCCGTCAGGCCGAACGCCAGCACCGGCAGCACCAGGGCGACCGTGGCGATGATCTCGGTGACCAGGTTGGCCGCGGGATGCCGGATCTCCGGGATCGTCGCGAAGGCCCCCAGCGTCGGCTGGGCGTTCCGCGGGTCGGCGTTGGCGCGGAACTGCGCGTAGTAGGCCAGCCAGGCCAGCACGGCGCCGGTCACCGCGCCCACCAGCTGGCCCGTGACGTAGAGCGGCACCTTCGCCCACTCCCCGCTCTCCACGGCGATGCCGACCGTGACCGCCGGATTGATGTGACCGCCCGAGAGCGGCCCCGCCGTGTAGGCACCGGCCAGCACACCGAAGCCCCAGCCGAAGGCGATCACGATCCAGCCGCTCGCCCGCGCCTTGGAGTGGTGCAGCGTGACCGCCGCGCACACCCCGACCCCGAAGAGGACCAGGATCGCCGTGCCGATGATCTCACCGACGAGAATGTCGCCGGAGGCGTAGTCCATGACGGCTCCTCGCTCGTGCCCCGCCCGAAGAGGCCGCTGCGGGCGGTGGGGGATCAGGATGACCGACGTGGCCCCGGCCGGTGTGCCCGTGCCGCGCGGCGCGTCCGGCCGCGGTGCCGTCCTGCGGGCGGCGGCGCGGCCGGTCCCCGCCGCCGAGCGAGCCGCGGCTGACGGGGAAGTCGAAGGAGCGGCCGGGGTGGGGCTCGTCCCGGTGGGTGAAGTGCCACCACTCCTGCGGCAGGTTCGTGAAACCCGCGTCCGCCATGAGGCGCACGAGCAGCAGCCGGTGCGCCCGCGGCCCTCCGGTGACCTCCGGCGAACGGGTGCGGGCCGTGCGGTCGAAGCAGTCGTAGCCGGTGCCCATGTCCACCGAGTTGTCGGGGAACCGCAGCGGCCGGGGAGCGAAGCACGGGACCAGCGGCTGCCCGGGCACGTACGGCCGCGCCGCCCGCGCGGGCATCCGCACCAGCGTCACGTCCACGGTCCCGCCGCTGCTGTGGCCGGAGCGCCGCGCGATGTAGCCCTCGGCGAACAGCCGCTCCTTGGCCACGCGCGGATAGAACTCCGCCTTCATCCGCGCGTCGCCCGCGTCCCCGGCCCACGCGGCGAAGTGGTCCACTGCCCGCTGCGGCCGGTAGCAGTCGTACACCTTCAGGCCGTAGCCGCGCCGTGCGGCCGCCCGCTGAGCCGCCCGCAGCGCCAGCGCCGTGTCACGTGCCAGCAGGCACAGCGGCGCCGCGTAGCCGTCGACGCGGACCCCCGTGAAGTTGTGCGGCCCCGCGTAGCGGATGTCCTCCAGCACCTGCGGCGCCACGTCCCGCAGCGCGACGAAGTCCGCCGGGGCCCGCGGCTCCCGCCCGCCCCACGCCGTCGGCCCCACGGCCACCAGCAGCGCCGCACCCAGCAGCGCACCCGTCACACGTCGCACGGCCCCACCTCTACCCGCGCCGCGCCGCGCCCGCGGGGCACGTCCCGCCACAACCACCCGTCCGGGGGACACGCCGCCCGCCGTCCACCGCCGCACCGTCCGCGACGCCGTGTCCCGGCCCCCCGTCCGCCCGTGCGCCCCGGCCTCAGCGCCCCGGCCCGCCGGGGCCGCCCGCGTCCGGGTCCACCGGTGCCCCGGTCAGCGTGGCCCACTCCCGCAACGCCCGCTCCCGCGGCCCGGGCAGCACCCAGTACCGCAGCGGACCGCCCGCCATCCGCAGCTCGCAGCGCCCCGCCCGGTCGTGCCCCGAGCCGCCGCCCCACGCCCCCGCCCGCAGCGACACCCGCCCGCCGCCCCCACCGTCGTGGAACACCAGGTGCGTCCCCGCCTCCGCGACGACGAGCTGCACCGGAACCACCACACCGGAACCGGACGCCCGCACCCCGGGCGACGCACTCCCCGGCACCGCGTACGTCCCGTCCGGCAGCGGCGCCCCGTCCACCGCCAGGAACCGCGCGTCCGCCGCGACCTCCGCACGCTGCACCCACGCGCCCCCGGCGCCGGGCTCGCTCTCCCACCAGCGCGGCGGCAGATCCCGGCGCAGGAGCACCCCGCCGGGCGTGCGCACCACCACCGTGCCGTCACGGGACACCGTCACCAGCACCCGCTGGGCCACCACCCGCCAGCCGCCGTCCGTGTCCGGTTCCAGCGTCGCCCGCCCGTCCACCGCCGGACACCCCGCCACCAGCGCCGCCGAGGGCCCGGGACCGGCACCGTCCCACCCCAGGAACACCGAGCCGCCGCTCGTCACCTCCACCCGCAGCACCGACCGCGCGCACCGCACCAGACCACCGCCCGGTCCCGGCTCGGCGCCCAGCACCGGACCCGGCACCCGAGCCCGCAGCCCCTCCCCGCCCGCCTGCCGCGACGGGAGGACGGCCCGCGCGCGACTCGTCCCCGGCCCGCGCAGCCCGCGCACGGCACGAAGCCGCCGCAGCGACCGCCCCAGGCCCCCAGCGCCACCGGCGCCCCCAGCGTCCATGCTGCTCAGAGTGCCACCAGCCGCCCCCGGACCCGGGTGCTGTTCAACTCCCGTTCACCGCCCGCACCCCCACCGTTGCGCCACATACCCGCCGCCCCCGATGTGGGGCGGCACCCCTGGTGCGGCGAACGATCACGTGGCATCGTCCTGCACAGCCGCCGCGTCACGCGCACACCCCGCCCGTGCGCGGACCGCACGCACACCCCGCGTCCCGTACGGAGCAGCCCATGACCGCCACGCCCGCCACCGAGCAGCCCGGCCCCCTGTGGCAGCCGGGCCCCGACCGCGTCGCCTCCGCCCGGCTCACCCGCTTCCACGCCTGGGCCGCCGAACGGCACGGCGCGCCCGCCCCGGCCCCGGAAGACCCGGCCGGGAGCTACGCGGCGCTGCACGACTGGTCCGTGGCGGACCTCGACGCCTTCTGGACGGCCGTCACCCAGTGGTTCGGCGTGCGGTTCACCCGCCCGTACGAGACGGTGCTCGCCGACCGCGCCATGCCCGGCGCCACCTGGTTCCCCGGCGCCACGCTGAACTACGCCGAGCACGCCCTGCGCACCGCGGACGACCCCGCCCGCGCCCACGAACCCGCCCTCGTCCACGTCACGGAGAACCACCAGGACGCCGCGGGCCCGGCGGAGGCGGCCCCGCGCGAGGTCAGCTGGGCCGAGCTGCGCCGCCAGGTCGGCTCCCTCAGCGCCCGGCTCCGCGACCTCGGCGTCCGCCCCGGCGACCGGGTCAGCGGCTACCTGCCCAACGTGCCCGAGGCCGTCGTCGCACTGCTCGCCACCGCGGCCGTCGGCGCGGTGTGGACGTCCTGCGCCCCCGACTTCGGCGCCCGCAGCGTCCTCGACCGCTTCCAGCAGGTCGAACCCGTCGTGCTCTTCGCCGTGGACGGCTACCGCTACGGAGGCAAGGAGCACGACCGCACCGGCACCGTCGCGGAACTGCGCCGCGAGCTGCCCACCCTGCGCGCCGTGGTGCACGTCCCGCTGCTGGGTGCCCCCGCCCCCGACGGCGCGCTGGAGTGGGCCGCGGTCACCTCCGCCGACACCGCACCCGTCTACGAGCAGGTGCCCTTCGACCACCCGCTGTGGGTCCTGTACTCCTCGGGCACGACCGGCCTGCCCAAGGCCATCGTCCAGTCCCAGGGCGGCATCCTCGTCGAACACCTCAAACAGCTCGGCCTCCACTGCGACCTCGGCCCCGGCGACCGGTTCTTCTGGTACACCTCCACCGGCTGGATGATGTGGAACTTCCTCGTCTCCGGCCTGCTGACCGGCACCACCGTCATCACCTACGACGGCAGCCCCGGCCACCGGGGCACCGACGCCCAGTGGCGCATCGCCGAACGCACCGGCGCCACCTTCTACGGCACCTCCGCCGCCTACGTCATGGCCTGCCGCAAGGCCGGCGTCCACCCGGGCCGCGACCGCGACCTGTCGGCTCTGCGCTGCGTGGCCACCACCGGCTCGCCCCTGCCCCCCGACGGCTTCCGCTGGCTGCACGAGGAAGCCGGCGCCGGCCTGTGGATCGCCTCCGTCAGCGGCGGCACCGACGTGTGCAGCTGCTTCGCCGGAGCCGTGCCGACGCTGCCCGTGCACATCGGCGAACTCCAGGCCCCCTGTCTGGGCACCGACCTCCAGGCGTGGGACCCGAACGGCGAGCCCCTCACCGACGAGGTGGGCGAACTGATCGTCACCAACCCCATGCCGTCCATGCCGGTGCGCTTCTGGAACGACGCCGACGGCTCCCGCTACCGCGACAGCTACTTCGACATGTTCCCCGGCGCCTGGCGCCACGGGGACTGGATCACCCTCACCTCCCGCGGCTCCGTCATCATCCACGGCCGCTCCGACTCCACTCTCAACCGGCAGGGCGTCCGCATGGGTTCGGCCGACATCTACGAGGCGGTCGAACGCCTGCCGGAGATCCGGGAATCCCTCGTCATCGGCGTCGAGGAACCCGACGGCGGCTACTGGATGCCGCTCTTCGTCCACCTCGCCGAGGGCGCCACCCTGGACGACGCCCTGCGGGACCGCGTCAAGCACGTCATCCGCGACCAGCTCTCGCCCCGGCACGTCCCCGACGAGATCATCGAGATCCCCGGTGTCCCGCACACCCTCACCGGCAAGCGGCTGGAGGTCCCCGTGAAGCGTCTCCTCCAGGGCACCCCGCTGGAGAAGGCCGTCAACCCCGGCTCCGTCGACGACGTCGGCCTGCTCAGGGAGTACGAGGCCCTCGCGCGCCGGCGCGCGTCCTCCCCGCGCTGACCACCCGGCTGTCACACCCCCTGGCTACTTTCAGTGACGAACCCGTCATTCACCGCAGCCAGGGGGGAACCATGCACCAGCACCACGAGGACGCCCACGACCGTGCCCGCACCGCCCTCGCCCGCCTCCTCGCCGCGGCCGGGCACGGCCGCCACCACCTCGTGTGCAGCGTGACACCCACCGGACGCGCCGGGCCGCCCCTGGCCGCGGCCGTCCACGCCGAACAGGGCACCGGGCCCCTGAGCGGCCCGCGGTACCCGCGGACGGCCGGGCACCTGTTCACCACCGTCCTGGCCGCCGCCCTCACCACGGGCCTGCCCGGCGGTGTCGTCCTGCGGACCACGCGCGGGGGCCGGGACACCGTGCGCGCCTGGCGGCTGCACGACGGCTGGCTCCACCCGCTCACCGAGGCGGAGGTCTTCACCGCCTACTGCACGGATCCGCTCACCGGCGAACCCGTGCCCCCCGAACCAGGAGTCGACTACCGCCCGGGGCTGCACCTCCCGGCCCCCTGACACCCACCCCGGAGAACGTCGACGGCCGCCCCGGAAGCCCGGGACGGCCGGCGACGTCGGACGCGGCAACCCGCCTCACACCCCGGACAGCACCGCCTGCGCGGCCCGTCGCGCCTCCTCGGCGCTGTCGGCGGCCCGCGCCGCGGCGGCCGCCCGCTCGCACTGGGCCAGCGTGTGCTTCGCCAGGGTCGCCCGTACGTACGGGATCGCCGACGAGCCCATCGACAGGCTCGTCACACCGAGCCCCGTCAGCACGCACGCCAGCAGCGGATCGGAGGCCGCCTCCCCGCACACCCCGCAGCTCTTGCCCTCGGCCTTGGCGGCCTCCGCCGACAGGGCCACCAGGTCCAGCAGCGCCGGCTGCCACGGGTCCTGCAACCGGGACACCGCTCCGACCTGCCGGTCCGCCGCGAAGGTGTACTGCGCCAGGTCGTTCGTCCCCAGCGACAGGAACGACACCTCCTGGAGCACCGACCGCGCCCGCAGGGCCGCCGACGGCACCTCCACCATGGCGCCGAACTTCGCGTCCAGCCCCGCCTCCCGGCAGGCGTCGGCGAACGCCTTCGCGTCCGCCCGGTCCGCCACCATCGGCGCCATGACCTCCAGGTACACCGAAAGCCCCTCGGCGGCCGTGCCCAGCGCCCTGAGCTGCGTCCGCAGCACCTCCGGGTGGTCCAGCAGCGTCCGCAGCCCCCGCACGCCCAGTGCCGGGTTCGGCTCGTCGGACGGCGTCAGGAAGTCCAGCGGCTTGTCCGCTCCGGCGTCGAGCACCCGCACGACCACCCGGCCCTCCGGGAAGGCCTCCAGAACCTGCCGGTACGCCTCGACCTGCTTCGCCTCCGACGGCGCCTGCGTGCTGTCGTCCAGGAACAGGAACTCGGTCCGGAACAGCCCCACGCCCTCGGCACCGGCCTCCAGGGCCGCCGGCACGTCGGCGGGGCCCCCGACGTTGGCCAGCAGCGGCACCTTGTGGCCGTCCGACGTCGCGCCCGGCCCCGTCGCCGCCTCCAGCGCCGCCCGGCTGGCCGCCGCCGCGGCGGCCAGCTCGGTGCGCTCGGCCTCGTCGGGGCTGACCACGACGGCACCGGTGCTCCCGTCCACCGCGACCACCGTGCCCTCGGGCAGCTCGCCCGCGCCCGGCAGCGCCACCACCGCGGGTACGCCGAGCGCCCGCGCCAGGATCGCGCTGTGGCTGGTGGGTCCGCCCTCCTCCGTCACGAAACCCAGCACCAGGGCCGGGTCGAGCAGCGCCGTGTCGGCCGGAGCCAGGTCACGGGCGATCAGCACGTACGGCTGGTCGCTGTCCGGGACGCCCGGCATCGGCACGCCCAGCAGCCGCGCGACGATGCGGTTCCGCACGTCGTCCAGGTCCGCGACCCGCCCGGCCAGGTACTCACCGGCCCCCGCCAGCAGCGCCCGGTACGCGGCGAACGCGTCGTACACCGCGCGCTCGGCGGTACTGCCCGCCGTGACGCGCCGCTCCACGTCCGCCAGCAGCTCCGGGTCCTGCGCCATCAGGGCCTGTGCCTCCAGCACGGCCTGGGCCTCGCCGCCGGCCAGGTTGCCGCGGGCGTTGAGGTCGGCCGCGACCGCCTCCACCGCCTGGCGGGCCCGCTGCTGCTCCCGGGGCGCCTCCCCGGCGTCGATCTGCTTCGCCGGGGGCTCCAGGACGGCGGTACCCATGTGCCGTACCTCGCCGATGGCTACGCCGTGGCTGACCCCGACACCTTGAAGCTTCGTGTCCATCTCACCGTCTCCGGTTCCTGCGGCGGACGCACCACCGCGGTACGTCTCGTACGAAAGCCCCGGCGACCGCTCGGTCACCGGGGCCGCGGTGGTCTCAGTTCCAGGCGAAGAGGGTGTCGCCCGCGCTCAGCTCGACGTCCTGCGCCACGGAGGACAGCGCCTCGGCCGTCGCCTCCAGGGCCACGACCGGACTGACGGGCGACTTCCCCGCCCGCTCCACGGCGGCCGGGTCCCACCGCACCACGGCGTCGCCGCGCTTGACGGTGTCGCCCTTCGCCGCGAGCAGCTCGAAGCCCTCCCCGCCCAGCTGGACGGTGTCGATGCCGAGGTGGGTGAGGACGCCGTGTCCCTCGGAGTCGACGACGACGAAGGCGTGCGGGTGGAGCGAGACGATGACGCCGTCCACGGGTGCCACCGCCTCGGAAGGCTCACGCACGGGGTCGATGGCGGTACCGGGACCGACCATCGCGCCGGAGAACACCGGATCGGGCACAGCCGCGAGTCCGATGACGCGTCCGGTCATCGGTGACGTCACGGTGGTCATGGGAAGCCTCCCAGGGGCGGGGATCGTTCAGTTGCCGCCGCTACGTGCCGGACGGCGTACCGTCCCGAGCCTAAGTCATGTGAACTGCGGTTTCCGCACGAGCGTGCGGGGCCCGGTCCCGGCACGCGGCATGGCACGCCAGGAGGCGGCGGAGCACCGATTTGCCTCGCCGCTCGCACCCCTGTACTGTCGACTCCCTGCTCGACGCCAACGGCGCGGGCACACCTTTGATGAATCCATTCTGTTCCACTCTTCGGATTCCCTCCTGCCGGTTTACCGCAGGAACGTGAATGTGAAAGACGGGAAAAGGTTCTGGTAGAGTCGGAGAC